>NZ_CALPCS010000004.1 GCF_943193065.1 Veillonella agrestimuris
ATGCTTATTTTTTTTGCAAAAAAATAATGTTGGTTGTGCCACCTTGATGGTGACACCCCAACATTTATTATAGAACCATTTTTTATGCATGTGGCGTATCATTATTGAAATGGTATTTCACTTTTTTATTTTGAAATACACGTATCGTGGATTTTTAAATCAAAAAAAGGGGATATGAAAAGGATGTAGAAATACATAACGCAATAAACGAAGGTGAGCTATTAACACACCGCAAGGTTTTAGGAGGTGACAATGTATGTAGATATAACATTAGACGAAATTATTGCCCACGCTTTATCTGTTCAAAGTAGTGATATTCACTTTGATCCTACACAAGATGGCGTCATTGTGCGCATACGAAAAGATGGTTTATTGCAGACGCATATGACAATCCCTAGTGAGGAAGCTGAATTACTAATTAACCGTATCAAAGTCTTTAGTGGCATGGATATTAGTGAGAAACGATTGCCCCAAGATGGACGGTGGGATTGGATGGATAAGTCACAATGTGGGACGATGCGCGTATCAAGCTTGCCCAGTCTTTATGGGGAAACCATTGTATGTCGACTCATGGGGAATGTAGGACGCCATAAAAGTTTGGAAGAGTTAGGTATGTCCAAATCATTAGCAGAGAGTCTCTCTTGTCTTTTGCAAAGGCCCTATGGACTTATTGTTGTCTGTGGTCCTACAGGAAGTGGCAAAACATCGACTTTATATTCTATGTTGCGACTCCTTAATTTAAATGAAACAAAGTTGATTTGTTTAGAAGATCCTGTAGAATCTCCTATTGAAGGCGCTATCCAAATTGGAATTAATGAGAAAATTGGTTTTACTTTTTCTAAAGGATTACGCGCCGTTTTGCGACAAGATCCAGACTCTATTATGATTGGGGAAATACGGGACAACGAAACGGCACAACTTGCTGTAAAAGCAGCTTTAACAGGACATCGAGTATTAACGACGGTACATACCAATACAGCGTTAGGTGTTATAGGCCGGCTCATCGATATGGGAGTCGAACCTTATCTTTTACGAGCCACATTGATTGGGGCGTTATCGCAACGATTAGTTCGTTGTTTAGATAAAGAGAGCGGTACTTTTAAAGGGCGAAAAGGTCTGTTTGAATATGTAGAGATACCTCCTAATGCTGTTGACTGGGACCGTGTTGAGCAATACGTACAGATTTGGTTGGAAGAATCAGCTCGATTAGCCATTGATGAAGGTCATACGACGATAGAGGAGGTGAAACGTGCAGGAATTGTTATCAATACCTGTAACGGTAGATAGGATCATTGCTAAGGCATATGAATTAGAGGCTACTGATATACATCTAGAAATGGGAAAAGACATATATATACGAGGTAAAAAAGGTCTTTTACCGCTCGGATATTATTGCGAACATCCGGTGATTGATGAGATTTTGCAGCGATGCCATGTAGTGCATCACGATTGGTACTCTGTAGATGAAGCTTTTACATCTCATGATATACGTGTCCGTACGCATTTATACAGGGCCAATCAAACCATATGTGGTACATTGCGACTCCTATGCCATAAAGATTTAAGTCTTGACAATTCTAGTGAAGGGCAGTTGATGAAAGACATTTGTCATTATAATGATGGTTTGGTTCTCATTACAGGTCCTACCGGAAGCGGTAAATCCTTTGCTTTAGCTTGTTGCTTAGAATATATTAATAGGACTATGAATAAACATATTATCACATTAGAAGATCCTGTTGAGTACACCTTTATATCACAGCAGTCCTTAATCCATCAACGCCAACTGGGGCTCGACATAAAATCTATGGCTCATGGTATTCGAGATGCTTTGCGAGAAGATCCAGATGTCATTATGGTAGGGGAATTGAGAGATCAAGAAACGTTGCAAGCCGCGTTGCATGCTGCTGAAACTGGTCATCTTGTGCTTGCTACTATGCATACACAGCGTGCTGTTATGGCTATACAGAGGATGATATCTATTTTCCCAGGAGAACAACAAGAAGAAGTGCGCAGTCAAATATCACAAGTATTGCGGGCCGTTATATGTCAACGTTTATTGCGATGGAATGACCATTTTATTACGATTCGAGATATTTTAGTGAACACACATGCAGTGGCGAATTTGATTAGAAGTAAAAAGGAAACGCAGATTATATCGCTTCAAGAAAAACAGCAGCCGATGAAGACCTTAGAAATGTCTGTGCAAACTATAAAAGAGCGCTATAGGGGTGAAACAAAACTATGTGACTTATTAGATCAACAATTAGTGTAAGTTGTAAGGAGCTATGAATGAATGCTTACGAATATACTGTATTAAACAAAGATAATGAACGTATAGATGGCATTTTGTGGGCTCAATCTGAAGAAGAGGTAAAAGTTAAATTAAAACTGGAATCTTATACGATTTGTCATATTCAACAGATGAAGGCAAAGTCCTACAAGTGGAACCACAAAGCTGTCGTTGATATATGCCAACAGTTAGGTTTACTGCTAAAATCCGGAATACCATTGCGGAGAGCACTTCTTTTGTTGTGTGAACAACAATCTTCTTTACCTTATCGGTCTATCTATGAAGGTATACAACGAGGGAGAAACCTATCCCAAGCATTACAACAATTAGGATTTCCTACTATAGGTTTAGCTTTGTTAGAATCAGGAGAATCAGCTGGTACTTTAGGCGACACATTGCAGTATATTTCAACATATTATGACAAGGAAAGACGATGGCATCAGAAAATCATTAGCGCTATTGCGTACCCATCATTTTTGCTAGTAATGATGAATCTATTTTTTCTAGTTACCATTTTATTTATCATTCCCTCTTTTAGCCGTGTATTTGCCACCATGAATGTAGAATTGCCAATGATGACACGGGGATTATTTGCATTAGGACAATCCTTAGGAGAGCATCCATTACTATATGGTGGCATACATATTGTAGGCATATGCCTTCTATTGGTTGCTTATAAGCAACAAAGTATATATATGAAGTTACATAGAGGTTTATGGAATTTGGCTCAAAACAAAACATCTGTAACGGCTTTTTATTATACTAATGTATTAGCTATATGGGCGCTTTTACTAGAATCGGGGATATCCATTATTCAAACGATTAAAATTACGAAATCAGTGTGGCCTAATGCGTATGGCCGTCGGTGTAGTGATGACGTAGTTGGGCTGCTTGAAAAAGGATATTCCTTTACGCAAAGCTTACAATCGGCTCATATTGGAAATCCCTTTATATGGCAGATGGTCAGCGTCGGCGAAGAAAGTGGTGAATTGGCGGAAATGCTTCGTCATTGTAGTAATTATTATGGCTCATTGATGGAACAATATATTACTCGCTTAGAGCGATTGATGGAGCCTCTTTTACTGTCTATTATGGGCATTGGTATAGCTATTCTTGTCGTATCTGTGATGTATCCCTTATTTACATCTATTTCTAATCTTAGTAGTCAATAAAAGGAGACCATTATGAATACTTATGTAGAATCTGGAACACAAAGGATATACAATCTTTGCAAAAAAATAGATCGAGCTTTAAAGAGACGTCGTTTAGCGAATGGAAAAGAGCAGGGCTTTACCTTAGTAGAACTTATGGTTGTAGTAGCTGTCATCGCTATTTTAGCAGCTATTGCGATGCCGCAATTTATGTCTGCTGCAGATAAAGCAAAACAGGCGAAAGAGATTGCGGATATGCAGATTATTCGCAATGCAACGCAACTATACATGATTGATAAAAGTGTAGATGCACCTCCAACGGTAGAAACACTATATAAAGAGGGGTATTTAACAGAACATGTTAAGAGCTCTAAAGGCAAAGATTATGTTATTTCTTATGAACAAGTTACAGGGAATACAGGTAAATCTGTAGTTGTTACATCTCCAGATGGAGCAAATTAAGGATTATAGAGCATGAAAGGGATCAAATGTTGTTTGCTAATCTTTGTGTGGCTTATATCTATAGGGATACCCCTTGTGATAAGGGGATATACAAACTTTGAAGTTATTTTAATTAGCTTCTTTTCGCTCATTCTCATCGCAGGTGCTACCATCGATATGCATTATTGTATATTACCCGATGAAGGAGCCATCGGACTTAGTATAGGAGGGGTTTTATATAGTACTAGTAAAGCCTATGCAGTTTTCGACACCTGCATGGTACTACTCTCTGTATTTGTCCTATGTGTAGGTTTACGATATGTAAGCAACAATGGTTTTGGCTGGGGCGATATCAAATGGCTTTGTGCGATATCGCTTTGGTTAACGCCCATACAAACGGTAGTTATGATATATGTGGCATTTATTGTAGGCACACTCTATCTCTTCTTATTGAAACTATTAAAAAAAGGAACTATATCATATCTACCATTTGGTCCCTTTTTATGTTTTGGTGCTTGGAATGGACTCCATCTGCATTATGTATGGGAGGCTCTCTATTGGAAACTCGTATTTGTAATAGGCAGTATGAATGTGGTTTTGTATTAGTTGAATGGATTATTGGTATATCCATAGTCTTATGCATCGTCCTATTAGGGGCGTCTATGATTGTTCAGGAACCATCGAGGCACGAATTGAATCGCTATACAGAAGAAGTTCTATATTCCATAAAGAAAGTGCAGCTTTGGTCTATGCTCGGTCATAGTGATGAACGAATGCGAAATAGTGAGTTTATTTTAAAGAAACATGGATACTATATCAAAGATGGACCTTCTATGAGTAAAGAAGAAGTCACGTTTCCTGATCATATTGAAAGTAGACATTTTATAAGAAGAGTATATTTTTCAGCCTATGGATTACCTTATGACAGTACAGAATTTGTATTACAAGATACGCGAACAGGTCTTAAAAATCGCATCTGGATTTCTGTTCAAACGGGTCGCATCCGGTGGGAGGCGATTTAACGATTCAGTGAAACATCGAAACTATAAAAATGGCTTTCTCTACGGGGATGCTCTCATTGCTAGTTCTATTTTACTATTACTATTGCCAGTTATATTACAGGTTTTGTCTATGTCTACTACCATGGTTGAAAGGGCTTATGAACAAGATGCTATTACGCAAGAAGTAGTAGCCTTTATAGAAGAGGGAAAAGCAGACTATGATTCGGGGCAAATGCCACAAGAAGGAATCAATACATCTAGAAAAGGAGGAACACATTTACATGTCATGTTTCATCGTATAGGAACGGTTGAAATGATTCATAGTATACCTATTTATCGATATACAGTACAAGCTAAAAAAGATGGGAAAGTAATTTATGAGTTATCGACATTTTTGGGGCCCCCTATGGAATCGGTTCATTCTGAATTATAAAAGGTGGACTCCAATGAGTTCACATGGGAAACGTGAAGCAGGGTTTATTTTGCCTTCTCTTATTATTAGTGTCATTATAGGGGCTTTTATTTTACTAGGACTCATATCGGTTATTATGAGTGGTGTCCTTTGGATTGAACGACTCGATGATAGTGTATCTATGATTGAAGATGGCAGATATACGAGACGGGCTATTGTAAGCCATATTCAGTGGAATCGGAGTGCTATATCGGTGGCTGATCATAATAAAACTGTAAAAATTAGTGATAATAAGAGGACTACCTTTCAATTAACGCGGCGTGCTTTATATAGGCGATTGACAGACGGCAGTTTGCAGCCTCTTAGTGGAAGCCGCATTATAGGAACGGAAGATAAACGGAAAGTAGATAGTGTAAATCCCTTCTTATTAGATACGAATAAGGTATTACACCTGTCTTGGACAGTGAATAATAAGTATAAGAAGGATACAGAATTTATACAAGGTTACGGAGGTATTACTAATTATGAAGTTAGTACCGCTGTATCGACGCATTATGATTGGTATAAAGAAAAAGAATTGCATTGATGGGTTCATTACATACAGTACTTTATTTGGCATGATGGTTTTGCTCGTTATGGCCCTTGCTATATTGAAAATAACGACTTTGTCAGCTAGTAATACATTAGATGAAATGAATTTATTGAAAGCTCATTATGATGCGGAACGGGGAGCTCGCTGGTTTGTAGCATATATAAAAGCGGGAGGTGTGTGGAAAGAGGGAAGCACAATGATGGTAGAACAAGATGATTTGACTACTGTATATATAAAGGAAGATCCGAAGCTATCGAATCCTAAGCACCTTATGAGTTATGGCATTCGCCAAGGCGTTACAGCTAGGATTCATATGTATATGGAAAAAGGAGAGGACCAGAAATGGCGTGTAGTAGATATAAAACCGTATTAAGGAGATATTATGGGGATTAGAACAAGAACACATACTGGGCTTTGCATTACAAAACAGCGAATTACGGCTGTTTCAGGACACATAGAAAATCAGAAGATGACTGTTACAGAAGCGGTAACATTAGATCGAAAGGGAGCTCTTCATGAAGATATAACGAGATTTCTTGAACGATATCCCATAGAGGACGGCTTTTATAGTATAGTGGCGGATATAAAGACGGAGACTACCTTAACACATTTTGAACCGAGTCAGTTTAGTGTTAAAGAATTTATTAAGTGGAATTTAGAAGATATTTTTACCTTTGAGTCCGATGAATTTGAAGTGGAAGTATGTAAACGCGAATATCCTCGGCATAATTACTATTTATTTTTAGTAGCCATTGAAAAACGAGGTTTACAGGAGATGCAAAAAGGCATTTTAGCGAATACTATGCTTATTAGTGTTATCGATTTTTGGCCGATTCCTGTAACCTATAGTTATGAAAAGAGAACTGGAACTATAACCGGTATTGTAGAAGGTACTATGATGCATATCTGGGCGTGGTGGAAAGATGTTTGTATTAAAGAATGTTTGGTTAGTTGCCATGGTGGAGATATTGCAAAGGCGATGATAGGGATGGAAGAAGAATTACGTCTATTTGGTGTAGAAGAAGTAGAAGGTGTTACATTTTATAATACAGACGGTTTAACAGAAGAACTGCGCATTGATTTGGATTCTATCGAAGGTGTTTATGGGAAGACTACCTATATGCCAATTGAGTTTATAGGAGATACGAAAAATCAATGTATCTTAGGCGAATTAGAATGGGATATGGCGCTTGGGATGACGGCACGGGGGTTACATTGGATTGGGCACGGTTGGTAAAGACGAACAAATAAATTTCATGCCTACCTATTTGCGGTGGCGCATTACATTATTAGGGAAGAAGTTTTATTTCTATATAGCCACCTCTATATGCGTCATTATTTGTGTGTATATGATCAGTCAAAGTGTTTCTGCTTATGAGTCCTATAAAGAGGGATATACAGCCTATGAGATTCTTACTCAAAATAGCGACTATAGAACGGTAGAAGTACAATATAATGCGTTGCAAGAGAAAGGGCGAAAGCTTTTACAACAGAGGATAGCTATGAATACACAACTAGTGACCATTACTTTACTTGATGGCGCTATGGTGAATAGTCAAAGTATAGGCTTGAAACAAATTACATTTACTGATGATGGATTTTCTGTAGATGGAGTCGCTTCTACAGAAGAAGCATATCAAGAATATATAAACTATGTGCGGGCTCATTTACAAGGGTGGAATTACAATGGAAAACAAGAAGTGGAAAGAGATAGTCAACATCAGTTATTCCATTTGGATGGATATAAGAAGAAGTCTGCCAATACCGATTCTATGGGCTCTTAGTCTTAGTGGTGTATGTGTTCTTTTTGTCATTATTGCTATAGGCTGTATGACTCACTATGAAGCATTATATGAGGAGATGAAAGTAAAAGAAGAAACGAAGAATATCAATTATGCAGTTCAATCGGAGTATCTCCATTCACCAGAAGCTAAATTATTAGAGTATATATATGATGAAGCTAATTGGTCGGATCAAGTTTATGGGAGCATTCGTAATTCACCTTTAGTTCTGTCCAATAGTAGTGGAACTACGGATGATCTTACTCTAACTCTTATAGGGAGTAGTGAAAGTTTTTTTACTTGGTATAATGAACTCCATGAAATGATACCTTGTCAGATTTATATTGAATCAATTGTAGTGACTGGAACGAGTATTTCTTTCCGATGTCATATTACTCCTATTACAAAAGGTATTTAAGGCTATATGTGTAACGCATGGTGCACATATAGCCTTTCTTTTTTATTTATAGTACAATAAACAATAACGTATAAAAAGGGGCCATAAGAAATGATTACAAAACGAAATATAGTTCTCATTGGTTCTATGGGTAGCGGGAAAAGCCATTTTGGTCGCAATTTAGCAGAATTAAAAGGGTGGCAGTTCGTAGATACTGATCGAGTCTTAGAAAGTCGTTTTGGGTTGTCTATTGCAGAGATTTACAAAAAGATAGGAGAAAAGGCCTTTAGACGAGCTGAACTAGATGTTTTAAAAAAGGTATGCTTATATCATGAAGCAGTTATTTCCGTAGGTGGAAACTTCCCTATTGAACATCGTACATTAAAGAGCTTAAAGCGCTTTTCCTATATTATTGGTATAAGAGCTGCACAATACCGCATTGTGAGCCGTGTCAATCGACGAGTCGGCAAGCGACCGACTATGGACTATACTAATGTCCATGCTTTTGTACATGCTATGATTCAAGCTTGGAAACCTGTATATAAACAGTGCGACTACGTCTTGGATACTACGAATGGACGTACCTATGACTTTATGGAAGCCATCGAAAAGGAATTAGAAACGTCGAATGTACAGTTTAAAGCACGAAGACAACCTAAAGAAAACTTTCAACCAATCTATGTAAAAAGAGATACATATAAGAAAAAAGCAAATTTAAGGACTAATGCATCCAAATCAAATACATCTCATTATAAGCAGTCATCTATAGTTGTATTACCGGATACAAACTATACAAAGAAGCAAGAAGGTGAACATCGATATGGAAAAAATAGCTCTTCTCACAAGCGGCGGAGACGCTCCCGGTATGAACGCAGCCATCAGAGCCGTCACAAGACTAGCCCTTCGTAAAGGCTATCAAGTATATGGTATTGAGCGCGGTTTTTTAGGTATTATCAATAGCGAAATACGTCAGTTATCACCACGTGATGTAGGCGGTATTATTACAACGGGTGGTACCATATTAAGAACGGCGCGCTTTCCCGAATTTAAAGAGCATAGGGTTCAAGAAAAGGCGTACCGTATATTACAAGAAGAAGGTATCGATCATCTTATTGTTATCGGTGGTGATGGTTCTATGGCTGGTGCAGAAGCATTAGCCGCTTTGGGGCAGTCGACGATGACTATACCTGCCACGATTGATAATGATATGAATGGTACGCAATATACAATTGGCTTTGATACAGCGTTAAATACAATTGTTGATGCGGTAGGACGCATTCGAGATACGTCAAATTCTCATGAACGGATTGCTGTAGTGGAAGTAATGGGACGTCATTCGGGCCACTTAGCAGTACAAGCAGGACTAGCTTGTGGTGCAGAAATCGTTATGATTCCTGAATATCCCGTAGATTTAGAGGGGCTATGCAAACATATTAATGAATCTCATCAAATGGGGAAAGAATATAGTGTTATTCTCGTTGCAGAAGGCCAATTAGGGGGAGCTGCAGTGAAAGCATATATCAAAGAACATACGTATTTCGACCCTAGCTTGACGGTATTAGGATATTTGCAAAGAGGTGGATCTCCATCTGCTTTTGATGGTTTGTTAGCGGCCCGTATGAGTCAGGTTGCATTGCAACTTATCGAATCTGGAGAGAAGAATCAAATTACTGGTTATATTGACGGTGCAATTCGTGGTATTCCCTATGAAGACACAGCGCGGTATAGATTTCCATTAGAAGAAGAGGCGTATCAGCTCATCTCTATCTTAAGTAGATAAATGATTACTTATAGTGCTCTATGTTATTAGATTTGTTGATGTCATAGATACTATATAGTGATAAAACATGCCCATAGAGTTCAAGATCTATGGGTATTGCGTTTAGATTGTATAAATTTTAATTTTAAGATACAATATGTACGGGTAGTACTCACACTACTCTAAGAATGAATGCATAAGGAGTATATATGAAAGAGTTGTTTCAAAAGCACCGCAAACGAATTGTTGGTGTTGCTGTCGCTATTTGCTTACTAGGGGGCGGCACGTATTATTACATGAACACTGATAATAGTGCACAAACACAACAAAAATATACCACTGGTAAAGTAGAACGAGGCGATGTTAAAACGAGTATAAGCTCTACAGGTACGATTAATCCTGTTAACTATGTCGATGTTTCTACCAATGTAGCCGGTAAATTAGAAGAAGTATTAGTGAAAGAGAATGAACAAGTTACAGCAGGACAAGTTATAGCTTATATTGATACTCGTCAATTACAGGCGCAAGTAGATGATGCGAAAGCTGCTTTAGATAAAGCGCAATTAGATATGAATCGTTATAAAGCTTTAATCGATCAAAATGCAGTAGCTCAACAAACGTATGACGATGCTGTTACGTCTTATGAGCGTGCCTTATCTACGTATCAACGTGTATCTGCAGATTTAAGCGACGCTACTATTACAGCACCTATGACTGGTACGGTTATTGGGGAACCTCTTAAAGCAGGCCAAACGATTAGTACTGGTATTTCTACGCAAATGATCATTGCTACCATTGCAGACTTATCGAATCTTGAAATTTATCTCACCGTAGATGAAACAGATATTGGCAATGTTAAAACTGGTTCTCGCGTAGAATTTACTGTTGACTCTAAACCAGGAGAAACTTTCACAGGCTATGTGTCTGAAATTTCCAAAGGTTCTAAAGGTAATATGGGGACTACTAGCTCTAGTGTAGTGTATTATACTGTAAAAGTAGCAATCCCATCTGATATTTCTAATAATTTCTTACCCACAATGACGGCGCGTGCTACTATTTTTGGGGAAGATATTAAAAATACATTAGTCGTACCATTAACAGCGGTACGAACAGATAAGCAAGGCGAGTATGTATATGTCATGAAAGATGGACAACCAGTGCGTACTGCTGTTTCTACAGGTGTAACAGGCGACAGTAATGTACAGATTTTGAACGGGTTGTCTGAAGGTGACGAAATTATCGTTAGTGGCGATATTAATGGTCCTAAAAACAATACTCGTAGCCCATTTTAAGGGTAGGTGACATATGAATCATTCTGTTATTGATATACAAGGAATTACGAGAACCTATGTAAATGGGAAATTGTCTGTTCCTGTATTACATGGTATCGATTTACAGGTGCATAAAGGGGACTTCGTATCCATCATGGGGCCTTCTGGTTCTGGTAAATCTACCTTTATGAACATTTTAGGTTGTTTGGACCGGCCAACGACTGGTTCCTATAAATTAAATGGCAACGAAGTAGCTACACTTACGGATGATGAATTGGCTTATGTAAGAAATAAGGAAATTGGCTTTGTATTCCAAAGTTTTAACTTGCTCACTAAGTTAACGGCTTTAGAAAACGTGGCGCTCCCGATGATTTATGCTGGCGTTGATAAAAAGACTCGAAACGAGCGGGCTGCAGCTTTGCTTTCATCCGTTGGATTAGGAGAGCGGATGGACCATTTGCCAGCTGAATTGTCTGGTGGTCAACGACAACGTGTAGCCATTGCTCGCGCGTTAGCCAATGATCCAGCCATCATCATGGCCGATGAACCAACAGGGAATCTAGATTCTAAGTCGACTATCGATGTAATGAATATTTTCCGTAGCCTCTATGACCAAGGGCGTACGATTATCCTCGTTACTCATGAACCAGAAATTGCAACTTATGCGAGCCGCAACGTCGTTCTTAGAGATGGTTATATTGTAGAAGACAAAGCTAATCTAAATATGACGCCTGTGCAGGAGGTGGAACATGTATAAAGAGAGTTTCTTGATGGCTTGGGCATCGCTCGTTGCTAATAAACTTCGTTCCATTTTGACTATGCTTGGCATTATCATTGGGGTTGCTGCTGTTATTGCCCTCGTATCCATTGGTAATGGCGTAAAGAAGGATATACAAGATTCCATTTCTAGCTTAGGTTCTAATCTATTAATGGTTATGCCTGGTGCTCCTCGGACTCCCGGTGTAAGACCTACTGCAGGATCTCATAAATCATTGAAAGTAGCTGACTATGAAGCTATTGCAAAGTTAGATGGGGTTAAAGCAGCCAGTCCGTATACAGCGGGCTCTTACGTAACTATTTACCAAAGTAAAAACTGGACTACTAGCGTAAGTGGTGTAAATTATAACTTCCAAGATGTAAATAACTGGACTATGGCAGAAGGGCGCTTTATTTCTGAAAAGAACATTAAAAACAGAGAGCGCGTCGCTGTAGTAGGACAGACGGTAGTTAAAAACCTCTTTGCTGGAGAAGATCCAGTAGGTAAAGAAATTCGCGTCAAAAATATTCCTTTCCGTGTCATTGGGGTCCTCAATAGTAAAGGTAATGGCGCGATGGGGAATGACCAAGACGACGCAATTTTCATCCCTTATACAACGGCTATGGAACGGGTAGAAGGGGTAGATTACTTGCGCATGGTCTATGTCGTTTCGGAAGATGAAAGCGGTATTGATCGATTGCAATCAGATATAGAAAACTTATTGCGCGTTCGCCATAGCATTAAAGATCCAGAACTAGATGATTTTAATATTCAAAATATGAAATCAATTATGGAAACAATGGAACAAACGACGGGAACCTTGACATTGTTCTTAGGTGCTGTTGCAGCTATTTCTCTCGTTGTAGGGGGTATTGGTATTATGAATATCATGCTCGTTTCTGTAACAGAGAGAACACGAGAAATTGGTATTCGAAAGGCTTTAGGGGCTACTTACAATGTCATTGTTACGCAATTCCTCATCGAAGCTGTCGTTATCAGTCTCATGGGGGGGCTTATAGGGATTGCTCTTGGCATTGGGGCGTCCTATTTGATTGGCAGTGTATCCGGTATGAGCACACTCGTATCGATACCGACGGTAATTATGTCCTTTGCATTCTCCATGGGTATCGGCCTTCTCTTTGGTATTTATCCAGCTCGAAAAGCGGCGAAACTCAACCCAATTGATGCATTACATTATGAATAAAAGAACATAGAATTATATATTCGCATATGATGCGTTGCATGATACAATGACTATGTATGATGTAACGCATTATTTGCATTAGTGAGGGCTATTATGGCAACTACATTATTAGAATATTTTAATGAATTACGAACATTAAATCCTTTTGCTTGGGTAAAAGATTCGGAAGTGACTTTTGTAGACCCAGGTCATGCAGAAATGATATTACAAACTAATGAGCAAGAGTATTGTAATTTTCGTGGCGATCTTCATGGTGCTGTATGCATTGGCTTTGCTGATAGTCTCATGGGAACAGCTTGCTTTACTTTAGGCAAATCTGTAAGCACCATTGATATTAATGGCAATTATTTGAAAGTCGTCAAAGGAGGCACTCAATTACGAGGTGTTGCTAAGGTTGAACATAATGGGAAATCAACAATGGTAGCTACTGCTCGTATTTATAATGAATTAGGAGAGCTTGTTCATTTAGCGAGAGGTACATTTTTCGTATTAGAAGCGAAACCGTTGCCTGATTTGCCGTGGCGATTCGTTGAAGAGGATGACCCAAATTTGATATAATGAAATTTGAATTTTGTAAATTAGGAGGATCGCTGTATGGAACAAGAATTGCAACGCCTAAAGGAAATAGCCTTATCTGCTATTCAATCGGCTACTAATATACAAGCGTTGGAAGATGTACGCGTAAAATATTTAGGTAAAAAGGGGGAAGTGACGGCTTTATTAAAAGGGCTTGGTAAATTATCTCCTGAAGAGCGCCCTAAAATGGGGGCTCTTGTTAATGATGTACGCCAAGCCTTAGAAGCCTCTCTCGATTCATTAAAAGCTACTATGGAGGCTGCTGCATTGCAGGCTCGATTAGAAGAAGAGAAAATCGATATTACATTGCCTGGAAGAGCACCAAAAACAGGGCATATTCATCCTCTTACCACTGTAAATGAAATGATTGAGGACTTCTTTATGAAAATGGGTTATACCATTGAAGAAGGTCCAGAAGTGGAACAAGATTATTATAATTTCGAGTGTCTTAACTTGCCTAAAGATCACCCTGCTCGAGATATGCAGGACTCCTTTTATATTACGGAAAATATCTTACTTAGAACCCATACATCCCCTGTGCAAGCTCGTACTATGCAGCGTCATGAGCCAAATAGCCCAATCCGTATGATTGCGCCTGGTAAAGTATATCGTTGGGATTACGATGCCACTCATTCTCCTGTATTTCATCAAGTAGAAGGACTCATCATTGATGAACATATTACATTTGCCGATTTAAAAGGGACTATTGAAACATTTTTACGTCATATGTTCGGAGATGACACCAAAGTTCGTTTCCGTACAAGTTTCTTCCCATTTACAGAGCCATCTGCAGAAGTAGATATTTCTTGTGTTATGTGTGGCGGCGAAGGCTGCCGAGTGTGTTCTCATACAGGATGGCTTGAAATTTTAGGATGCGGCATGGTTCATCCGAAAGTGCTTGAACTGAATGGCTATGACCCAGCTAAGGTGAAAGGCTTCGCCTTTGGTATGGGGGTAGAACGAATTGCTATGCTTCTCTATGGTATTGGTGATTTACGTCTATTTTTTGAAGATGATGTACGTTTCTTGGAGCAGTTTTAGGAGGTAGTCATGAAAGCAAGCTTACAATGGATGAATGAATATGTACCTCTTGACTTAACTGCTAATCCACAAGAATTAGCGGATCAATTAACACAAGCAGGTATTCCTGTAGAAGATGTGATTTCTATGGATCCAGGGTTGAAAAAGATTTATACAGGAAAAATCATTGATATTACAAAACACCCGGATGCTGATAAATTACAAGTGTGCCAAGTACAATGTATTGATGATGGCGAAGAAGTGGTAAAACAAATTGTTACTGCCGCCACAAATGTAGCGGTAGGCCAAATTGTGCCTGTAGCGTATCATAAATCGAGATTGGCAGACGGCACAGAAATTAAAAAAGGTAAATTGCGTGGTGTCACTTCTGAAGGTATGTTCTGCTCCGTTGCAGAATTTGGCATTTCCTCTGATTTAGTACGCCCAGAAGAAGCACAAGGCATTTATATTTTCCCTGAAAATACGCCAATTGGCTTAGATATTAAAGAAGTGCTCATGCTCGATGATACAGTGTATGAATTTGAATTGACTGCTAATCGGGCGGACTGTTTCTCTATGGTAGGCTTATCTCGTGAATTTGCCATTATGACTGGTAAATCTGCATTGTTCCCAGTGATTATGGTTAATGAAACAGGTGAAAGCATCGATGGTAGAGCTAGCGTATCTATTGAAGCAGAAGATTTGTGTAGCCGCTTTACATCTCGTTTGATTACTAATGTAACCATTGAGCCATCTCCATTATGGATGCAAAATCGTTTGCGCAATAGCGGCATTCGCCCTATCAATAATGTAGTCGACGTAACGAATTACGTGATGCTTGAATTAGGTCAACCGATGCATGCGTACGATTATGATCATGTAAAAGGTCATCAGCTTATTGCTCGCCGTGCAAAAGCAGGGGAAACTTTAATAACATTAGATAATAATGAACGTAAATTGGATGAATCTATGCTCATTATTGCTGATGCAGAAGGACCTATTGGGGTAGCCGGTGTCATGGGCGGTCTTCATAGTGAAGTGACAGATACGACTACTAATGTATTATTAGAAGCAGCTGTATTTAATGGTCCATCTATCCGTAGAACATCGAAAGCATTAGGTCTTCGTTCTGAAGCGTCTGGTCGCTTTGAACGGGGAATCAATCACAAATACACGGCTTACGCTATCGATCGGGCTGCACAATTGTTGCAACAAATCTGTCCAACTTGTAAAGTAGAAGTCGGTGTTATAGATGTATACCCTACACCAGTAGAACAACGAACTGTAATGTTCACAGTGGAGCAAGTTAATGATTACTTAGGCACATCTATTGCAAAAGACAAGATGGTGTCTATTTTGACGCAGTTAGGTTTTGAATTAACTGAGTCTGGTAAATCTATAGAAGCCCTTGTTCCGACTTGGCGCGATGATGTTACAGATATGCCTGATATTGCAGAGGAAGTGGCGCGTATCTTTGGTTATGATCATATTGAAGCCACTATTCCGAATGCAGTTCTTTCTTCTGGTGGTATGACACCGAAAAAAGCATTAACTAAAAAAGTAACTCATTATTTAGCGAGTGTAGGACTTAGTCAAATCATTACATTTAGCTTTATGCATAAAGATGGGTTAACGAATATGATGCTTTCTGAAGGTGATAGTCGTTATACGGCTATACCAATTTTAAATCCTATTTCTGAAGAGTTCCCTTATATGAGAACTACCTTAGTGCCTGCTGTGATAGAAACAGCTTTGCGCAATATAGCGCAGCAAAATAGAGATTTATGGTTGTTTGAAACGGCTAATGTATATGAGCCTAAGTCTTTACCATTAACAGAGGTACCTCATGAACGACCAATGGCTTGTGGCATTATGATGGGGAAAACGACAGCGGCAAGCTGGAATGAAGTGCAACGAGATACAGATTTCTATGATGTAAAAGGCATTGTAGATGGCTTGTTAGCTACATTGAAAGTGTCTAATTACGATATAGCACCATCTCATGAAACTTATTTCCATCCAGGCGTAAGCGCTACTTATACAGTAGAAGGTAAAACAATTGCTAACTTTGGTGAATTACATCCACAAGTGGCTAAAAACTTTGGCCTTTCTGGTAAAGTATATATGTTTGAAATTGATCTAGAAGTAATTCTAGGGCTTGCTTTTGTACCGTTCAAATATAAGCCATTTAGTAAATTCCCAGGCACAAGCAGAGATTTAGCTATTGTTGCGCCTAATACGGTATCGAGTGGTGATATTATGAAGCTCATTAACGAACAAGGTGGAAAATACTTGCACGGTGTTTCTATTTTTGACGTTTATGAAGGGGAACATATCGAAGCGGGTTATCGCAGTTTAGCTTATAATCTACAATTCCGATCTATGGAAGGCACATTGAATGATGAAGAAATTGATGGAGCCATTGAAAACATCGTTTCTGCATTGCATGCTCAAAATTGCAAATTGCGTTAATAGCCTAATAAAAGGGTTTACCAAAAGGTAAGCCCTTTTATGTCTATCTGTTTCCTTGTAGTATAATAAAGGTATAGATTTACATTAATGTAATAGAGGATAACTATGGAATTATTAGCTCCAGCGGGAACGATGGAAAATTTTATGGCTGCCTTAGAATCGGGAGCCGATGCCATTTATTTGGGTGGAAAAGGGTTTAATGCTAGAGCTCATGCGGCAAATTTTAATATAGATGAACTTCGTGAAGCTATTCGATTGGCCCATATATTAGGCGTATCTGTGTATGTGACGGTCAACATATTAATTGGTGATAGCGAATTAGATGCCTTAGAGGCATATTTAAAAGAGCTCGAATCTATCGGTGTTGATGCTATCATCGTGCAAGATTTAGCCGTAGCTGCTATTGCTAGACGAGTGGCGCCGAATTTACATCTTCATGGTAGTACTCAAATGACGGCAGCCACCTTAGATGCCGTTCGTTTTTATGAAAGTCTAGGCTTTACGAGAGTTGTATTGGCTAGGGAATTAAGTTTAAAAGAAATAGAGCATATTTGCGCTAACTGTAAAGCAGAAATTGAAGTTTTTGTGCACGGTGCACTTTGTGTATGTTATTCTGGTCAATGTTTGATGAGTTCTTTCATAGGTGGGCGTAGCGGTAATCGCGGATCATGTGCACAACCGTGTCGCCTTCCTTACGAGTTATTAGATTCTAAGGGACGTAGTGTTTTACCTAAACATGAAGCTTATATTTTAAGTCCTAAAGATTTGAATTATAGTGAATCTATCATTGAGTTAGTTCGTGCTGGAGTGACATCTTTCAAAGTGGAAGGGCGCATGAAAAAGGTTTCCTATGTACGTCAAGTTATTGGCACATATAGGAGTATATTAGATACGGCTATCGTTGATGATACAAAAAAACAGGCTTTAGCAGCTGGATTTAATCGAGGATTTTCTAGTGCTTATTTAGATGATTCTGTAGGTCGCCATATGATGACGATTGTAGCTCCTAATCATCAAGGTAAACCTATTGGTAAAGCATATGCGAAAAAGGATGAAGTCTATTTAGAATTAACAGAATCTATTGAGTTAGGATCGCTCGTTAAGATTTTGCAGAAAAATGGAAATGTCACGTACTACACTGTGGATGCAGATTGGACTGCAGTAAACTCCTTGCTATATAAAGGAAAACCAGAAGAAAGCTTTGCTGAGGGCCCTTTATATTTAGCGTCTACACCAAAGGATAGCAAGCAAAGAGGGTTGCAAGAATTTCAACGGAAACATAGTGTGTCTATGTTCTTAGGGCTAGGAGAGAAAGACGGTAAAGTTGTGACAGAACTAACAGCTTTGTTAGAAGACGGTTTATCTGTAACTGTATATAATGATTACGAACCTACTTTAGCTCGAACAACACCGACGACTATAGAGAAAGTACAAGAACAACTGGGACGTTTAGGAAATACATTATTTACCTTATCCTATGTAGATATACCAGCAGGGGCCTATATGTGGCCAGCTAGTGTATTAAATGCATTACGTAGAGATGCCATAGAGGCGTTAGAACGAGAGCTTATTTCGAATCACCTAGCGCATTGGCGTGCCCTCAATGTAAAAGGAGAATCATCTTATGCATTTGTTGCTAAGGACGTGCTTCTCTGTGATGAACTTCCCATCATATCTGTTCGTGTTGATGAATTAGAAGGCGTGAACGCGGCTATTCAGGGGGGAGCAAAGAAGGTAATTTTCGGAGGCGATCGATTGCGTCGAATTCCTTATGATCACAGTATGTATGAAGAAGTTGTTGCACTTTGTAAAGACGCAGGTGTTATCATTTCTTTTGCAACACCGAGGGTCATTAAAGATGATGAAGTGGATGCCTATATGGCTACATTGCAGGCGATGATAGAAGCAAAGCCAAGTAGCATTTCTATTCACATACCTCAAGCTCTATTATGGCTTCATGAATTAGGCTATACAGGACCGATTGAAGCAGATACAGGTCTTAATATTTTTAATTCCTTAACAGCACAATTTTGGGAAAATATGGGTATGAGTAGCATCCATCCATCTCAGGAATTGACATTGCAACAAATGGCGAAGCTCAAGAAATTTACGTCGATACCTTTAGAAGCAATGGTCCATGGCTATACAGAGATGATGATTTCTGAATATTGTGTCATTGCTAGCTTTGTTGGATCTGGCACAAAAGAACATTGTTCTATGCCTTGTATGAAGGAGCAGTATTTCTTAAAAGATAGAAAAGGCGAAGTATTTCCATTACAAACGGATCCATACTGCCGTATGCACATCATGAATAGTCATGAAATGGATATGCGTGCCTATGTGCCAAGGCTCGTAGATAAAGGGATTTCTATTTTGCGCATCGATGGACGTCAAATGGACTTTCATAGATTGAAAGCCATTGTATCTGACTATGTAGCTATTGTAGAAGGCAAGAAAGCAGCGTCTTTAAAAGAGCTACAACAACATGAACAGCCTATTACACGGGGCCATTATTTTAGAGGTATTTTATAAGGGCCATTGTATAACTCATTGATAACATATGAATGAATATAGTAATGGTCGATGAAAGTAGAAAAGCCTTAAAACACTATAATTAGACAGAGTAAAAAAGAGAGGTAGTCTATTGTTTAACGAAGAAGTCTTAGACTTTATAAAAATAAAAGAAGAGTTATCCAATCACTGTAGCTCTACTATCTCTAAAGAATTAGCCTTAGAATTAGAGCCTATGACCGATAGAAAGCGTATTCAAGAAGCTTTAGATGAAACAGCAGAAGCTGTGCGGTCATGGCAAACAGAGATTGAACAACCCCTAGGAGGTACGCGCGATATTCGAGAAGCATGCCAGAAGAGTAGAAAAGATTTCGTTCTTACCCGAGAAGCCTTGTGGGATATTTATATCACTATTGGTGCATATAAGCGAATGATGAAATTTTTTAATACTAAATATATGGAATATCCACTTTTATCATTGTGGTTGCAGGATATGCCGAATACGGACCGACTAGAGCAAAGATTTCGACGCGTTTTTGATGATAAAGGGGAATTATTAGATACGGCATCGCCTAAACTCGCGGCTTTACGCAATACCATTAGTAAAACGAGAGATCGTATTAAACATGATATTCAGACGATTTTACACGATAAAGAGAATCAAAAATATTTCCAAGAAATGATTGTAACTCAGCGTAATAATCGCTATGTAATACCAGTGAAGCAAGAATACCGTCAATATTTTGATGGATTGATTCACGATCGTTCTGCTACAGGCCAAACCTTATATATTGAACCTATGCGTCTAGTCAATTTAAATAATGAATTGCAAGAAGCGTTGATTGGAGAAGAGCAAGAAGTATTACGTATTTACAAAGAATTGTCAGTGCTCGTTAAACAACATAGCAATGATTTAATGGATGCCTCTGAAAAGGTATCACATATTGAATTTGTTTATGGTAAAGCAAAATTGGCATTAGTCCAAAAAGCAGTACAAGCTGTATTAAGCGAAACGAGAGAAGTCAATTTGATGAGTGCTCGTCATCCTTTGATTCCAGCTAATATTGTTGTTCCTACACAGATCCGATTAGGTACGGATTACCGTATATTACTGATTACAGGATCTAATACAGGAGGTAAAACAGTATCCCTAAAAACATTGGGCCTACTATCATTAATGAATCAAAGTGGACTATTTATCCCTGCAGAAAATGGATCTATATTGCCTATATTCCAAAATATTTTTGCCGATATTGGTGATGAGCAAAGTATTGAAGCTAGCTTGAGTACATTCTCTGCTCATATGACGCAAGTTATTTCTATTATTAAACATTGTGGTCCTAATGACTTAGTATTGCTTGATGAACTCGGTTCTGGCACTGATCCAGAAGAAGGTAGTGCCTTAGCTGTATCTATCCTTGAGTTTTTCCGCCAAAAAGGGGCTCTTATGATGGTAAGTACCCATTATAATGAGTTAAAGAATTACGCTTATCACACGGATGGTATAGAAAATGGTCACGTCGAGTTTGATGAACGCACATTGAAACCCACCTATCGCCTTCACATCGGTGTCGCAGGTAGTAGTCATGCTTTAAGTATTGCCGCTCGCTTGGGATTGCCTAAAGATATTGTAAACAGAGCGAGAGAGTATAAGTCTCAATTTGGAAATAGTGAAATGGAAGCTGTTCTATCGGACTTAAATGAACAATTGCGGAAAGCGTCTGAACGAGAACGAGCTTTGAAAAAAGAACTGGATGAAACTCGTCGTCTTCGTGGTCAATTAGAGCGAGAAAAGAAACAGTTTAATGACAAGAAAAAACAAATACTTTCAAAGACGCAAGAACAAGCAGAAGCACTAAAACGATCCTTGCGTGTTGAAGGGGAAGCGATTATTAAGCAATTGAAATCTCAATTCTCCGAAACAAATAAAGATAAACGGAACTCTGTCATTCAAGCAGCTCGTAAAGGCATATCTAATGTAGAAGTGCCAGAAGCACCGATGGATGATGAGAGACAATCCCTATCCTTGGAGAATGTGAAGGTAGGAGACGTTGTCTTTATTACAACCCTCCGTTCGTTAGGTTCTGTATTAGCCATTAAGGGCAATAAAGTAAGTGTCGACATTAATGGATTGACGGCTACTGTTAAATTGTCTGAATTACAAAGTACGACTCGAGAAGAGTCGAATAAGGTGAAGAGAGAATCTGCTGCGCCACAACCGAAAGCAAGAAAGAAAGCTGTATCACAAGTGCAACGTCAAAAAGAAGTCCGTACAGAAATTAATATTCTAGGTCAAACTGTAGATGAAGCAACTGTATCGGTGAGTCGATTTATTGATCAAGCCTTGTTAGGCGGGATTAATCAAGTTCGCATTATCCATGGTAAAGGTACTGGAGCTCTTCGAGAAGGGGTACACCAGTACTTAAGAACTTTGCCGCATGTAGCTCATTTTGAAACGGCTGGCTACGATGAAGGTGGAGCGGGTGCTACTAATGTAGTCCTAAAATAACTTTTCTTCTATAATCTATAAATTGTTATAGTAGAGCATAAAAAAGAGGCATCCATTTGTTTGGATGCCTCTTTTGCTATCTATTATCAGACTCTTTCTTTTTCTTACTGTCTTCTTTTTTAGAAGATTTAGCTTCTTCTTTCGGAGCTTCTTCTTTAGAATCATCTTCTTTTACAGTTTCTTCAGATTTTTTATTGTCTGATTCTTTTTCTTTAGTCTCTTCTTTTTTTGATTCCTCTTTTGGTGGAGGTTCCGGTGTTGGATTACGATAACCTTCGTTGATAATCGATTGTGCGTTAGCTGGTACAACGAAGTCTGAAGCCGGTGTATTAGCTAATGCATTAGCCATAAATTGGCCCCAAATAATAGCTGGCGTAGTACCACCAGTTATGCCGTGCAATGTTTCTGCGCCATCGTCATCGCCAATCCAAACAGCTGCTACAAGATCTGGTGTATAACCAACAAACCAAGCATCTTTGGAATCATCTGTAGTACCTGTTTTACCAGCTACTGGACGGCCAATATAGGCATTTGTACCAGTACCATTAGTCATAACAGATTCTAACATATTGGTAAGGACAGCAACGTCTTTTTCTTCGACTACGCGTTTCTCATCAATGGAATGTTCTTCTAATACTTGACCATTGCGATCTACGATTTTTACAATAGCCGTAGGATTTACTTTTATACCGTTATTGGCAAGAACGCTATACGCTGCAGCCAATTCAAGAGGGGATACACCATGTGTTAAGCCACCGAGAGCAGTAGATAAGTTATTATCGCTTTCTGTGAGAGTCGTAATACCCATATCTCTTGCTAAGTTAAGAATTTTTCGCATCCCTACATCATCAGCAATTTTTACAGCTGGTACGTTACGAGATTGTTGTAATGCGTAACGATATGTCATAGGTCCTTGGAAATCTCTAGAGTAGTTTTGTGGTTGCCAACCATTGAAATCGATAGGGCTATCATCAACGATAGAACCAGGTGTTTTACCAGATTGAAGAGCCGCTAAGTATACGAATGGTTTCATGGCGGAACCTGGTTGACGTTCTGCTTGTGTAGCGCGGTTAAATGAGTCATTACCACGACCACCTACCATAGCTACAATATAGCCATTGTGAGGGTTGATAGCTACAATAGCACCTTGTGGTTGTTGTAAACCATTGTCATCAGTGTAGTAGTCAGGCAAGTTTTGCATCGCTGCTACAGCTGCGTTTTGCGCATCCATATCGAGAGTTGTATAGATTTTTAACCCATCTTTATAAATGGCATCATCGCCGTATTTTTCAGAAACTTGAGCAATAATATAGTTAATGAAGTACGATGCATTACTGCCTTCGTGTGCTTGTTCTTTTCGTTCAATGAGGCCTAAATCAGCATTTTTAGCTTCATCTGCTTCTTCTTGGGTAATATAACCGTATTTTACCATCTGTCCTAATACAACAGCTTGGCGTTGTTTGCCCGCTTCTAAATTATTGAAAGGGGAGTAGTAGTTAGGACTTTGAGGAATACCAGCGAGCATCGCACTTTGAGCTAATGTTAAATCTCGTGCATCTTTGCCAAAATAAATTTGAGATGCTGCTTGTACACCATAAGCGCCTTGCCCAAAGTAAATCTGGTTCATATACATTTCGAGAATCTCATCTTTTGTGTAGTGTTGCTCGATGCGAATCGCCAAAAGTGCTTCGGAAAGCTTACGTTTAATCGTTCTATCTTGCGATAAAAATGCATTACGCGCTAGCTGTTGGGTAATGGTAGAACCACCTTCAGATACGCCACTATTGACGATATTTACCCAAATAGCACGAAGTACACCGATTGGATCGATACCATTGTGATTATAGAATCGAGAGTCTTCTGTAGCGATGAACGCATCTTGTAAATTTCTAGGCACATCTTTCAACGGTACAGGTAATCTATTTTCTGCGGAATGAACATTAGTAATTAAATTGCCATGCACATCATAAATTTGTGATGCTGCAGCAGGGCGTACATTAGATACGTCTGGCAAATTAGACATAGTGGCACTAATAAAACCACAACCACCGCCTGCAATAATAATGAGCAGTAGCATCACAATCATCCACATAGTACGTTTAGCGGATGTTTTGGGAGAACTCGATTTAGTTGTCGACTTTCGACGCGTTCTCGTATTAGAGTTATTACTCATAGAGTCACCTCGTTTTATGTAAATATTGTGCAATACATATTGTTACACAGTTGTAAATATTATATCATATTCACACATAAAACGAATACTATATATAATTGTGAAAGCCTTTTTATAATGGTATACTAGATAATAGATTTTAGTAGGAGGATATCCATGATTACAGCTCAAGAACAAGTGCGTCAAATTAAACACGGCGTTGCTGAATTAATTAATGAAGCAGAATTGCTAAAAAAAATTGAACGATCCCTTAAAGAAAATAAACCTCTCGTCGTAAAACTCGGTTTAGACCCTACGGCGCCAGATATTCATTTAGGACATACTGTACCATTGCGCAAACTTCGTTTGTTCCAAGAATTTGGTCATCAAGTAGTTATTGTCATCGGTGGTTTTACAGCTCGTATCGGTGACCCATCAGGTAAAAGCGTAACTCGTCCACCATTGACAAAAGAACAAGTATTAGAAAATGCAGCGACTTATAAAACACAAATCTTTAAAGTATTAGACAAAGAGAAAACCATTGTACGCGACAATAGTGAATGGCTTGAAGACATGAATTTTGCTGACGTATTGCGTTTAGCTGGTTCTTACACCGTAGCCCGTATGATGGAGCGGGACGATTTCAATAAGCGTTTTAAAGAAGGGCGTCCTATTGGTGTGCATGAATTCTTATATCCTTTAATGCAAGGTCATGACTCGGTAGCCCTTAAAGCAGATGTAGAATTTGGCGGTACTGATCAAACCTTTAACTTGTTGATGGGCCGCCATTTACAAGAACAAAATGAACAAGAACCACAAGTTGTTGTTACAATGCCTCTTTTAGAAGGTCTTGATGGGGTTCAAAAAA
Source organism: Veillonella agrestimuris (assembly GCF_943193065.1). Taxonomy (GTDB): domain Bacteria; phylum Bacillota; class Negativicutes; order Veillonellales; family Veillonellaceae; genus Veillonella; species Veillonella agrestimuris. Next base: position 25,165 of record NZ_CALPCS010000004.1, read on the forward strand.
TGAGTAAGTCTTTAGGTAACTACATTGGTATCGATGAAGCGCCTAAAGAAATGTACGGTAAAGCTATGTCTATTCCTGATGAATTGATGATGCGATACTTTATGCTCGTTACTGACATGTCTATTGAAGACCAAGAAGCTATGGCTGAGCGACTTGAATCTGGTGGTTTACATCCAAGAGATGCCAAAATGTTATTGGCTCGTACTATTGTTCGTTTGTATCACGGTGAAGAGGCTGCTATGGAAGCAGAGGAAGAATTTAAACGAGTATTCCAACAACGAGCTATGCCGACAGATATTCCTGAAGTTGAAGTGGCCCAAACTAGCGACGCTATTTTTGTACCACAATTCTGTACAGATCACGGCCTTACAAGCAGTAATGGAGAAGCGCGTCGCTCCATTAAAGCGGGGGCTTTCAAAGTGAATGGCGAAAAATATACAGAAGAGAACTTAGTTCTTGAAGATGGTATGGTTTTACAAGTGGGTAAACGAAAGTTTATAAAAATTAAATTCAACTAAAAGCAATTAAATGAGACCATTGCAGTAGGCACAATAGAATCTATTGTGCCTACTTTAACAATTATTTATAAGTCACAGTATGTGGGCAAGAATATTGCTTAGTCAACCAAATGGCTTATCTTACAGTATGTGGAGTTATGATTATGAGCAAAGAACTTTCAACTTTTTTATCCCAAAGAACCTCTGATGTTATTACCGATATTGATGCTATTTGTGCTGCTGTAGCAGTGCCACTAGTAGAAATTAATGGAGAAGATCATCTACTATTTACTGTGCGGAGCTTAAATTTACGTCGTCAACCTGGCGAGATTAGTTTTCCTGGAGGCCATTATGAGCTTGATGACCCTACAGGTGCTGATGCTGCTATTCGAGAATGTAGCGAAGAATTAGGTATTTCTATCGATCAAATTGAGCTCATAGGACCTATCGACTGTTTAATTTCCGCTATTGGTGTAAAATTACATGCTGTAGTGGTGCGATTACATACCACAGAGTATCATCCTAATCCTGATGAAGTGAAGGAGATTTTTACAGTTCCTTTGCGGGAGATGTTAGCCATTGAGCCTGTAGTTGGTCATTTGGATATAGGTACAAAACCTAAAAAAGATTTTCCTTATCACTTACTAGAAGGCTATCATATTGATTGGAAAATTAGACAAAACTATTCTATCTATTTTTATCCCTATGAAGAGTATACGATTTGGGGGCTTACAGGCCGTGTTTTGAAAAACTTCCTCGATATTTATAAAACAATGTAGTCGATATATATGTACAGATTAGATAATTAGAAAATATAAAAATCCTACCTAGGCAAACATAATGGTTTGCCTAGGTAGGATTTTATTATTCTATATTTTGAATATAAATTGACAGAATTTTAAATAAGGTATACTATTTATTTGTAAAACACATATTGTGTTGCACTAATTGAAGTTAGGAGGTTCTTTATGAATCGTGAAACAGCTTATGTACTATGGTTTGATGAATTAAGACGAGAAGATGTAGATTTGGTAGGTGGTAAATCATCGTCTTTAGGTGAATTAACATCTGCTACTAATGTGCCTGTTCCTTATGGCTTTGCTACAACAGCATATGGATATCATCAATTTATGAGAGAAACGGGGCTTGAAGAACGTATTCGCATTGAACTAGAAAATTTAGATGATGTAGAAAACTCCGCAGTGCTTCGAGAAGTATGTACTAAAATCAGAAAAATGATTTGTGCTGAAGATATGCCACCATTATTGGCTGAATCAATCCGCAATGCCTATGAAGAATTAGGAAGAAAAGTAGGCGAAGAAAATCCTTTTGTAGCTGTTCGATCTAGTGCTACTGCAGAAGATTTGCCAGATGCAAGTTTTGCAGGGCAACAAGACACGTATTTAAATGTGCGCGGAGCGGATACGATCATTGAAAAGGTAAAAGAATGTTATGCATCAACTTTTACTGACAGAGCGACCTATTACCGCGTAAAACAAGGTTTTGATCACATGTCGGTAGCCTTGAGCGCGGCTGTACAGATGATGGTATTCTCTAAGTCCGCTGGTGTCATGTTCACTGTCGATTTAGTGACTGGCGATGATAATAATATTCTTATCGAAGGTTCTTGGGGCCTCGGTGAATATGTCGTGCAAGGTACAGTAACGCCAGATAATTTCCGAGTAGATAAAACAAAAATGGTCATTACTGATCGCATGATCAATGACAAGCATATCCGTCTCGTTCGCCAAGAAGGTGGGGACTGTATCGAAGAAATGGTTCCTCCAGAGGAAGCGAAAGAGCAAGTTATTTCTGATGCACAAGTATTGGAACTTGCTAATTATGCGAAAGCCATTGAAGAACATTATGGTTGCTACATGGATATGGAGTGGGGTGTAGACGAGCGAAATGATAAAATTTGGATTTTACAAGCTCGTCCTGAAACAGTATGGTCTCGAAAAGAGAAACCAGTTATTCAAACTATGGCTACAACAAGTGCAGCAGATAGTGAAATTATAGTAAAAGGTCTCCCTGCATCACCTGGTAAAGCAGCAGGTAAAGCACATGTTATTATCAATCCAGAAGATATTGATGACTTTAAAGAAGGAGAAATCCTTGTTACTGCTATGACTGCTCCTGATTGGGTGCCAGCTATGAAAAAAGCAAAAGCTATCGTTACTGATGCAGGAGGTATGACTTGTCATGCTTCCATCGTAAGTCGCGAGTTAGGCATTCCTTGTATTGTAGGCACTAAGAGCCGTAGTTTTGAAGCTACTACATCTATCAAGGATGGTCAAATGATTACGGTAGATGCTACAAATGGCATCGTATATGATGGCATATTAGAAGATGTGGTGAAAACGGCAGCCTCACAAGAGACAACACCAGCAGTTAGTGAATATATTCCTGTTACAGGAACGAAAGTATATATGAATTTAGGCGATCCTGATTTAGCAGAAAAATATGGCGTCCTCCCTTGTGATGGAATTGGTTTGATGCGTGAAGAGTTTATTTGGACTACCTTTATTCATGAACATCCATTACATTTAATTGAAACCGGGCGTAGTGATGTAGCTGTTAATACATTGGCAGAAGGAATGAGAAAAGTATGTCAAGCTTTGGCGCCTCGCCAAGTTGTTGTACGCTTAAGTGATTTTAAATCTAGTGAATATAGGGATTTGACAGGTGGTGACAAATACGAACCTCATGAATCTAGTGCTCTTCTTGGATGGCGTGGAGCATCTCGATATTATGATCCTAAATATTTACCAGCTTTTAAATTAGAATTAGAAGCCATAAAAAAAGTGCGTAATGAATATGGATTTAAAAATCTCCAAGTAATGATTCCTTTCTGCCGCACTGTAGAAGAAGCAGAATTAGTGACAAATTTGATGGCTCAAGAAGGTCTGGTGCGAAGCAAAGATTTTAAAGTTTGGTTGATGGCTGAAATTCCATCCAATATTATTTTAGCGGACCAATTTAATCAATACGTTGATGGCTATTCCATTGGTTCTAATGATTTAACTATGTTGGTTCTTGGTTGTGACCGAGATAATGAAACGGTACAGCATATTTATGATGAAAGAAACTTAGCTGTTCGTCGAGCTATTCGTCATCTCATTGAAGTAGCTCACAAAGATGGCAAAACTGTATCTATTTGTGGACAAGCGCCAAGCGTATATCCTGAGCTTTGTGAATTTTTAGTAAAAAGTGGTATCGATTCTATTTCTGTTAATCCAGATGCTGTTAAGAGCACGAAAAAAATGGTGGCTCAAATCGAACAACGTATCATGCTCGATGCTGTGACTGGCCGTGGTCGTGCCGATGACGATGAACTGATATGGTAATTTTCCCTTAATGTAGTTGCTCATATGGAGGAGACCTAAGGTCTCCTCTTTTTCTTGAGTCACACATAGGTTATAATAATACTATATGTGAAAGGAGGTTAGGGTGTGAAGCTTTCAAAACGTCAGGAAGATATTGCCCTTATTGTGCGTGAAAAGGGACCTATTACCGGTAGTGAAATTGCAGAATATTTAAAAGTGAGTCGTTCTGCATTGCGATCTGATTTAGCCGTGCTTACCATGATTGGCGTTCTAGATGCGCGTCCTAATGTAGGCTATTATTATGTAGGGTTATCCCAAGAGACACAAACGGCAGAAACATTGCGGTCGTATAAAGTAAGAGATGTGCTGTCACAAGCCGTCGTCGTATCGCCTAATACGAGCTTATATGATACGATTGTTACTATATTTACAGAAGATGTAGGAACGATATTGGTTTGTGAAGAATCTTATTTAGCAGGGGTTGTATCGCGTAAAGATTTATTGCGTGCCTCTATGGGGCAAACTGATGCTCATACCATGCCTATTTCTATGATTATGACTCCTGTTAGCAAAGTGATTGCTGTGGAGCCAGATGATTCGTTGGTGGAAGCAGCACAAAAGATGATCGATTATGAAGTTGATTGCTTGCCTGTCATCGTCCGCGAAGAAGAGGATTCGAAGAAACGGGTTACTGTTGTAGGCCGCGTGTCTAAGACAACGGTAACAAAAATATTTTTAGAGTGCAGTATACATGAGGTTTAACTGATGGCAGAAAAAATTATTTATGCAATTTCTGACTCCTTAGGGGAAACTGTAGAGTCTGTAGCGAGAGCGACAGCGAGTCAGTATGATAAGGAACAAATTGAAATTGTTCGCATTCCTTATATTGAAAGTGAAGAGCAAATTGATGAAATTGTAGAAGATGCAAAACAAGGTCAACATGTGATTTGCCATACTATTATTTCACCAGCTTTGCGTACGTATTTACATGAAAAAACAGCAGAATATAGTATTCCTGCCGTTGATATTATGGGACCTGTACTAGATGCAGTAGGTACTGTAGCGACGACAAAACCTAGAATGACAGCTGGTATGGTTCATAAACTGGATCAAGAGTATTTTAAGAAAGTAGAAGCTATTGAATTTGCTGTAAAATATGATGATGGTAAAAATCCATCTGGTTTTGAAAAAGCAGATGTCGTTATTATCGGTGTATCTCGCACGAGTAAAACACCGTTATCTATGTTCTTAGCGTATAAAAAAATTAAAGCCGCTAACTTGCCTCTCGTACCAGAAGTACCATTGCCAGAAGAGTTATTTAATATTCCTTCTAATAAAATTGTAGGTCTTGTTATTGACCCTTATAAATTAAATAATATTCGCAGTGAAAGATTGCGTGCTATCGGCTTAGAAGATGAAGCTAATTATGCGTCTATCGAGCGTATCAATGCTGAATTAGAATATGCAAAAGCCGTTATGCGTCGACTTCACTGCCAAGTATTAGACGTATCTAATAAATCAATTGAAGAAACTGCATCTTTAGTTATGCAATTAGTTGATAAAAATCGTATGTCTGAAGGTAAATAAAAAAGGAAGACTTATGTCTTCCTTTTTCCGTATGTGATGATGAGATACTGCGAGGTATTATGAATATTAGAGAAAGTATTGAAGAACAAGAAGAGCTTCTATTATCTCCGTATGCAGCCAAGAGTAGACATGCTCAACGAGATATAGAAGAAGAACCCGATCCATTGCGGACGGCTTTTCAACGTGACCGAGATCGCATTATTCACAGCAAGTGTTTTCGCCGCTTAAAACATAAAACACAGGTGTATATAGCGCCAGGTGACCATTATCGGACTCGTATGACTCACACCCTAGAAGTAGGTCAAATTGGTCGGACTGTAGCAAGGGCATTGCGCCTCAATGAAGATTTAGTAGAAGCTATTGCTATGGGCCATGATGTAGGTCATACACCATTCGGCCACGTAGGCGAATATGCACTGCGAGATTTAGTAGGTCACTTTAACCACAATGAGCAAAGTTTACGGATGGTAGAAGTATTAGAAAAACATGGCAATAAACAGGGATTAAACTTAACGAAAGAAGTACGCAATGGCATTTTAGGTCATACGGGTGAAATGATACCATCTACTTTAGAAGGTCAAATTATTCGCATTGCCGACCGCATTGCTTATTTGTGTCATGACTATGATGATGCGCAGCGTGCCGGGATGTTGAAAGCCGAAGATTTACCAGAAGAAGTACGTACCTATTTTGGTGATACTCCATCTAGCATGATTACAGCTATGGTAAAAGACATGGTAGAACAGTCTTGGGATAAGCCAGTTATTTCTATGTCAACTAATATTGAAATGACTATGAATATATTGCGGCAATTTATGTTTAAACACGTCTATTTGGCGCCTGCTTTGATTCCAGATCGAAATAAGGCCGCTCATGTGGTTAAAAATTTATTCCATCATTTTATGGAACATCCTGAAGATATTGAAACCTATGTAGAGCGGGATGGCGTCTATTCGACAGTAGATATTGTTGATTATGTAGCAGGCCTTACCGATCAATATGCTATCAAATTGTTTAAAAAATATTATATTCCTAATATTACTTTGTAATGTAGGCAAACAAAAAGACCTTACCATTGGTAAGGTCTTTTTGTTTAAGAGTACATGTACTTTTTATTTTACGCGCGTGTAATTTTATTAGAACGAAGGCAGCGTGTGCATACGTTTACTTTTTTTGTAGCACCGTCTACAACCGCCCGTACTCTTTGAATGTTCGGTTTCCAAGTTTTTCTTGTGCGAATGTGAGAGTGACTCACGTTCATACCGCTAGATGTGGATTTGCCACATACTTCGCAAAGGTTTGCCATAGTTTCCACCTCCAAGCTTAATCTATAACATAACAAAAGTATATTATCATAAACATATGTTTTAAGCAAGCTTTTTTAGCATGTAACTTTATGTTCTTATTAGGCATATCTTGTTATTCTATGTATACAATACACATGAGCACAACTAATTGTATAAAGTTTACCTAACTAGTATAATTTTACTTATAAGGAAATGGACAGTGTAGATAGAACCTTGTCTTTGGAGATTGGAGGTAGACGACTATGTATATTGATTTAAATAGTGATATAGGAGAAAGCTTTGGTGTCTATACATTAGGATTAGATAGAGAAGTATTGCAATACGTATCGAGTGCTAATATTGCTACTGGTTGGCATGCAGGTGATCCTCTTATTATGGATGATACGGTACAAACCTGTAAAGAGCTGGGTGTAGCAGTAGGTGCTCATCCAGGTTATCCTGATTTAATGGGTTTTGGTCGTCGGAAAATGGATATTACTCCTAAAGAAGCACGTGCTTATATGCTATACCAATTGGGAGCTATGCATGCGTTCGCTGCGGCTCATGGGGTACCGGTACAACACATGAAATTACACGGTGCCTTTTATAATACTGCTTGTGTGACCCCGCATTTAGCAGATGCTATTATTGATGCCATGGAATCATATGGTCGCTCTGTTTCTATTATGGCTTTAAGTGGCAGTTATTTAGCTCGTACTGCGTTAGACCAAGGCTTACCTGTCATTCAAGAAGTGTTTGCTGACAGAGGTTATACCGAAGAGGGGACTTTAGTGCCTCGCAATGAACCGGGTGCATTTATTAAAGATCCCAAAGAAGCGTTAGAACGAATTTTACAAATGATAGAATATGGAGAAGTAACGACGGCATCAGGGGCAGTCATTCCTATTGTAGCAGACTCGGTTTGTGTTCATGGGGATAACCCTGAAGCAGTACAATTTGTACGACAACTTCGAGAAGGTTTAGAACAATCGGGCATTACAGTCTGTAACTTTTTGCAGAGACAATAGGAGGTTATTATGAAATCTAGGAATCTATCTGTTTTAATAGGAGCAGCCTTTCTGATGGCTACATCCTCTATTGGTCCAGGATTTATGACACAAACGGCAGCCTTTACAGGTTCATTAGGGGCAGATTTTGCTTTTGTTATTTTTATATCTGTTATTTTTTCATATATTGCGCAACTTAATGTTTGGTCTGTTATTGCTGTATCAACTATGCGTGGTCAGGATATAGCGAATTGTGTATTACCTGGGTTAGGCTATTTTATTGCATTCTTAGTAGCTTTAGGTGGTCTTGCTTTTAATATTGGTAATATTGGAGGCGCTGCTATTGGTCTGAATGTTATTTCTGACTTAGACTATACTTTGGGAGCAGGTCTAAGCGGTATTTTAGGGATTCTTGTATTTACCTCTAAAAAAACAGGATCTATGTTAGATAAAATCACACAAGTATTAGGGGCTTTAATGATTGCCTTAATTGGCTATGTTATGGTCGTGTCTGAACCGCCTGTTGGTGAGGCTGTACATCGCATGATTATACCTGAATATGCAGACTTTCTGGCTATTATTACATTAATTGGTGGTACTGTAGGGGGCTATATTATGTTCTCTGGTGGTCATCGACTCATTGATGCTGGTGTAGTAGGCATGGAGAATTTAAAAGATGTCCGCCGTTCTGCTATTATGGGCATGACTGTAGGGACGGTTATGCGTGTTTTACTATTTTTAGCTGTCTTAGGCGTCGTGTCTCGAGGCTTTATGCTAGATCCACAAGACCCAGCAGGCTCTGCATTTTTACAAGGGGCAGGAATGATGGGGTACAAATTATTTGGTGTTGTATTCTTTTGTGCTGCTTTAACTTCTGTTATTGGTGCTGCTTACACATCTGTATCTTTTTTGAAGACTTTAATTCCTTTTGTAAATGATCACGAAAAATTGATTACTATGGCATTTATTTTCGTGTCTACTATTTTATTCTTATTTTTCGGAAAACCTGCTACACTACTTATTTTAGCAGGTGCTTTGAACGGGCTTATTTTACCAATTACTTTAGCGGTTATGCTAGTAGCTACGAAAAAACAATCAATTGTAGGGGATTATAAACATCCTGCTACGCTCTATTATTTAGGCTGGATTGTTGTAGCTGCTACAGCGTATATGGGAGTTACATCTCTTAGTGCCATTAGCAAACTATGGTAAGGAGGTGGCTTCTTATGACATATCCTATCTTTTACCCCGTAGGAGATTCTGCTATTAGCGCTCAATTCGGTAATACTATCAGTGTAGAAACAAATAAAAAGATTCGGACTATTTTGCAATCTTTTTCTACTAATCCCGTACTGGGCATTGTGGAATTAGTACCTACCTACTGTGCGTTGCTCATACAGTATGATCCGATACTTCATAGTTATGAAGATATGTGCCATATTATTAAGGAACGATCTATTATTGGTGATGATATGAATAGTAATGGCATAGTTCGCATTGTAGAAATACCAACTGTTTACGGTGGCGAATATGGTCCTGATTTAGAGTTTGTTGCATCTCACAGTAATTTGAGCATTGAAGAAGTCATCGCTATTCATAGTAGTACTGATTATTTAGTCTATATGTTAGGGTTTATTCCAGGCTTTACCTATTTAGGTGGTATGGATCAACGTATTGCGACGCCTCGACTATCATCGCCGAGAACACATATTGCAGCTGGTTCTGTAGGAATTGCAGGAAATCAGACAGGTATTTATCCAAGTGAGTCCCCTGGGGGATGGCAAATTATTGGACGCACTCCCTTAGTTATGTATGATGGAAACAAAGAAGATCCTACATTAGTACGGGCTGGTGACTATGTTCGTTATGTACCAATTAGTGAAGACGGGTTTCTTCATATGTTTAATCATTTAGAGCAGTATGAACCTATTGTTCATCATTGTAAAGAAGAGGAGGTGCGTCATTGTGAACTTCAATAAAGTAGCTGTTCATGTGAAATCTCCTGGCTTTTTTACTACTATTCAAGATAAAGGACGCATAGGGTTCCAAGAATTTGGTATGCCTGTAGCTGGCGCTATGGATCAAGATAGTTATGCTGTAGGTCAAGCATTAGTAGGCAATGATACGTATTTAGGGGCTTTAGAATGCACGTTACTACCGCCCACATTAGAAGTAGAGAGTCATTGTATTGTCGCTTTCACAGGGGCAGATATGAATCCTACCATCAATGGTATGCCAGTGCCTTTATACATTCCTTTTTTGTGTCGGCCTGGTGATGAAATTAGCGGTGCTTACGTAACGGAAGGGATGCGCATGTATATCTCCTTCCGTGGGGGCATTGATGTACCAATAATTAATGATAGTGTGTCTACGCATACAAAGGCGCGCATTGGCGGCTATGAAGGTCGTCATCTAATGGCTGGTGATACGTTCTATATTCATAGTAATTTTGAAAACTTAGCTGAACGAGAGACTTTCGTCCTAGAAAAAGGAGATGGATTGAGCAATACGGCTATTGAGCCATATACTGTAGATGATTTTCGCCATCCTATACGCATCGTATTAGGACCTCAACATGAAGCATTTACTGATACTGGTATTCAAACCTTTGCTCAAGAGTATTATGAAATCACACCTCAATGCGACCGTATGGGAATTCGTTTAAGTGGTCCTGTGATTGAACATGTAGAGACAGCAGATATCATTTCTGATGGTGCTGTATTTGGATCAATCCAAGTCCCTGCTGATGGACAACCTATTGTATTGATGGCGGATAGGCAGACTACGGGGGGCTATACAAAAATCGGTACTGTTATTAGTCCTGATTTACCTCGACTAAGTCAAATTCCTATTGGGCATGCTCTGCGATTCAAAATTATTACTGTTGAAGAAGCACAAGAGCAATATCGCTCATATAGAAAGCGACTAGATAAAATTTTACAGGTCGCTAAAGGACAATCTGGTTATGTTTTTATTGTGTAGTATAAGACATAGTATATACAAAAGAAGCAACCTACGAAGGGATTGCTTCTTTTTTTAGTCGTTCTGAAAGGATGTACAATCTTTGATATACTATATATATTACAATGAATATAGTATCTATAATAAGAGGCGTTATGAAAGAAGAGTTACTATCTATAAAAGGCATAGGTCCGGGACGAGAAAAACAATTACATAAGTTAGGTATTACATCGGTATCCCATTTATTAACTTATTTTCCTCGTTCTTATGAAGATAGACGAAATATATATACCATAAAAGAATTAGACAATGGAATGACTGGTGGCGTTGTGGGCACTGTTGTAGCTGTTCAAGAAAAGCGGCCTAGACCGCGTTTATCTATTTTAGAAATTACCATTGCTGACAATAGCGGGGCTATGAAAATTGTTCTGTTTAATCAAGGGTATAAAAAGAATTTTTATAAAAAAGGGCAGCGCTTGTATGCCTATGGTAAGGCTGATATCCAATATGGCATGATGCAAATGAATACGCCACAAATTGAAAATCTAGGACCTGATGCGTTACCAGATACAGGCATTGTACCTATTTACTCTTTAGTGGATGGAGTCAGTCAGTTTGTAGTACGATCCTCAGTACGAAATTGGTTTGCTACTAATGGAGTCCTTCCCGAAGTATTGCCACCAGAACTTATTAATCAAGACGGTTGGATGAGTCGATATGATGCTTTTAAAGCGATGCATTTCCCAGATAGTAGTAATCGTTATGAGGAAGCGCGCTATCAATTGGCTTATGAAGAGCTGTTTATTATGCAAGCAGGATTAGCTCTATTACGCAATAAGGAACAAGTGCATGCAGGACCTAAAATGGAACCTGACGGGAAGTTGATGAAGTCCTTAGAGGAAGCATTGCCATTTGCACTAACTGGAGACCAAAGACGTGCATTAGAAGAAATATCTCGAGATATGCAAGACGAACGGCCTATGCAACGACTATTGCAAGGCGATGTAGGTGCAGGTAAAACTGTGGTAGCTGCATTGAGCTTGGTGAAAGCCATAGAAAATGGCTATCAATCTGCCATTATGGCACCTACTGAGATTTTAGCGTCTCAACATTATGAAGGCATTAAAGAGATGTGTAAACATTTGCCTATTCATATAGAACTGCTCACAGGCGCTACGACAAAGAAAGAAAAAGAACGTATCTATGAAGAACTTGCTAGTGGTGACATCCATATGATCATTGGTACACACTCTCTCATTCAAGATAAAGTGGATTTTCATAATTTGGGACTTGTCGTTATTGATGAACAACATCGTTTTGGCGTTGAACAGAGAGCGGCTTTACAAAGAAAAGGCAAGTATCCTCATGTTCTCATTATGACTGCTACACCTATTCCAAGGACGATGACTTTATCTGTTTATGGTGATTTAGCAGTGTCTTTAATTAAAGAAATGCCACCAGGTAGAAAACCTGTTAAAACATATGTAGTAGATAGCTCTTATAAAGAGCGATTGCGAGCTTTCTTTCAAAAGGAAATGGAGGCAGGTCATCAAATTTATGTGGTATGCCCTTTAGTGGAAGAATCAGAAAAACTTGATTTGCAAGCGGCGGAAGAAGTTTATATAGAACTAAAAGAGTATTTTTACAAAACCTTTGAAGTAGGATTAGTTCATGGGCGAATGAATAGTCAAGAAAAAGAAGAGGTTATGGAGCGTTTTAACAATGGTGATATTCATTTATTAGTATCTACTACTGTTATTGAAGTTGGTGTTAATGTGCCGAATGCAACGATTATGTGCGTAGAAGGGGCCGAGCGATTTGGGTTATCTCAATTGCACCAATTGCGAGGGCGCGTTGGTCGTGGCGACGCTCAAGCGTATTGTGTCCTCATTAGTGATTCGAAAAATGATATAAGTCAAGAACGATTGAAATTAATGGAGGCTACTCACGATGGATTTGAGCTAGCAGAGCAAGAGCTTTTACTAAGAGGCTCTGGACAACTCTTTGGATTGGCCCAATCGGGTTTACCTGATTTACGCGTAGCTAATATTATTAAAGATATTGAAATTCTCGTCAACGCTAGAGAGGATGTATTGCAATATATAGGTGAGAGGGGCATTGAAAATCTAGAAAAACATATGAAGCCAGAACTGGAAAAAAGATTTGGTGAAAAATTCTTAAGAATATTGTATAATTAAGTGGTAAGGCTAATAAATATATAAGTGCAGATAATGCTAGATTTTATCTAGCTTTTCACTTGTATATAATGGTCGATTCTCGTATAATAGAAAAAACATTTATTTCAAATCTATGGAGGTGCTCTTATGCCACTTATTCACGTTGAACTTGTTGAAGGTCGTACTAAAGAACAAAAGAAACAATTAGGCGAAGCTATTACTAAAGCAACTGTGGACATCGTTAATGTTCCTGCAGAGGCAGTTAAAATCATTTTTGTAGATATGAAAAAAGATGATTATATGGAAGGCGGCGTTTTGCGGTCTGAGCGCTAATTTGAGCTACGATTGTCCTGCCTAGCCCTCTTTTGGGCTAGGAGGGTCGTAGTTTTATTTTTATTATACGAGGAAGGAAAGAACAATGAGAGAAGATAAATTTGGTATCCGGGGTTTGACGTTTGATGATGTATTATTGGTACCAGCAGCGTCTGATGTATTACCACACCAAGTAGATTTAACGACACAACTTACGAAAGACATTACTTTGAATATCCCTATGATTAGTTCCGGTATGGATACCGTTACAGAATCTCGCATGGCTATTGCTATGGCTCGAGAAGGGGGCTTAGGGGTCATTCATAAAAATATGTCCATCGAGGAACAAGCTCATGAAGTTGATAAAGTAAAACGCTCTGAACATGGCGTTATTGTAGATCCTATATTTTTAAGTCCTCAAAACTTGTTGTCTGATGCTGAAGAATTGATGGCTAAATATAAAATATCTGGTGTACCTATTACAGAACATGGTAAACTAGTAGGGATCATTACAAATCGCGATATGCGTTTTGAAACTGATTTATCTAAATCGATTGGCGAATGCATGACAAAAGAAGGTTTAGTAACTGCTCCTGAAGGAACATCCTTAGAAGCAGCTAAGGCTATTTTGAGTCAACATAGAATTGAAAAACTGCCTTTAGTTGATAATGATGGAAATTTAAAAGGTCTTATCACTATTAAAGATATTGAAAAAGCAACTAAATACCCTAATGCTGCCAAAGATGGTAGTGGTCGTCTATTAGTAGGTGCTGCTATCGGTGTGTCTGGTGATATGCAAGATCGCTTAGATGCTCTTGTAGCTGCTAAGGCAGATGTTATTATTGTAGATACTGCACATGGGCACTCGGCAGGTGTATTGCGGACCATTAAAGATCTAAAAGCTGCTTATCCAAATCTTCCAGTTATTGCTGGTAATGTAGCTACGGCAGCAGGTACAGAAGCATTAATCGAAGCTGGTGCTGATGCTGTAAAAGTAGGTATCGGACCTGGGTCTATTTGTACAACTCGCGTTATTGCGGGTATTGGGGTTCCTCAAATTACAGCCGTATATGAATCCGCTCAAGTTGCTAGACGTTATGGTATTCCTATTATTGCAGACGGTGGTATCAAATATTCTGGTGACATTGCCAAAGCGATTGCTGCTGGTGCTAACGTAGTTATGATGGGGAATATTTTAGCTGGTACTGATGAAAGTCCAGGTGAAACTGTTATTTATCAAGGTCGATCTTATAAAGTATACCGTGGTATGGGGAGCCTAGGAGCTATGAAATTGGGGAGTAAAGATCGTTACTTCCAAGCAGAAGCTAAAAAATTAGTTCCTGAGGGTATTGAAGGCCGCGTACCATATAAAGGTGTCTTAGCGGATACGATTTTCCAGATGGTTGGTGGTTTACGTGCAAGTATGGGATATTGCGGATGCCATACGATTCAAGAAATGATTGAAAATACTCAATTTATTCAAATCACGGCAGCAGGTTTAAAAGAAAGTCATCCGCATGATGTAAGTATTACCGTAGAAGCACCAAATTACAGTGGTTAATAATGGAGTTATATTTTGAATAAACGTATTTCAGTATTATCGATTCCTATCGATTGTGTAACGATGCAAGAAGCAATTGATAGAATTATAAACTTTACAAAAGAACCGGGCCTACATATTGTAGCTACGGCAAATGCTGAAATGGTTATGTTAGCTAATCAAAATCCCATATTGCATGGGATTTTGAATTCTGCTAGTTTAGTCATTCCTGATGGAGCTGGTATTTTGTGGGCTGCAGAAAAACAAGGTGAAACTGTGCCTGAGCGAGTGGCAGGAGTAGATATTACTAAAGAGCTCTTCCGCGTGGCAGGTAAAGAAAAGCTCCCTATTTATTGTCTAGGTGCGGCTCCTGGAGTGGCGCAACAAGCAGTAGATAATTTACAAGCCTTAGTGGGGCCTGTTCCCATTGCCGGTGTTCATGATGGATTCTTTGATAAAGAAGAAGAATTGAATATTATCAATGAAATTAAAGAATCTAAGGCTAAATTAGTATTTGTTGCATTGGGTGTGCCGAAACAAGAAGAATGGATTTCAGAACATTTAGCTTCTCTAGACGGCGTTGTCGCTATGGGCGTGGGAGGATCCTTTGATGTATTGGCTGGAAATATTCCAAGAGCCCCAAAATGGATGCAACGAAATCGCTTAGAATGGTTATATCGCTTATATCTTGAACCTCAACGGATAGGGCGGATGCTTGCTATTCCTAAGTTTATGTGGACAGTCATTAGAAAGAAATAGGAGAAAGAACGTGCCTACAGGTCCAATTATTAAAGAAGGTTTTCCCCTTATCGGAGCTATGTTGCTACTGGCAGTGGGAATGGCTTATTTTGGATATTATAGTATTGCAATTATTTTCTTTATTTTGGCTTTATTTTTTGCAAACTTTTTTAGAAATCCAAAACGAGTGATTCCTACTGATGCAGATGCTATCTTATCGCCAGCAGATGGAAAGGTAATGGAAATTGCTAATGTCTATGAAAATCTATATTTGCATCGGGAATGTAAAAAAGTAACTATCTTTTTATCTGTTTTCGATGTGCATGCTAATAGAGCTCCTATTGATGGTAAAATTACATATCGTCAATATACAATGGGACGCTTTTTGCCTGCTTTCAAAGAAGAAGTAGGATTTGAAAATGAACGTCATACCATATGTATTGAAAATGAAAAAACAGAAGTGCTAGTTACACAAATTGCTGGTTTATTAGCGCGGCGTATTGTTTCTTGGACAGATCTTGATAGTCAATTGGAGAGAGGTCAATTATATGGTATGATTAAATTTGGTTCATGTACGGAAATTTACATGGATAAAGATGTCGAAATATGTATTGAAAAAGGCCAACATGTGACTGCTGGAGATACAATTATTGGGAGGCTAAGTCATGAATAAATCCATACTTCCAAATTTATTTACTACTGCAAATTTGGCATTTGGTGTTATTGGTATTACCTTGTCGGCTATGGGGAATACATGGGCAGCAGCTATTTGTGTTCTTTTATCTCTTGTAGCTGATGCGTTAGATGGACGGGTAGCAAGAGCATTGGGTGTGGCAGGACCGATGGGGAGAGAATTAGACTCTCTATCTGATGTTGTTGGTTTTGGTGTAGCTCCTGCGTATATGATATATATGAGTGATTTACAAGGCCTCGGTTGGTTAGGTTATATACCATTAATTCTGTTTGCTGTGTTAGGTGCTTTTAGATTGGCGCGCTTCAATATTAAAACAGAAGAAGTACATGGCTATTTTGAAGGGCTTCCTATTCCAGCGGCTGGTTGCTTGTTGGCTACTTATGTGTTGAGTGCTGTGCAGGCTCCGCAATTGGTTGTCTTTTTGGCAATGATTGTGATTGCTGTTCTTATGGTAAGTCAAGCTAAATATCCTGATTTCAAAGGTAAAGGGGCTATTTATGTGAATTATTTAGCTATCGCTTTAGCCGTATTGGGAGCATTGGCTATCGTTATTTATGATTATCATACATGGGCACTGGCTATTTTTATTGCTTATGTATTATTTGGCGCGATTAATTCCGCTATGAATATATTTCGCAAATAAGTGTTTTGGAGGCATACTTTATGGATTACCTACTGGATCTACTACTGATTCCGATGCAGGTAATAATCGTAATTTATACGATTTATTATTTTATCCTCGCCGTTGCCGGCATGTGGCGTTCTAGAGTTCATAAAAACTATATCCCAAAAAACTCTTTTGCTATCGTTATCTGCGCTCATAATGAAGAGTTAGTAGTGGGAGAACTCGTAAAAAATTTAAAAGACTTAGACTATCCAAATGAGTTATACGATATATTTGTAGTGGCTGATAATTGCACTGATAATACAGCAGCTGTTGCTGAAGCAGCAGGTGCTAATGTGCATGTGCGATTTAATAAAGAAGAAGTAGGAAAAGGCTACGCTATGGGATGGATGTTCAACCGCATCGAACAGATGGATCGAAACTATGATGCCTACCTTGTATTTGATGCCGACAATTTAGTACATCCTCAATTTATGTTGGAAATGAACGACCATCTGGAAAAAGGAGAAGTTGTTATTCAAGGTTATTTGAATTCAAAGAATCCTACAGACTCTTGGGTAGCAGGTACTTTCTCGATTGCCTTTTGGATGGTCAACCATATGTGGCATTTAGCAAAATATCGCATTGGTTTGTCTACTGCGTTAGGTGGTACGGGTATGTGTATTCGTACAGACATTATTAAAACTTATGGTTGGAGTTGTACTAGTCTTACAGAAGATTTAGAATTTTCCATGAAGCTCTTAACCCACGGTATTCGTACTTGTTGGGCCCATGATGCCATCGTATATGATGAGAAAGTAACGACTTTAATGGCTTCTTGTAAACAGCGATTACGCTGGGCACAAGGTCAATTTGATTGTGCTGGTCGATATATTCCTAAATTATTCGCTATAGGCATTAAAGAAGGGAATCTTATGATCTTGGACGGTATTTTCCAAGTGACACAGCCATATTTTTTATTGCTTACTACCATTTATTTAGTATTTTCCTATATTAATGCGTTTATACCGATTTATACGAATATTTTATATCAAATTCTACCTATGTCGGTATGGACTGTCATTGGTGTAGGTCAATATTTATTCCCTCTTATAGTATTGCTTAAAATAAAAGTGCCTCCTAAAGTGTGGTTCTATTATTTTTTATATCCACTTTTTGTATATACATGGGTACCTGTCAATGTATTGGGCTTCTTTAGACGCCATAATAAAGTGTGGTCTCATACGCAGCATACACGGGCAGTGGGGCTTAATGATGTAAAATTAACGCGTATGGGTAATATGAATAAATCTAAAAAATAGGAGAATATATGCATATTTTGATGTGTAATGATGATGGTATTTTAGCTCCTGGATTGCGTCGATTGGCGGATTATTTGAGTCAGTTTCATCGTATTACAGTTGTGGCGCCAGCTACAGAACAGAGTGCCAAGTCTCATGCGTTGACTACTGAAAATCCTTTGAAATTAGATGCTTTCAGCGAAGATACTAGTAATCCACGGCTCTATGCGTTAACGGGAACACCAGCAGATTGTATGAAATTTGCTCTCAGTTATCTCTTAGTAGATGATATGCCCGATATGGTTGTATCCGGTATTAACCATGGATTTAATTTAGGTTCTGATGTATTGTATTCCGGTACAGTATCGGCTGCTATGGAAAGCTGTTTCTTTGGTATTCCGGGGTTAGCGTTATCGGTAGAACGATATAGTGATACAAGAGGGAATGAAATGCATCCTTTTATTGGTGATTTGATTCATACTATATTTGAAAAACATCAATTTTCAGGACTGCTCAATGTCAATTTCCCAAAAGATGGTTTGTGTGACTGGGAGCACTTTAAAATTGTGCGCCAAGGGTTACAGACCTATAGCAATATTATCGATGCTCGAGTTAATTCCAGAGGGCAAGATTATTATTGGTTAGCCGGTAATTTGGATCATGGCAAAGAAGCCTTTCCTACAGATGTAGAATATGCTAGAAAAGGTTATATTACAGGCGTAACATTGACATGGAAACAACAAAATGATGAAGATATGGAAACCTTAGAAAATATTTTGAAAGAAAGTTAGTTTTTAAGGTTGACATAGATGGAGCATTCCTATATAATCAAGAATGTTCCGAGATGCCGGAGTGGCGGAATGGCAGACGCACTTGACTCAAAATCAAGCGGGTAACACCGTGTGGGTTCAAGTCCCACCTCCGGCACCAACTAAAGGTGATAAGATTTCAATCTTATCACCTTTTCTTTTTGTATAAAAGTAGGTTTATGATAGATAGGGAACAATGCAATTTTGGACATAATTTTGTATAATAATAAGATAAGTTATATATGTGAGGCATGGTATGAAATTAGGTATAGATATTATTGAAATATGCCGCATTGAAAAGGCTATCCAAAAATCAGAGCGTTTTCTTAAACGAGTATATACGGAACGAGAAATTCAATATTGTGAGAACAAAGGGATTAATCGCTTTCATTCTTACGCTGGCATTTATGCCGCTAAAGAAGCCATATTAAAGGCCTTAGGAACGGGATTAAGAGAGGGGTCGTGGCAAGATCTAGAGATTAGTCACGATGAACTAGGTGTGCCTATCGTTACATTGAGCGGTGTATTTGCAGATAAAATACGAAGCATGAACTTAAGAGATGTTATTATTTCTATTAGTCATTGTAAAGAATATGCTATGAGTACGGCTATTATAAAGGAGTAATACTATGTATGCATTAACTCGAGAATTAGCTCGCTATATAGATGAATACGTACCTCGCTATTTTAAAATGCCCTTATCATTACTCATGGAAAATGCAGGACGGGGTGTAGCTGAAACAATTTATCAATTTGAGCAAGCCGCTATATGCGAAGGTCCATTGGAAAAGTTTGTCCTCTTTCTTTGTGGGGTTGGCAATAATGGTGCAGATGGGTTAGTGGCTGCAAGGCACCTAAAAGAACAAGGTATTCCCGTTAAAATTCTTATCGTTGGCCATGAAATAAATGGGACTCCTTTATTTCGAGAGCAATTAGATATTATTAAGGCCTTAGGGATTGATACGGAAAGCCTAGATTCTTTCTTTGATTGGTCGCAAGTTGCTGTCCTGGTGGAGGCTTTAGTAGGCACTGGTTTTGTAGGAACTATGCGTAAAGAGTTGGGACTAATATTGCACAAAATTGATATAGAACGGACACAATATGGTTTTCCTCTCTGGGCTATTGATGTACCCGCTGGTACAGATGCAACAAATGGATACATATCAGACTATACATTATCCTATGATGGAACCGTTACTTTTGGAGCCATTAAAACAGGATTACTACTCTATCCTGGAAAAGAACGGGCTGGCACAGTGGTGGTAGCGCCCCTTGGTATACCGTGGTACGAACTATTTACCGCGGATCATGACAATTCTATCGGTAGAACGACATATATTACATTAGATAAAGAATTGGTAGAGCCTATCATTCATTATCGATCTGCCGTAGCTCATAAAGGGATTAATGGAAGTATACTCGTTGTTGGAGGCTCTACCTCTATGGTAGGAGCACCGATTATTAGTGGCAATGCTGCTGTTCGAAGTGGTGCTGGCAAAGTATCTCTGGCCGTACCTCAGTCGATACAGACTATCGTACAAAGCAAGATTTTACCAGAAGTCATGGTCAATGCTTTTACGAACGATGATATAAGTTATAATTCTATTGATTATAATTGCTTTGATGTACTTGCTATTGGACCTGGGTTAGGCCGGACCACTGAAGTTAATATTTTAGTTGATACTCTATTAACTCAGTTTAGAGGTCCTAAAGTTATTGATGCAGATGCTTTATTTGCTTTAGGAACTATTGGAGAAGTTCATACATTAGAAGATGGATCAATTCGCTACGATGGCACTAGACAGTTTGAGCATTCTATTATGACTCCTCATGTAGGTGAATTTGGACGTCTTATAGGAAAATCTACATCCTTTGTGGCACGTCATTATTTAGACTTAGCAATTCAATTTAGTGTGGCACATGATGTAATTCTTGTACTGAAAGGTATTCCTACATTGGTAGCTATGCCAACTGGTTATGTATATATCAATACATTAGGTAATGCTGGTATGGGGGCTGGTGGCATGGGCGATGCTTTAACAGGTATTATTGGCGCATTGATTGGACAAGGATACTCTCTACAAGACAGTGCTTTGTTAGGTGTTTATTTGCATAGTAGAAGTGCAGACATATTAAGAGAAGAAAAAGAGTGGGGCTACACCCCAAGTGAAGTAGCTGCTCATGTAGGTGTTGTTATCAAAGAATTATTAGAAGGGTAAATTATGAAGGATATGCGGCGAATTATTCTATTTTTGCTAGCTTTATGTATTCCACTCCTAGTCTTAGTTGGTTGTGGCATTACAAATCTTCCAACGACGCAAGTTGGAGGGGCTTATTCTATTGAAACAAAACAAACGACACCAGAAGGCAGAGTAGATATCTATATGCTCGATATTGGTCAAGGTGATGCAACGGTTATTAAAGTAGGCGATGAATATAGTATGATTGATACTGGTGATATTGAACATCGTGATACAATTGTGAGTCAATTAAAAAATATGGGGGTTAAGAAATTAAAGCACTTAATTATCACCCATCCCCATGGTGATCATATGGGTGGTTTCTTAGCTATTACCAAGGCCATGCCTATTGAGCATATTTATGATAATGGTATTAATGTAGATAATAATATGTATAAAACCTATGAACGGTGGATTGAGAAAAATAAAATCAATCGAAAAGTGTTGAAAAAAGGTGATGTTATAGATTTTGGGCATGGGGCAGTTTGGGTTGTATATGCTCCTTGGGATAAGGTACTTACAGATGAAAAAGGAGAACCTGATTTAAATAATAACTCCATTGTAGGTAAATTTATTTTCGGTAAATTTTCCATGTTGTTCACCGGTGATGCAGAACGAGAAGCGGAAGAGCGACTCACAAAAGAGCAAAATAGTAAGCTTTTCTCTCGCGTACTCAAAGTAGGTCACCATGGATCAAGGACGAGTAGTACTGAAGATTTTATTAAGTCTGTAAAGCCAGAAAGTGCATTGATCTCGTCAGGCCTCTATAATGACTATGGCCACCCGCATGACGTAACATTGCGTCGTTTGCGAGACCATAATGTTGGTATATATCGTACTGATACGATGGGCCGAATTCATATTAGTACAGATGGTAATGAATGGCAAATTTCAACAGAGAGATAATGTATATGTCTAATCCGTATACCTATCTTCATTTTTGTATGAAATAATGGATTTATAATTTGTTATTGGTTTATACTAGATTAATAGGATAATACTTAATTGGACAATTGTGTAGTTCATATATAATGATAGTTTGAACGAACCTATGTCATTAGATTGGAGTGAATGTATTGCGTAAACTATTTTTGATGTGCTTTGCTTTCTTCATGGCATTGCCATTGTTGTTAAGCCAAGCAAAGGCCGCTGATCTACAGGATACTCGCTGGGTAACGAGAACCGATGCACCTATCCCTTATGTACGGATGGTTATGGATCTCTCTGCACCTGTAAAAGCTGCTGCATCTATTAGTAAAGATGGAAAAACTACAACGGTAACTTTGAAAAACACAAAGTTAAAGACTAGCAAACGAAATATTTCTATGGATTCTTCCATTGCTAGCTCCGCACAGTTTGTACAAGCTGGCAAAGATGTAAAAGTAACCATAAAAACGCCATCTGCATTGGAAACAGAGGATTTAAAAGTATTTTCTTTGAAAAAAGATACGGTAAATAAAAAGCCTTATCGTATTGTTGTAGACTTGCAAAAGAAAGGTGTTGCTCCTAAACAAGTTAACTATGGCAAGAAACCATCTCCAGCTACATTGCCAGCAAGTAGTAAAAATGCAGGATCTGGCAATTATAGTACATCTGGTGGCTTAAAAGGTAAAGTCATTACTATTGACCCTGGTCATGGCGGCAGTGACCCAGGTGCGATTGGTCCAACTGGATACCAAGAAAAGCAAGCAACATTACCTATTTCCAATTATTTAAAAACCGCTTTAGAAGCACGTGGTGCAAAGGTGTTTATGACTCGTACTACTGATGTGGACGTGTACGGGCCACATGCAAGCGGTGCTGATGAATTAGGGGCTCGTGTAAGAGTAGCAAACGCTAATAACTCTGATGCGTTCATTAGTGTTCACATTAACTCTTTCACAAATCCAAGCGTAGGCGGTATTGCTACATACTACTACAGCAAAACTTCTAATGATGCTCGATTAGCACAAAAAATTCAAAATGAAATTGCAGATACTCCTGGATTTAAAGGAGATCGAGGTATTCAAGAAGGTAATTTATATGTATTGAGACATTCTAAAATGCCAGCTGTTCTTGTTGAATTAGGATTTATTTCTAACCCACAAGAAGAGCGAGCGTTGAAAAATGCTCAAACAGAGCAAGATTTTGCAAATCGTATTGCTAATGGTATTGCTAACTACTTTGGAGGCTAAGGATGAACATTCGTAATCAACTTGCAACGATTGCTTGTGTAGGCGTCCTAGTCTTTGCAGCAGGTTGCAGTTCTAATCAATTACCGGGAACAGAGTCAAAATCGACTCATGAATCTACCCAAGTAACAACTCAAAAAGAGACGGGAAAAGCAACTAATGAAATGAGCAAATTAGTTTACTATATTCCTGCAGAAGATGGCTCTGGGGTAAAACGAGTTACGAAAGAAACGAGTGACTCTATAACACCAAAAGCTGCGTTGCAAGCCATGTTAAAAGCTGATAGAGCGCAAGAATATCCTACATTCCCTAAAGATGTAGATGTGATTTCTGTAACAGTAAAAGATGGTATTGCATCAGTAGAAGTTAATAAGGCTTTCGTAGAAGGCCGTGGTGGTGACTTAGCAGTTAAATTACAAATGGCTGCTATTGTAAATACCTTAACATCTTTTGATACGATTAAAGGTGTTCTATTCGTAGAAAATGGTAAAAAAGTGAACCTTGTAGGTTCTTTTGATACAGAAGAGCCATTAAAGCGAATGGAAAGTTACATTAAACAATAAAATACATATATCTTATACATCGGCTTCTTCTTTGGAGGAAGTCGATGTTTTCGTATTCCTATATATGTTACAATACATATAGTGCTAAAAGGAAAAGGTGACACTATGCAATTAAAAGATGTAGGGGAATTCCAATTTATTCACCATATCGAAAGTGATACGATTTATGATGGACATACTATATATAAAGGTATAGGGGACGATTGTGCAGTCTATAAAAGTACTGATGGTTACGATCAATTAATCAGTACTGATACGATGGTGGAAGGTGTTCATTTTAGCTTTCGCTATATGGAGCCCTATGATGTAGGCTATCGTTTGATGACTGCCAATATTAGTGATATAGCTGCCATGGGTGGTATACCAAGGCAAGTCGTTCTATCTGTAGCCGCTCATGAAGATATGTCCCTTGCTACATTGACTAGTATATATAGGGGGATAAAAGATCAGTGTAAAGAGTATAAGATCAATTTAATTGGTGGCGATACCGTTCGTACAGAGGGACCTATGGTGTGGACTGTTACAATTGTCGGTGAAGTACCGAGAGGTAGAGCTATTTTGCGATCGTGTGCGCAGCCTGGTGATATAATAGGTGTAACAGATTCGTTGGGATTAGCCGCTACTGGTTTAGAAGCTCTTCGGCGTGGTTATGAAGATTACCCTATAAGTGTAACTGTTCATCGAAGACCAATCCCACAAATTGAACTTGGTTGGACTCTTAGACAGCTAGGGGTTCACAGTATGAATGATATTAGCGATGGTCTAAGTAGTGAGCTTTATGAAATTGCAGAAGCTTCTAATGTATCTCTCAATATCGATAGCGAAGCTATTCCTTTACATGAAGAGACGCGTCGATTGGCAAAACAAGTAGGACTGTCACCATTACATTATGCTTTGCATGGAGGAGAAGATTTTAAACTCCTTTTTACAGCACCTAAATCCTTAGAAAAAGACTTGTTGCAGTTATCTGGTGTAACTATAATTGGATTCGTTACAGCAGGTCCTCCAGAAGTGACGATGATGGGAGCAGATCAAAAGGCCTACCGATTAGAGAAGAAAGGGTATAATCATTTCCATGAGTCATGTTATTAATTTAGAAACACATACAGTAGAAGAGACCCAAGAATTTGGACGCCGTTTAGGTGCTTGGGTTGAGCATAGAGAGGCCCCAATTTGTATTGCTTTAGTGGGCGATTTAGGAACAGGAAAGACTCATATGTCTCAAGGTATTGCAGCAGGACTAGGTATTACAGAAGAGATTACGAGTCCAACCTTTGCATTGATGAATACCTACACTGCTTCCATAGGACATGTCTATCATTTTGATTTATACCGATTAGATGATGTATACGAATTGGAAAATATAGGTTTTTATGAATATACGGAACAAGAAGTGAGTATTGTCGAGTGGGCTGATAAATTTACTCATGAATTGCCAGAAGAAACACTTTGGATTTATATTACTGCTATGAACGAGACGAGTCGTTCTATTCAATTGAAGAGTGATATATTTGATGAAAATGTATTAAAAGAAATAGGAGGTATCTATGTGGTTAGCCATTGAAACGAGTTCTCTCGTTTCTAGTGTTGCAGTTATGAAAGAAGAACACTTGCTTGGGGAGATCACTATGCAAGCAGGGTTAACGCATTCGGAACAATTAGTACCTCATATAGATGCATTGTTGACGATGGCTCAAGTAAATAAACGAGACTTAAAAGGTATCGTTGTCACAAAAGGTCCTGGTTCTTTTACTGGACTTCGTATAGGTATGGGGACAGCAAAGGCCATGGCCTATGCGTTGCAAATTCCTTTATATGGCGTGAGTACGCTTGATGGATTAGCCCATAATATTCCTTATACAACACATCAAATTTGTACCGTTGTTGATGCGCAAAAGAAACATGTATACGCTGCTTTATATACCTATGATAGAAGCACTCTTGTATCTATAGAGGCGCCTTTTGTTATAGAAGCAAGTCATTTGGTAGAACGCTTAGAAGCACAGGGAAAAGAGATAATCTTCGTGGGGGATGGTATTAAACGAATTGCTCCTTTAGTTAAAGCTCATCCATTGTTATATATGGCAAATCCAATTTATCAAATTCCAAAGGCGGGCTCTTTATTAGTAGCAGCTCGCAGTGAGATAGCAGCGGGTAATATTGAAAGTCCTATGGATATGGTTCCTCAGTACATTCGTCGCAGTGAAGCAGAAGTATTATGGGAAGAAAAACACAAAGATGAATTAGATAATTTAGTAGAACCTACAGTTACTGTTGTTGACACAGTATATAAACTATAAACAATAGAAGCAGAAAGGAAGTCTATGAATATAAGATTGGCTACTGTTGAAGATAGTGAAGCTATTTATCAAATTGAAGAAGCCTCCTTTTCTGTGCCTTGGAGCTTAGAATCAATTACATCGGAACTAGAAGATAGGGAGCGCAAGCTCTATGTGGTAGTTGAAACAGAAGAAGGCGTAGAAGCTTATGCCGGTGCATGGCTCGTTTATGACGAAGGACAAATTACGAATATTGCAGTCCATCCCTTATATCGTCGTAAAGGGTATGGAAAATTGCTGACCCAATATTTAATGGAGCTATGCTTTCAAAGGGGCATGAATGAAATTTTTTTAGAAGTGAGAGTATCTAATTATCCAGCCCTAGCATTATATAGACAATTAGGATTTACTGTTAAAGGCATACGAAAAGACTATTATTCGGAACCGAAAGAAGATGCTTATATTATGTCTTTAATTAAAGAGGAAGAACAATGAGTGTATATACATTAGCACTGGAAAGTAGTTGTGACGAAACATCAGCGGCAGTGCTGAAAGATGGGCGGTTAGTACTAAGTAATGTTATTTCTAGCCAAGTACCGATTCATCAAAAATTTGGCGGCGTAGTTCCCGAAGTGGCCTCCCGTCATCACATTGAACAAGTGATCCCTGTTATTGATAAAGCGTTAATAGATGCAGGTATCACGTTAAATGATATTGATCATATTGGCGTTACGTATGGGCCTGGTTTAGTAGGTGCCTTATTAGTAGGTGTGGCAGCAGCAAAAGGCTTATCTTTTGCTACGGGCATTCCCCTCGTACCAGTGCACCATATGGAAGGCCATATTTTTGCCAATTTTTTAGCTAATCCTGAACTGGAACCACCATTTTTGAGTTTAGTTGTTTCCGGTGGACATACTATGATTGTTCATGTAAAAGGATATGAAGAATTTCATATCTTAGGACAAACGAGGGATGATGCAGCGGGGGAAGCTTTTGATAAAATTGCACGAGTGATGGGATTCCCCTATCCAGGTGGACCTCATATTGATGCTCTCGCTAAAGAAGGCAATCCGGAGGCTATTGAATTTCCAAAAGCATTAAGTGAAGAAGGTAATTACGAATTTAGTTTTAGTGGATTAAAGTCGTCAGTACTTAATTATTTAAATAGTAAAAATCTAAAAGGGGAAGATATTAATAAAGCTGATGTAGCAGCATCTTTTCAAAAAGCTATTGTAGACGTATTAGTAGAAAAAACTCGTCATGCTGCAAAAGCTTTAGGGGAAACAAAGATCACTGTTGCAGGAGGTGTCTCTGCCAATAAAGGATTACAAGTAGCCCTAGAGACGATGTGTAAAGAAGAAGGATTTACTTATTACAAACCAAGTGGCATTTTGTCTACTGATAATGCAGCTATGATTGGTTGTCGTGCTTACTATATGGCACAAGCTGGTAAATTTAGCGATTTACATTTAAATGCGAAACCAAATGTACCTATTGGGGCCGTATCGTGGGTAGAAGCTGAATAATAGAGATATAGACTGAGTGATAAAGAGAGGGGTGTACTACATGACTAATCGTATATATGAGGACATATTGAGCTATACAGAATTAGATGGCTCGCAAGCTTCTTTGTTAATACATATTGCTACATTTCTCAATTTTGGATCGTCTATAACAGGCTATGATATAGAAATTCTAACTCCTGTGACGACTAATGAATCTTCACCCGTAAATAAGCTATTATGTATGACACATAATCGAGAAGGACTTTCTTTGATAGAAAAAAATAGCTCTTCCTTTGCGAAGGTCGCTCGTGAAGGTGAGGCGATTCAAGTATTGCATGGGGAAACCTATGAATATGCCTTTCCTATCGTTGATAATGGGGGGAAAATTATCGGTGTCATTTCTTTTTCTTCCATTATGAAGCAGAACACTTTTGATGAAGAACGAGACTATATCTTGGTGGATACAGTACAGCGCCTCATGTTGACCGCTACAGAAGAGCAAGTAAAAGGCTATGAGCCTATGTCCTATTTAGATGGTCTTATTATTTTTGATCAAACAGGGACCATTTTATATGGTAATGAAGGTGCTTTTCACTTAGCTAATACGATTGGTGTAGACCGCCGATTAGAAGGAAATTCTATTTTTGGTAGTTCTTTGAAAATATCAGCCATTCAGCATGTATTAGAGTCTCGAACTCCTTATCAATCCGAAGAAGTGTATTACGATATGGTTCTGCGACAACAAATGATTCCCATCCCTATGGGGCGCAACGAGACGCGATGTATTTTAATCCTTCACGATTGGACTCGTGAAAGTAAACAACAGCAGGAGCTGTTAGTGAAGAACTCTATTATTAAGGAAATTCACCATCGTGTAAAAAATAATTTGCAAACTGTGGCGGGGCTTTTGCGGATGGAAGCGCGGCGTTCTGATTTGCCAGAGGTAAAATCGGCACTTCAAGAAGGCATTTCTCGCATTGAGAGTATGGCTTTAGTACATGATTTAGTATCTCATTACGATGAAGATTATATTGCGGTTCGGTCTATTTATGATGAGCTTTGCCGTCTACTTAGACAGAGTTTAATTCAAAACGATCAGGCCGTAGAATTTCGGTACACTGGTATTGAATATATTGTTTCATCCCATCAAGCTAGTTATATTTCTTTAATTATTAATGAACTTATTACTAATTGTTTAGAGCATGGATTGGCTGGATTGGATGGAACGATTTGGTTGGATGTACAAAATCGTGATGAATATATTGACCTCATTGTTAGTGATACAGGTCGAGGCTTCCCAGAAAATTTTGATATTATAAAAAGTAAGCGATTGGGCATGCAAATCATTAATAACTTAGTGATCCACGAACTAGGGGGGCACGTAAGATGTAATAATACGGATATAGGCGCAGCTGTTACGATTTCTATAAAAAAAGAAGTGTAATAGCTTTGTGTAAGGAGTAAATGATGCGGATTTTAATTGTTGATGATGAATCGTTAATACGAATGGATTTAACCGATATATTGACTTCAGAAGGCCATGAAGTTGTAGGGGAAGGTAAAAATGGTGTAGAAGCGATCAACCTTTGCAAAGCACTGGTACCCGATGTAATCCTTATGGATGTGAAAATGCCGGAGTTAGATGGCATTGAAGCGGCTCGACAAATTGCTTACCATCATATAGCTCCCGTAGTTTTACTCACTAGTTTTAGTCAACAAAATTTAATTGAAAAAGCGAAAGACTCTGGTGTGTATGGGTATTTAATTAAACCAGTTCGAGAAGAACAGTTAGTACCTACTTTAGAAATGGCTATTGGTCGTTTTCGGGATGACTCTAAACGTCGTCAAGAGTTAAAAGATTTAGAATTGAGCCTAGAAGAACGCAAAGTGATTCAAAAAGCAGTAGGCATTTTGATGGAAACTTATACAATCAGTGAAGAGGAAGCATTTTATCGAATCCGTTCCTTAGCGATGAAGCGGCGAGATAGGATTGGAAAAATAGCTACATTAATTGTAGAACAACAGGCAAAAAGTTAATAAAAATCAAATTAGTCAAAAAATCAAAAATAATACTTGCAATTATTTAATCATGAGTTATAATAATATATGTGATTAGCACTCAAAGGAGTTGAGTGCTAATAAATAATGAACTATAAATAAGGAGTGACATCGTATGTTAAAACCATTAGCTGATCGCGTTGTAATTCGTTTAGTTGAAAAAGAAGAAAAAACTAAAAGTGGTATTTTTCTTCCAGACACAGCCAAAGAAAAGCCTCAAGAAGGCGAAGTTGTAGCTGTTGGTGCTGGTAAAGTATATGAAAATGGTCAACGTGTAGCACCAGAAGTTAATATTGGTGATCGCGTTATGTTTGCAAAATATGCTGGTACTGAAGTTGAAGTAGATGGCGTAACTCATTTAATTCTTAGTGAACGGGATATTTTAGCAGTTCTTTAATCTATAAATCCATAGATAGTTATTAAAA
Organism: Veillonella agrestimuris; assembly: GCF_943193065.1. GTDB lineage: Bacteria > Bacillota > Negativicutes > Veillonellales > Veillonellaceae > Veillonella > Veillonella agrestimuris. The sequence goes on from NZ_CALPCS010000004.1 coordinate 55,245, forward strand.
GTATCGGCCATACCTTAATAGCCGATTTCATAGGAATAACTAAATATAAAAGGATGCAATACATATAAGTAACACATAGAAGATTCAATATAAGAGAGGTATTATTATGGCAAAAGAAATTTTGTTTAATGAAGAAGCTCGCCGTGCTCTTGGTCGCGGTGTCGATCAATTGGCAAATGCTGTAAAAGTTACATTAGGCCCTAAAGGTCGTAATGTTGTATTAGATAAAAAATTTGGTGCTCCAACAATTACTAACGATGGTGTAACGATTGCTCGTGATATTGAGCTTTCAGATCCATTTGAAAATATGGGGGCTCAACTTGTTAAAGAAGTTGCTACAAAAACAAATGATGTAGCTGGTGACGGTACTACAACTGCTACTGTATTAGCGCAAGCTATGATTCAAGAAGGTATGCGCAATGTAGCAGCTGGTGCAAATCCGATGATTTTGAAAAAAGGCATTGAAACAGCTGTTAATACATTAGTAGAAGAAGTTAAAAAACGCGCTATTAAAGTATCTGGTAAAGCTGAAATTGCTCAAGTTGCTAGCGTATCTGCAGCTGATGAAGAAATCGGCGGCTTAATTGCAGAAGCTATGGAAAAAGTAGGCAATGATGGTGTTATTACTGTTGAAGAATCCAAAGGCTTACAAACAGCGTTGAATGTAGTAGAAGGTATGCAATTTGACCGCGGATACATTTCTCCATACATGGTAACTGACCCTGATCGTATGGAAGCAGTAATGGACAATCCTTACATTTTGATTACAGACCGTAAAATCAGTGCTATCGCTGATATGCTTCCAACTCTTGAAAAAGTAGTTAAAGTAGGTAAAGAACTTCTCATCATTGCTGAAGATGTAGAAGGGGAAGCATTGGCTACATTAGTAGTAAATCGTTTGCGTGGCACATTCAAAGCTGTAGCTGTTAAAGCACCTGGCTTTGGTGATCGCCGTAAAGCAATGCTCGAAGATATTGCTATTTTAACTGGCGGTACTGTTATTACTGAAGATATGGGGCGTAAACTTGACTCTGTAGAGTTAGAAGACCTTGGCACAGCTCGTCAAGTTCGTATTACAAAAGACGAAACTACTATCATTGATGGGGCTGGCAACAAAGATATTATTGCGCAACGTGTAAATCAAATTCGCGCTCAAGTAGAAGAAACTACATCTGAATTTGACCGTGAAAAATTACAAGAACGTTTAGCTAAATTATCTGGTGGTGTTGCAGTTATCGAAGTTGGTGCTGCTACAGAAGTAGAAATGAAAGATAAAAAACTTCGCATTGAAGATGCATTAAATGCGACTCGTGCTGCTGTAGAAGAAGGTATCGTAGCTGGTGGTGGTACTACTTTCATCGATATCATTCCTGCTCTTGATACATTAGAAGCTACTGGGGACGTACAAACAGGCATTAACCTTGTAAAACGTGCTGTAGAAGAACCAGTTCGTCAAATCGCTTATAATGCAGGTCTTGAAGGTTCTGTTGTTGTAGAAAAAGTAAAAAATACAGACGCTGGTGTAGGTTTCAATGCATTAACGGAAGAATATGTAGATATGGTGAAAGCTGGTATCGTAGATCCGGCTAAAGTAACTCGTTCTGCCCTACAAAATGCTGCATCTATTGCTGCACTTGTATTGACTACTGAAACAATTGTGGCCGATAAAGTTGATGAAAATGCTGCTGCAATGCCTGCCATGCCTCCAATGGGTGGTATGGGCGGCATGATGTAATCATTTAGCACAACAATAGCTCATATAATTATAGATAGTGTTACTGCTCAGTAACACTATCTATTTTTTTGCCGTTAAACGGGCTTGTAATTGCATAGCGTATGGAAATAACTATTATGGGAAAAATTCTTCGTTATAGTATAGTATTCGTAAGAAAATTGATTTTTTATTTCTTTCCATGATATAATTCTATAGAATTATAGATGAGTCTTTGTTTGACATAATAGAACTTCGTATATATAATAATCGTATTGATAAAAATCGATATATTTTCTTTGTCGATTGATGTAAGAGGTGTATATTATGTTGAATTTTTTTATTAAAAGTAAACCTAATTATATTAACTTTGGCTTATTGTTCTATCGTATTGCTTTAGGAGCATCTATGTTTTACCACGGGTATTTAAAATACTTAGGTGGTTCAGAAGGGCTTTATAAAGTAGGAGCCATGCTTGAGCCTTTAGGTGTTACAGGTGGCTATGAGTTACTTGGTACATTGGCAGCATATTCTGAAATGATTGGTGGTATTTTAATCATTCTTGGTCTATTTACGCGTATTGGATCTCTCCTTTTAATCGGACCGTTAGCAGTGGCGACTATGCTACATATTAATGGTAATTTCTTCGGTTGGGATTATCCTTCGCAAATGGGCTTTGGTGCCATTATGCTATTCCTTGCTGGTGCAGGACGATATAGCTTAGATTATGGCCTATTTAATAAATAATTAAGGTATATATTACTTGAAAAGGTTCATCTAGGATGAACCTTTTTGTATATTTGCGAGGTATATATGAACGAGAAAAAACTTCCTTTTACAGCAGAACAATTAGAAGCTATTATTGCAGAATATCCAACACCATTTCATATTTACGATGAAGAAGGTATCGTAGAAAATATGACGCGCTTCTTAGAAGCTTTTTCCTGGAATCAAGGTTTTAAACAGTATTTTGCTGTTAAAGCGACACCAAATCCATATATTATGCGTATTCTTCAAAATTTAGGAATAGGTGCAGATTGTTCTTCTTTGGCGGAACTACTCTTATGTGAAAAAGTGGGTATTACTGGTCATGATATTATGTTTACTTCCAATGACACACCTTATGAAGAATTTAAAAAAGCTTTAGAATTGGGCGCTATTATCAATCTTGATGATATTACGCATATTGAATATATTGAAAAACATCATGGTTCTTTACCAGATACATTCTGTGTTCGCTATAATCCAGGATCCTTAAAAGAAGGGGGAAACACGATCATTGGCTTACCAGAAGAAGCAAAATACGGCATGACTCGCGATCAAGTGTTGGAATCTTTCAAAATATTAAAAGATAAAGGTGTTACACATTTTGGTTTACATACTATGGTTGTGTCTAACGAATTAGACGTGGCAGGCCTTGTAGGGACAGCAGAAATTTGCTTTGACTTAGCGGTAGAAATTAAAGAAAAACTTGGTATCGAAGTTGAATTTATCGATTTAGGCGGCGGCGTAGGGGTTGCTTATAAGCCAGAACAGACACCAGTTGATTTTGAATTGTTAAGTAAAGGGGTTAAAGACGCATATGACAGAATTCTCGTAGCTAATGGTCTTAACAACGTTGCGTTAGCTTATGAATGCGGTCGTATGGTAACTGGTCCATTTGGATATTTAGTCTCTACAGCAATTCATAAAAAAGATATTTACCGTCAATATATTGGTTTAGATTCTTGTATGGCTAATTTAATGCGTCCTGCTTTATATGGTTCGTATCATCATATTACAGTAGTAGGAAAAGAGAATGCACCAAAGGATCATGTCTATGATGTAACTGGTTCTTTATGTGAAAATAACGATAAATTTGCCATTCAACGAGAATTACCAAAAATTGATATGGGAGACCGCATTGTTATCCACGATGCGGGTGCGCATGGTCATGCTATGGGCTTTAACTATAATGGTAAATTGCGTTCTGCTGAATTGTTACTTCACAAAGATGGATCTGTAACGCAAATTCGTCGAGCTGAAACTTATGATGATTTATTTGGTACATTAGATTTCTCTAACTTATAAAATACATCATATTGAGAATTGGAAAGGATCAGTTTCGATTTGTGAAATTGAAATAGAACTAGAAAATATAAAGAATTTTTTAATTCCATTATATTTTAGTAGGAATATCTTGCTATCATTTAGAGAAGAATGTATAATGAATGTAGATTATTATGCACATGTTTGCTAAAGTAGCGGAATTACGGTGGTATACACGTTTGTGCGTACCACCTTTTTTCTTTATGTGCTATCAATATAGGATTATAAAGCTAGCTATAGTTGCTAAAAAGGAGTGAATATTTTGGCTGAACTACTTCAGATAAAAGAATTAGAGGTGTCTGTAGAGGATAAAAAAATTCTTAAAGGCATTAACTTAACAATTAATAAGGGTGAAGTCCACGTTGTGATGGGGACAAATGGGGCTGGTAAATCTACATTGGCGAATGCCATTATGGGTAACCCTTTATATACCGTAGATAATGGTTCTATTCTATTTGACGGTGAAGATATTACAGAAGAAGCTGTAAATGATCGTGCGAAACTTGGCATTTTTATGTCCTTTCAACACCCAATTTCCGTACCAGGCATTACAGTAGAAAACTTTATTCGTACTGCTAAATCTACAATTACTGGTGAAAATGTACGGGCTTTAGCTTTCAAAAAAGAATTGAAAGAAAAAATGGATCAATTATCCTTCGATACAGCTTATGCACAACGTTATGTAAATGAAGGTTTCTCTGGTGGTGAACGCAAGAAAAATGAAATTCTTCAAATGTCCATTTTAAATCCTAAATTGGCTATTCTTGATGAAACTGATTCTGGTCTAGACGTTGATGCTGTTCGTATCGTGTCTGAAGGGGTGGATCGTTTCCACAACGAAGATAATGCGGTATTAATTATTACGCATCACAATCAAATTTTACAAAAAGTTAAACCTGATTTTGTTCATATTTTGATTAACGGTAAAATCGTTAAAACTGGGGACGCTTCTTTAGTGCGCGAAATCGAAGAAAAAGGGTATGACGCATATAAAACATTGGCTTAGGAGGCAACATGGAACAACGCAAAAAGACTCAAATAGCGGACTTGGACCGTGGCGTCTACGATATTAAGAATGAATTTGAATATTCTTATATTGCTAATGCCGGTTTAACTGAAGATATCGTCCGCGAAATTTGGGCTAATAAAAAAGAGCCTGAATGGATGCTTGAATTCCGTTTAAAATCTTTAGACATTTATAATCGCATGGGGATTCCTAATTGGATTCCCGATATTAGCGGTTTAAATATGGATAATATTCATACCTATGTAAAACCAAAAGTAGATATGAAAGAAGATTGGAACGAAGTTCCAGAAGATATTAAAGAGACCTTTGACCGCCTCGGTATTCCAGAAGCGGAGAAAACATCCCTCGCTGGTGTAGGTGCTCAATATGACTCTGAAGTTGTATATCACAGTATTCAAGAAGATCTTGTAAAACAAGGCGTTATTTATACTGATATTGAAACGGCTCTTCATGAGCACGAAGACATTGTTAAACAATACTGGATGACTTTGATTCCTCCTACTGACCATAAATGGGCTGCTTTGCATGGCGCTGTTTGGTCTGGTGGGTCCTTCGTATATGTGCCAGCTGGTGTGCATGTAGAGATTCCATTGCAATCTTACTTCCGCTTGAATGCACCAGGTGCCGGTCAGTTTGAACATACTATGATTATCGTAGAAGAAGGAGCCAAAGTACACTTTATTGAAGGGTGTTCTGCACCTAAATACGATGTATCTAATCTTCATGCTGGCGCCGTAGAATTGTTTGTTAAAGATCACGCTACATTGCGCTATTCAACCATCGAAAATTGGTCCAAAAATATGTATAACTTAAATACAAAACGGGCTATCGTTGGTAAAGGCGGTACCATTGAGTGGGTATCTGGTTCCTTTGGTTCTCGCGTATCCTGCTTGTATCCTATGAGCATCCTCAATGGTGAAGGAGCACATGCTGAATTTACAGGCGTTACATTTGCCGGTGAAGGTCAATTCCTCGATACTGGTTGTAAAGTCGTTCATAATGCGCCATATACAACGAGTAATGTAAACTCTAAATCCATTTCTAAATCTGGTGGGGCTGCTGTGTATAGAGGTTTGTTAAAAATCGGTCCTAACGCAGAACATGCAAAAGCTACAGTATCTTGCGAATCTTTGATGCTTGATGATATTTCTCAATCCGATACAATTCCAGCAATCATTGTAGAAAATGACAATGTCGATTTAGGTCACGAAGCAAAAATCGGCCGTATTTCTGATGAAGCTATTTTCTACTTAATGACTCGTGGCATTAGCGAAGAAGAAGCGCGTGCTATGCTTGTTCGCGGTTTTGTAGAGCCTATCTCTAAAGAATTGCCACTAGAATATGCTGTAGAAATGAACAATCTCATTAGTTTAGAATTAGAAGGTTCTATCGGTTAGGAGGTTTGCATGAGCGAATTACTATTTAATGAACTCCCAAGACCGACCTTTAGATGGTTGCGTGTGAACCACACACCAGTTAGTCTATGGGGGGAATCAGAATCAACAGTTCGTCCTGAAATCGACGGTAAAGATAGCATTATTACATCTTTACCAGCAGGGGCAGCGCTGATTAATACAAATTATAAAGGCGCCAATGAAGAGGCTTTACAACAATTAGTGAATGCTGGTGAAGGCTATCGCATTCAAGTACCAGCGAATACCAAAGAAGCTGTTCACATTCGCATTGATGGTAGCCATCGCGTTGGTAGTCGTTTCCAATTTATCGTAGAAGAAGGAGCTGAATTAGAGGTTCAATTCTATTTAGATGGAACTGCTAAGGATGCTACTAATATTCAGTATTTTGACGAATATGATGTACATGCCAATGCAAAAGTGGTTGTAAAAAAAGTCAATCTCTTAGGTGAAACAGTACAACATATTGAACATCGTTACACTAAATTATCTGACGGTGCGGACGCTGAATTTATCAATGTGGAAATTGGGGGCCAAGAAAACTTATTAAATTATGATCACGATTTACAAGGCGAAGCTTGTAACATCGTGCACGATATTGCTTATTTAGGTAATAAAGAGCAAAAATTTGACTTTTCCTTGGTCATGACTCATGGAGGCAAAAAATCTGTTAGTGATATTCATACATTAGGTGCGTTAAGTGATAAGGCAAAAAAATCCTTCCGTGGTACATTAGATTTCCTTCGTGGAGCTACTGGTTCTGAAGGGGCTGAAGAAGATACTTCTTTATTGCTAGACCCTACTGTAAAATCGATTTCCTTACCATTGTTATTGTGTAAAGAAGATAATGTAAGTGGTAATCACGCTGCTAGTGCAGGTCAAATTGATGCTAACAAATTGTTCTATCTTATGAGCCGTGGTTTTAATGAAGCAGAAGCAAAACATATGATTGTAGAATCTATGATTCGACCAATTATTGATCGTATCGGTGACGAAGCCATTGAAGAAGCTGCACTTGCTGCAGTACGTAATAAAATTTAAAGAGGAATGATTATGAGACCAATTAGTGAAGCATACAAAGATTTTCCCATATTAAAACGAGAACATAATGGGCACCGCCTCATCTATTTAGATAGCGGTGCAACAGCGCAAATCCCACAAATGGTGGCAGATCGGGTTGTAAATCATATGCTCTATCATAATGGCAATCCTCATCGTGGTTCTCATATTTTAGCTATCGAAGCGTCTGAAGCTTATGAAAATGCTCGCGAGCGAGTGGTGGAGTTCATCAATGCTAGAGAGCGGGAAGAAATCATCTTTACTCGCAATAGCACAGAGTCGATGAATCTTATTGCCTATAGCTATGGTCTCAATAATTTACAAGCAGGCGATAAAATTGTTATTACTGTTGCAGAACACCATGCCAATCTTGTAACCTGGCAATTTGTAGCTAACAAAACAGGGGCTACTTTGGAGTACATGTACTTAGATGAGAGTGGACATTTAAAAGATGGGGAAATTAATAAAATCGACGAATATACAAAAATCGTTGCCTTTGCCCATGTGAGTAATGTATTAGGTATGGAATTTCCAGTGAAAGAGTTAACTGATAAAGCTCATTCTGTAGGAGCTGTTGTCGTTCTCGATGGTGCGCAATCGACACCGCATATGAAAGTGGATATGCAAGAATTAGATTGTGATTTCTTTGTCTTCTCCGGTCATAAAATGTGCGCATCTCAAGGGATTGGCGTTCTCTATGGGAAACGGGCTCTCTTAGAAGCGATGCCACCATTCTTGCTCGGTGGGGATATGATCGAATATGTAAAAGAGCAAACTACTACTTTTAATGAATTGCCTTATAAATTTGAAGCTGGTACACCTAATGCAGATGGGGCAGTGGCATTACATGCAGCAATGGATTATTTAGACTCTTTTGGCATGGATGCTATCGAAGCCTATGAAGAAGAGTTAGTAGCTTATGTGTTGCCAAAATTAATGGACATACCTCATGTCCACGTGATTGGTTCCACTAATGCAAAAGAAAAACACGGTGTTATTGCTTTCACCGTAGACGATGTACATCCTCATGATGTGGCTACTATTCTTGACTCTAAAGGGATTTGTGTACGATCTGGTCATCATTGTGCGCAACCACTAGGCGCTTTTTATAAAGTAGCTGCATCGACTCGTTTGAGCATGTACTTATATACGCGAAAAGAAGATTTAGATGCATTCTTAGACGTATTAAAAACGGTGCGTACCGTTATGGGCTTTGAAGATTAGGAGATAAGCTATGGAAATGGATCAATTATATACAGAACTTATTTTGGAACATAATCAAGATAAGCGTAATAAACGGGAACTTGCTAAATTTACTACTTCTGAGCATGGTCACAATCCTAGTTGTGGTGATGATTTAACCCTTCAAATAGACGTTGAAGATGGCATTGTTAAAGACGCTGCTTATACAGGTTCTGGTTGTGCTATTAGTCAAGCTTCTGCATCTATGATGATCGATATTGTGAAAGGTAAATCTGTAGAAGAAGCGTTGCGTTTAGTGGAATTGTTCTTAGGGATGATTAAAAAAGACGTAACTGATGAAGCTGAATTAGAAGAATTAGAAGATGCTATGGCATTGCAAAATATTTCTAATATGCCAGCTCGCGTAAAATGCGCTGTTTTGGCATGGCACACATTAAAAGAGGCGTTGAAAAAGTAATATGAAAAAGACGATAATCTTTGATTTAGATGGTACTTTAACGGATTCCCAAGAAGGCATATTAAAAAGTATTGAATTTGCTCTTCAACATTTTGGCTATGAAGTGCCAGATTATGAAACATTGTTATTGTTCTTAGGACCACCGATTGTAGATTCATTACAAGAACATTGTGGCCTAACAGCAGAGCAAGCAGAAGTAGTATATAAAAAGTTTGGCGAACGTTACGGTACAGTGGGGAAATTTGAAAATAAATTATATCCTAACATCGTTGATTTATTAGCAAAAGTTAAAGCTGAACATTATACTGTTGCGCTAGCTACAGCTAAGCCGGAACTCTATGCACGAGAAATTTTAGAACATTTTTCTATCATTGAATACTTCGACGTTATCGTAGGAGCTAATTATAAAGAAGGTCTAATCTATAAACAAGATATCCTTCAAAAGGCTTTAGATCTTGCTGGAAATCCTTTAACAGATGATAGTGGTCGACGCTTAGCCTATATGGTAGGAGACCGTAAATATGACGTAGAAGCAGGTAATGCTTTAGGATGTATTTCCATTGGTGTTACTTATGGATACGGTACAGAAGAGGAACTGAAAGCAGCTAATGCAGAATATCTTTGCGATGATGCTGATGATATTGTGATGACTCTTAATTTAGAAGAATTAATGGTTAGAAAATAAAAAGAAATTAGATAAAGGAACCCCTTACAGTTAGACGAAATAGTTTAACTGTAAGGGGTTGTTGTCATTCTAGCCTCTTATTTTTTTAATCCGCTTTTCTTAGCTAAAGAGCTAATCACTTTTGCTGATTGTTGTTTTAATTTGCCTCCCGTTTGTTTTAATTGTATACGAGTTCGGGATACGCGGCCAAGAGTAGTGATTTTCGTTTTGCGGCGCGGCTTCATATCTCGTTGGCTACCAAAATCAGCTCGTTTTATGCTTGTAGCCTTTACTTTTTCTGCTCTAAAGGATTGGCGTAAAGATTTCATTAAAATCGTAAATGGTAAATTTCGATCAAATGAGTACGTATCGATAGCTATATAGCCTAAGGATGGATAAGCATGTAAAGTGAAGTGGAAACGATGGGCAATAGCAAATACGATGATTTCATCATCCATTACTTGGCAATTCATTTCTTCTACTTCTAAGTTTGCTAGTTCGAAGGCATTAGCTACACTTTCTTGCACATCCGTAAGGGAAGAAATAACTTCTTCGTCGGAAGCGTATAGATCGATTAATAGTTGTTCTCCTAATGCATCTGCCATTGTTACACCTTCTTTCTCATAGTATATATTATTCCATTATACATGGATTTCATGGATTCGTCTATTTTAAAAGGGAAAATCGAATTTGACCTTTTTTGACTTTTATATTGACAATTATCGAATAGTCAAATATAATAATGTTAAAGTCAAAAAGACAAAAGAACAAAAATAATTTATATATACAAATATATTATGAAAGGATGATAATTATGAGCATGATTGCTGATAAAATAGAAAAATTTATACTTGATAAATTAAAAGAAGAACGAGAACGTTTAATTTTAAAACGTAATGAATTAGCGGATGAACTTAATTGTGCTCCATCCCAGATTAGTTACGTATTAAGTACACGTTTTTCTAACGAAAGGGGTTTTGATGTAGAATCGCGCAGAGGCTTAGGGGGGTATATTCGTATTCAACGATTAAATCAAGAAGAGGCACAAAGCTTACCAGCCGTTACTACCTATCGTATCTATGAAGGTCCGAATACAGTAGAACGATTAATCGACATACGTGACGTAGATCAATCATTATTTCAATTGCTTCAAAATGATAAAATTACCCGAAGAGAAGCAGAATTGATGCACAATGCTTTTTCTACAATCATTGAACACGTAGATTATGAAATGAGAAATGAAGCCATTCGAAATCTCTATGCTTCCATGGTAGAGGCACTGCGGAGGGAGTGATAACCTATGAAATGCAATCATTGTAAGCAAAATGAAGCGACTATCCATATGACAAATATCGTGAATAATGAAAAAACAGAGCAACATTTATGTGCTTCCTGTGCTAGTGATTTACAAAAGGATGGTAAAATTTCTCCTTTTAGCTCCTTTGTTAATGATATGTGGGATAGCAACTTCTTTACTAATGATTTTTTCAAAAATATGGTCTATCCAAATCATGTATTAGAATCTCAACATCAGAAACGATGTCCTCATTGTGGCAATACTTATGATGAATTTAATCGGTTAGGTCGCTTTGGATGTGCTCAATGTTACTCTGTATTCCAAGATCAAATTGAACCATTAGTACAACGTATACAAGGTTCTAAAGAATATAATGGAAAAGTACCTAGTAAAGGTAGCAATGCTTTCAAAAAACAATATGAAATTAAACAATTGCGTAAAGATTTAGAAGTAGCCATACAAGGGGAGCAATTTGAAGAGGCGGCTCGATTGAGGGATAGAATTAAAGAGTTAGAGTCTGCTTTAGATTGTAACGAAAACTAAGGAGGAGCACTATGTTAGATCATATATTAGATTCACCTCTTAGTAATTGGTTAAAAGATAGTTCTCCAAATGGTGAACACATTGCTATATCGAGTCGAGTTCGATTGGCACGAAATTTTGAAGGACCTTTGTTTACGAATAAAAACGATGAACCTTCATTACAAGAAGTTGACTCTATTGCTAGAGGTTTGATTAGTACTTTAACAAAAGCGGACAATCGAGAATACTCTAGTATTAGTTTAGATAAATTATCCGATACAGAACGATCTGTATTGGTAGAGAAACATTTGATCAGTCCGGCTATGGCAGAAAAGTTGCCATATCGAAGCTTAGTTGTTTCTAATGACGCATCCGTTGCGGTTATGGTAAACGAAGAAGATCACCTTCGCATTCAAGCAATGGAACCAGGCTTACAGTTAATGAATGCTTTTAAACACGCGTCTCTTATTGATGACGCTATTGAAAGTAAGCACGTCTTTGCTTTTCATGAACAGTTTGGCTATATTACAGCATGCCCAACGAATGTAGGGACTGGTATGCGTGCTTCTGTTATGCTCCACTTGCCTGCATTAGCATTGACAGGTCGTATTAATCGATTAATTCGCAGTATCCTTCAATTAGGTTATTCTGTACGTGGTTTATACGGAGAAGGGTCTGAAGCATTAGGGCATATGTATCAAGTTTCCAACCAACGTACATTAGGGGATAGTGAGCTAGATACGATTGAGCAATTGGAGAAAATTGTAGAAGGCATCATTGCAGAAGAACGTAAATATCGCCAATCTTTACTCCATAATGATAGAGAAGGATTAGAAGATAGATTATGGCGTTCCTATGGGATTTTACAATATGCACGCCGCATTGATGGTAAGGAAGCATTAGAAAAGTTAAGTGATGTACAATTAGGTATGGACTTAGGTATTTTACCTGCCTGGAGTGATCACAGCTTTAATGAGCTCGTGGCTGTGACAAGACCTAATTTTTTAAATAAATATATTGGCAAAGATGATGTAACTACTAATGAACGAGATGCTTACAGGGCAACTGTGATTCGTCAAAAATTGGTAGATATGGCATAGAATAATCAGACTTTGTTAGAGAGGGATAGATGATATGATGCAACGATTTACAGATGATGCACAAAAGGTGTTATCTTTTGCAAAAGAGGCAGCTATAGAACTAGGCCATGACTATATTGGTACTGAACACGTTCTTATAGGCTTAACAAAAGTAAAGAATAGTGTAGCTGCAAAAGCATTAAAAGAATTTGATATAACTGCTGATACTGTAACAGAAGATGTGGTGGAACAAGTAGGGAAAGGTAATAAAAATGCCACTACTGTATATATGACACCGCGTGTAAAACATGTGTTAGAGTTGGCAGTAGGTGTGGCGAATCGTATGAACCACAACTATGTAGGAACAGAACATATTTTGTTAGGCTTATTAAGTGATGGTGGCGGTGTAGCTGTAGCGATTTTACGGGATAATGACGTTAGAAATGATGATATTATCAATGTAATTCGCAATATTTTAGGATCTGCAAAAGGCGGAGCTGGCGCTACAAGTCAAGGTGAAGGCAATAATGACTTAGGAGAATTGTCTGATTTTGCCATCGATTTAAATGAATCGGCAAAACAAGGTAAAATTGATCCTGTTATTGGCCGTGATACAGAAATTACTCGAGTAATTCAAATTTTAAGTCGCCGCACCAAAAACAATCCTGTTCTTATCGGTGAACCAGGGGTTGGTAAAACTGCTATTGCTGAGGGGTTAGCACAACGCATCGTCAATGGTGATGTGCCAGAAGTATTGCGCAATAAACGGATTATTTCGTTAAGCCTTAGTGCTATGTTAGCAGGCGCTAAATATCGTGGTGAATTTGAGGAACGATTGAAAAAAGCTATCGACGAAGTACAGGCTCACGATGATATGATTATTTTCATCGATGAAATTCATACATTAGTAGGCGCTGGCGCTAGTGAAGGGGCTATGGATGCAGCTAATATTTTGAAGCCAGCTTTAGCACGTGGAGAATTCCAAGTGATTGGGGCTACTACTTTAGATGAATATAAAAAGAATATTGAAAAAGATGCAGCTTTAGAACGTCGATTCCAACCAGTACAAGTGGGAGAACCGTCTGAAGAAGATGCTCTGGAAATATTAAAAGGTTTGCGGGATCGCTATGAAGCATTCCACAAAGCACAAATTACAGATGAAGCGTTAGAGGCGGCTGTTACATTGTCTAGTCGCTATATCAATGACCGCTTCCTTCCAGATAAGGCTATTGACGTAGTAGACGAAGCAGCATCTAAAGTGCGAATGAAAGTCTTTTCTGCTGCGCCAGATGTGAAAGCATTAGAAGAAGAACTGAGCAAAGTTCAAAAAGAAAAAGAAGCAGCTGTAACGGCGCAAGAATTTGAAAAAGCTGCTACAATGCGAGACGAAGAAAAACGCATTGTAGCAGAAATTGCTCATAAAAAAGAGGCTGCTAAAGAAACGAGTGATGCTAAATTAGTGGTCACTGAAGAAGATATTGCTGCTGTAGTATCCCAATGGACAGGAATTCCAGTAGCTAAAATTGCTAAAGAAGAATCGGAAGCTTTATTACATTTAGAAGAAGAGCTTCATAAACGCGTCATAGGTCAAGATGAAGCTGTAGTGGCGGTAGCAAAAGCAGTTCGTCGTGCTAGAGCGGGACTAAAAGACCCAAAACGGCCAATAGGTTCCTTCCTATTCTTAGGACCTACAGGGGTAGGTAAAACAGAATTAGCGAGGGCATTAGCAGCTAATTTGTTTGGTGATGAATCGGCTATGATTCGCCTTGATATGTCCGAATATATGGAGAAACATACAGTGTCTCGTTTAGTAGGGGCCCCTCCAGGATATGTAGGGTATGAAGAAGGTGGTCAATTAACAGATGCAGTACGAAGAAAACCATATAGCGTTATTCTTCTTGATGAAGTAGAAAAAGCTCATGCTGATTTCTTTAATATTTTATTACAAGTCCTTGATGACGGTCGTTTAACAGATAGCCAAGGTCGCACAGTAGACTTTAGAAATACTGTTATTATTATGACTAGTAATTTAGGGGCAAAAGCACTGCAAAAGAATTCGCCAGAGCTTGGCTTCTTAGCTGCTAAAAAAGCAGATAGTGTATTGGACAATAAAGGGGAGGTGAAATTTGAAGAAGCGAAAAAATCTGTTATGGATGCTGTAAAACGTCATTTCCGCCCTGAATTCTTAAATCGAATTGACGAAATGGTAGTATTCCATTCCTTAACAGCGTCCGATTTGAAAGACATCGTTCACATCTTAATGAAAGATGTAACAAAACGTCTTTCTCATATGGGCTTAACCCTTAACATTACACCAGCTGCTATGGATGAACTTGTGAAAGAAGGTTCTGACTTTGCTATGGGTGCACGTCCATTAAAACGGGCTATTCAACGATTGATTGAAGATCCAGTATCTGATTTAATCTTAAAAGGAGACGCCCCAGAAGGAGCGACAATTAAAGCTGATGTAGTAGACAATGCAATTGTATTGTCCCGTGAATAATCATTCACACATTTGTTCTCGTAAGCTTTCATATAAAATCTAGCTCTAAAATGGTATACTATTAGTGGTAATAGTTGACCAAACACTGTATATATTATGCACAAAAGGTCATGAATGATTATCATTCATGGCCTTTTTATCACTTATGAGGAATATATGGCTAAAATTAAATCAGTTTTTTTCTGCCAAAACTGTGGTGCTGAGTCGCCAAAGTGGATGGGGAAATGCCCACAATGTGGCGAATGGAATAGCCTTGTAGAAGAGGTTATTAAAGATGTAAAACACAGCAGAACACCGACGAAACGCGGTATTGGGAACAGTGATACAAAAGCAGTCGCTTTAGCAGATATTGAAATATCATCCATCGAAAGGATTTCAACAGGCTTTGCTGAAATTGATCGCGTATTGGGTGGCGGTATTGTGCCTGGTGCATTGATGTTGCTAGGCGGTGATCCAGGGATTGGTAAATCGACGCTATTATTGCAAGTATCTCAAAAAGTATCAGATACAGGTAGTACAGTCTTGTATGCATCAGGGGAAGAGTCGCAATTGCAATTAAAATTGCGAGCAGAACGGTTGCATATAAATAGTTCGGGACTCCATGTTATAGCCGACACAGATTTAGATCATATTTTAGAAGAAACACTGGCTAAGCAACCGACTCTTATGATCATCGATTCTATTCAGACTATGTATACTGGCGATATTGACGGAGCACCAGGTAGTGTCAGCCAAGTGCGGGAATGTACATCTCGTTTATTGCGTTTTGCTAAAGAACAAAATATACCGATACTTATAATTGGGCATGTTACGAAGGAAGGCAATATTGCTGGGCCTCGTATGTTAGAACATATGGTGGACGTAGTGCTCTACTTTGAAGGGGAGCGGTCCTATCAGTTCCGTATTTTACGATCCATTAAAAATCGCTTTGGTTCCACCTCTGAAAGTGGCATTTTCGCAATGGTTGAAGATGGTTTAGCAGAATTAGCTAATCCATCGGCGTCTCTTTTAGCAGAACGATCCGATGAGGAAAGCGGCAGTGCCGTTATGATTTACTTAGAAGGACAACGACCTATTCTCGTAGAAGTACAAAGTCTCGTTGCATCTACAGCTTTCGGATTGCCTAGAAGGACGGCCATTGGGTATGATTTAAATCGTCTCGTCGTTTTGCTAGCTGTATTAGAAAAGCGTTGCGGGTTTACATTGGGCAATAAAGATGTTTATGTCAATGTCATTGGAGGCTTGAAAGTGAATGAGCCAGCCTGTGATTTATCGATGGCTGCTGCTATTGTGTCGAGCCTTAAAAATCGAGTCGTTCCTAATGATATGATTATTTTAGGAGAAGTCGGTTTAACTGGAAATATCCGTAGTATTCCACGTATTGAACAACGTATTAATGAAGCAAAGAAATTAGGCTTTACAAAGTTTATCATTCCAGAAGGTAATGTAAAACAATTGACGAAGAGCAATAAAGATATACAAATTAAAGGTGTTACATCCATTGCTCAGGCTATACAGTTGATATTTGGAAATTAACGTAACCGATTAACAATATTAGATTGTTAATTAACTTTCAAAGAAATAATTATGAGCTATTAGTTTTAAAGGAGGTGTGGCTATGATTTATCGAATTTTACGATATGTCATCGCCATACTAGTAGGTACTGCTTCTTATGTAGGGATGGAGAGTTTGATTCCCCTCATTGATCCATCTTTCTTAGAACAGTTTGCTAGTTTAGGCAATATATCCCATACGATGGTCAATATTATTATCGTTACAGTAGGAACGATAGTAGGTGTCGTTATTGGGTATTTAATATCTTCTTTTTTATTACACAAAGGATTATTCATAGCAAAACGATTAGAACGCGTATTGACACATATTCCGAACCAACAATTAATTGCGGGCACTATTGGTTTATTATTCGGTCTTATTATTGCAAATTTAATTGGCTTCGCATTTAATCAAGTTCCTATTATTGGTCCATACATCCCTATCATTTTAAGTGCTATTTTTGGGTATAGTGGCTTACGTTTAATGGCTCGAAAAGGGCCAGAAATGTATTTGAATTACGTAAAACAATGGACAAGTGGTGACAATAGTAATAAAAAAACTAAAGTATCAAAATCATTACGTGATTCTAGTAACCATGTAGCAAGTAGTCATAAACTATTAGATACATCTGTTATTATTGATGGTCGTATTAAAGAACTGTCAGCTACAGGATTTATTGATGGACCGTTAGTTGTGCCTATTTTTGTACTCAATGAGCTGCAAACGATTTCTGATTCTGCCGATGCGACGAAGCGCAATCGAGGCCGCCGAGGATTAGATATTTTGAAGGACATGCAAGATAGCAATGTGATTCCTATTCAAATCGTCGAAGATGATTATGATGACTTGGAAGAAGTCGATTCAAAATTGATGCGCTTATCCTTAGAGAAACATTGGAAATTGATGACTAATGATTATAATTTAAATAAAGTCGCTAAAGTACAAGGTATTCATGTACTCAATCTTAATGAATTAGCTAATGTCTTAAAACCAGCCCTCATTGCTGGCGAGTGGATTCGCGTGCAAGTTATGAAAGAAGGGAAAGAAATTCATCAAGGTGTAGCTTATTTAGATGACGGTACTATGATTGTCGTTGAAGATGGTCGTCCTTATGTAGGCCAAGAAGTAGAAGTGATGGTTACTTCTATTTTGCAAACTAGTGCAGGGCGAATGATCTTTGCTCGCGTAGACGGAGGTAAGCATGAGTAATGTCAGTTGTATTTTATTAGCTGCTGGTGCAGGGCGACGTATGGCATTAGAAGAAAATAAAATCTTTTATCCTCTCGGTTCTAAATCGATTATTCAATGGTCATTAACACATATTGATGAAGTTGAGCGTATCGATGAAATCATTCTCGTCGTTGCTAACGGCGAAGAACAGCAGATGGCTGATCACATTGCTTCCATAGAATTACAGACTGAGATTGTCATTGTTACGGGCGGAAAAGAGAGACAAGATTCTGTTTACAATGGCTTAAGTAAGGTGAAAGAAAGCAATCACATTGTCCTTGTTCATGATGGAGCTCGACCTGTAGTAACGGCTGATTTATTTAATAAGGTTATTGATGGCGCCTATGAATACGGTGCTGTTACTGTTGGTGTCCCTTCTACGGATACGGTTAAACGGGTCGATAAAAATAGTCAAGTTATAGAAACGTTGAATCGTAGTGAATTAGTAAATATTCAGACCCCACAAGGCTTTCAGAAGTCATTATTTGTAGAAGCTCATCATAGGGCTAAAGAAGCAGGATATATAGGTACTGATGATGTATCTTTAGTAGAATATATAGATAAAGCGGTACACATTCTGGAAGGGGATTATAAAAATATAAAAGTTACCACTCCTAATGATATAGATGTTGTAAAACGATATTTGGGAATTAAGGAGAAGGCTATGCGAGTAGGCTATGGCTATGATATTCATCAATTAAAAGAAGGGCGTCCTTGCATCCTTGGTGGCGTCCACATTGAATCGTCTATCGGCCCAGATGGTCATTCTGATGCAGATGTGCTGATTCATGCCTTAATGGATGCTATGTTAGGGGCTGCAGGATTGCGTGATATTGGCTATTACTTTCCACCTGAAGACGATGCCTATAAAGGGATTTCTAGCATGCTTTTATTACAACATGTAAATTCCTTGTTGAAAGAACGACACTTAGAAGCCTATAATGTAGATATTATGGTGATTTCGGAAACGCCGAAATTAAAGCCTCACATTGAGCAAATGAAAGTGAATATTCAGTCGGTGTTACAAATACCGCTTGATCGTATTAGTATTAAAGCGACTACTAACGAAATGCTTGGTGCCATCGGTCGCCGTGAAGGGATTGCAGCCCAAGCAGTTGTTACCGTATATGAAGGAGATGTTATTTAAATGAGTTCTATGAAAGTGCGTTTTGCCCCAAGTCCAACGGGTCCATTCCATATTGGTGGTGCTCGATCTGCGTTGTTTAACTGGTTATTGGCGCGCAAAGAAGGGGGTTCCTTTATTCTTCGCATTGAAGATACAGATTTAGCTCGCTCCACTCGAGAAAGTGAAGAAAATATTAAAGCATCCTTACAATGGTTAGGGATGAACTGGGATGAAGGAATTGATGTAGGCGGAGACAATGGTCCATACCGTCAAACGGAGCGACTCTCTATATATAAAGAAGTAACAGATCGCTTATTAGCTGAAGATAAAGCGTATGAATGTTTCTGTACTAATGATGAGTTAGAAGCTGTTCGAGAAGAACAAAAAAATCGTGGAGAAACACCGAAATACAATGGTCGTTGCAGTCATTTAACAGAAGCAGAAAAAGAGAAATTCCGCGCTGAAGGTAGAACTCCTACCATTCGCCTTCGTGTGCCATTGAATAAAACATATGCTTTTGACGATATGGTACGCGGTCATGTATCCTTTGAATCCAATGGGGTTGGTGACTTTGTTATCGTTAAATCTGACGGTATTCCTGTTTATAACTTTGCCGTTGTTGTAGACGATCATACAATGGATATTACTCACGTGATTCGCGCAGAAGAACATTTATCGAATACGCCGCGACAAATGGCAATTTACGAAGCACTAGGTTGGGATACACCTGTATTTGGACATATTTCCTTGATTCTTGGCAAAGATTATAAAAAAATGTCTAAACGTCATGGTGCTACTTCTGTAGAACAATATAAAGATTTAGGCTATTTGCCAGAAGCGTTGGTGAACTTCTTAGCTTTGTTAGGCTGGGCGCCGGAAGGGGAAGAAGAATTCTTTACTCAAGACGAGTTAATCAAAGCCTTTTCTATGGATCGAGTGGCAAAAAATCCTGCCGTATTCGATATTGATAAATTAAATCATATCAATTTCCACTATATGAAAGCTTTAAGTGATGAAGAGCTTCTCCAATTGTGTTTGCCACATTTACAAGAAGTAGGCCTTGCCAAAGAGACTTTGAACGAAGACGATAAAGCTCGTTTGACTTTATTATGTACTACATTCCGAGATCACCTCAGTTTTGGGGCACAAATTAAAGATCATGTTCGTTTCTTATTAGAGGATACAGTAACTCTTGAGAAAGAAGCGGCAGAAGAGTTAAAACAAGTATTACAAGAAGAAACAGTAGCTATTGTATTAGATACGTTCAAAACGAAACTAACAGAACTTGATGAGCTAACACCAGATACTGTAAAAGCGACGATCAAAGCGGTTATGAAAGAAACAGAATTAAAAGGTAAGTCTGTATTTATGCCGATTCGTGTTGCCTTAACAGGACAGATGCATGGCCCTGATTTGAATAATATCGTTACATTGTTAGGTGTACAAGCTGCTGTCAGTCGATTGGATAATTACACTGATTTGTTGAAATGATCAGTGTGAACTTTCAAGTCATGTGATGATATGATTCATCATCACATGATCTAAGATGATACTCATACCCCACAAGTAATAGTGATGACGCTATTACTTGTGGGATTATTTTTGGGGTATACTATAAATTTTTCTAGACTGTAATCATAGAGGAAACTACTGATTTTCGTTGACATTGATTATTGAAATTGATAAAATGAATACATTAGTAATAGATACAATAGCTGAGATTGAAAGAAGTACTTTACAACTAGCTTTCTAGCGAGAACTGACGGTGGAAGAGTTCAAGTATAGGTAAAGGAAATGCATTCATGAGCTGACATTCCGATTATAGGTAGGTTTTGTCCGGTTACGCGCCGTTATGCGTTGAGGGGGTACTGTTTTATAGTACCTAACAGAGTGGAACCGCGGGCCATCGTCTCTGTATGAGATGAGGGTCTTTTTTATTTATATAGATGGAGGCATCGGTAACGATGAGAGAACTTACAGTATATAATACGATGACACGTCGTAAAGAAACATTTGTACCTGTAACAGAGGGAGAGGCTAAAATTTATGTATGTGGTGTGACTCCATATAACCACCCACATATAGGTAATGCTC
Source organism: Veillonella agrestimuris (assembly GCF_943193065.1). Classification (GTDB taxonomy): domain Bacteria; phylum Bacillota; class Negativicutes; order Veillonellales; family Veillonellaceae; genus Veillonella; species Veillonella agrestimuris. The sequence goes on from NZ_CALPCS010000004.1 coordinate 76,272, forward strand.
GTCCATTTGTGACTTGGGATGTGATTCGCCGCTATTTAGCACACGTAGGTTATAAAGTAACGTATGTACAAAATTTTACAGATGTAGATGATAAAATCATCAATACATCCAATGGCGAAGGTGTACCATGGGACGAAGTAGCAAACCGCTATATTGATAGCTATTTTGAAGTGATGGATGCACTTGGCGTAGAGCGAGCAGATATTTATCCTCGCGTATCTACTCACATTCCTGACATCATTGAAATGATTTCTGTTTTAATCGATAAAGGTTATGCTTACGCATTAGACGGAGATGTGTATTATAGTGTTGAGAAATTTGAACACTATGGTCAATTGTCTGGCCGTACTCTCGATGATATGGAAGCGGGTGCTCGTATCGAAGTAGATGGACGTAAAAAGAATCCAATGGATTTTGCCCTTTGGAAAGCGGCAAAGCCAGGTGAACCATATTGGGAAAGTCCATGGGGCAATGGACGTCCAGGCTGGCATATTGAATGTTCCGCTATGAGCCAAAAATATTTAGGCGAAGAATTCGATTTCCACGGCGGTGGTAGCGATTTAATTTTCCCACATCATGAAAATGAGATCGCTCAATCTGAAGGCTGCTCCGGACACCATCCAACTGTAAAATATTGGCTTCATAATGGATTTATTACTATCGATTCTGAAAAAATGTCTAAATCATTAAACAATTTCTTCTTAGTGAAAGATATTTTAGAACAATATAGCCCAGATGTATTACGCTATTTCTTATTAAGTACTCACTACCGTAGTCCATTAGACTTCTCTGATGAACGTTTGGAAGAAGCGATTAAATCCTTAGAGCGTCTTAATACGGCTATCGATAATCTTCTCTACTTAGAAACACGTGAACCTGCTTCTTGTGATGAAGCACAACGCTTATTAGAGCAAGCTAAAAAGTATGAAGAAGAATTTGAAGCTGCTATGAGTGACGATTTCAATACGGCTTTAGCTACATCTAGCATGTTTGGCTTAGCAAAAGAAATCAATATTTATTACCAAGCCGTTTCTAGTCGCGAAGGCGTTGTTTGCCAAGAAGCCATTGCAGAAGTGAAACGTATCTTCAAATTAATGACTGATATTATTGGTGTGTTAACTAAATCTTGGGAACCTAAAGATAATGCTGGTGCCGAGGACTATGAACAATTGATGGATGTTATCTTGTCTGTTCGTCAAGAATGCCGCAATCAAAAACAATGGGCTTTAGCTGATTGCATTCGAGATCGTTTGGCAGATATTGGTATTACGATTGAAGATTCTCCAAATGGAGCACGGTGGAAAAAACGTGAAATTTAAGCAATTTCAATTTTTAAAACAAGAAGCTATTAAAAAACTACTCCTTTTAGATGAAGAAAAAGGTCATTTCCAAGCGAAAGCGGTGGAACAAGTCTTATCTTCTGATGCAGTGATGCTCGCCTATGTAGGAGATGCAGTTTATTCTATGTATATTCGGCAACGCATTGTAGAAATGAGTATTTCAAAGGTTCAAGTATTACATACATTAGTCACTGAATTTGTATGTGCTAAGTCACAATCGAAAGTGCTGGAGTCATTAGAAGGGGATTTCACAGAGCAAGAGCAGCACATTGCAAGACGGGCTAGAAATAGTAATGTAAACGTACCGAAAAGCAGTTCTGTTCGAGAATATCGGAATAGTACAGCCTTTGAAGCTGTCTTAGGATTTCTTTTTGAAACAGGCCAAGAAGAACGCTTATATGAGTTGATGAGTAGAGCTTATTCTATGACATTGCGAGGTCTTTCGAATGGATAATTATATAGTTGGTAGAAATGCCGTAAAAGAAGCTTTGAAAGCGAATCGTTCCATACAACGCATATTAGTGAACGAAGATAAAGCGAATAGCGGATTAGCTGATATTATAGGGCTAGCAAAATCAAAGCGTATCGATGTACGGTTAGTACCTGTGAAACAACTGAATCGCTATGAATTAGATATTCCTCATCAAGGCGTTATTGCCTTTGTTAATGCTGTAGAGTTTAAAGAATTAGGAGAAGTACTACAAGAAACAACTCACGATGTGCCTCTATTAATCCTCACTGATGGTGTAGAAGATCCTCATAATATGGGGGCTATTATTCGTACTGCTGAATGTGTAGGGGCTACAGCTGTCTTAATTCCTAAACGCCATAATGCGCCTATTAATGCCACTGTAGCAAAAACATCGGCAGGAGCAGTGGAACAAATCCCACTCGTTCAAATTGGCAATGTAACACAAACAATCAAACAATTGCAAAAACAAGGTTTTTGGGTATTAGGTGCTCATATGGAAGGTAATGCTACATTATACGAAGCTGATATGACCGTACCTCTTGTTCTTGTTATTGGCAATGAAGGTAAAGGCATCAGTCGCGTTGTTAAAGAGGCGTGCGATTTCCTTGTTACTATACCGATGTATGGACAATTAAATTCCTTAAACGCTTCCGTAGCGGCCGCTGTCTTGATGTATGAAGTGGTACGACAACGAACGCCTAAAGGCTAAGTAGGTGCTATATGTTAAAAGATATTTTGATTATAGACGGATATAATGTGATTTTCGCTTGGGCCAGCTTAAAGAAAATTGCCAAAGAATCACTAGAACATGCTCGTATGGAATTGCGGAATCAATTGCTTAATTACGGGAAGTATAAAGACTATGAAGTGATTCTTGTCTTTGATGGCAGCTATACGAAGTCAGCAGCTACTGTGGAAGTCGTAACAGAAGGATTTCTTGAAGTGTATACAGATGATAGTGAAACAGCAGATGCTTTTATAGAAAGGGAAGTATTTTTACGGAAAGGTAAATATACCAATGTCTATGTGGTCACTTCTGATGGGGCGGAGCAAAATCAAATCCTTGGTTCTGGAGGGCTACGTATTCCTGCGCGGGAACTGCAAAATGATATTCGTTTAGCAAAACAAGAAGAACGTTTGCAATATACGCACAAGCACTACAGAGATAGATTCGTTATTAGTCGCAATGAAGTGCACGATCAATTAAGTCCTGAAGTGGCAGAGAAATTAGATGCCCTTCGGAAGGGACAGATATAGAGAATATCTGCATAAGTTGCGGAACCATCATAATTCATATATAATAAGCATATTGGTATTTCTACAATATGATTGTAAGGAGGACCTATGAAGTCGATTCATGTGTACCAGTCCGATTACAATTTCAAAGAAATGACCGATGAGCAAGTTGTGGTCATAGCTCAACAAGAGCAGAATGAGTTTGCAATCGACTATATAGTCAACAAATATAAAAACTTCGTTCGAGCAAAAGCGCGTACTTATTTCTTAGTAGGCGCGGATCGAGATGATATCATTCAAGAAGGAATGATTGGCTTGTACAAAGCGACGAGAGACTTTAAACCAGAGAAATTAGCGTCTTTTAGAGCCTTTGCAGAACTTTGTATTACGCGCCAAATCATTACTGCTATTAAGTCTGCAACGCGGCAAAAACACATGCCTTTAAATTCCTATATTTCTCTCAATAAACCTGTCTATACAGAAGATTCAGAACGAACACTTTTCGAGATGTTAGCTTCTCGGTACGTTACGAATCCAGAAGACCTCATTATTAGTAAAGAGGAAATGGGCGATATTGAACGCAATATCGGGTATATTTTGAGCGATTTAGAGTGGACTGTATTAGAAGGCTATTTAGATGGCAGATCGTATCAAGAGATGGCTACGTCAACAAAGCGTAGTGTTAAATCCATTGATAATGCATTGCAAAGAATTAAACGTAAAGTAGAAAAGTATTTAGAACATCGTACCATTAGTGGTTCTACAGAGGAAGGATGAACATCGTGACAAATTTCTTGATGATTTTAGAAATCATTGTATCCGTTTTATTAATCGTAGTAGTAGTGGCTCAATCTAGCAAAAGCTCTGGCATGGGCGGCTCTGTTTCTGGTGCTGCTGATTCTACATTTGGTGGCAAAAGCCGCGGTTTAGACGGTTTTTTGTCAAGATGTACAGTTATATTAGGTATTATCTTTGCTGTATTAAGTTTAGTACTAGGGGCAATGATGAACCAATTTTAATGATGAAAGCCTGCCTAGCAGGCTTTTTCTTTTTCAAAATATACACAAAAAGGGGGTGTTATTGTGAAAGAACGAGTATTGGCTTTTTATAAATCTATAGCCCCAGATACATATCACGTAGAAGATGCTGCTATGGATTGTCATATAAAAGGAGGCGCTGAATTAGACGCGTTCATCAGCGCTGCAAAGGAATTAGAAAGCGAAGGTCGATTGCGCGCCACACGACCAGATGTATATGCGTATGGTGGTGAGGAAGGTATAATTGAAGGCATTTATAAGGGCTATAGAAAATCATTTGGTTTTGTTATTCCCGGTTTAGGTCAGGAAGATATTTATATTGACGAAAAAAATAGAGGTAGTGCATTACATGATGATAAAGTTAGAGTGAGTATTATTAAATCTAAATTTAGTCGTCATAAGCGAGAAGGCCGCATCTTGGAAGTCCTCGAACGGGCTAATGATACCATTGTAGGCACTTATGACCGACAACATCACTTTGGTTTTGTCATCCCTGATGATGAGCGCATTAGCACCGATGTATATGTCGATTTGAATCATACTCTAAACGCTCGCAGTGGAGCTAAAGTATTAGTAAAAATTGTTAAATGGCATGAACCTGGTAAGAACCCAGAAGGTGTAATTACACAAGTTTTAGGCTATAAAGGCGATGTGGGTTTAGATATTAACACGATTATGGCCCATCATAAATTGCCATTTTCCTTTCCTAATGATGTGATAAAAGCTAGTGAACGTATCGATACAGTTGTAACTGATGATCCACGTCGTTGGGATTTGCGCCATATCGATATGGTTACTATTGATGGAGAAGACGCGAAAGATCTCGATGATGCTGTTAGTGGACGACGATTAGAGAATGGTAATTATGAATTAGGTGTTCATATTGCCGACGTAAGTCACTATGTAGTGTCTCAAAAAGCGATTGATAAAGAAGCTTATAATAGAGGGACTTCGGTTTACTTAGTCGATCGTGTTATCCCTATGTTACCAGAAGTACTGTCCAATGGGATTTGTAGTTTAAATGCCGGTGAAGATCGCTATGCTATGACTTGTATGATGGAAATCGACAAGCATGGTACAGTTGTAAATTATAAAATTCGTCCCTCCATTATTCATGTCAATCGTAGGTGTAGTTATAAAGAAGTGTATAAAGCCTTAGCAGAAGATATCATTCCTGATGATTTACGACCTTTTATGCCCATGCTAGAAGTATTACGCGATATTGCTGAACATTTGCGTCAGATGCGCCGCCGTCGTGGTGCTTTGGATTTTGATTTTCCTGAATATAAAGTATTGCTTGATACAAATGGAACTCCATTGCGTATTGTTAAGCGGGAACGGACTTTAGCTGAGCGATTGATTGAAGAGTGTATGCTCATCGCTAATGAAACGGTGGCAACTCACTTGAAAGAGGCAAGTATTACAAGCGTCTATCGTATCCATGAAAACCCGAATGAAGAGAAGATGGCAGCTTTTCAAAAAGTACTAAATTATTTAGGACAAAATATTCGACTTAATCTAGAAAAATTAGAGCCCCGAGATTTTCAAGCGATTTTGGATAGTGTAAAGGGCAGTGATATTGAGCAAGTTGCTCAAATTATGACCCTTCGCTCTATGCAACAAGCGCGGTACAGTACAGAAAACTTCGGGCATTTTGGTTTAGCTTCTAAGTGCTACACTCACTTTACATCACCTATTCGGCGGTACCCAGATTTAATGGTACACCGATTATTAAAAGCGACGATGCATTGGAATAGCGATTATAGTAAACGAGATGTAAAAAATGAGTTTTTAGTACGAGCTGCAGAACACTCTTCAGAGCGAGAACAAATTGCTGTAGCTGCTGAGCGAGATACCATTGATTTGAAAAAAACTCAATATATGCTACCTTTTGTGGGTGAAGTATTTGAAGGTAAAATTTCTAGTATTACTTCCTTCGGTATGTTTGTAGAATTGGACAATGGCATTGATGGTCTTGTTCATATGAATATGATGAACGATGATTATTATTTCTTCGATGAAGAACATTTCTTATTAGTAGGACGAAGAACAGGTAAAACTTATCACTTAGGAGAAACTGTAACGGTAACATTGGTGAAAGCTGACGTAGAGAAACGCCAAATTGATTTTGTTCTCGGTGAAGTCGATAACTTAACACAAATCCAAGAGGCTTTAGGACGCTCTTCTAATTATAAAGATATAGGGAAACATAAAAAGCCGAAACGCAAAGGAACAGGCAGTAAAGCGAATCGAAAAGGAGTGCTGTCTAAATCAAGAAGTAAAGGGAAGAACAATAAGAAAGTGAAACAGGTAAAAATGAAGAAAGGAAGACGTAAAAGGTAATTATGGCAAAACAAAAGTCTGACTCTTTAATTGCAGATAATCGTAAAGCTCGTCACGACTACCACATTCATGAAACTTATGAAGCAGGCATTGCCTTGACAGGGACGGAAATTAAATCAATCCGTCAAGGAAAATTAAATTTAAAAGATAGTTTCATCCGCATTCATAATGGGGAAATGCTCTTAATGGGAGTCCATATTAGTCCTTACGAACAAGGCAATCGGTTCAACCACGAACCAGAACGGACTCGCAAATTATTGATGCATCGCAAAGAAATCGATAAGCTCTTTGGTCAAGTGAAAGAAAAAGGCTTTTCTTTAATTCCTTTGAACTTTCATTTCAGCCGTGGCTATGTAAAGGTCACAGTAGGCCTTGTAACAGGCAAGAAAAACTACGATAAGCGACAAGATATGGCTGAACGTGATGCAAAACGAGATATTGCGAAACGATTGAAGGAACAACAAAAATATTAGATCAAAGTGGAGTGGTTTATAGTTGACAGTCATCTTTTATAGGGGTATGATTATATGACCAACAAATCCACGGGGATGTAAAGGTTTCGACAGGGGTGCGTGTGGTATAGATAGCGAGTCGGCGTTCCATGAGGCCGTTAAACGGTGGGAAAACATTTAAACGCAGAAGAAAATTTTGCATTAGCTGCATAAGCTACGTCCCTCATACTTGTGCCTACCAAGTGTGAACGGACGTCAAACAGTAGGCTGGCTTAATTTATCCGTTCATATGAATTAAGCGAGATTTTATGAACTGGAGTTCTGTAGTTTGTCTGTGAGCGATAGGAACTTGAGACTTAAATCATAGACTGTGCTCGGAGAAGTCTATATGGCAACACTTTTGGACAGGAGTTCGATTCTCCTCATCTCCACCAATGTCTTTACAGCGTTTATTTACTGTGTTCAGTAAATAAACGCTTTTTTTGTATATAAGAGGTTATCGTTTTGTTTTATATTCATACTGGTTCTGATGAGATTGTATGCAATATAAGCATTGAAAATGCAGGTAAAATATGAATTTATAAATACTTTTAGAAGGCGAAAAATCTTGACTTTATAGATGATAATCAAGTAAAATAAATAAGATATTTAAAAGATTCAATGTTTTAAGGTATGAAAAGGAGTACATGTAATGAAGTCTCGTTATTCACGCATGTTGGCAGTCCTTGCTGTGTCTGCTCTGCTGGTAACTGGTTGTGGTAGTGAGCAACAAGCACCTACAGATGTAGCTGTTAATTCTTATAAAATCGTAGCTAGCAACGCTCAAGTAGACCAAACCTATACAGGTACAGTGATTGCAGAAAATTCCGTTCCTGTAAGAGCTCGTGTAACTGGTTATGTAGTGGAAAAATATGTTAAAGGTGGAGAACAAGTTGTAGAGGGTCAACCATTGTTCCGCATTGATTCCCGTCAATATGAACAAGACGTAGCTGCTGCAGAGGCTAATGTAGCACGAGCTAATGCAGATTTTCAAAATGCTGCAGTTGACTTAAATCGTTATGAAGTGTTGGCAAATCAAGATGCCATCGCTCGTCAACGAGTAGATACGCAACGCTCTGCTACGGAACAAGCAAGAGCAGCTTATGAGGCTCAACAAGCAGCATTGAAAATTGCCCAAGACAATTTAGGTGATACTATCGTATATGCTCCATACTCTGGAACATTGCGCATGGATGATATTGACTTAGGTACGTTTGTTACTGCTGGTTCTACAACGATGGTAACAATCGACTCTATCGATCCTATTTTCGTTGAATTTAGCATGACAGAAGCAGAGTACCTGGACTTCATGAAAAACAATAGTGGTGATGAAACAAGTGGCACTAACTTGCGTTTACGATTAGCAGATGGTCAAGAATATAATCATTTGGGGACTGTTGTGCAAGCAGCAAAAAGCTTAAATGATACGACTGGCAAATTAACGCTTAAAGCATCCTTCCCAAATCCAGATCGTTTATTATTACCTAATATGTTTGCTACAGTTATTTCTCCAGGTGAAAATATACAAGGGGCGATTTTGGTACCAAGCCGCAGTATCCAACAAATTATGGATAAAAACTTCGTATTCGTAGTGAATGCAGATGGTACAGTTGCTCAAAAAGCTGTTGAATTAGGCGCTACATTAGGCTCCTTCACATTAATCAAATCTGGTCTTGCTAGTGGTGATGAAATCGTTGTAGATGGTTTAACTAAGATTAGAAGTGGAGCTAAAGTACAAGCTACACAATTAACAAAAGCACAAGTAGAAAGTACGAAATAATAGGAGGTAAGTCGTGTCGAAATTCTTTATTAATCGACCTATCTTCGCCATCGTAGTCGCTATTATGATTACCTTGGCAGGTCTTATTTCCATGATAAGCCTTCCGATAGCTCGATATCCACAAATTGCACCTCCTACAGTGCAAGTAAGCGCTATTTATACTGGTGCTACGGCGCAAGTCGTAAATGATACTGTAGCCAGTGTTATTGAAACACAAATTGTTGGTGTACAAGACTTGGATTATATGTCTTCTACAAGTACTAATAATGGTACGTATTCTTTGACATTGCAATTCGCTCAAGATAGTGATGCCGATATGGATACGGTTAATACACAAAACCGTGTACAAGCGGCCTTATCTCAATTACCTTCTGAAGTTCAACAATTAGGTGTAACGACGACTAAATCGTCTGGCGATATGGCTTATATTTTCGCCTTAGTATCTCCTAATGAAACATTTGATCAAACCTTCTTGAAAAACTACGGTACGAACTACTTATTAGATGCTGTAAAAGCTGTAAGCGGTGTAGGTACTGTAACGGAGTTCGGTTCTGACTTCTCCATGCGGATTTGGTTAGATCCAGCGAAAATGCAAAAATTAGGCGTTACTATAGCCGATGTAATAGGTGCTATTAAAGGTCAAAACTTACAAGCGGCAGCTGGTACTGTAGGTCAAAATCCAACAAATGGGGAACAAGCCTTTCAGTATCCAATCAAAATTGAAGGTCGTCTCGTAACGCCAGAGCAGTTTGGTGAGATTGCCATTAAATCTGCTAATGGAACGACACTTCACTTAAAAGATGTATCTCGCATCGAAATAGGGGCTCGTAATTACAACTTCTCCCCAATCGTGTCCTTTAAAGATGAAACCGCAAAAGAAGGGGAAATTTTATTTACTCGACCAGTACCATCTGCTGGTTTCGCCATTTCTTTGCAAAATGATGCGAACGCATTAGAAACGATTGCTAATATTCAAGCGCTCTTAGAAGAACAATCTAAATCCTTCCCAGAAGATTTAGTATACCGAGAAGTTATTGATAATACGAAATTCGTTCGTGCATCTATTGAAGAGGTAGAGCAGACTTTCGTAGAAGCATTATTACTCGTTCTTGTAGTCGTATATGTATTCTTACAATCTTGGCGCTCCACGGTTATTCCAATGATTGCCGTACCAGTATCTTTGCTCGGTACATTTGCAGCATTTATTTTACTAGACTTCTCTATTAATACATTGACATTATTTGCCATGGTTCTTGCCATCGGTCTCGTAGTTGATGATGCTATCGTAGTTGTAGAGGCTGTAGAATATGAATTGAAATATAATGGTTTATCACCTAAAGAGGCTTCTATCAAAGCTATGGAAAACGTACAAGGCCCTGTAATTGGTATTGCCTTCGTATTGTCTGCCGTATTTATTCCTGTTGCCTTTATGGGTGGTATGACTGGTATTTTGTATAAGCAGTTCGCCTTAACAATTGCTGTATCCGTAGCCATTTCTGCAGTTATTGCCTTAGTTTTAACGCCAGCGCTATGTGCGACTATGTTAAAACCTCATAAAGAAGAAGAACATGAAAATTTCTTACAACGCCAATTGAATAAATTCAATCATGCTTTGGATCGTTTCAGTGACTGGTATGGTAAAGTATTAGCTCGCTTAAGTCATCGGTTGAGTTTAACCGTTATAGCCTTGTTAATTTTTGCCGGCGGTACAGCAGCGATATTCTCCGTATTGCCAAGTAGTTTCGTACCAGATGAAGATAATGGTTACTACATTGTAGCTGTTAACTTGCCGCCTGGATCTACAATGGATCGTACAGCCGAATCTCTCGAGAAGATTCGCGATTTCCTTGAAGATACGCCAGGTGTAGGGGAAAACTTCGCCCAAATCTTCGCTGTATCCGGCTTTGATCTCTTAGGGGGAGGACAGAAATCGAGTGCTGGTGTTATCTTTGCTGTATTGAATGACTGGGACAAACGGCCTGGTGATAATCAATCGGCAAAAGCCATGATTGGTAGAACCTTTGGATTTGCTGCGAAAGGGGTACCCGAAGGAACTGTTATTGCTTTGAATCCACCATCCATTCCAGGTTTAGGTAGTACCGGTGGTTTCAGTATGTATATTATTAATAAATCTGGTGATAGTGCACAAGTAATGGCAGAACGAGCTGGTGAATTCATTGCAGAAGCTCGTAAGAGCCCAGCAATCCAATCGATTTATACAACTTTTGATACTACAACACCATCTTTGCAATTCGATATTAACCGTGAAAAAGCAGCTCTTGATGGGGTAGCGCTTGGGGATATCTTTACTGCATTACAAGGTTTCTATGGCAGTATTCAAGTTAATGATTACACTTCCTATGGTAAAAACTATAAAGTAGTAGTACAAGCGGAAGATATGTATCGTCAGAATGCAGATAATCTTAATATGATTGCTGTTCGTAACAGTTCAGGCCAAATGGTATCTGTTGCTAATTACATTACGAAAGAACAAACTGGTACGCCATCATCTATTACTCGTTTTGATAACGCTATGGCAGTTCAAATCGGTGGTTCTCCAGCAGCAGGTTATTCTTCTGGTGATGCCATTGCGGCTTTACAAGATGCAGCAGCTCGTACACTACCACAAGGTTATACATATGACTGGGCAGGTCAATCTAGAGAAGAATTAAAAGCTGGTTCTCAAACTGTATTGATTCTTGGCTTAGGTTTGATTTTCGTATTCTTGATTCTTGCTGCCTTGTATGAATCTTGGAAAGTACCATTTGCCGTATTGTTCTCCGTACCATCTGGTATGATTGGTGCTGCATTAGTACCGTACTTGTTGAACTTTACTGGTAAATACAATTTAGCTAATGATATTTACATGCAAATCGGCTTGTTAACACTCGTTGGTTTGGCTGCGAAAAACGCAATTTTGATCATTGAGTATGCTAAAGTTCGTGTCGACGAACGAGGCATGGATGTAGTAGATGCAGCTATTGAAGCTGCTAAGATTCGTCTTCGTCCAATTTTGATGACATCTTTTGCATTTATCTTAGGTGTATTGCCATTGGCTATGTCTAGCGGTGCTGGTTCTGCAGCCCGTATTTCTATGGGGGTTACAGTAGCCGCAGGTATGACAACAGCTACCGTATTTGGTATCTTCGTTATTCCAATGCTCTTCATTATTGTTGAAAAATTAGGCCCTGGTCTTTTTACGAAAAAGAAAAACCACTAATTTAATAGAAAAGAGCTTTTATAAATAATTAAAAACACGCTAATATACTATGTATTAGCGTGTTTTTTTTATGAAAATATGCTATAATATGGAAGTTGAAAGTTCGTTAAAAATCGTTTGAAACGATATATATTTATAAAGTGATGAGAGGTAACTATGAGCGACGTATTAACATTTGTATCGGGTCATAAAAGCCCTGATACTGACTCTATTTGTTCTGCTATTGCTTATGCTAATTTATTGACACAAATGGGCACACCTGCTACACCTGTATGTGCAGGTCCGGCTAACAAAGAAACCACTTATGTATTGAATCATTTCGGTTTCGCTCATCCTCAAATTGTAACAAATTGGGAAGAGTTTGCTCCTAATGGTGGTGATTTATATTTAACAGATCATAATGAGTCTAAACAAATTATTGATGGCTATAAATCCATGAATATTCGTGGCGTTATCGATCACCATCGCATTGGTGATTTTGAAACAGATGGCCCTGTATTTATTCGCATGGAACCCGTAGGCTGTACAAATACAATTTTGACTAAATTGTATATAGAAAACAACCAAGACATTCCTAAACATATTGCTGGCGTTATGTTGTCTGCTATCATTTCAGATACTGTATTATTCCGTTCTCCTACATGTACAGAAACAGATAAAGAAATGGCTCATAAACTAGCTGCCATTGCTGGTGTAGATATTGAAAGCTACGGCTTAGATATGTTAAAAGCGGGTGCAGATATTTCTGATTTATCTAACGACGACATTGTTCGCACAGATATGAAAGAGTTCTCTGAAGGAGGTCAAACTATTTCTATCGGTCAAATCTCTGTGATGGATACTACAGATATTTTAGCTAAACAAGGAGAATTAGTAGATGCCTTAGAATCACTTCGCAGTGCTAACAATTATTCGGCCTCTTATATTATGATTACTAATATTCTTGATGAAAGCACGACTTTGTTATATAGCGGTGATGTAGACGCTGTAGTGACAAAAGCATTTGGTAAGGAGATCAAGGACAATAGTGTATTTTTACCAAATACGATGTCTCGTAAAAAACAAATTGTACCTCCTATCCTAGGAGCGATGAAATAATAGATACTATCGTATCTGTATAGAAATATAATAAAAACGTTGCTATTAGCAACGTTTTTATTATATGTAGTAGATAGAATCCTATAGATATGAATTAATCAGTCTTATAGAGAACAACACATTCCTTTCAAAGATAGAATAAAGGAGTTATTATGGAATCATTGTTAGCAGGCCTCAATAAAGAACAACAACAGGCTGTACAACATACAGAAGGGCCTTTGCTTATTCTTGCAGGTGCCGGTTCAGGTAAAACAAAAGTATTAACGGTACGCATTGCCTATTTATTATCGCAAGGCGTTAATCCTTATGAGATTTTAGCCATCACCTTTACTAATAAAGCGGCTAAAGAAATGAAAAGCCGCGTAGAAGGCTTAGTAGGAGATGTGGCAAATCGTATTTGGTTAAGTACATTCCATAGTTTTTGTGCCAAGTTTTTACGCTTTGAATTAGATAATTTTTTAGGCTACAATAGTAATTTTACTATTTACGATACAAGCGATTCACAAGCTGTCATTAAAGCTGCCTTAAAGGCTTTAAATTTAGATGATAAATATTATCCCGTAGGGGCTATGTTGAGTGCTATTTCAGATGCTAAAAATAAGTTGCTCTTTGCTTCTGATGTTAGAAAGAGCGCTAGGGATTTTTACCAACAAAAAGTGGCTGACGTATATGAATATTATGAGCGGGAATTGCGTAAAAATAATGCTTTAGATTTCGATGATTTATTATTGGTAGCCGTAAAATTACTGCAATCTAATGCTGCTGTATTAGATAAATATAGTAAACGTTTTCGCTATGTTATGATCGATGAGTATCAAGATACGAACCATGCTCAATATTTATTGGCTTATTTACTGTCTAGCCATTGGAAAAATATTGCCGTCGTAGGTGATGCTGACCAAAGTATTTACGCGTGGCGCGGTGCAGATATTCAAAATATTTTAGATTTTGAAAAAGATTACCCTAATTGTATGTCCATTAAATTGGAACAAAATTACCGATCTACAAAAATTATTCTCGATGCAGCTAACGCAGTGATCGAAAATAATGAAGGTCGTCCAGAAAAAAACTTATGGACTGATAAAGTAGAAGGTTCTAAAATTCAGCATTTTACGGCTCAGTCTGAACATGAAGAGGCAGCTTTCATAGGCGATACGATTGTAAAAAAACACGATATTCACGGCGTACCTTATGGGGATATGGCTATTTTATATCGTACGAATGCGCAATCTCGTGTTCTTGAAGAAGCGCTCATTAAAAGAGCTTTACCGTATACGATGGTAGGAGGCACAAAATTCTACGATCGTAAAGAAATCAAAGATGTATTGGCCTACTTACGGGTTCTCTACAATCCTTTTGATGACTTAAGTTTACTCCGCATTATTAACGTACCAAAGCGGAGTATCGGTGCTACTACAGTGGCTAAATTGCAAGATTATGCCCGTCAAAATGGGACGTCTTTGTTCATGACTTTAACTCAACTTCACTTAGTTGATACGATTAAAGGGAAAACTAAAGAAAAATTAGAAGAATTTGGTGTCCTCATCTTTACCTTAGTAGCAGAAATGGATAATAAATCAGTGCTGGATATATTAGAAGCCATTCTTGATCGGACTGGCTATTTAGCGCAATTAGAAGAGAGTACAGACCCTCAAGATCAAGCAAGAGCAGAGAATATTGGTGAGTTGTTATCTGTAGCGAAAGATTTCCAAGATACAAATCCAACGGGCACTGTAGAAGATTTCTTAGAGCAAGTGGCATTAGTCAATGACGTAGATTCTTTTGAACAAGAAGAATCTAAAGTGACATTGATGACTTTGCATGCAGCGAAAGGTCTAGAATTTCCTATCGTCTTTTTAGGCGGTTTAGAAGAAGGCTTGTTCCCACATAGCAGAACGCTTATGAATCCTGAAGAAATCGAAGAAGAACGACGCCTCGCTTATGTAGGAATTACACGTGCAGAGAAGGAATTATTTATTTCTAATGCAACAACTCGAACTGTGTTTGGTCGTACCAGCAGTTATTTGCCATCTCGTTTTATCGATGAAATTCCAGAAGAATTAATTGATGGGTTGCGGGCTAAACGGAAAGTATCAGATGAGATTCAGCGGACAGTGCCATCTCATATGTCGGTAACGAGTCGTCCTGTAACAAAACCAATCATTCGTAATGATGTAGTGCCTAATTGGGCTGTTGGTGATACAGCGGTTCACAGTAAATGGGGAAATGGCACTGTCTTAGATGTAGCTGGTGAAGGGGCTGGCATGAAGCTTACTATCGATTTCCCTACGCAAGGGGTTCGTGTGATTATGGCTAAATTTGCGCCTATAAAAAAAGCTAATTAGTTGATTGTACTTTAATATATGTAGTGATTAATTTAGTTTGAACTATGTTATCTTGAAGCTATATTTTAGTTATTAATAATTGTAATTACAAACCCTATTGAGTATAAGGATGTAATAATGGATGTACAAGCAAAAATAAAAGCATTACAAGAAGAATTAACTCATGCGCAGTATTTATATTATGTAAAAGATGCGCCAACTATGAGTGATTATGAATATGATCAAAAATATAGAGAGTTATTGGCCTTGGAAGAGGCTCATCCTCAATATCGCGTTCCGTCGTCGCCTACCCAACGAGTGGGGAGCAAAGTAGAAGGAGCTTTTGAAAAAGTTGTTCACGGCCGACCTATGTTGAGTTTGTCCAATGTATTCAATAGTGATGAACTAAGGGCTTTTGATAACCGTGTGACTAAAGAATTAGGGCGACATACAGAGGCTTACGTAGTAGAGTTAAAAATCGATGGTTTAGCCGTTAATTTGCACTACGAAAATGGTGTATTTACCCGTGCTGTTACTCGTGGCGATGGACGTGTAGGGGAAGATATTACGGCTAATGTAAAGACTATTAAATCTATTCCCCTTTATTTAGAAAATGCGCCAGCCTTTATTGAAATTCGCGGAGAAGCTTACATGCCTCATAGCGAATTTAAACGCATCAATGAAGAAAGAGAAGAAGAAGGTTTACCAACTTTTGTGAATCCTAGAAATGCGGCAGCAGGCTCTTTGCGTCAACAAGATCCAGCCATTGCAGCCAACCGTAATTTAGCTTTCTTCGCCTATGCTATTGGTTCTGAAGATGGGGCTAATATTGAAAGCCAAGAACAGCTATTAAAGACATTAGAAGCCTTCCATTTTCCTGTTAACCCTCATTATCGTTTATGCCATACTATTGACGAAGTCATAGAGATAATCCAGTATTGGGACGAAAAGCGCCATGAATTACCGTACGATACAGATGGGATGGTTATTAAAGTCAACGATTTCAATGACCAAGATATGTTAGGCTCAACAGCGAAAGACCCTAAATGGGCTACGGCCTATAAATACCCACCAGAAGAAGTAGAAACGGTATTAAAGGATATTACTATCAATGTAGGCAGAACAGGGGTATTAACACCTACAGGAGAATTAGAGTCAGTCTTTGTATCCGGCACCAATGTGAGTCGCGTTACATTGCATAACCAAGACTTTATTACAGAAAAAGATATTCGCATCGGTGACCATGTTATCGTTCATAAAGCAGCAGAAATTATTCCTGAAGTCATTCGGGTAGTGAAAGAAAAGAGAACAGGAGTGGAAATCCCTTTTAAAATTCCTCATATTTGCCCTGTTTGTGGCTCGCCTGCGGTGCGACGAGATGGAGAAGCAGCTATTCGTTGTACTAATAAACATTGTCCTGCTATAGAAAAAGAAAAAATTATACACTTTGCTTCTCGCAATGCTATGAATATCGATGGATTAGGACCAAGCATTGTGGAAAACTTGATTAATAATAAGTTAATTGCTTCTGTAGTAGACCTATATAGTTTGACCGTCGATCAATTAGTAACGATGGATCGGATGGGTAAAAAATCGGCAGAAAATTTAGTGAAAGCTATTGACGATTCGAAGTCGAGAGGCCTTGACCGAGTGCTCTTTGGCTTAGGTATTCCTCTCATTGGCTCTAAAGCAGCTAGCACAATTGCCCGTGTGTTAGGCTCTATGGATCGATTCTTAACGGTTACAAAAGAAGAGTTGCTAAGCGTTGAAGAAATTGGTCCTACTATGGCGGATAGCATTATCGAATATCGCAAGGATCCAGAACATATTACAGTTGTAGAAGGTCTTGTAAAGGCTGGTCTTAATATGACTATAGATACAGTAGAACCAGCAGGCAATGAAATGGACGGAGAAATTGTAGTTCTTACAGGTAAATTGTCCGCTATGGGACGTAGTGAAGCAGGGAAATTATTAGAAGCACACGGCGCCAAAGTCACTGGGTCTGTATCGAAAAAGACGACATTAGTCGTAGCTGGCGAAGATAGTGGTAGTAAATTAACGAAAGCCAACGAATTAGGGATTCGCGTTATTAATGAAGAAGAACTATTAGCCCTCATTGCATCTTGGGAATAAGATGTGAAAGAGCTTTCATAAATGGTATAATAATAAAATGTGAAAGGATGTGGATTGATGAAAATTAGCCAAGAAGAAATAAAAAAAATCGCTTTGCTTTCAAGATTAGAAGTAAAAGCTGACCATATTTCTACTGTAGAAAAAGAATTATCCGATATTTTGTCCTATGTGGCAGAATTAAATGAATTAGATTTAGAAGGTGTAGAGCCAATGGCTCACGCAGTACCATTGCACAACGTATTTAGAGAAGATGAAGAAAAGCCTTCTTTAGATCACAAATTAGCACTTTCCAATGCACCAGAAGCAGAAGATGGGTACTTTAAAGTACCTCGCGTTGTACAAGAATAGGAGGTTTCACAGTGGCAACAATTCATGAACTTCACAAGCGCTTAGTGAATAAAGAAATTAGCGCTGTCGAATTGACACAAGCAGTTATTAGTCATAAAGAAAAAGTGGAACCAACAGTACATGCGTATCTTTCTGATTCCCATGAACGTGCCCTCGCTTCTGCAAAAGCTGTTGATGAGGCCATTGCAAAAGGGGAAGCTATTTCTCCATTAGCAGGTATTCCAGGGGCGGTCAAAGACAATATTTGTATCAAAGATGAGCCTGCCACATGTGCCTCTAAAATGTTAGAGCACTTTATTCCACCTTATAATGCATCCGTTATTGAGCAACTTAATAACCAAGGTTTAGTCAGTCTTGGTAAACTTAATATGGATGAATTTGCTATGGGCGGCTCTACCGAAAATTCTGCATTAGCAAAAACAACCAATCCTTGGAATGCTGACTGTGTTCCAGGTGGTTCGTCCGGTGGTAGTGCAGCTGCCGTATCTAGTGGTTCTGCTATTTGGGCATTAGGTTCTGATACTGGGGGATCTATTCGTCAACCTGCTTCCTTCTGTGGCGTGGTAGGTTTGAAACCGACATATGGTAATGTATCTCGTTACGGTTTAATTGCCTTTGCCTCTTCCTTAGACCAAATTGGTCCTATTACGAGAGACGTAACAGATGCAGCATTAGTATTAAACGCTATTACTGGTCACGATCCAAAAGATTCTACATCCATCCCAGGTGCACGAGTAGACTACACACAATCCTTAGTAGCTGATGTGAAGAATCTTAAAATCGGTGTGCCGAAAGAATTCTTCGGTGAAGGTCTTCATGGCGATGTACGAAAAGCTATGGAAGAAGCGATTGAAACGTATAAAAAATTAGGTGCAGAAATCGTAGAAGTGTCTTTACCTAATTCTAAATACGCTTTGTCTGCTTACTATATTATTGCCCTTGCTGAAGCAAGTTCTAACTTAGCTCGTTATGACGGCGTTAGCTACGGCTTGCGCGTGCCTGCTGACAATTTAGTAGAAATGGCTACAAAAACGCGTACAGAAGGCTTTGGACCTGAAGTACAACGCCGTATCTTGCTTGGTACTTATGTATTGAGTTCTGGTTATTATGATGCATATTATTTGAAAGCTTTAAAAGTACGCCGTCTCATTAAAAATGAATTTGATGAAGCATTCTCTAAAGTCGATCTTTTATTATCTCCTACAGCGCCAAATGCTGCTTATAAATTTGGTGAAAAAGTAAACGATCCGTTGGCTATGTACTTAGAAGATATTTGTACAGTACCAGCCAACTTAGCAGGTATTCCAGGCATTAGCATTCCAGCAGGTATGTCTAGCAATAATTTGCCTATTGGTATGCAATTATTAGGTCCTGCCATGGGTGAAGATGTATTGCTTCGCGCTGCATTTGCTTTTGAACAAGCTAGACCAGATTGTCAATTAGTTGCACCAACTGGGGAGGTTTCTATATGAGTAGTAAATACGAAACAGTCATTGGTTTAGAGGTGCATACGGAACTGAAAACCAATTCTAAAATATTCTGTGGTTGTACTACAGAATTTGGCGGTAGCCAAAATACACATGTATGCCCAGTGTGCTTAGGTTTGCCTGGTGCTATGCCTGTGTTGAATAAAAAAGTTGTAGAATACGCTATTAAAGTAGGCTTAGCACTTAATTGTGAGATTTTACAATTCAATAAATTTGACCGTAAAAACTATTATTATCCTGATTTGCCTAAAAATTACCAAACATCACAATATGATTTGCCAATTTGTTTAAATGGCTATTTAGATATTGAAGTAGAAGGGGAAACAAAGCGAATTGGTATTACTCGTATCCACATGGAAGAAGATGCAGGCAAATTAGTGCACAGTGGCAGTACCATTTCTGATTCTAATTCTTCCAATGTAGACTACAACCGTACAGGTGTGCCTTTGCTTGAAATCGTATCTGAACCAGATCTTCGTTCCGGTGCAGAAGCTAAAGCATATGTAGAAAAATTGCGTTCCATTTTGCAATATTTAGATGTATCTGACGGTCGTATGGAAGAAGGTTCTCTACGCTGCGACGCTAACGTATCTGTACGTCTTAGAGGCACTGAAAAGTTCGGTACTCGTACAGAAACTAAAAACGTTAACTCCTTAACAGGTATACAAAAAGCCATTGAATATGAAGCATTGCGCCAAGCGCAAGTTCTTGAAGATGGTGGTACAGTTTATCAAGAAACTCGTACTTGGGACGATGCGCAAGGTATTACATTGGCTATGCGTAAAAAAGATGCAGAAGACGATTATCGCTACTTCCCAGAACCAGATTTGGTTCCAATTGTGATTAGTGAAGAAGAAATTGATGAAGCTCGTAAAAACTTACCAGAATTGCCAGATGCGAAAATTGCTCGTTTCATTTCTGACTACGGCTTATCTGTTACAGATAGTACGATTTTGACAGCATCTCGCAAAACAGCTGATTATTTAGACGCCACTGTTAAAGCCGGTGCTGATGCAAAAACAGTATCTAACTGGATGCTTGGTGACTTGTCTAAAATGATCAATGAAAATGGCCTGACCTTTGCTGAATCCAAAGTGAGTCCTGAAAATTTAGCAGGCATGATTAGCCTTATTGAAAAAGGCACTATTTCCGGTAAAATTGCGAAAAAAGTCATCATCTCTATGTGGGAATCTGGTAAAGATGCAGAAACTATCGTAAAAGAAGAAGGCTTAGTACAAATTACTGATACTGGTGCTATCGAAGAGATTGTAAAACAAGTGATTGCTAATAATCCACAACCAGTAGCCGATTTCAAAGGCGGTAATGGCAAAGCTATTGGCTTCTTGGTAGGGCAAGTTATGAAAGAATCAAAAGGCCGTGCTAATCCAGGTATGGTTAATGAATTATTACAAAAATTCTTAAATGACTAATGGAATGACTCATAGTAGATTGTATGAATAAGAATGTTGCGTAGCCATACTACTGAGTGAGTAATAATGATATAATAAGATACAGGCTAATAGGTATTATGCCTATTAGCCTTATTTTATGATAATGCGAAGGAGGATGTAGGTATGACTCAAGAATCGCATAGAAGTGATGTACAGAAAACACGTGTTCTTAGCGCTGATGAACGACGTCAATTTGATGGCGTAACTATTGAAGACAATGCAGGCTACATCGAAGTTGATGAAGCACCTAGTTATGAACAACAAGGTCAAGAGTATAGACATGGATACAACTCATATGGCAATCCACAGGTGAAAGTCATTCGTCTCGGTGGATCGAGTTGGTTAAGTCGTATCGTCTTAATTGCCCTGTTAGCAGCTATTGCAGCAGCCATCGTTTTCTTTGGTGGAATTGTTGCTATTATCATTGGTGCAATCATGCTAATCGGAGCAGTTATATCCTTTATTTTTGGCTTATTTTAATGTATACTAGTACATTATAAAGAAGACGGTGGCAGGTCCATTCGATGATGAGGTAATATGAACGTAGTTGTATCAACATTAAACTCAAAATTTATACATTCCTCGCTAGCTTTACGATACCTTAAAGCCTATAGTGAGGCCCGTGGACAGGCATACGATATAGTGGAATACACTATTAATATGCCTGTTTTGCATATTCTTAGCGATATAACGGAGCGAAATATAGATGTACTAGGTTTTGCTTGTTACATTTGGAATATCGAAATGACTCTTCACGTAGTCGATTTGGTGAAAGCTGTACGACCAACTATAAAAATTGTTCTCGGTGGCCCAGAAGTATCTTTTAACGCTGATGAAATATTAGAAGTGCATCCTGCTGTAGATTATATAGTACAAGGTGAAGGGGAAGAAGCATTCTATGAACTAGTTAAGGCCCTGAAAACTGGAAATAATGGATTAGAACCGATAATTCCAGGGATTCGTGGACGCCATCAAAATGGACATATTCTTGGATCTACAGAAGTTGTAGAAGTAGGAGATTTATCAACCATACCATTTCCGTATAGTGAAGAGGATTTGCAAGATTTAGAACATAAAATTATCTATTACGAATCATCCCGAGGTTGTCCATTTTCTTGCCAGTATTGTTTATCAGGTAATAGAAATACAGTTCGTTTTTTTCCACAACAACGTGTATTTAATGAATTACAGTGGTTTATGAATCACAAGGTAAAGCAAATTAAATTTGTAGACCGAACTTTTAATTGTGCTCCTAAGCATCACAGGCCATTAATGGAGTTTATTCGAGATGCTAAGACCGATACAACAAATTTCCATTTAGAAATGGAACCAGAGTTGATGACTGAGTGGGAGACTAATCTATTAGCTACTAGCCCTAAAGGACGTATACAAATAGAAGTAGGCGTACAAAGTACGAATAAAGAGACCTTAGATGCCGTTCGTCGTTACAATGATTGGCCCTATATTCAACGATCTATTCGGCCTATCATTGAAGCTGGTAATACTCATGTGCACATGGACCTCATCGTAGGCTTGCCTCATGAAGATATAAAGCGATTTAGTCAGTCCTTTAATGATTTATTTAGTTTGCAACCTCATGCCTTACAAATTGGTTTTTTAAAGCTCCTTAAAGGATCTGGTGTGCGACAAATGGCCGAATACCAATATGTAGCAGATTCATTGGCTCCTTATGAAGTATTGAGTAATCATGTTATGTCCTATGAGGACATTCGCTTTTTAAAATACTTTGAAGATGTATTTGAACGTTTTTATAATAGCGAGCGGTTTAGAACTGTTTTTGGCTATATTGGAGTGCAACTAATCGATGGAGAGGAAGATGCTTTTTCGTATTTTTCTCACATGACGAAAGAATGGTTACGAAAAGGGCATCATAAAGTGAATCTCAAGGATATCGATCAAATTGAGTTCCTCTATAACTATTTCCTTTCTAAAGGCCAACACATTGCCGCAGAACTATTACAATATGATACACTGGTGAGCTATCGTGGCAAGGTACGCAGCGAAGCCGTAGGATTGCCGAAACAAACAAAAGAACTGCTTCAAGAAGGGGAAGCTTTCTGGCGAAATGAAGAAATCGCATCGCAGTATATTCCTGATTATACATTTAAAGAATGGCGTAAAATTCGCCAGCAATATGTAGAAATGAAGATGAGCCAAGAAACGGCATTATATCTAGGCGTTCCTCAATGTGATGACCGTAGTAGTGATGAAGAGCTCATCGTTATTATAGATGTGAACAAAGAGGTATTGCCTTTTGTTCGCCCTAATCTGACGAATGAAGTGGGATAATATATCATTATAAGGAGTGTTATGACAGACACAACGAAACCAAAACGATACCGGATGGTATCGAAATATTATAAAGAGGTATATGGAGAAAAAGTTTATAAACTCCCAGTAGCCTTGCCATTGACTTGTCCTAATCGAGATGGTGTAGCTGGTGTAGGAGGCTGCACATTTTGCGGTGAAATTGGCGCTGGCTATGAAAACCGTCCTGCTTGGATGACTGTAGATATGCAGTTAGAAGAAAACATTGCTCATATAGGGCCTAAATATAAGGCGAAGAAATTTATTCCTTATTATCAAAATTTTAGTAACACCTATTTACCACTCCATGATTTTCAATCTTATATAGAAGCAGGTTGCATCGATTCCGCCGTAGGTATTGCTATTGCGACGAGACCAGACTGTATTGCTGATGAATATTTAGATGTGTTGCAAGATATTAAAGAGCGATATAAAAAAGATATCTACATAGAGCTAGGCTTGCAAACTGTCAATTATCATACCTTAAAAAAAATTAATAGAGGACATGATTTAGCTCAATTTATCGATGCAGTCTTACGCATTAAACGATATGGATTTAATATAACGACTCATATGATTATTAATTTGCCTTGGGATACAATGGAAGATACTATTGAAGGGTCAAAAATACTTTCATCATTAGGTGTAGATCAGGTCAAATTACATGCTTTATATATTGTGAAAAATACATTGATGGCTAAATGGTATGAAGAAGGTCAATTTACATTGATTAGTGCCGAAGAATATGCAGAACGAGCAGTACAATTTGTCCGCCATTTACATCCTGACATTGTATTACAGCGCCTTGTAGGACGTGCACCAGAAGATAATACACTATTTACGAATTGGTCTATGGGATGGTGGCGCGTACAGGATTTAATTGATAATAGGTTGGATGAATTAGATGCCTACCAAGGCGATTTATGTGATTATTTAAATGGCAAATCTGTACGGAAATTTATTGAGTAAGGGGGTTCTATGAGCGAATTAGTATTTACTTTTCCTACCTATGATTTAGCGCAGTCTATTTTAGGTCAACATAATCGATATTTGCAAATGATAATAGAAGTCATTCCTGCAGATGTAGTCGCTAGAGGTGATACCGTTATTATCAAAGGGGATGAAGAAGTAGTAAACTCCCTTTATCGAACATTAGAAGAATTAGTTTTTCTTTACCGAGAAGGGAGTACTATTTCGGAGTCTCAAGTACGCATCGCTGCTAAATTAGTACGACAAGGCAAAGCCGATGCTCTTCATGCTATGTTCGAAGATACTTTGTCTGTAACTATGCGTGGTAAAAGTATCACCCCAAAAACAGAAGGGCAAAAACAATATGTCGATAGTATTCGTAAAAATACTATTACCTTTGGAATCGGTCCTGCGGGAACAGGGAAAACATTTCTCGCTGTAGCTCTAGCATCGTTTTATTTGAAAAATAGAAATGTAGATAAAATTATTCTTACTCGGCCTGCTGTAGAAGCGGGTGAGCGCCTAGGTTTCTTGCCAGGGGAACTACAAGAAAAGGTAGATCCTTATTTACGACCTTTATACGATGCACTTCATGAAATGTTTGGTATTGAACAAGTGCAACGATTTATGGAAAAAGGAACTATCGAAGTAGCACCTTTGGCTTATATGCGGGGCCGTACATTAGAAAATGCTTTTGTCATTCTCGATGAAGCACAAAATACGACAGCAGAACAAATGAAAATGTTCTTAACACGCCTTGGGAATAATTCTAAAATGGTTATCAATGGTGATAAAACACAAATTGATTTACCGCCGCGTGTCGTATCTGGTTTAGGAGAAGCAGAAAAAGTATTGGCCTCTGTTAAAGGGATTCATATGGTTTACTTTACAGACCAAGACGTAGTACGCCACGATTTAGTAGGGCGCATCGTAAAAGCTTATGATGCGTATCATGAACAGAAAGCGAAAGAAGTATAATATGCGTATATACATTAGTTATGATGAAGGCATGGACGAAGATAAAGCTGTAGAAGCGATTATTCAGACTGTCTGTGATGAAGTAAGTCGTGTTTATGGTCTTGAAGAAGATGAACTGAGCATTTTATTGTGTAATAATGATAAAATTCAAGAACTCAATCGAGAATACCGCGGTATTGATAGAGCTACTGATGTATTGTCTTTCGCTTTAAATGAAGGCTTTGATTATAATGATAGCTACAATGAAAGTCATTTATTAGGTGATATGATTATTTCTTTAGAAAAAACGAGAGAACAAGCAATCGAATATGGGCATAGCTTCGAACGAGAATTAGCTTATTTAACGACTCATAGCTGTTTACATATTTTAGGCTATGACCATATGAATGATGAAGATAAAAAAGAAATGCGTATAGAAGAAGAATTTGTACTTTCTAATTTAGGTTATGTACGAGAGGATCAACCGTATAATGAATAAAAGAGAGGATTTTAAATCTGGTTTCGTTGCCGTTGTAGGCCGACCTAATGTGGGCAAGTCAACTATGATTAACGCTTTAATTGGCGACAAAATCGCTATCGTATCGGATAAAGCGCAAACGACGCGAAATCGTATTATCTGTGTGTATACAGATGAAGAGAAACAAATTGTATTTATGGATACGCCTGGTGTTCACAAACCAAAACATAAATTAGGAGAATTTATGGTGGATGCAGCTATTACATCTTTAAAAGAAACGGAAGCTGTTTTATTTGTTGTGGCAGGCAATGAAAAGAGAGGTCCTGGGGACGACTTTATTATTGAGCAATTGCGAAAAGTAAAAGTTCCAGTATTCCTAGTTGTCAATAAAATTGATACTTTGAAAAAAGATGAACTCATTGCGGCTATTGCATCATACAATGATTTCGATTTTGCTGGTGTTATTCCTATTTCTGCAAAAGACAAGGAAAATTTACCAGAATTATTAAAAGTTATTGGTTCTCATTTACCAGAAGGTCCTCAATATTTCCCAGAAGATATGATTACGGATCAGCCAGAGCGACTCATTATTTCCGATATTGTGCGAGAAAAAATTCTTTTAGCAACGCGCGATGAAATTCCTCATGCCATTGCAGTAGACGTAGATGAAATGAAAACGCGCAACGATGGAACTACATATATTCGGGCTACTATTTATTGCGAACGAGATTCTCAAAAAGGGATTATTATCGGCAATAAAGGGGCTTTATTAAGAACTATTGGCGCTCAAGCGCGTGTTGATATTGAACGATTATTAGCAACGAAGGTATATCTCGATTTATGGGTAAAAGTAAAGAAAGATTGGCGCAATAAATCGGGTGTACTTTCTGAATTAGGATATAAATAATTTACATTAATAAATATAGTAAGAAGGGATGTTAGTATATGGATAATGTAGATGGCCTGTTACCCTTAGGATTTGGTATTGTATGTATTTTTTTGATTAACTTTTTCGTGGTTGCAAAATTCTCTTTTGCTCGCTTACGTCGTGAACACGTAGAGGACATGGAGATTTTAGAAGAAAAAGATCGGCAATTTCTATTAAAGCTCTATCAAAATCCAGAGTATTTTCTAAATACGACGCAATTTTTGATTCTCTTTTTTATACTTGCTTTAGCAGCTACGGGGACCTATGTATTTGATGCTGTCATCGCTGATATTATGGATGTATTTCATATAGAAGGTATTTGGGTACATCGTGTGTTAGATGTTCTTTTATTACTTCTTATTAGCTTAGTGGTGCTTATATTTGGGGAAATTGTGCCGAAAGCATTGGGTTTATCATTCCCTACAAAATATGTTAATACTTATAGCCGTATTGTCGTTGCTGCAGGGCGTCTCGTATATCCTTTCATTTGGATTGGCAGCAAGATTTCAAATGTTATTTTAAAATTTTATAAAACGAAATATTTAACTGAACTTGATTTAGTTTATACGGAAGAAGAAATTCGCATGATGATTTCCCGTAGTCATGAAGAAGGTCAGTTAGATCAAGTGGAGTCGGAGCTTATTGACAATGTTTTTAACTTTGTAGAGCGTATGGCGAAAGAAGTTATGGTGCCACGACAAGATGTAAGCTGTATTTTCCTAGAAGATGGCTATGATGAGGCTATTAAAGTGATTCGTTCTACATCGCACACGAGATATCCGCTTTGCGTAGAAGATAAAGACCATGTCATCGGTTTGATTCACATTAAAGATTTAATGGAGCGACCAAACCAAGCAAAAAAAGATTTACGCAATGTGAAGCGAGATATTTTGACTGTTCCAGAAGTCATGAAATTGTCTACTTTATTACAATATATGAGAACTCGCCGTATTTACCAAGCCGTTGTAGTCGATGAATATGGTGGCATGGTAGGCCTCGTAGGTTTAGAAGATATTGTAGAAGAATTAGTAGGGGATATCCAAGATGAACATGGTTCCCATTTACCAGTTGTTATGACGTATAGTGACGGTTCCTTTGAATTTGACGGAAAAGTGCTTGTCGACGAAGTAGCAGAAACGATGGATATCGACATTGAAGACTCTGATTCTGATACGATTGGTGGGTATATTTTTGGTCTTCTTGAACGAACGCCTATTGTAGGTGATACAGTAGATGTACAAGGTTATACTTTTGAAGTGATTCAATTGCAAGGTTATCGTATTTCTAGATTACGAGTCGTTCCTATTCCAGTAGAAGATGTATATAATGATGAACAGACAGAGTCTTAATGGTGGATTTAATACACCAGCTATAGTCATTAGTCGAAAAAAATATAAATTACATTCGCTCTTTACCTTTATTACTCCTCGCTTAGGATTGATTCGCGCTTCTCTTCCTCATAAGCGACTCCAAACATTGCGCAATAGTTCCTATTTGCGTCCTTTTAGTGCTATGTACATAACAGTCGCTCCTGATGGAGATTATGTGAAAGTATCACAAATTGATGGATCCTATGTAGTGGAATCATTAGACGTAAATCTTGAAAATATTGCTTATGCAGCCGTTGCTAGTGAATTGATACAAGAATTATTCGCTCTTTATGATGTGGATCGAACTGTTTTTGATCGAGTTGTACAATATTCTAAACAAATTCGACGTCGGAATGTTCGATTGGCGACTATTATTTTAGGCTGGCAATTACTTTCGTTGGCGGGACTCGTTCCCCAAAGAGAAGCGTTGCAGAAGGAAGAAGAGTCGGAAGGGTTTTGGCAGGAACTGTCACATATCATCGAAAAGAGGCCATCTCCGTCACTACGAGATATGTTATATCAAGTAATCTCCTATGAATGGGGAGACGAAAACATGCTGTCTCTTCATCGATCCGCATGGAGCGAATTGGAGCGATACTTATTTCAATTTGTAACGAAAGAAATTGGAAAAGAGCTACAAAGTGTAAAATTTTTATTGACTTTATAGGTTCGAATAATTATACTTAAATTAAATAATGCATAAAAGGCATATTTGGTATGACAAATTTAATTTCATAGTTTTACCAAATCTTGTATAACCTTGGCGTGATGGGCCAAGGCTCTCTAGCGGGTACCGAAATTCACGACTACAAGAGCTACTTAAAGTGCTCTTGTAGTCGTTTTGTTTTATAAGTAGGTAAATATAAGAAAGGATGATCGGAAAAGTAAAATTAGATAGCTTAAATGATACATGTAGTGTACTAACAAGAACGTTTAGTAAGTAGGAAAGTGTAAGTTTTTTATTAGCAAGTCATTCCCATTAGTAAGCAAGTCATTTTATGAGTAAGTTTTTCTTATTATAAGTAAGTGTTTCTTATGGTCCGGTTTTGGTTACACTGGTTAACCAGAAGGAGGGAATATAATGAATGCGATGAAAACTGGAGAAAGTTCGACTACAAAAGGTTTCTTAGATCGTTTTTTTAATTTATCTGTTAAGGGGACTAATGTCAGGACTGAAGTCTTTGCTGGTCTCACCATGTTTATTGCTTCTGTATATATTTTGGCAGTAGTACCTAATTTATTAGCAGTTTCTGGTATGCCTCTTGAAAGTACAGTAGCAGCAGTTATTTTAACAACTGCTTTTTCTACTATACTTATCGGTTTAGTTGGTAATGTTCCTGTCGTAGTAGCTCCTGGTTTGGGGTTAAGTGCCTTCTTTGCATATACTATTTGTGGTGCTATGGGATTATCTTGGCAAACGGCACTAGGGGCGGTATTTATTTCAGGAGTTATTTTTGTTATTTTAACGGTTACACGTGTATTAAATAAAGTGATTGATAGTATTCCACCAGTATTGAAGATTTCTATTGGTGTAGGCATTGGCTTATTTGTGGCTTTCATAGGTTTTAAAAATGCTAATATTATCGTATCTAATCCTGCCACCTTTGTGGGTCTTGGCAATTTACAAGATCCTGCCGTATTGTTAACATTGGCAGGTTTGGTCATTACCAGTGTACTTCTTGCAAAAGAAGTAAAAGGCGGTCTTCTTATTGGTATGGTGATTACTACTATACTAGCAATGGCGTTAGGGATTGCTAAAGTACCGCAATCAATGAATGATATTTTTAATCTTGTTCCACCGATTCCAGTAGATACATTCGGCCAATTTGATGTAATGAGTGCTTTTGCATATGGCATTGTTTCTATTATTTTTTCTATTACTATTGTAGATATGTTCGATAATATTGGGACATTGATTGGCGTAACGAGAAAAGCTAATTTAGTAGATGAAGATGGCAAATTTCCTGGGCTCAATCGCGCATTGCTTTGTACGTCTATTGGTGCCGCAGCAGGTGCTGTAGTTGGTACATCTACAGTAACATCTTATATTGAAAGTGCTGCGGGTGTAGCTGATGGTGGTCGAACAGGTCTTACGGCAGTTGTAACAGGACTACTTTATGTAGTATCTTTATTCTTTGCTCCTTTATTCTTACTTGTACCAGCACAAGCGACAGCGCCAGTGTTGATCATTGTAGGTGTATTTATGATGAGCGAAGTTACACATATTGATTTTACTGATTTTACAGAAGCATTACCGGCATTTTTGACGATTTTATTGATGCCGCTGACGTTTAGTATTGCTCAAGGTATTTCTTTTGGTTTTGTATCTTACACATTGATTAAATTAGCTACAGGTCGTA
Source organism: Veillonella agrestimuris (assembly GCF_943193065.1). GTDB lineage: Bacteria > Bacillota > Negativicutes > Veillonellales > Veillonellaceae > Veillonella > Veillonella agrestimuris. The sequence continues at coordinate 106,422 of NZ_CALPCS010000004.1, forward strand.
TTAAAGAAATTCATCCAATTATGTATGTACTGACGGTAGCTTTTATTATTCACTTTGCGTTAGGCTAAAGTATGTATTGGCTATTGTACTTTGTTAGTTAATGATTGGTTTTGGTCAATTAACATAATAATGGGATATGCTATGCTATAACATATAGAATTAATTTGAGAGGTGATCCTATGAAGGAAAGCGTTAAGATTTTGAAAGGACATATTCTTTTTACTAAAAGTCTTGATACTTTTACCATTATTGAAAATGGATATATCGTCGTAGATGGACCTCACGTTGCATACGTAGGAGAATCTTTACCGATAGAATATACTGATTATCCTATTAAGGATTATGGAAATAAATTGATTATTCCTGGCTTTGTAGATACTCATGTACATGGACCGCAGTATTGTAACCGTGGTCTTGGTATGGATATGGAATTATTGCCATGGTTAGAAACTTATACCTTCCCAGAGGAAGATAAATTCAAAGAAGAAGGTTATGCGAAGAAAGTGTATACTGCTTTCATCGACGATTTAAAAAGAAATGGCACGACAAGAGCTGTTATATATGGTACAATCCATTTGACAGGCACTGTAGAGCTCATGAAAGCTGTAGCTGACGCAGGAATTTCCGCTTATGTAGGTAAGGTCAATATGAATCAAAATGCACCGGATTATTTGCGGGAAGAGGATAGTCAATCCATTGCTGATACCATTGAAAGTATCAAAAAATCAACTGATTTTGCCCCTTATGTACGACCTATTGTGACGCCTAGATTTGCTCCGTCTTGTACATATAAATTGATGAAAGAGTTAAGTGAAATTGCCAAAGCCCACGATTTGCCAGTACAATCTCACTTATCGGAGAATCGCGGTGAAATTGATTGGGTTAAGTCATTATTCCCAGGGTCTAAAGATTACACGTCTGTTTATGTTGACCATAATTTAATTGGACAACAACCGACGATTATGGCGCATTGTATCCATCTTAGTGATGATGAAATTGAGATTTTAGCCAAGACTCATACCATGGTGGCTCATTGTCCATATTCGAATAACAATTTGTCTAGTGGTATAGCACCGATTCGAAAATTATTAGATGCAGGCGTACCAGTAGCCTTAGGCTCCGATATTTCGGGAGGTCATTTGACGTCTATGGCTCGCGTTTTAACAGAAGCCATTGGATTATCAAAAATGAAATGGGCTGAAGTTGATGGTGAACGGAAACCTATTACATTAAGTGAAGCTTTCTATATGGCGACGCGCGGTGGAGGATCTTTCTTTGGCAATGTAGGATCTTTTGAAGAAGGTTTTGAATTTGATGCGTTAGTTATTGATGATGCTTCTATTTTCGATATGAATGTGCGCAGTCCATTAGAACGATTGGAACGGTGGCTCTACATTGGAGATGATCGACAAATTGTTGATCGCTATTGTCGAGGAGCATTATTGTGCTCTTAATTAATTTGCTGTAAGTAATTGGTAGTAAGGAGTATTGCATGCATTTGCTAGGTAATCTTAAAATCCATATTTTGGCACTGCTATTGACCATAATAGCGGAGTTCATAGGTATTCAAAAATTTGGCGCTGTCGTTATGTTGCCATTATTGTACGCATTAATCTTAGGTCTGCTTATTTCGATTCCTAAGTTTAAGATATTAACGATAGAGCAAATGGAGAAATCCTCTGACTATATTGGCATTGCTGTTATGTTGTTAATGGTAAAAGTAGGCCTTGGTATTGGCCCTAATTTAGGGATTTTAACAAGTGCTGGTTGGGCCTTATTAATGCAAGAATTAGGTCATTTCTTTGGGACCATTATTTTTGGGTTACCTGTAGCTTTATTAGTAGGTATGAAACGAGAAGCCGTAGGTGCATGCTACTCTGTTGATAGAGAGCCCAATGTAGCCATTATTATCGATAAATATGGCTTTAGTTCTCCAGAAGGGCGCGGTGTAATGGGCATGTATATTTGTGGCGTTCTCATTGGAGCTATGTGGATTTCCGTACTAGCTGGCATTTTGGCACAACTCGGCTGGTTCCATCCATTGGCGTTAGCTATGGGGGCCGGCGTTGGTAGTGCTAGTATGATGGCTGCTGCAACGGCACCAATCATTGCAGTATATCCTGAATTTGAACAACAAATTACGGCTTTAGCAGGGGCTGCGAACTTATTGACTACTGTATTAGGTGTTTATTTTGGTTTATTCGTTTCCTTACCAGTGATGGAAAAAACCTATAATTTCTTTACTGGTAGAACGCGAGAACAAGATTTGGCAGAGGAGGCGAATCACCATGAATAATACTGAAAAAATCATACAATTTATCGTTGTTATCTGTATTGCTGCTATTATCACTGGTGTAGGTAATATATTAGATGGAAAACATTTGTTAGGGCCAAGTATGGTGGGCGTTTTCGTTTTAGCTGCTTTGGCTACGATTGGTGCGCTTATTTCATTCTTACCATTAGCCAATAAACTACCAATGGTATTTTGGGTATCTCTCGTAGGAGTTATCGCTTCATTGCCAGGTATACCTGGTCAAGAGTGGATTATTAAACAAACTCGTGAAGTTACTTTCTTAGCCACAACGACACCGGTATTAGCTTATGCTGGTTTATCACTCGGTAAAGATTTAGGTGCTTTCCGTCGTCTTTCATGGCGCATTATTCCTGTAGCCTTAGCAGTTACAGCAGGTACATTTATTTGTGCTGCTGCGGTAGCTCAATTTATGCTTCATTTAGAAGGAGTTATTTAACTGCTAAATATCATGTTTAATGTAGATGATATCTAAATTGATAGAGAAGATATAATATAAAAAAATATAATAGATAATAAACCTTATAGATCTTAAAATTGTATCTATAAGGTTTTATCTAATTGTAGAATATATAGGAGAAGTACTATGGCCATATTAACAAAAGAAGAAGTAAAAGCCAAAGTATGTGCTGCCATTGAAGCGGCACAACCTAGATTGCGAGCATTAGCTGAATCCATTATGGCAGAGCCAGAATTAGGTTATAAGGAAAAACAGACTTCTGCTAAAGTACAAGCTATGTTTGATGAATTGCAGATTCCTTATACGACTGGTCACGCCTTAACGGGGGTGAAGGGACGGTTAACAGGGAAGAAGTCAAAACGAACAGTGGCTATGATTGGTGAACTTGATGCTATTTTGTGCCCTGCCCATCCAAGAGCTAGTGAGCTAACTGGTGCAGCTCATTGTTGTGGACATAATATACAAATTGCCAATATGTTTGCTGTCGGTATTGGCTTGCAAGCAGTGATGGACCAATTAGATGGAGATGTAATTCTCTTTGCCGTTCCTGCAGAAGAAATGATCGAAGTTGATTATCGTAATAAACTTCGAAAAGAAGGAAAAATTAAGTATTTAGGTGGTAAACAACAACTCATTTATGAAGGGGCTTTTGATGATATTCATATGGCCCTTCAAATGCATGTAGAAACGGCTCATACAGAACAAGGGGAAATGGGCTTAGGTAGTACATCCAATGGATTTATTACAAAACTTATTGAGTATCATGGCAAAACAGCTCATGCAGCAGCGGCGCCTCACGAAGGGATTAATGCTCTTAATGGTGCTTTGTTAGGTGTTATGGGAGTTAATTCTATACGAGAAACGTTTAAAGAAAGCGATTATTTTAGATTCCATCCCATCATTAATCATGGCGGAACGCTCGTAAATAGTGTTCCCGACTATGTGCAAGTAGAGAGCTATGTGCGTGCCTCTAATGTGGATGCCATGATTGATGGCAATAAGCGCGTTAATAGAGCTCTTAAAGCCGGTGGCGATGCAGTCGGTGCTACTTGTGTTATCTACGATTTGCCAGGCTATTTGCTACTTCGAGATGACCCAGGTATAAATAGATTATTAAAAGACAATTCTATTTCTATTTTTGGAGAAGATCACGTTTATGATCGACCTCATATGACCGCAAGTACAGATATGGGGGATGTGTCGCATATTATGCCTGTTGTACATCCTTGGGTGGGATGTATTAGCGGTGTACTCCACAGTGCTGAATATGAAATCATCGTTCCTGACGTGGCGTATATAAAAACGGCTCAATCCTTAGCGATGACTATCGTCGATTTATTATATGATGATGCACAAGGCGCAGAAGAAGTATTGAAAAGCTTTACGCCAACTCTCACAAAAGAAGAGTACCTTTCATTAATGGATTCTATTAGCGAAGCCTAATCTTGACAGTGTCTAGCCTGTATTGTTACAATAGATGACATAATATAGGCGATGATACAGAGTAGTAGACCTTTTTAGCGAGTGAGGATGGTGAAAGCTCACACTAGGTTGAAGGCGCTGTTGAGCATTGGCAGGAACGTTAACAGTCTGTTAACTAGTAAAGGCCAACATAGAAAAAAGAGGGCATACGCCAAATAGGGTGGAACCGCGGGTAATACTCGTCCCTGTAACGATTTTCGTTACAGGGACTTTTTGTTTGTAACGAAAACTCTTTTATAGAAAGCATTGTAGTAGTGGAGGCATCAATGACATTTCAAGAGATTATTTTAAATTTACAAAAATTCTGGAGCGATCAAGGTTGTATCGTTCAAAATCCTTACGACATTGAAAAAGGAGCAGGTACAATGAACCCTGCTACATTTTTGCATGCCATCGGTCCTGAGCCATGGTCTGTATGCTATGTAGAACCATCTCGTCGTCCTGCCGATGGTCGCTATGGTGACAATCCCAATCGTTTATTCCAGCATCATCAATTTCAAGTTATCGTAAAACCTTCTCCAGATAATATTCAAGAATTATATCTTCAATCGTTAGCAGCTCTTGGTATTCACGCAGAAGATCACGATATTCGTTTCGTAGAAGATAACTGGGAATCTCCAACGCTTGGTGCGTGGGGCCTCGGTTGGGAAGTATGGCTTGATGGCATGGAAGTGACACAATTTACTTATTTCCAACAAGTTGGCTCCATTGACTGTAAACCAGTATCCGTAGAAATTACATATGGCTTAGAACGATTGGCTATGTACATTCAAGGCGTTGAAAATGTATACGATTTAAAATGGAATGATACTGTTACTTACGGTGATGTATGGCATGCTAATGAAGTAGAACAATCAGTATATAATTTTGAATTAGCCGATACAGATATGCTTTTCAAATTATTTGATATGTACGAAGCAGAAGCTAAACGCGTTTGTGAGGCTGGTTATGTATTGCCTGCTTATGACTATGTATTGAAATGTTCCCATACGTTTAACTTGCTTGATTCTCGTGGCGCCATTTCCATTAGTGAAAGAACGGCTTTTATCGGTCGTGTTCGTGCACTGGCTCGAATTTGTGCTCAACAATATTTAGCAAAGCGCGAAGAATTAGGATTCCCACTTTTGAAAGGAGATAAATAAGATGGCAAAAGATTTATTATTTGAAATCGGCGCAGAAGAAATCCCTGCTGGCTTTATGCCGAATATCTTAAGCCAATTACAAGACTTGGCGAAAGCAAAATTACAAGAAGCTCGCCTTCCTTTTGAAAGTATTGCTACGTATGGCACACCACGTCGTTTAGCACTGATTGTTACAGGCTTGGCAGATTCTTCTGCCGAAGTTAGTGAACGTCATAAAGGTCCATCTGTGTCAATTGCTTATGATGCAGATGGAAATGCTACGAAAGCAGCGATTGGCTTTGCTCGTGGTAAAGGCCTTGATGTATCTGATCTCACTGTAGAAGACGGTTATATTTACGCAGAAACAAAAACAGCTGGCGTAAGTGCAAAAGAGATCGTAGCAGATATATTGCCACAATTGATCAGTGCTTTGAATTTCCCTAAATCGATGCGTTGGGGGAATTTAGAAGATCGTTTCGTTCGCCCTGTTCGTTGGTTAGTAGCACTTCTCGATGAAGAAGTGGTACCTGTAGAATTTGCCACTGTACAATCTTCTAATGTGAGTCGTGGGCATCGTTTTTTAGGTGCTAAAGAAATAGCAATTGCGAAGCCATCTGATTACATTGATACATTAAAAGACAATTTTGTATTAGTAAATCAAGATGAACGTCGCCAAGTTATTACTGACCAGTTACATGCTATAGCAAATGAAAAAAATGCAGACATCGTATGGGATGATGATTTATTGGAAGAAATTAATTACCTCGTTGAATGGCCAACAGCTTTATGTGGTTCTTTTGAAGACGCTTACTTAGCGTTGCCAGATGCAGCTGTTATTACACCGATGAAAGACCATCAACGCTACTTCCCATTAGTGGGTAAAGACGGTAAATTATTGCCATTGTTCTTAACAGTTCGCAATGGTTCCGATCATTCTATCGAAGTGGTACAAGCTGGTAATGAACGTGTATTGCGCGCTCGTTTAGACGATGCCAAATTCTTCTTTAATGAAGATAGAAAGAAAGCATTAGCTGATCGCAAAGAAGGTTTAACGAAAATCGTATTCCAAGAAGGTTTAGGCAATTTAGCAGATAAAACTAATCGCCTGTTACAATTAGGAAAAACATTTGCTGATGCTACTGGTTTAGACGAAGAAACTCGAGGTATTCTGGCACGAGCTACAGAATTAGCTAAAACAGACCTTACGACTGGTATGGTTACAGAGTTTACAGAACTACAAGGAATTATGGGGAAAGAATATGCTTTGTTAGATGGTGAATCTACAGACGTAGCAGAGGCTATTTTTGAACAATATTTACCACGCTTCGCTGGAGATGTATTACCACAAACAGAAGCAGGTAAAGTATTATCTATTATTGATAAAATTGATAATATTGTGGCTACTTTCAGCCGCGGTTTGATTCCTACTGGCTCTCAAGACCCATATGCATTGCGTCGTCAAACCATTGGTATTTTAAATATTCTACTCACTAGCAACTGGAATATATCCTTACGCCCTATTTTTGTAGAGTCTATGAACTTATTACAAGTACCTGCAGAAAAACAAGGGGAATTAGTAGAACAAGTAGAATCCTTCTTCACATTGCGATTGAAAAACATATTCCTCGATCGCCAAGTACCACATCATGTCATCGACTTGCTCTTATCTAACAGTCAATTATCTGTTGCCGATGCAGAAGGTTTAGTGAAAGCCTTATTACATAATCGCATTGATGAACATGTTGAATTAGTACAAGCTTATACTCGTATGTATAATTTGGTGAAAGATATTACCTATACCGGTGTGAATGAAGCATTGTTATCTGCTGAGGCAGAAAAAGAATTATATGCAGCAGCTAAGACAGCTTCTGAAATGAGTCAATCTGCATGGGATAACCATGACTATGACGCAGTAGTGGACGTACCAAGCACATTAGTGCCAGCTATTAACAAATTCTTTGAAGACGTTATGGTTATGGATAAAGACGAAGCGATTAAAGCAAATCGTTTACAACTTGTGCGTTTGGCGTATAGTGTAATGGCTATTATTGGGGATATTAGTGCTCTAAAATAATATAAATAAAATCGAGTGTAGTAATATGATGTATATCTTACTACACTCGATTTTTATAAGTAATATAATAAAAAAAAGTTTTAAAGCACATATTCCAGTAAGGAGATAGAGAGTGTTAAAAAATAAAGCAGCCGTAGAGTATATCTTAGAAAATCTATATCCTGATATAGAGCCTATTTCTTTTGATATTCAGCATTTTTCTGAAAAATAGTTTTAAGAATAGAAAATCTTAACATAGAATTTATCAATTGTAATTTAATAAAACTTGAGAAGAGCGTAATAGCTCAATTAGAATGTAAATTAAATGGACTTTTTGCTGCAAATTCTTATTTTTTAGATACATATCGGATTGAACCTATAAAAATGTATGGTACAGGGGAAATGCGTATAAATGGGGAATTTTTACCAATGGAAATAGAAGGGTATCAGGTTATGTTTGACTTTCAACACTTTAAAGTTGAGTTCTTTGCGCAAGAAATACATTTAGAAATCTTATAGTTTTAGATTGATAGTATTTATTATGAAATCTATTTTAAGGCATTATTTTGTAGAAACTAAGTCAAATACATATTAAAACTATAATTGATTCTTTTGTAAATACTATAGTCCAGATGGTAGACCGATTGTTGATCTTGACTATTTTCATAGTGGTGATAAGCATATTTTCCCGCATAAACATATTTGGAGAGATGATTTGAAACCAAATAGAAGAAGTAAGCATTGATTTGAAATGGAGATTATAGAATATGTATACAGGTACAGATGTAGTAAGAGAAGTTGTAGAAGCATTAGAAATAGGGCATGAAATTGAAGTTAAGTATAACGGTGTTGTATATGGTTTGGTGGATCATAAAGAGGGATGGCAACTAGCAGTAGGAAGACAAATTCTTGCGGTTAGTAGAAATCCATATGAGTTATTTGAGGCATCACTTCTTGAAGGTCTTAGTATGAAGTATATTTTGGAAAATATGATGCATGAAGACCTAATTATTTTATAAATTACTATGAATTGATTATTTTCATTAATATGGTGAATTGATCGTAGAGTTTTGATTTCATGCTGATAATATGTACTGGTCAACTAAAATTGTGTACTGAGCACCCAAAATGGCTATGGTGCGGTAGAAACTGTAGGAGTAACGGTGGAGGCGAAACGGCTGTTGCTGTACCAGTGACTGGTGCTCAAACTGCTGCTGGAGCTACGGTTGCTGCAAAAAGTACTCAAGGTTTAGGTAATGATATCTCCCTATTAGCAAAAACAGAAAATAAATCCTCGGGAATTATACAAAAAGGTCATATGGATATAAGTCCTATTAAAGACCGAGTTTCGAAGGAGCAATATAAAAAAATGGAATCAAACGACAAGTTTGATAATCATAAGGTTTTTGAATATGGACCTAATCATAGAAGTTTGCCAATTATTGGTGCACCTAATTCTTCATTAGATTTAATAGAGAATAATGTTATTAAGCAACGTCGATATTATGGAAAAGATGGAAAGCCAGTAGTTGATATTGATTTTTTTCATTCCGGAGATTACCATACTTTCCCGCATAAACACATATGGAGCGAGGAATTGCCTAATGGAAGAAGTAAACATGAGATGAAATAGGAGGAAATAATGAATAATAATACTTTAGTAGAAGATGTTATTCTGGCATTAGATAGAGGACAGGAATTTGATTTTTGGCATAAAGGTGTTCTTTATGGCTTAACTCATCATTCTGAAGGTTGGCAATTAGCAAAAGAATCTACAATACTTGCTCTTAGTAAAGATTATTTAAAACTTTTCGATGAAGAGCTTATAGATGGTCTTAGTGTACGAACTATTTTAGAAAATAATCTTCTTGATGAAGGAAAGTATTATATTTTTTAACTTAATGTATTTCATCTTGTCATCTATTCTAGAATATTAGTAATATTACTTATCTTTCCATATAATGACAAAATAAAGATTTTTTTAGTTGAATAATTAAGTTGTTCATGTAATAGTCATATTGATAGTAACTACTGTAGTGTAACCAAACAAGCGGGTATTCATAGTGGCACAAAGGGTCTTTCGATTACGGTAGGTGATACGTCGACGCTCAAAGGGACTGTCATTACTAGTATGGCCAAGGATGGTAAGAATAGATTATCTACGCAACATCTTCAGATGGAAGATATACACAATGAAGCATCGTCCAAAGCTAAGCAATCTGGCTTTTCTATGGATACAGCAGGATTGATAGCAAACGGGCTGCTTGGCAAAATCAATCCATTAGGACTTGTACCAGTTGTATCGATTCCTGTATCTGATCAGGCGAACTCCACCACACGTTCAGCCATTAGTGATAGCATTATAGTAGATGTAGAGCAAACTTCCCTTGAAGAGATTAACCGACATACAGAAGATGCTTTACAATCTTTAGCACCCATCTTTAATAAAGAGCACGTACAAGAGAAAATGGCGTACGTGAATGCGTTATCTGAAGAAGGATTTAAGCTTATTGGCGATGTATCGTTATCTCAGGTTAAACGTTAGGAGCGTTTAGCAGCTACTGCACTTACTGAGGAGAAACGCTTACAGTATCAACGAGAAGCTAGTTACTGGTGCTGTAGAAATTGTAGGAGCAACGGTCGGTGGTGCAACGGCTATTGTTGTACCGATGACTGAGGTACAAACTGCTGCTGGAGTGGCAATAGCAACAAACTCAGGAAGAAATTTCAGTAATGATATTTCTCTATTAGCAAAAACAGAGAATAAGTCTTCGGGAATTGTATAGAAAAATCATACAGATATAAGTCCTATTAAAGACCGAGTTTCGAAGGAACAATATGAAAAAATGGAAGAAGGCGTTAAGTTGGACAGGCATCAAGTAAAAGATCGGTCAGAAAATATGAAACTAGATGAAGTTGCTGAACCGAATTCTTCACAAGATCTAGTTGTTGATGGTGTGGTAAAACAAAGACGATATTTTGGAAGTGATGGGCAAAAAATAGTTGATATTGATTTTAGTCATCCTGGTTCATAGCCTTTGCCACATAAACACGTTTGGATTGATGGAAAGAGAAGTGGACATAATTATGAATCTATTTGAATTACTAAGAGATGCACTAGATGTTAATCATGAAGTTGAGTTTGTTTATAATGGATTTGAATGTTTTATAGCACCGACTAATTTGGGTTGGGAGTTATGGGTTAATAATGAGCGGATTTATAGAGAAGAGGATTTGGAACTTTTTTTAAAAGCGCCTTCTTTGAATAAGAACTCATTATATTATATATTTTCTAATGGTTTGGTTAAGGTGGACTCTATCATTATTTTCTGAAAATATATATTGAGTAATTAAAATTTTTATGCATGTATCAATTCTTCTATTGTTATACATGAAGCGATGATTAATAAGAACAATAATTTTAATTAATAGCTTGCTTTTACATATTGGTTATGCTAATATATTACTGTTAATTTGAGACAGTCCGCTGCCTATAAGGTGTAGGTATTGAATGTCTGCAAACAGGAGGATATAATGAACATTATTAACGTACTTGAACAAGAACAACTTCGTACAGACATCCCTACATTCCGCGCTGGTGACACAGTTCGTGTACATGTAAAAGTAGTGGAAGGTAGCCGTGAGCGTATCCAAGTATTCGAAGGCTTGGTTATTAAACGTCAAAACGGTGGTGTTCGTGAAACTTTCACAGTTCGCCGTATTGCATCTGGTGTAGGTGTAGAACGTACATTCCCACTTCACAGCCCACGCTTAGCTAAAATTGAAGTTATGCGTCGCGGTGTTGTTCGTCGTGCTAAATTGTACTACTTACGTAACCTTACTGGTAAAGCTGCTCGTATTCGCGAAAAACGCTAATGTTCATAAAAGGCTGCCTATGGCAGCCTTTTATTTTTATCTATGAAATATAGACATAAGCATATACAGAAGAAGTGTATAGCAAGATAGGTAGAAGAATATATAGACTAGTATCTAGAAAGGAGCACATATGGTAGATTCACCAATCGTACATTGGTTCCCTGGGCATATGGCGAAAGCCATGCGCATGATTAATGAATATGTTAAAAAAGTAGACGTGGTTATCGAATTATTAGATGCGCGCATTCCAAGAAGTAGTGCCAATCCTGTTATATTAGAAGTAGTAGGGCAAAAACCGCATATCGTATTACTCAATAAAGTGGATTTGGCGGATCCAGAAGTGACAAAAGAATGGGTTGAATTTTTCACAAAACAAGGTATTACTGTGCTTACGATGAATTCTAAGTCTGGTAAAGGCAATAAGAAATTATTATCTACTGTTGAACGATTGAGTAAGCCTATTATTGATAAATGGGTAGCAAAAGGGATTCGTAGCCGTTCTGTGCGTACAATTATTCTTGGTATCCCTAATGTAGGAAAATCTACTTTAATTAATTCCTTAGCTGGCTCTGCTGCTACAAGAACCGCCAATAAAGCTGGACATACAAGAGGTCAACAATGGGTTAAAATTGGTAAAAATCTAGAACTTCTTGATACACCAGGTGTACTATGGCCTAAATTAGAGGATCAACGAGCTGCGGCGCGACTTGCTATGACAGGTGCTATTTCTGATGATGTGTATGATTTAGAAAATGTAATGAAACAATTGTTACAATATTTACAAGATCATAACCCATCTATTTTAGTAGAACGATATAAATTAAAACCAGAAGAAATGGAATCGGTAGATACTATATTAGAGAATATTGGACGTCGGAGAGGCTGTCTAGTTAGTGGTGGTATTGTTGATTTAGATAAAGCTCGACGGATTATTTTACAAGATTATCGCAATAGTAAATTAGGAAATATTACCTTAGATACTGTTGATGAATAGCCTTATTATGGTGAAGAAGGTCAATCAGAGCCTGCTAGAGAAGAATCATCTGCAACAGGCAATAAACGATAAATATATTAGTACATTCAATAGGTAATAAATGATGACTACTATAGATTTAGCAACATTGAAAGTAAAAGATATAAAGGCCTTACTAGAAGGACCTGAAGGGGAACAATATTTACCGTTAGCTATGGTTGACGAGAGAGTATCTGTACAAAAGCTAGCTGCTTCGTTTATAAAAAAACAGGAAAAAATACTCCTTGAACAACAACGGTTGATGAGTATGTATGATTATGAAGGTATTTTTTACGATGAAGGATTGTATCGTGTAGCAGGCGTCGATGAAGTAGGCCGTGGTCCTATTGCTGGCCCGGTAACAGTAGCGGCTGTTATTTTGCCGCCTATGACATTAATTCCAGGGCTCAATGATTCTAAAAAATTGACCGAAGAAAAACGGGAAGCCTTATACGATATTATTATGGAAGAAGCGGTAGCTGTTAGTTGTATCTCCTATGATGCTGAGAAAATTGATGAGCTCAATATTTATGAGGCTACACGGCAAGCCATGTATGAAGCACTTCGCACCTTACCAGTGAAACCAGAAGCCGTTATATCTGATGCTATGCCACTGCCAGATTTAACAATTCCTGTTGAGTCTATTGTAAAAGGAGATAGTAAAAGCGCTAATATTGCAGCGGCTTCCATTATTGCAAAAGTAACGAGAGATCGATATATGGCCAGTTTAGATGAACAATATCCAGGCTATAAATTTGGTATTCATAAAGGTTACTATACAGCAGAGCATAAAGAAGCCCTTTTAAACCAAGGTGTTACACCATTACATAGAAAAAGCTTTGAACCTATTAAATCGATGGTTGGTTGGGAACGGAACAAACCGTAACTAATAAGATAGATATATATAATAAACATAAAATATCTAATCCTGCCATGAGAAATATATTCTTTATGTAGTATGTATATGGATAACCTTTTATAAGTGAATATATCATGAGAAACCTGCTAAAAAGAGGTTCCTATTGGTGTCATGATGACACTGGTGGGAACCTCTTTTCTATTTACTTAGGCGCATAAATCTTCTTATCCTATATATAGGACGTCTAGATAGTTACGAAGATTTTGTCATGTATGTAAAGGAGGTTTATATGAAAACAATTATGAACGGTACTGGAGGAATGGATTTTGATGCAAAACAGCTAGGACAGTGGGGCGAGCAAACAGCGAAGACTTATATGGAAACATTAGGATTTAGTATTGTAGAAATGAATTATCGTACGAAGCTTGGGGAAATTGATATTATTGCGAAAAAACATTTGACCTATCATTTTATTGAAATCAAAGCCCGTCGTGGCATTAATTACGGTTTACCACGAGAGGCTATATCGAAAAAGAAACAGAAGCACATTAAGCAAACGGCCATGTTATTTCTCTATGATTTACGGCAAAAGAAACGAAAATGGAAAGAAATATCTTTCGATGTCATTGAAGTGTTCTTGCACGATAATTTTCAAGTTTCTGTCAATTATATTCCGCAATGTTTCTAATAGGAGATTTCTATGTATGCAAAAGTATATGGTGCTACCTTGGATGGTTTAGATGGTGTATTAGTTACAGTAGAAGTAGATATTTCACAAGGATTGCCCGTCTTTGACATAGTAGGGCTTCCCAATCAAGCTGTTAAGGAATCTCGAGAACGAGTGAGAGCGGCTATTAAAAACAGCCATTACGAATTTCCTATGCGCCGCATTGTGGTAAATTTAGGCCCTGCAGAAGTTCGGAAAAGCAGTGCAGGCCTCGATTTAGCTATTGCGATGGGCGTATTGGCAGCTTCAGGGCAAATCAAATTACGAAAGAAACAATTAGCGTCAAAGTTGTTATCTACTATATTTATTGGTGAATTATTACTAGACGGTAGCGCTCATAAAACACAGGGAATTTTAAGTATGGCTCTTGCCGGTTCGGAAGTAGGCATTAATCGAATTGTTACGAGTGCGGATAATTTAGGCTTATTACAGCAGCTGCCAGGCATTACATCGTATGGTGGGAACACATTAGAATCTATTGTGCAAGTCTTAGAACAGGAAGAAAATTATACTTATAGCCCTGAGGTCGATATTGATGTGCATGATACGTATAGTCTTGATTATAGCGATGTGCAAGGGCAAGACGTAGCAAAACGAGCTATGATCCTCAGTGCAGCCGGGTTTCACCATTTGATGATGGTGGGACCGCCTGGATCAGGGAAGACGATGCTTGCCGAGCGACTGCCCAGTATATTGCCTGAGATGACATGGCAGGAACAATTAGAAGTGACTCGTATCCACGACATTGTAGGCTTATTAAAAGGGAGTTCTTTTATAAAGAAACGGCCATTTCGCAATCCCCATCATACGGCGACGAGTACGAGTATTGTAGGAGGTGGCAATAAGGTGAAGCCTGGGGAAATTACATTGGCCCATAATGGTGTTTTATTCCTTGATGAAGTACCCGAATTTAATCGATCTGTTCTAGATGCATTGCGGCAACCATTAGAATCCCATGTTGTTAGCATTAGCCGCCATCAAGGTAACTATGAATATCCAGCCAAGATGATTTGTATATTAGCGGCTAATCCATGTCCTTGCGGATACTACGGCGATACTACGAAAGAATGTCTCTGTTCCTCCACCGAAGTACTGCGATACCAACATAAATTATCTGGTCCTATTTTGGATCGCATGGATTTATTCATCTCTGTAGAACGGCCGACCTTAGAAGACATGATGCATAGCAGGAATAATAATCTATCTAGTGCAGATATGAAAACTCTCGTAGAACGAGCCGTGATAAAACAAGAAGAACGATTTAAGGGCTTGCCCTTTCATCGTAATGGCTTAACGCCCCATAAGGCAATTAGAGAATTATTCGATATAAACGACGATTGCTG
This sequence comes from Veillonella agrestimuris, assembly GCF_943193065.1. Lineage (GTDB taxonomy): Bacteria > Bacillota > Negativicutes > Veillonellales > Veillonellaceae > Veillonella > Veillonella agrestimuris. Next base: position 121,666 of record NZ_CALPCS010000004.1, read on the forward strand.
GGGATTAATAGGACGTATTTTCGATACCTTTAGATTAACAGGACGATCCTTTGATCGTTTACTTAAGGTAGCGAGAACGATAGCAGATATTGAAGATTCTTCACGAATAGAACAAGAGCATATAAAAGAAGCTATGTTATATAGATATAGTAAATAAAGATGGAGATTAAAGATATATATTATAGAAAATAATCGGAAATATAGAAATTAATCGGAGATATAGAAATCAAGATAGGTATAGTAAATCAGGAGGTGTAAGATGGAACAAATGTATGAAAGTAATTTTTATATTTGTGGTATGCAACATATTTCTCATTTAGGGGCTACGTCAATTCGCAATTTAGTGGATACTTGTGGCGGTCCTTTTGAGGCGTGGTGTGCTTTGCAAGATAGAAAGACATTACAATCTATTGGCGGCATTAAATCACAGAAAATACCCGCCATTATGAAAGCAGCTACACAAGAATTATTAGATAATCTTTGGGATTTACTAGAGAAATACCACATTACGTGGATTACTTATTTAGATGTATTATTTCCCGCTCGATTGCAGGAAATTTATAATCCTCCTGCTGTTATTTTTGTGCGCGGTAATATAGATTTACTCAAAGATGATACATTTAAAGTTGCTATGGTAGGCGCTCGAAACTGCAGCGATTATGGCCGCAGTGTAGCCCGTTATTTAGGAAAAGAATTGGCTCATTATGATGTAGCAGTTGTCAGTGGTGGCGCTCGCGGTATCGATAGTTACAGTCACGAAGGTGTATTGTCAGGCAATGGGCAAGTTATCATCGTTATGGGTTGCGGATTAGATGTTATTTATCCGCCAGAAAACAAGAACCTCTTTGATCGTGTTATCAATAATAATGGTTTATTGTTATCTGAATATACACCTGGTACTCCGCCGTCAGGGAAACATTTTCCACAGCGCAATCGCATCATTGGTGGACTTTCAACAGCAGTTATCGTCGTAGAAGCGAAAGCTAGCAGTGGATCTCTCATTACTGCAGACATGGCGAATAATGAAGGCCGAGAAGTCTATGTTGTGCCCGGCAGTATCTTGAATAATATAGCAGAAGGCAATCATTGGCTCATCCGGCAAGGGGCCCATGTACTAACAAAGGCGCAAGATTTAGTGGAAGACTATAATCTATCTCTTCGGTCAGTTGATACAAAGGGGAACAATGTGATAAGCTATAATTCAGAATCTAACACAGTTTTACAATCCCTATCGACAGATCGGTGTATCACTGTCGATAAATTAATAGAAGCAACGGGTATTCCCTTGCAACGATTACAAAGCATATTACTTGACCTAGAAATGAACCATCACATTGAAAAGGTTCAGTCTAGGGGCTATATTAGAATAACTAGGAGTGAATCAATTGTCCATTAAACGGTCAATCGTAATTGGTGAACCAAAAGAAACGAAGAAAAAAACAACAAAAAAAGAAACGAAAGAAAAGGCTATTAAAGAACCGTTAACGCCAGTTGGTATAGTAAGAGACAAATCGGTTGTGTCTACGTCTATACCACCAGAACAACGAGAACCACGGGTATTTAAAAGAGATGGCAAAGTATTGGTTATCGTAGAATCCCCTGCGAAATCTAAAACCATCGAAAAATTCTTAGGCCCTAATTACGTCGTAAAAGCTAGTATGGGGCATTTACGAGATTTGCCGAAATCCCAATTAGCTATTGATATTGATCATGGTTTTACGCCTCGCTATAGTAATTTAGTGACTCGTAAGAAGGTAATTGACGACTTAGTGAGCCATGCTGATGAAAGTAGCGCTGTTCTATTGGCAACTGACCCGGACCGTGAAGGTGAAGCCATTTCTTGGCATTTAGCACATATTCTAAATGTGGATACGTCGTCCAAATGTCGTATTACTTTTAACGAAATTACAAAATCTGCCGTTGCAGAGGCGTTGGAAAATCCTCGTACTATTGATATGCGTATGGTTGATGCACAACAGGCGCGCCGTATTTTAGACCGTATTGTAGGCTATAAATTAAGTCCTTTGTTATGGAAAAAAGTGTGTAAAGGCTTAAGTGCAGGCCGCGTACAGTCGGTAGCAGTCAAATTGATTGCGGAGAGAGAACGAGAAATTCAAGCCTTTGTACCGAAAGAGTTTTGGTCTATTACAGGGCAATTTGAAACAGATAAGAAAGAAATTTTTAGTGCTGATTTAACCCATATTAAGGGTAAGAAAATCGATATTGGTACTGAAGAAGAGGCCTTATCTGTTCAAAAGAGCATTGCTAACCAACAAGCTACTGTTACATCTGTAAAGAAAAGTAAACGTAGCCGCAAAGCAGCGCCGCCATTTACAACGTCTACATTACAACAAGAAGGGGTTCGTAAATTAAACTTTGGTGCTAAGCGGACGATGATGATTGCGCAACATTTGTATGAAGGTCTTGAAATTGGGGCTTACGGACAAGTGGGTTTAATTACCTATATGCGTACTGATTCCACACGTGTTTCTAAAGAAATGCAAGATCAAGCAAGGGATTTCATTAAACACACTTATGGGGATGAGTACTATCCGGCGAAACCGAATTTCTACGGTTCTAAAGAATCAGCGCAAGATGCGCACGAAGCTATTCGTCCTACTTCTTTAGAGTTGACGCCTAAGATGGTAGAACCGTTTTTAAGTCGCGACGAATTAAAGCTATATACATTGATTTGGAATCGATTCTTAGCTAGCCAAATGGCGCCGCAACAAAGTGATTTGTTAACTATCGAATTAGATGTGGATCAAATATATACGTTCAAAGCTACTGGTTCTAAAGTGACTTTCCCAGGTTTTAGTGCTGTTTATGAAGACAGTAAAAAAGAAGGCACAAAAAAAGATAGTGATGCTCAATTACCTGCATTAAAAGCTGATGAAGTAGTTAGCACGAAAGAAATTAAACCAGATCAACACTTTACGCAACCGCCGGCACGCTATTCCGAAGCTAGTCTTATTAAAACATTAGAAGAATTAGGCATTGGTCGACCTAGTACGTATGCACCAATCCTAGATACCATTGTGAGCCGCAACTATGTAGAGACTAATAATAAACAGTTTATTCCTACTGAGTTAGGTTTCGTCGTTGTAGAGTTTTTAACTAACTATTTTGGTAAAATCATTAATACTGATTTCACTGCGGAATTGGAAGAAGAATTAGACGCTATCGCTAATGGTAATGAAACATACGTCCAAGTATTGCAGAACTTCTACGATGTATTTAAAGAAGAATTAGATGAAGCAAGCCATGTAGATAAAGTAGAAATTGTATCTATGGAAAGTGATGAAATCTGCGAAGTCTGTGGTAGTCCTATGGTTTATAAGTTTGGCCGGTATGGTAAATTCTTGGCTTGTTCTAATTTTCCTGCTTGCAAAAATACAAAACCTATTACTGTGGGGACCGGTGTTGCATGTCCAAAATGCGGTGAAGGCGAGATTATTGAACGCAAATCGAAACGAGGACGGCTATTCTACGGTTGTAGTCGTTACCCACAATGTGATTTCACCTTATGGGATAAACCAACCGATAAGTTTTGCGAAACATGTAATAGCATTATGGTGGAGAAGACCTATAAAAATGGTACAACTAAAACGTTCTGCTCTAACGATGAATGTCCTACTCGACCTAAGAAAAAATCGCGTAAAAAGGCAACTACTACCGATTTATCTAGTGAAGTAGAATCAAAATAAAGGAATTAAAGGAACTATACAATGAATGAACAAAAAGTAATGCTCATCGGAGCCGGCCTTGCTGGCTCCGATGCAGCTTGGCAATTAGCTAATGCAGGTGTTCACGTTGATCTTTATGAAATGAGACCTACTAAATCGTCTCCCGCCCATGAAACCGATCAATTTGCTGAACTCGTATGTAGTAATTCGCTGCGAGCAGGCAATATTGAAAATGCCGTAGGTCTTTTGAAAGAAGAAATGCGTCGATTAGGATCCCTTATTATGGAATGCGCTGATGCTACAGCTGTTCCGGCAGGTGGAGCCCTTGCTGTAGATCGCCATTTGTTTAGTGGCATGGTAACAGAGAAAATTAAATCCCATCCTAACATTACGATTCACTACGAAGAAGTGACATCCATTCCAGAAGAAGGCATTGTTATTTTTGCTACAGGCCCTTTAACATCGGAAGCATTAGGGGCGGCCATTAAAGAATTAACAGGCTCAAAGGACTTCTATTTCTATGATGCTGCGGCGCCTATCGTCACAGCTGAATCCTTGAACTATGACAAAGTATTTGCCGCATCTCGCTATGATAAAGGGGATGCAGATTACTTGAACTGTCCTATGACAGAAGAGGAATATAAGCATTTCTGGTATGAACTTACTCATGCTGAAGCTGTTCAACCGAAGGAGTTTGAAAAGGAAATTTACTTCGAAGGTTGTATGCCTGTTGAAATTATGGCTTCCCGTGGAGAAGACACATTGCGCTATGGTCCATTGAAACCGGTAGGTTTAGTGGATAAGAGAACAAATGAAGAGTCCTATGCAGTAGTACAGCTACGTAAAGAAAATAAAGAAGCTACTATGTTTAATTTGGTAGGCTTTCAAACCCATCTGAAATGGGGCGAGCAAAAGCGCGTCTTTGGTCTTATACCAGGTCTTGAAAATGCTGAGTTTATCCGCTATGGTGTAATGCACCGTAATACCTATATTAATTCGCCAGAGCTATTAAATCATGCATTTCAGTTGAAAGCAGACAAACGCCTTTTCTTTGCGGGCCAAATGACAGGAGTAGAAGGCTATCTTGAGTCAGCTGCTTCTGGTTTGATGGTAGGATTGCAAGTAAAGCGATTATTAGATGATAAAGACTTTATTCATTTCCCTAAAACTACTGCTATTGGCTCTTTAAGTCATTACATTTCCGCTTATGAAGGCTCGAATTTCCAGCCCATGAATGTGAACTTTGGGATCATGGATCCATGGCCTAGTAAAGTGAGAAAGAAAAAAGAAAAAAATGCTCTTATTGCTAATAGGGCGTTGGAAGACTTAGAGAAGTTGAAAGTGGAAGAAAACCTGTAATACTTAGTATCTTGAGAGCATTATAAAAAAATATATAGAAAAAATAGGAGCTACTTATGATAGCTCCTATTTTTATTACCTTTATTTTCTTTTTTTAGTTTTACTACTACTTTTAGTAGTATCTACTGTAACTGTTAATTGATTTTCTTTTCTTTCTTTATATCCTAAATAGATAAACAATATAATCCCTACAACAATCACTACAAGGCTTGTCATTTGTGCCGATTTTAATCCTAGTGTAAGGTTTACATAGTCACCGCGGAGGAATTCTAATCCGAAACGCGCTGCAGAATAGAGAACAGCGTATAATACGAATACTTGTCCTTTAGCGTGTTTAAAGGAACTAAATAATAGTAATACAACAAAGATGAGAATATCGATTTGTCCTTCCCAGATTTCTGCTGGCCATAGTGGTTGATTGCCATAGGTACGGTATGCTAAGGTGCTTTCAGGATAGAGAATACCAAAATTTCCACCTGTAGGATGACCAAAGGCATCGCCATTTAATAGATTTGCCATGCGGCCTACCGATTGAGCTAGTATGAGCGCTGGTGCAAATATATCGGCAAAGGCCCAAAAGTCGATGTTGTGTTTCTTCAAATACCAATAGCCTGCAATAGTGCCTAAGACGACACCCCCTTGGATAGCCATACCACCTTGCCAAACGAAGGGGATTTCTAATAAATGATTACCATAATAATCCCAATCGAAGAAGAATACATCCCATAAGCGGGCGCCAATGAGACCAGCTACGGCGACGGTAATTGAAAAGTCTGGAACATGAGTATGCCAACCACGACCGTCCTTTTTAAGTAAAAAATAAGCTACAGAGGCTCCCGATAAGATAGCAAGAGCTAACATGAGACCATAAGCTCTGATAGGAAAGTCGCCAATGAAAAATAAGTATTGATGCATAAGTACTCCTTATGGTGTTAATCAGAATAAATAAGTTGAAAGTGTTACATAGTTATCTAAATTTTATCATGATTTGTAATGAAGAAGTAGGGAAAATTGAAAAAAGCACTACTTGTCATGTATAATAAAGAAATTACTATGTAAATAAGCGCTATTTAGCGCCTTGATAGGAGTTATTATGTTACGTAAATTTATTATGGCCACTACATTAGCGGCCGCTGTATTATCTAGTATTACTGGGAACTCTGTGCAGGCAGAAGTGTTAGTTCCATTACAACAATATTTAGACGTCACTACCCGTAAATACGAGGCGAATCAATATAAAACGGCGTATACTATTTATGTGCCACAATTAACTATATCTGGTTCTACTATTACGATGAATCCGAGTGCTGTAGGGGAACCAGTGAAATTACCGATTACGAAACGAAATGGTGTGGACTATATCGACTTAGAACTGACCACACCTATGATTGGCGTTACCTACGAAAAAGAGGGGGAGGATGTTGTTCTGCATCCTGCGCCATTGACTATGGAAGTACTTCAAAATAAACCCGTACAAGGACCTTTAGCATGGGCCTTTGATCCAATGACCACAGAGGGAACGCCTTATACAGAAAAATTAAATCGCAGCGGTGATAATATTATTTCTCCAAGTTGGTTTAAACTCCATAGTCTAGGTTTAGAATCTAGTCCTACAATCAATATAGATTATGTGAAAGCTTATAAAGATAAAGGCTACCACGTATGGCCACTCATTACGAATCGATTTGATCCAGGATTTACAAGTGGTATTTTACGAGATGAGGCAGTATGGAAAAAATATGCTAATAACCTCATTCACTATGCTTATATTTACGGATTTACAGGCTATAATTTTGATTTTGAAAATGTAGACTACGCTGATCGTGACAGATTGACTAAATTTGTAGCTTATTTAGCAGATGAATTACACAAATATAATATTCAGTCTTCTATTGATGTAACGGGGTATTCTAATAGCCCTGAATGGTCTTTAGTATATAATCGTAAAGCCTTTGCTGATAGCGTAGATTACGTAGTGCTTATGGCTTATGATGAAACGTGGGCTAAGAGTACGGTAGCTGGTCCTGTAGCAAGTTATCCGTGGGTGCGAAGCCATACAGAAAAAATGATTGGTGAAGTACCACATCATAAACTCGTATTAGGGATACCATTTTATACGCGTATTTGGCATGAACGAAATGGCGTTGCCAAAGGTGAAACATTAGCTATGAAAAATAGCGGTACTTATTTTGAAAAATATGAAAAAGACTTAATTTGGGATGATACATTAAAATTGTATTACTTATCGATTCCAACAAGTGCAGGTCGAGATCGTATTTGGTTTGAAGAGAATCAATCATTAGGCTATAAATTGGGTTTAGTAAAAGAATTACAATTAGGTGGTTTTGCAGCATGGCGTAAAGGATTTGAAGATGCTAGTACGATTGCTATGATTCAAAGTTCCGATTTAGGCAAAGGCATTCCTGCGCTTGAAGAAGTTAAAGAAGAAATACCGACGAAACCTTTAACGAAAGAAGAGCGGAAAGCGTTAGAAAAAGCTGAAAAAGAACGTATTAAAGCAGAAAAAGCAAAACTAAAAGCGGAACAAGCAGAAGCGAAACGTAAGGCTAAATTAGAAAAAGCAGAAGCGAAACGTAAAGCTAAACTAGAGAAGGAAGAAGCTAAGCGAAAAGCTAAATTAGAAAAAGAGGAAGCCAAACGTCAAGCAAAACTAGCGAAAATAGAAGCTATTGAAGGCATTAATCAAACAATTGATGTAGTACAAGAATAAAATGCATTATATTGATGAATTTAAGTAGTAAATAACTAGTTAAATTGACGGTTATCCCAGTGTAGTAGTACAATAATACTATTGATTAGAAATGGCAGACATTTGAGGAGGCGACTACATGAACGAAAAATATGTAGCTCAAGATATTGAAAAAAAGTGGCAAAAGTACTGGGATGAAAATCGTACTTTTAAAACTGAATATGATGAACATAAAGAGAAGTATTATGTACTAGAAATGTTCCCATACCCATCTGGCAATTTGCATATGGGGCATGTGCGTAACTATTCTATTGGCGATGTAGTGGCTCGTTTCAAGAAAATGAAAGGTTTTAATGTGTTGCACCCTATGGGGTGGGATGCTTTTGGTATGCCTGCAGAAAATGCAGCCATCAAAAATGGCATCGCTCCTAAAACTTGGACAGAAGCCAATATTGACAATATGAAATTGCAACAAAAGTCCCTTGGTCTTTCTTATGATTGGGATCGAGAAGTGGCGACTTGCAAAGAAGATTATTACAAATGGACACAATGGTTCTTTAGAGAGTTCTATAAAAAAGGTTTAGCTTATAAAAAAGAAGCAAAAGTAAATTGGTGTGAGCATTGTCACACTGTATTGGCGAACGAACAAGTTATCGATGGCCTTTGCTGGCGTTGTGACAATCCGGTAATTAAAAAGGATTTGTCACAATGGTTTCTTCGCATTACAGAATATGCTGATCGTTTGTTAGATGATTTAGATACTCTCGATGGTTGGCCACAACGGGTTAAATTGATGCAGAAAAACTGGATTGGTCGTTCCGAAGGGACAGAATTCTCCTTTGAAGTGCCATCCATCAATGAACGCGTATCTGTATATACAACTCGAGTAGATACGATTTATGGTGTTTCTTATGTAGTATTAGCGCCAGAACATCCATATGTAGAGCGTCTCATTGAAAATGCTACCAATAAAGCAGAATTAGAATCTTTCATCACTCGTATGCGCAATATGAGCGATATTGATCGTACGTCCACAGAAGCCCCTAAAGAAGGTATGTTTACTGGTTCTTATGCGATTAATCCGATATCCGGCGAAGAAGTTCCGATTTGGATTGCCAACTATGTATTAGTCGACTACGGTACCGGCGCTGTAATGGGTTCCCCTGGACACGATGAAAGAGACTGGGAATTTGCTCATAAATACGATTTGCCTATTAAACAAGTCATTTCTCATGATGGTGAAACATATGATCTTAATGAGTGGAAAGAGTCCTATCACGAAGATGGTATTCTCGTAAATTCTGGCGACTATAATGGTATGACTTCTGAAGAAGCTCGCAAAACGATTACAGCAGCTCTTAACGAACGCGGTATTGGAGAAGGGAAAACAAATTTCCGTCTCCGCGATTGGCTCATCTCTCGTCAACGGTATTGGGGTGTGCCAATTCCAGTTGTGTATTGTGATACGTGTGGAGAGCAATTAGTGCCAGAAGAAGAATTACCTGTACTTCTTCCAGAAGATGTAACATTTGAATCTGGTGCTGTGTCTCCATTGGCTACATCGGAACATTTCTTACACGCCACATGCCCTAAATGTGGTGGTTCTGCACGCAGAGAAACGGATACAATGGATACATTTATGGATTCGTCTTGGTATTTCTTGCGCTATACTGATGCAAAAAACGAATCGGCTCCATTTGATAAAAAAATTGCTGATTATTGGATGAATGTAGATCAATATATTGGTGGTATTGAACATGCTATTTTGCATCTATTATATGCTCGTTTCTTTGTGAAAGTTGTGCACGATTTAGGTCTCATCGAAGCGAATGAACCATTTAATGGTTTGTTAACACAAGGTATGGTACTTAAAGACGGTAGCAAAATGTCTAAATCGAAAGGCAATGTAGTATCTCCAGAAGAGATTATCAATACTTACGGTGCTGATACAGCTCGTTTATTCATTTTGTTTGCCGCTCCTGTAGATCGTGACCTTGATTGGAGCGATCAAGGGGTAGAAGGATCTTACCGTTTCTTAGGACGTGTATGGCGTATTGTAGATGCCTACAACACATTAGCAAAAGCTAATGTGACAGGGGAACTTTCAAAAGATGAAACAGCATTGCGTCGTGAATTGCATCGAGTTATTAAAAAAGTTACTGAAGATTTAGATAATAACTTTAACTTCAACACGGCTATCAGTGCTATTATGGAACTTGTCAATGCTATGTATGCTCACAAAGACAAAGCGGAAACAGTAAATGCTCAGTTAGCTAATGAATTGACGCGCAATTTAGTATTGTTATTAGCTCCATTTACACCGCATATTACAGAAGAATTGTGGCATGAATTAGGTGAAACTGATTCTGTACATAGTGTAAATTGGCCTGTATACGACGAAGCGGCTCTCGTAGTAGATGAAGTAGAAGTGGTACTACAAGTCAATGGCAAAGTGCGCGATAAATTAGTTGTTCCTGTAGGTATTACGAAAGAAGACTTAGAAGCGATGGCGAAAGAGTCTAACCGAGTACAAGAATTTACAGATGGTAAAGAGATTGTAAAAGTCATTTACGTGCCAGGTAAACTTGTGAATATCGTTGTTAAATAGGAGTCTATATGGCAAAGCGCAGCGACTATATTTCATGGGATGAATATTTTATGGGTGTCGCTATTTTAGCGGCACAACGTTCCAAAGATCCTAATACCCAAGTAGGAGCCTGTATTGTAAGCAATGATAATAAAATTTTATCAATCGGCTACAATGGTATGCCTTTAAACTGCAGTGATGATGCTTTTTCTTGGGACCGAGATAATACAGAAGATAATAAATACTTCTATACAGTTCATAGTGAGCTCAACGCTATTTTAAATTACCGAGGGGGTTCCTTAGAAGGATCTAAAATTTACGTTACCTTATTCCCTTGTAATGAATGTGCGAAAGCTATTATTCAAAGTGGCATTAAAGCAGTCATCTATCGAGATGATCTATATAAAGACACAAAAGAAGTACAAGCTTCTAAACGCATGCTTATGACAGCAGGGGTAGCGATTGTTCAATACCAGCCTACAGGTCGCGTATTGGATATAGAACTATAAAATATATCATAAAGATATATAATAAAAAGGTGGTAGAACAGATTATCTGTTCTACCACCTTTTTTATGTTTTTACACTTGCAACCGACCATTAATCATAATATCTACTTGTTGTCCGTCTTTTGTAATGCCTGTAATATTCATGTTTTCGTGACCAATCATAAAGTCTACGTGCGTCAATGATTGATTGAGGCCACGTTCTTTTAATTCATTTTCGCTTAAGCCATCGCTATTTTTTAAACATGTAGGATAAGCTGCGCCAATAGCCAAATGACAAGATGCATTTTCATCAAACAATGTTTCATAGTAAATACGGTTAGATTGGCTAATAGGACTGTAATGATCCACTAAGGCTACTTCGCCAAGATAGTGAGAGCTTTCATCTGTTTCGATAAGCTCTTTTAGAATATCATATCCTTCTTCGGCACTATAGTCTACGATTTTGCCGCCTTTAAAGGTGAAGGAGAAGTTGGAAATTTGATTGCCATGATAGATGAGTGGTTTCGTACTCACTACTGTGCCTTCAACACCATTCCATTGAGGTGCAGAGAAGACTTCTTCGGTTGGAATATTAGCATTAAATACAGTGCCATCTTTAGCTTTCTCAGCGCCGCCTAACCATAGATGACCTTCTGGTAATTGCACTAATAAATTAGTACCATTTTCACAAGTATAGCGAAGGGCTTTTAGATCGAGGGCATTTAGTTTGTCAGTGCGTTCTTCTAAGCGTTTCATATGGTTCTCGAAGGATTCTTCTTCGCTTACACCATCGATGCGACTTAAGGTAAATAAAGTTTGCCATAATTGTTCGATTTTTTCGTCATCAGACCCTTCAAATCCTAATAAGTCTGCCCACAACACAGTAGGTACAGCAGCAACACACCAAGTGACAGCAGAGCTCATAATAGCCGTATGATAGAAGGAGAGGACTTTATTTAAATTTCGTGACTGCAAGCTGATTCTCTCTGATGGTACCCCTGTAAGCGCTCTTGGATTGGCACTGATAAGGGATAAGAAAGCAGATTTTTCTTCAACATATTGTTCGTAATAAGTAGGAATCCATTTAGCTGGTGTTTCCAATACTTCTTGAGCAGCGTGCAATAAGCGTTGTTTCGCAATCGGTGCGTAGCGCCAATTGATAACTACTTCTTTGGCGCCTAGTTGGTAAGCTTCTTCTGTTACGATGAGGGCAAAGTCTTTGTTTTCTACATCTACAGATACGATGAGTGTTTGATTTTCTTGTAAATTAACGCCGCACTCTAATAAGGTACGAGCATATTTTCGTAGTAATTCTTCTTTCATAGAAACTCCTTTATAGTACACATATAGATGGGCCTACTAAGGAAATAGATACTTGTTATTCATATAAATAGTTAGTCTATCATACCGCTTTAATAGTAATCAACAAGTCTATTCGACAAGAATTACAAATTTCCTGTTAGTGACACCAATAGTGTCACTCCTAGGAGTTTAATAGATTCTTTCGAAATTTTATAGTAGGAGGTGTCTATATGCGACAATTTATTAATAATAACAAATGGATTACTATAATCCTATGTATCTTAGTAGGAATTTATTTCCTATGGCCTATTATAACAGATGAGGACAGTGAAATTCTAGATAATCCAATTATGGCTGATACATCGTTATCTACAGAGCAGAATCGACCATTGCGTTTAGAAGATGGGATAAATGGTGCTGCTCATGAAGGACTATCTGAGAGGAATCAAAATAATAGTAATGAAACACCAATAACAGAAGGCGAAAAGGATAAAAAACAATTAGTCTATATTACTGGTGCAGTAGAATCACCAGGTTTATATGAGATTCTTACCAATAGTTCTGTAGGTGATGTAATTAAAGTAGCAGGTGGAGTACTTCCTTATGGTGATATAGAATCAATTAATATGGCAGATCGTGTAAGCTCTGGCGATCATATTCACGTGCGATTTAATTTTACTGGTAATCCTGAAATGCTGTTACGAACGCAGAAAATTAACATTAATACAGCTACAGAAAAAGAGTTAGACGCATTACCAGGAATTGGTCCTACTATGGCGAAACGCATTACAGAACATCGTCAGTCGAAAGGGGCTTTCACAACTATAGAAGATATTAAGCAAGTCAAAGGTATTGGGGATGGATTATTTAAAAAGATTCACCAAAAAATTACTGTCTAGTACGGACTTAGAGAAACCTTATCAGATGGTCATTACCTATTCGGAAATGGCCCATAGTATCCTTTTCACTATAATACTCGTCATTATCAAGGCCTATGGCACCTACTATCCATTATTAGACAATGCATTGTACTGCGTAACGATTGCTATTTTATATATAGTGTATACTCTTACCAAAATAGGATGGCGTTATAATCACGGTGCTAATAACAAAAAACAATTGAATTTGTTGGCCATCACTATATTGGCTGTCGTTATACTAGGTGGCGTTAGTTATTATCATGTGGACCGGGGTATTAACGACTATGTGGGACATAGTAAGTTCTATTTGCACCAAGAAGGTGACTATGCAGTGCTTCTAGATTCGCCTATAGAGATGACGACTATTGAGGGAAAGGCCTATAAGAAGTTTTCCGCCACTTTATTAAGTGTGCATCCCTTTAAAGATACAGCTCCTAATATGTATACTAAAACAACTGGACAATTGCAAATCACCATAGAAGAACAAAATCCATCAATCATTTATAATAATCAGAAGAGGGATTCTAATAGACTGGATTCTCATGTTGTGGAAGATTATGTTCCTCTGGTTATGGGGCAAATTGTCATTATTAAGGGGACGCCAAAGCCCCTCTATGTAGTAGAAGAGAGAGGGGCTATCGATTTACGAAGCCGTGCTATTCGGAGCGAACAAATGGGCAAGATCTTTGGCGGCACCTATCGTATGATGAAGCCTAGTGAGTATGACCTGTATGATATTGATAAAAGAGTAGTTTATTATTCTAAATTCCTTACTGTCATCGGGAAAATTCGAGCACATATTGAACAGACCATGGACTCTTATTTAGGTGAACATACAAAATGGCTCGGTACTTCATTAGTTTTAGGTGGCCATTACGGTGAATTAGGAGAGGAAACGTTACGTCAATTTGCTTATACGGGAATCATTCATATATTATCTATATCTGGTTCCCACATTGCCTTATTATTTGCTATTGTGTATGCTCTCTGTCGATGGTGCTGTATTAAAAAGCGATACGCCATGATAATAGGTATCTTTGTATCTATACTGTATTGTATGATTGTAGGGTTTAGTGCTCCTGTTGTACGGTCTACTGTTATGGGTATCTGTATGGCGATGGCTTACTTGTATGGCCGTTTATATACGGCTAAACAGGGGTTAGCTATAACGGCCATAGTATTTCTTCTCTACGATCCACTACTCATATTAGATGTAAGTTTCCAATTATCCTTTGGAGCCACCTATGGACTCCTCATTTTTGGTATGCCTCTATATCATTGGATGGAACAATTGCCTCCTTTAGTGAAAGGGCCCATTATTTTATGTGTCAGTGCCCAACTGATTATGATACCTTTTCAGCTCTATTATTTTCACTATATCAGTTTAGCGAGTATACTGGCGGCTTTATTAGTAACACCTATATTGGATTTAACTATTGTCTTACTCTTTGTGACTACCATCATAGATCTAGTAATGCCTATTTCTTTACTATGGTGGGGTATTGATGGTCTATTACGATTAGCCTTAACAATCAATGCGTATTTAGCCAATAATTCGGCATTACTTCTATGGGTAGGGGTATTACCATTTGCTTTAAGTATAATCTATTTTTTGATGATAGGTATTCTCTATGTGTTAGCAGTTCCTATGAAAGCTCGGCGTTTTATTCCTCTTCCATTTATTGTATGTATGATATTACTTTTTATTGCTTATAGGGGACTTTATTATAAAGAGCAACAGATTGCTCATATAGTTCCTTTAAAACAAGCGAACGTATTATTGCTCGCTAATCCTTATGATAAACGTGGTATAGTATATATAGAAGCATCGAAGGATATGTCGCTACAATCTATTGAGTATCGTATTATCAATAGTTTGCAAGGTCTCGGTATACCGCCTCAAAACACAGTTATAAAGCGCTTTCAAAGTACTGATAACTATACAACACTCTATGATGATGAGCGTTCTCGTATCGTTGTCTATAATGGACAAAAAAGAGAAAAAAACATACAATTAAGAGATGGAAAAGAGAGTATTTTGATTACATCTCGACAGAAAATACTAGACTATGAACAGCTCCTCCATAAGAATACTCGCATTCTGATTAGTAGCCCTTATGGTGCTGTGCGAGACCTAGAACCAGATAGTGAAGACCTGGAATTGTGGGGTTACCGATATATGGAGGATAGCATATTATAAAAGAAAGGAGGAACACATGAGAGATATTTTATTAGTATATGGTAATGAATCGCAATTAGTGGAGGAAGAAAAACAAACATTTTTATTGACCCACAGTGATTTAGATGTACGCCTCTTATCTGATGAAGTAGGTCCAGCTAGGATATCTGAAGAGCTAATGGAAGATTCTCTCTTTGGCGATGCTAAAGTATTTTGCCTCATCAATCCTCCTATTTTTAAAAAATCTGGACAAAAAGATAATGAGCAGTGGGATGCTTTAGCCGATTTACTAGCTACTTATGACGGCGATAATCCTATCCTTATCATTTATCACGATATAATCGATAAACGATTGAAGCAAAATAAAACGCTCTTAGATGCCCTTCCTCATCGAGAATGTAAACGATTAGAAGGGGCCGATTTATTGATGTGGATTCGTCAATATTGCACGTCTCACGGCTATACATTGACGCCTAATGGACACGACTATTTAAGCAATTTATTAGAATTGTGGAAAGATGTGCCTGTTGCTTTTATGCGTACTGAATTTGATCGTTATTTCTTACTCTTAGGTGAGGCGAAAGAGATTGATCAGCCATTTTTAATGGAACATAGTAGCAATTATGGGGCCAAGAATATTTATGCCTTTAAAGAAGCATTATTAAATAGAGATATCAATACATTATTAGAACTATTTCCGTTCATGATGAACTATAAAGAAGTCGATTATGCCATGAGTTATATTGAAGGTCAATTACGCCTCCAATTGCTCGTCAGCGAAGGGCGTGCAGCAGGCATGAATCGCAATGATATAGAGCAATTTTGCAAGAATCATGATTCATCATTCAAATCGTATCCTATTAAATTAGCTTATGAAGCGAGTTCTCGCATATCTTTGAAAGCTTTGCGAATGCTCTTAAAAGGCTTATACGACATTATGATAGATAGTCGTACTGGCAAAGGGGATATGCTCCGATTTAGAGATTTATGTGTAACTTATTGTGGATATAAAGGGTAAAAATGAAAGTACGTTATCGTGTTGTACCAAAACAGAATATGAAACCTGCTTTCTATGTTAATTGTGAAAGTAAAAAAGTAACTATTCAAGCAGCAGACTCTGCTTTTAAAACTTTATTATCACTGCAAGACCGCTTAGCTAATTGGTATAAAGAGAAAAATATTTCTTTTAATAATATCCCTACTAATGCTAATACGGCTTGCTGTTTTTCTTGGACATTAGATACTGTCAGTGGAGAAGGATTAGATACCTACTATTATGCTGGTGATTGTGGAGCTGGTGAATTTATAGAAGAAGTAGAGGCTCGTCGTCAGGAAGAATTAGAAAAACACAGAGAACAACGAGGAAAATCTTTTGCAGGTGTTCACAATGACGATGATTGGGATGACAATGAATTTGAGGCTTTCACAGAGGCGGCAGAATTAGGCTATTTTGACAATACACCGGTAGAAGTATCCTATAAACAGACTACTGCAGCTGAAACGGTAACCCCTAGTGCTATGGCTATCTCTGAATCAGTTAATAGCAATAATTCGGTTAAAGTAAAGAGGGATAAGCCTAAATCAACACAAGGGAGTGATGCACCTGCTAAATCTGCTAAAGGGAGTGGCAAATATCCTCGTCGCGCACCAAAAGCAGAACCTACTGATGAAGGTATGATTGTAGGACGTCGTATTGATGGCATACCTTCTAAAATCATGGGTACTACGGATACACCTAGCGTTATTTTTGAGGGTGTTTTAGTAGGGCTAGATAAACGAGATACTAAAACGGGTAAATCCATTGTTACAGGTAGTATTGTAGATGATACGAATAGTATTAAGTTCATTAAATTTACTGATACGCCAGACGATGGGGCAGCATTGCTTAAAAAGTTAAAGAAAGTAGAACGGGTCCGTGTACAAGGGCGTGTTAATTTTGATGATAAATTTGAAAAGAAATATATTTTATCCATTAATAGCATAGAAGAATTGCCAAGCAATCGTGTAGAGCGCACTGAAAATCGAGACGATTCCCGAGTAGAACTTCACTTACATACAAAAATGAGTGATAAAGATGCTCTCGTGTCTGTAAAAGATTTATTTAAAACTGTCAAAGCTTGGGGCCATCCAGCCGTAGCTATTACGGATCACGGCATTGTACAAGCGTTCCCAGAAGCACAGGCACTTGCTAAGGAATTAGGAGTTAAAGTCATTTATGGCGTAGAAGCCTATCTCGTTGACGATGAAGCGATAGATCACGAATTATCCTTAGATGTGGTGAAGAAAAAAGATGAAGCACCACGGTACCATATCATTTTATTAGCGAAAAATATGGTAGGCCTTCGCAATTTATATAAAATGATTTCCATCTCTCATTTGGAATACTTTAAACGAAGACCACGATTGCCTCGCTCTGTTATTGAAGAACATCGCGAAGGCATTATCATAGGTTCTGCTTGTGAAGCCGGGGAATTGATGCAATCCATTGTTAAAGGAGCCACTAAAGATGAACTGTTAACGGTAGCATCTTTCTACGATTATTTAGAAATTCAACCGCATACAAACAATGAATTCTTAGTGCGTAAAGGCTTAATGCCCGATGAGCAAGCCCTTATCGATATGAATTTGACTGTTATCGAATTAGGGGAAGCCTTGAATAAACCGGTTTGTGCCACTTGTGACGTTCATTATTTACATCCAGATGAAAAGATTTATCGTGAAATCATGTTAACAGCTTCTGGCTATACGGACGCGCATGAGCAACCAGATTTGCATTTGCGCACCACTGACGAAATGTTGGCATCCTTCCCATATTTGAGCGAAGAAAAGGCTTATGAAGTTGTAGTTACTAATACGCGCGCCATCAATGATCGCGTAGAAGATATTAAACCGATCCCAGATGGTACATATTCTCCAAAAATTGAAGGCGCTGATGAAGCCTTTGTAGAAATGTGTTACAAAAATGCGAAAACCATTTACGGCGATCCTTTGCCGAGAGTCGTTCAAGACCGGTTAGACTATGAAATCGACTGTATCATTAGTAATGGCTATGGCGTGTTGTACTACATTGCCCACAAGTTAGTAAAAAAATCTTTAGATGAAGGATACTTAGTAGGTTCTCGTGGTTCGGTAGGGTCTTCTTTTGCCGCTACTATGTCGGAAATTACAGAAGTAAACCCATTGCCACCACATTATGTGTGTCCTCATTGTAAGTGGTCTGAATTCTATGAAAAAGGGGAATATGCTGGTGGCTTTGACTTGCCGCGGAGAGATTGTCCAGAATGTGGCACACCACTCCATACGAATGGACACGACATTCCATTTGCTATCTTCCTTGGCTTTGATGGTGACAAAGTACCAGATATTGATTTGAACTTCTCTGGTGATTACCAAGCGAAAGCTCACAAATATACGGAGGAAATGTTCGGCCGTGACAATGTATTTAAAGCCGGCACTATCGGTACCATTGCGGATAAAACAGCTTTCGGTTACGTTAGAAAATATGCTGAAATTAGAGGCCTTCAAGTAGAAAATGGATTCCTCGAATATTTAGCGAAGGGATTTACCAATGTAAAGAATACGACAGGCCAACATCCCGGTGGTATCATGGTATGTCCTCGGGATATGGATGTGCATCATTTTACGCCAATCCAATATCCAGCGAATAAAAAAGAAAGTGGCGTATTGACGACTCATTTCGACTATCATTCTATTGAAGGTCGTATGACTAAGCTAGATATTCTCGGGCACGATGATCCCACTATTATTCGTATGTTAGAAGACTTAACGGGCATCGATGCGAAGACAATTCCGTTTGATGATCCTCGTACATTGAGTTTATTTTCCTCTACAGAGGGGATTGGTTTGACGCCGGAACAATTACAAGGTGACCAAGTAGCTAGTCTTGCCGTACCAGAATGTGGTACGAAATTTGTACGAGGCATGTTAGAAGATTCTCGTCCTCAAACGTTCTCTGATTTAGTTCGTATTTCTGGTTTCTCTCACGGTACAAACGTGTGGCTTGACAATGCGCAGGATCTCATTAAAAATGGTATTTGCAAATTGAATGAAGCTATTTCTACTCGTGATGACGTTATGAACTTCTTAATTCATCGCGGCATGGATAAGAAAAATAGTTTCTTCGTCATGGAAAATGTGCGTAAAGGGAAAGGCATCGAAAAACGAAATAAACAAGGGGAAGCGACGACAAACTTTGAAGCAGAAATGCGAGAGAATAATATTCCAGATTGGTTTATCGACTCGTGTAAGAAAATTTCTTATTTGTTCCCTCGTGCCCATGCGGTAGCTTATGTAATGATGGCATTCCGTATCGCTTGGTTTAAGGTATATCATCCATTAGCATTTTATGCAGCGTATTTCTCTATTCGTGCTAGAGCCTTTGATTTGCGCATTATGACAGGTGATTTGCGTGTACAATTGCAAGAGTTTAACCGCATCAAAGCACTAGACAGAGCAGCTAGTCCGAAAGAAAAAGATTTGATGGCCGCTTTAGAAGTATCTATGGAAATGTATCAAAGAGGCTATCGATTTAGTAGTGTAGACATTCAACATTCCGATGCGCGTCGATTCAAAATTAAAGATGGCGCTTTATTAGCTCCTTTCTTAGCTATTGAATCATTAGGTGAAAAAGTAGCTGATGCCATTGTTGAAGAACGAGAGCGCAAATCATTTACATCATTAAAAGATTTACAACGACGTTGCAAAATTTCCAATACAATCATCGACATCATGAAAGACTTAGATTGCTGTGGCGATTTACCAGAAGATGAGCAAATGTCATTATTTGGAGCATAATGCAATAGCTAATAAGAGAAATCGGATAGTATCATTAAGAAAGGAAATAGGTGGTAATTATGTCTTCAACATTATTTGATCGTATAGCAGCTATATTTTCCTCTAATAGTTCCAAGTCAATAAAATCTAAAGACTTATCGGATGCTGAGAAAGAAGATTTTGAAGCCGATATTACATTATTTAAAGAAATCAAACGCTTGAAAGCCATGGAACCTCAAAAAGTTTCAAAAGACGTGAAACAAAAAGAAAATGATGAACCACCTCATTATATAGATGATGACTATGATGCGATTCGTAGAGAAGATATAGAGTCTGAAGATGAATACTATGATAACTACGAAGATGATGAGTATGAGTTTGAATATGATGATTACGATGACTACGATGAAGAAGAATATGAATCAGAATTTGATTTTGACGAATTCATAGAAGAAGAGGAGGACTTATAAAGGCTATATATTGCATAACATTGATAAAAGTGGTACTATAATTACATAAAATAATACAATAAGTCTTTGGGGATAGGTGAAATTCCTTACCGGCGGTTATAGTCCGCGAGCCTAATAGGTATGAATCGGTGTAATTCCGATACCGACAGTAAAGTCTGGATGAGAAAAGACGAGATTATATATGTTTATATGTATAACTATAACTGATAACCCAAGGACTATGTATATAGTCCTTTTTTTATTGAGGTATTATATGAACGACTTAATGTATATGAAACGTGCCATTGCGTTAGCAAAATTGGCCACTGCACATACATGGCCCAATCCGTTAGTAGGGGCTGTCGTAGTAAAACATAATACAATTATCGGTGAAGGATACCATCACAAAGCAGGAGAGCCTCATGCAGAAGTCCATGCCTTGCAGGCAGCTGGCGAAGAAGCAAAAGGTGCCACTTTATATGTCACATTAGAGCCTTGTGCTCACTATGGTAAGACGCCTCCTTGTGCAGACCGCATCATTGCATCTGGCATTAGTCGTGTTGTGATTGGTAGTACAGATCCCAATCCTCTTGTAGGAGGACAAGGCATCATTCGCTTACAAGCAGCTGGTATAGAGGTAAAAACGGGGGTTTGTGAAAAAGAATGCGCTTTATTAAATGAGAGTTTCTTTACCTATATCCAAACAGGGAAACCTTTTGTAACCCTTAAAAGTGCCATGTCCTTAGATGGTAGTATTGCTACTTTTACAGGAGCATCACAGTGGATTACCAATGAAACCGCTCGGAAACATGCTCATCTATTACGAGCCTCTTACGATGCTATGGTAGTTGGTATTGGTACTATATTAGCAGATGACCCTCTGTTGAATTGTCGGTTATCGGGTAGTGAAGTGTACGATGCTATCATAGGCGATACATTAGATGGTGCTTATAGTATGGATATTCGCCAGCCAGATGTGATGATTTTTGATAGTTTAGGTAGAACACCTATAGAGGCTAAAGTATTTACCGTACCGAATCGGAAGGTTCATCTCTTTGTAAGTGCTCAATGTAGTGAGGAAAAACGGCAAGCTTTTATCGACATAGGTGCCGATGTTCATGACATTGAACGGAAGCCTAACGGGTTATCCATTAAACAGGCTTTAACGGTGATGGGTGACATGGGGTATACATCACTGCTCATCGAAGGTGGATCGGCCTTGCTAAGTGCATTCGTTGAAACGTTAGCTTTTGATAAGATAGTCACCTATATTGGGAATCTCATTATCGGTGGCACAGAAGCGACACCTGCAGTCGGTGGTAACGGATTTGCTACCTTAGAGGCGGCGGCGAAGCTGACTTTCACAGATGTACATATGATGGATAATAATATTGTTATAGAAGCCTATCGAACTGGAAGGGAGGGTGCTTATGTTTACGGGCATCGTTGAAGAGATAGGGCGCATTGTAAGCATAAAAAAGGGCGCCCAATCCTTAGTTCTCACTATTTCTGGGAATATCATATTTGATGATTTAAAAATCGGAGACTCCGTATCGGTTAATGGCGTTTGTTTAACAGCTACTACGGTCGGCAATAAACAATTTACTGCCGATGTAATGCCTGAGTCCATAAAAATGACGACATTCACACATTTGAAAGCCAATGATCCAGTTAACTTGGAACGGGCCATGCCTGCTGATGGCCGATTCGGTGGGCATATCGTAGCAGGCCATGTGGATGGAACAGGACGCATTACCCACATTGAACGCAGGGATAATGCCGTTATTTTTACGATTCACGCAGACCGATCGATTATGGATTATGTCATCTATAAAGGTTCTATTGCCATTAATGGCATTAGCTTGACCATTATGGATTGTACAGAATCGACATTTTCTGTATCCATTATTCCGCACACGCTGAAAGAAACTGTTCTTGGCGATGCTGTCATTGGTACAGAAGTCAATTTAGAAACCGATATTGCAGGCCGATATATTCGCCATTTTATGGGCCTTGGCAATACTACAGATAGAAGTACATCTACTAAATCCATTGAATCTTTGTTAGTAGACAATGGATTTATGTAAAAGGAGGACCTAGTCCATGAATTATACATTACATAGCATTGAAGAAGTGCTAGAAGAATTGCGCAATGGTAAATCCGTTATCATTGTGGATGATGAAAGTCGTGAAAATGAAGGTGATTTAGTGATTGCCGCAGAATTTGCGAACCAAGAAAATATTAATTTTATGGTTAAATACGCGCGCGGTATCGTTTGCACACCGATGCGCCGAGAAGCGTTAGAACGATTAGGCATTCCTCCGATGGTAGCGAAAAACACAGATAATCATGAAACGGCTTTTACTGTAACAGTGGATCATGTGGATACTACTACTGGCGTATCTCCTGCAGAACGGGCCTATACGATTCAAAAATTATTAGACCCTAATGCGAAAGCGGATGATTTTCGCCGTCCTGGGCATGTATTCCCTTTGGTGTATAAAGAGGGAGGCGTTCTCGTTCGCCAAGGCCATACAGAGGCATCTATTGATCTTTGTCGCTTAGCGGGTTTACAAGAGGCTGCTGTTATTTGTGAAATTACAAATGATGATGGTTCGATGGCGCGTATGCCTGATTTAATAGCATTTGCCAAAGAACATAACTTGAAAATTGCTTCTGTTGCAGACTTAGTAGATTACCGTAAAATTCATGAAACCATCGTTGCATTAGGGGCTAATTCTAAATTACCTACTAAATTTGGCGATTTTGATATTTATGTATTTAAAAATGAGTTGGATCATAAAGAACATTTAGCCATCGTTAAAGGGGATGTACAAGGCAAAGACGATGTCTTAGTACGCATTCATTCTGAATGTTTGACCGGTGATGTATTTGGCTCTAAGCGCTGTGATTGTGGTGAACAATTAGATCACGCGTTACGCGCCATCGAAAAAGAAGGAACAGGCGTCGTTGTCTATATGCGCCAAGAAGGTCGTGGTATTGGTTTAATCAATAAAATCAAAGCTTATGCATTACAAGAACAAGGTCTCGATACAGTAGAAGCTAATGTAGAGCTTGGATTTCCTCCAGATATGCGGGAATATTCCTTAGCAGCTCAAATCATTAAATATCTTGGAATAAAAAGTATTCGCTTAGTAACGAATAATCCAGAGAAACGCCAAGGCCTTGAACATTGGGGCATAGAAGTTCACGGTCGTGTACCTGTTATCATTGCAGCTAATCAATTTAATGCCGGCTACTTAAAAACAAAAGAAGAAAAAATGGGGCATATGTTGGAAAATTAATTGATTTTCATAGGAGGAATTCATTATGATGATTCAAGAAGGTAAATTATTAGGTTCTGGCAAGAAATTTGCTATTATCGCATCTCGTTTTAACGAGTTCATTACTACAAAATTAATCGGCGGTGCTGAAGATTGCTTGCTTCGTCACGATGTAAAAGCCGACGACATTACGACGATCTGGGTGCCAGGGGCTTATGAAATTCCATTAATTGCCAAAAAAGCAGCTCAATCTGGTAAATACGATGCAGTTATCTGTTTAGGCGCTGTCATTCGAGGCGCTACAACACATTACGACTATGTATGTAATGAAGTAGCGAAAGGGATTGCTCATGTGTCCTTAGAAACAGGGATTCCTGTTATGTTCGGGGTTGTAACGACTGAAAATATTGAACAAGCTATCGAACGTGCTGGTACTAAAGCTGGTAACAAAGGTTACGACTGCGCTATGGGCGCTATTGAAATGGTTAACTTGTTGGATCAGTTTTAATTAGCCTACAGTGTGCTAGTATATTGATTGACCATAAGATATAGGGACTATAAAGTAATACGTAAGCCCTATATGGTATAATAGACTCCGCATCTATGATGCAGAGTCTATTTTCTTTGTAAATACGTTTTAATTTTTATAAAGTTCATAGAATTAACGCTCCTATTAGAGAATATATAGTAATTGATAATAAACAGAACAAATATTTTTTATTACTATGTAGGGATATTGAAAATCTTAGATATTGTGATATAATAATAAACATAAAGTGAACTTTAACTTTATAAATTAATGAAAAGGAATGATTTAAATGGATTATATTAAACGTTTTACCACTCGAGAAGGCATTCGTATGTCTGTAGCGGTAACGACTGATACAGTTGAAACAGCACGGGTACGTCATGATTTATGGCCTGTTGCTACAGCAGCCTTAGGCCGTGCTATGACAGGGGCTTTGTTATTAGCTGGTGATTTTAAAAACCATGAAAATGTAAGCTTACGCATTAAAGGGGATGGCCCACTCGGTGTCGTTCACGTCGATGCGTTCTCTGATAATACGGTTCGCGGTTATGTAGATGAGCCACATGTAGATGTACCTTTGAAATATGCAGGTAAACTCGATGTAGGTGCTGCCGTAGGGAACCACGGTGAAGTACAAGTAACGCGATTTACGCAACTAGCACAAGATTACACATCCACAAGTCCTATTCAAAGTGGTGAAATTGCAGAAGACTTAGCTTACTATCTCTACACGTCGGAACAAGTGCCATCTACGATTAGCTTAGGCGTTCTTGTAGATCCCGACTACCATACAATCGTAGCAGGCGGATTTATCGTACAGGCTATGCCAGATGCTACTGATGAAGCCTTGGCATTAGTAGAGAAAAATATCAATGAATTAGGACCTGTTACAGAATATTTGAAAGCCCATCCAAACGGTGAAGGATTAGTTGAAAAAGTTCTTGAAGGAATGACCATTAACGAAGTCTACAATGAACCAGTAGAATTTAAATGTCGTTGTAGTCGTGACCGATTTGCTGGCGTCCTTATGACCCTTCGTGAAGATGATAAATCAGCCATCCTTGAAGATGAACAAACAGAATTAGTATGCCACTATTGCAATGAGAAATATCATTTTAGTAGGGAAGAATTGAAAGATATGTTTACGCCTGCTAGCGTAGTGCAGTAATAGGGGATTATTTACTTAATACCTAAAATGATGATAAAGCTTTTACAGGCTACAGGAATTTCCTATAGCCTGTTTTTTCATTATATGAGAAAATATATAGATAAGAATATATTACTTAGGAGGTCACTATGAGTGCAATTGGTGTAATAGGTGGTACTGGTGTGTATGACCCATCTATTTTTGAAAATATTCATGAAGAATCGTTGATGACGCCGTATGGTGAAATTAATTATGTACAAGGTACATATAATGGGAAAACAGTTATTTTTGTAGCCCGTCATGGCAAAGATCATACGATTCCACCTCATAAGATCAATTATCGTGCCAATATTTGGGGCTTAAAGAAATTAGGCGTTCGCTTTATCATTTCTACAACTGCTGTAGGTTCTTTAAATGAAAGCTTTCAACCAGGTCATTTTGTATTAACAGATCAGTTCCTCGATTTTACGAAAAACCGCATCAATACGTTCTATGAAGGTGGCGATCGTCCTGTAGCCCATTTGGATGTAACAAATCCATATTGTCCAGAATTACGCCATATTATTGAAGAAGTTGGTAAAAAACAAAATCTTAATATTCATAATGGTGGTACTTATGTATGTACAGAAGGTCCTCGTTTTGAAACGCCAGCAGAAATTAAAATGTTCTCCATTCTCGGTGGCGATACAGTAGGTATGACAAATGTACCAGAAGTGAATTTAGCAAATGAAGCAGAAATGGCCTATACAACGATTTCTATGATTACTAATTACGCAGCTGGTATCTCAGAAAATGCTTTGACTCATGGTGAAGTAGTAGAGATGATGGGGGAGATGGCAGCGCAATTAAAATTATTGCTCTTAGGTGTCATTGATGCTATCGATGTAAATGCTGATTATGAAGCACATCATCGTATGTCTGAATATGGAGGATTCTCTTTAGAGCCATAAGTAAATGAATGTGTTTAATACAAATCCTTTCTTTTACTATTGAGTAATAACTATTAATGATCTATTGCTATAATTGATGAAAGGGCATGACCCATGAAGAATATTGAATGGCAGAATGACACGTTAATTTTCTTAGATCAAACGAAATTACCTACAGAAACTATCTATATTCATTGCACTGATTGGCGACAAGTGGCGGAGGCTATTAAAATGCTCCGCGTTCGAGGAGCACCAGCTATTGGCGTAGCTGCGGGGTATGGGCTCATATTAGCAGCTCGCGAAGCAAGTTCTCTTAACATACCGTTTGACGAACAGTTGTCTACATTTTATGAATTTAGTGAAAGTTTAAAAGAAACCCGCCCTACAGCGATTAATTTAGCTTGGGCTATTGAGCGCGTATTAGATCTTATTAAAGAAAATAACTTTCACAATATGGAAGACATCATCAAGGCTATCACAGTGGAAGCTATAGCTATTCATGAAGAAGATATTTCCTTAAATCAAAGGATGGCAAAACATGGAGCCACTTTGTTTGATGGACAACAGGGCTTGCGTATCTTAACCCATTGTAATGCAGGGGCACTGGCTACAGGTGGTCTTGGTACGGCATTAGGCGTGATTCGACAACTTCACGGCAATGGCCAATTAGCAATGGTATATGCTGATGAAACAAGACCTCTATTGCAAGGTTCCCGCTTAACGGCCTTTGAATTACACCAAGACGGTATTCCTGTCACCTTAGAATCAGATAATATGGCTGCTTATGCTATGCAACAAGGATTAATTGATGCCGTTATTGTCGGTGCCGATCGCATCACTACAAAAGGGGATGTAGCAAATAAAATCGGCACCTATGGACTAGCGGTATTAGCGAAGGCACATAACATTCCTTTCTATGTAGCAGCACCATACAGTACATTTGATTTTAATTTGGCCGATGGAAAAGATATTCCTATTGAAATGCGTAGCGATGATGAAGTTCTATCATTCCAAGGGGTTCCATCTGCACCAGAAGGGATTCAAGTTTTAAATCCAGCCTTTGATGTAACACCTCATGAATTAGTAACAGCTATTATTACTGAAAAAGGTGTATTACAACCAGATTACGAAATATCTATTGAAGAGCTTAAGTGCTCTGTTCTAGAATCATAATAGTTATTAGTTATTTAAAGGACTATAGTCTATTTATAGGTGATGAATCTTTTTACAATATATATAAATTGAAATAGTACATACGTGTAAGGAGTTATTATGCAATCGTTAATTAGAGATATTAATTTAGCCGCTGAAGGTCGCAAGAAAATTGATTGGGTATCTAATTTTATGCCTACTCTTAATGACTTAGGGGATCGCTTTGAAAAAGAGCAAACTTTCAAAGGTCAAACCATCGTTGTAAGTGTACACTTAGAAGCGAAAACGGCTTATTTAGCCACTGTATTACAACGTGGTGGTGCCGATGTTATTGTAACGGGCTCTAATCCACTGTCTACACAAGATGATGTAGCCGCTGGTCTTGTCGATATGGGGCTTACTGTCTATGCTTGGTATGATTGTACTGACGAAGAATATTTCATGTTCCTTAATAAAGCGTTAGATCACAAGCCGCATATTATTATCGATGACGGTGGTGACCTTGTGAGCTTGCTCCATACTACACGTACAGATGCGAAAGAACGCCTCATTGGTGGTAGTGAAGAAACAACAACTGGTGTACATCGTTTATATGCTTTAGAAAATGCTAAACAACTGACATTCCCAATGATTGCTGTTAACGATTCGTACTGCAAATATTTATTTGATAACCGCTATGGTACTGGTCAATCTGTATGGGATGGCATTATGCGTACTACGAATTTAACTGTTACTGGTAAAAACGTTGTTGTTGCTGGTTATGGCTGGTGCGGTAAAGGTGTAGCTATGCGTGCTAAAGGTCTTGGTGCTCACGTTTATGTAACAGAAGTAGATCCTATCAAAGCCGTAGAAGCTGTGTTTGACGGCTTCAAAGTGCTCCCTATGATAGAAGCTGCCAAAGTAGGAGACATATTCTGTACCGTAACAGGTTGTAACGATGTTATCGTAAAAGAACATTACGAAGTGATGAAAGATAAAGCTATCCTTTGTAATGCAGGTCATTTCGACTGCGAAGTCAATGTAAAAGATTTAGAATCCCTTGCTATAAGCCATGAACGAGTGCGCCAAAACATCGAAGGTTACACAATGGCTGACGGTCGTAAACTCTATGTATTAGCAGAAGGCCGTTTAGTCAACCTTGCTGCTGGTGACGGTCACCCTGCAGAAATCATGGACTTATCGTTTGCTATGCAAGCCTTAGCAGCAGAGCATATTTTACATAATGGCAAGAATATGGAACCAAAAGTATATGTATTGCCACATGAATTAGATGCAGAAATTGCGAAATTAAAATTACAATCTATGGGCTATGATTTAGACACATTAACACAAGAGCAAATTGATTATTTAACAAAAGTAAACTAATCTGTACTTAACTTATGGACGTTTATAATTAATGTATTTGTTAATAATATAGTATTTATGATTGATAACTAATATAAAGGAGTTATTATGTCTGATCTATTGATTACCCATGTAGATGTACTCACTGCGGATGGAATCAAAAAGAATCATGCCATAGCCATTGATAATGGGTATATTACATCTATCCTATCCGTTGAAGAGGCTAGTACGCTCAAATCTTCTGCTAAAGAAGTCCTTAATGGGAAAGGTCAACTAGCAGCGCCTGGACTTATCAATACGCATACTCATATTGCGATGGGCTTATTCAGAAATTATGCCGATGATTTGGAATTAATGGAATGGCTTGAAACAGCTATTTGGCCTACGGAAGCAAAATTAAATGATAACTATGTAAAGTATGGTACGCAATTAGGGATTGCAGAAATGCTGCGTTCTGGTACGACTACATTTAGTGATATGTATTTCTTTATGAATACAACTGCAGAAGTAGTAAAAGAAACAGGTATTCGCGCTGTATTATCTCGCGGTCTCGCAGGCGTATCTCCTACAGCAGACCAAGCTTTAGTAGAAAATGCTGATTTATTTCGTACATGGCATGGTTTTGATAATGACCGCATCAAAGTTTTATTAGGACCTCATGCGCCATATACGTGTCCAGATGCATATTTAGAGAAAGTCATTGCTTTATCTCACGATTTAAATGCAGGCATTCATATGCATTTGTCGGAAACAAAAGGGGAAGTAGAGAATGTAGTGAAAGCTACTGGAAAAACGCCAATTGCGCACATGCATGAGTTAGGTTTATTCTGGAATACTACCTTAGCTGCTCACTGCGTCCATGTAACCGATGAGGATATGGACATTATGGCAGAACATAATGTAGCCGTAGCACATAATCCGCAGTCTAATTTAAAATTAGCCAGTGGCATTGCACCTATACCTGAAATGATTTCAAAAGGTATTACTGTTGGGTTAGGCACAGATGGTTCTGCCTCTAATAATAATGCTGATATGTTAGAAGAAGTGCGCCTTGCAGCGACACTTCACAAAGCTCGCCTCTATGATCCTAAAGCGATTCCTGCTCAAGTGGCATGGAATATGGGGACTGTAGAAGGGGCTAAGGCATTGGGCTACCATGATTTAGGTATATTAGCAGAAGGGTATCGAGCAGATATCGTTTTATACGATGTATCTGGTATGCATTGGATGCCGCGCTATAACGACTTAGCAGCTCTTGTATATTCTGCTAATAGTGCCGACGCGAATACGACAATTGTAGCTGGTAAAGTATTAATGAAAGATAGAGAATTACTCACTATCGACGAAGAAAAATTGCGTGCAGAAATCAAAAAGGCGGAGCAGTTTTTTGTAAGCTAATAAGATAATAGGTTAGAATAGTTGCTAATCATTCTGTCATAGAAGTGTAAAGAAAGATTCAATATAACAAATAAAAAGGTTCTATAATAAATGTTGGGGTGTCACCATCAAGGTGGCACAACCAACATTATTTTTTTGCAAAAAAAATAAGCAT
>NZ_CALPCS010000005.1 GCF_943193065.1 Veillonella agrestimuris
AATGGCACCAACCACATAAGTGATTGGTGCCAAACAAATGATTAGGGATAAGCACCCCAACATTTGACAGAGAGCCTAATTAATTCACCCCTTATTACGATAACTACAAAATATACAAAACAAGAAAAACTCTATTGAAAAACATAGTAATCAATAAGTATGATTCATATTTATTCGCGAAATACATATTACTATTATTAATGATTATACCTTCCCTAAAGTATACTAATCAAGTAGTTTTTATTTTTTTATAATTTTTCTATAAATTAGATATAAAATAACATCATACAATATCACCCTACATGCAATTAAAATGTCCTTATAAACGAAAAGTAGCCGTACCATCACGATACGGCTACTTTTCATTAATATATATTTATTAACTTGTAAAGTTAAGGCTAAATCAATTCTATCACATTCCTATCGTAGTCATAGTTGTACATATGCAACTAGAAAATACTACATCAACGTTTTAAGTACATCAAGCACTTCTTGTGGCAATTCGTTTTTGCCGTCTTTCAAGTTTTCCACGTATTCATAGCGGAATTCAAAGGCTTGGTGCAATTGGTGATGGTATTCACGTACGTCGAATGGAGGTTCAAAGCCAGGTACTTCTACGTAAGATAAGTTTTCGTAAGCACCAAATGGTTCAAACACCAAATCCCCTTCTACTAGACGTTCTAATAAATCTAATGTGATTTCTTTAGGAATTTTTTTCTCAAGGAAGAATCCAGTATTCATAATGTAGCAATCTACACCACATTCTTGGAATAATTTTTTATAGCTTTCATAATCGCGCGCTAACGGATAGGTACGGAACGGATTAGCATATGGTTCAATAACGAGTGCATTTGGATCTACATTAGCATCTAATTTTTCTGCACTAGAACGACGTGTAGCTAGCGTAGCACCCATAGTGGAAGCCAACACAGGATCGTCAATTTTAAGGATTGGTGGTAATGTTTTATCTTTCATTAACCACACAATAGCATTTACCGGTTCTTTCACATAGTTAACACGGTTATCTGTCCAGAATTGAGATTTAATAGCGCGACCATTATTGTTACGCACATCTTCTGCTAACACTACTTTGTTACCATTCTCATCAAGTGTAACGCCTACGTTTTGTAAGGTTAACAAGAACTCGTTAGCTGGATGGTCGACAGGATAATCTTGCATTTTATCGAAGTACGTCGGTTCCATCGCGATGGAAGATAAGTCGTCAGTATTGATAATATACGCATCGTCATGCAAGATAGAAATGTCATAGCGACCATTGTGTTTTTCGTGAGTTAATGTAGATTTGCCGGAACCGGACAAGCCGAATACACCAATTGTGTAAGAGCTGCCGTTTTTAAGGTTATATCGTTTCATACCACCGTGACAAGCTACATAACCGTAACGGTTCGCCAAAGACCAAGCCAATGTTAATGTGCCTTTTTTATGCTCCCCGAAATAACGCATGCCAAGAATCATTGCACAGTTATGGGCAGGATCAAAAATCGCAAGACCACCTGGATGACCTGGTACTACGTAATCAGGATCGGAGTAAATGAAAATATCCCCTTCTGGAATTTCTGTACTATTTTTGTAGAACTCTTTCACTGCTTCGTCGAAGAATTTAAAGTTCATAATCCAAGAGTACATAATGGATGCATGGTCTTTTGGAATCATCAAATGCGCACGAGCCGTAAATTTCTCATCGAGACCAACAATAACTTGCGTAGAAATCCACTCTTTGTTGCGACTATCGTACACAGCTTCGCGAGCAATACCAGCTAATTCAACTTCGTCAATACCTTCGTCTCCAATGATACGGCGTGCTTTCGCATAACGGCCAGTCGTTTTACCGTCATTTGTAACTAATACTTTGGCATCAGCCGGTAAACCTTGCTCTTCGGGTTTATGAATAGGCATATCGAGAACGATAACACCTGGCTCTTCACTAGCCAATTGATACGATTCTGCTACGGATTGTACAGCATGTACATTGTTACCGTAAAATGCTGTTTCAATTGTGCTACGCAATTTAGAGAATAAAGGATTCGTTTTAATTTCACTTTGATTCCAAACTAATCTAGTTGCCATAGTTTCACCTTTTTATACAAATCATGATATATCATTACATGTTGAAAGTAATATATAATTCCAATTATATTTATTTTACCTTTTTTTACGCGATTTGTATACATAAAACATTAAACAATTACTTATTATTGTACATTAATATATTTTACAACTAGATTAGTGCAATATAATTAATATAATTTCAGTAATTGACTAGAGTTGTATATATAAAAATGACTCATTGCCATAACAACAATGAGTCATCTTATAGTAATACTCTTTTACATCAACATTATTTTTTATTCATAAACGCTTTGATACGCTCTAATAATTCTTGCACATCAAAGCCTCCTCGTTCTGCAATCATCTCGATAGTAGCTACTTTCGCCATCATTTTTACCATAGGGGATTTTAATTTTTCAAATTTCGGATTGAGGCTAATGAGATAATCTACAATATCTGGGTTAGCTTTAATCAAATTCGACAAGGTCGTTTTAGTGTCGATAGAAACATCTTCTTCGCTACTTTCACTACTCTCGTCCACCTCATCTTCAATAGCCTTTGTTGCATCTGCACTATCCTCCGTTACATCTACAGCGCGATTAGGAGATGCACTATCTGTATCACCTTGTTCCCCTACGTATCCTTTATCCCATGTTAACAAAGTTTGAGAACCTGTCAATTCTCGGATATGCGTACAGTCCTGCATCATTTCAAGAACGCCACGGAATTTTCCAGATTCATCGCGCACTGCCGTATAAAGCACGTAAATGAATAAACCTGGTTTATTAATCCAAAATTCAGCTTGACTTTGTTCGCCGGAGCGGAACTTTTCAATAATTTCTTTCACCACATGCATCGACTTTGCAGGGTGACAATTGATCACTTCTCGTCCAATGACATTGCTACTACGCGGAAAAATGCGATGTGGTGTATCGCTATAAAATGCTACTAATTCGTTTTCGTCTACATAGGATAAATCTACAGGCATATGACGGAATAATAAATTGATTTGCTCTAATGTCAATTTACCTGTCGCCACGTCTAATACTTGATCCTTCGCCACCTCTTGTTGCATAGGTCCCACATATTTAGACAACAACCCCGCTAAATCTTGTAAAAACGCATTCGACACACCTTGCGATGCACTGCCATTGGCACTATTGTAGGTACCGCTATTTCCTAATGGTCTGCTTTCACCTGTATTATCATTTATCCCCACTGGTACATATAGATCTGGCGCCTCAATCAAAGCATATCCAATTTCATAATCATTGCGGCTCATAATGTAAAACTCTTCGTCGCTAAGCAATTTGAAAGCCGTCGGATACAGCACTTCCAGTTCTTTGCTGTTTAAATCACGCAATTTCTCTAACGTATCAGACATAGAAGCGAGAAAAGCTTGTTCTTTATCCTCTCGCAATAAAACATAGGAATCACGAATGGCATCGCGTACACCATCATCGAAGGTCCACATAATCCGTGTAGGACGATCGAAACCATGTTGCTCAAGCATTGGATATAATTGATTTTGTTTGCGCGATAAATGAACACGCCATTGATTAAACGCATCAAATAAAGCCAGCCATGGATTTTTAATAAAATGTGTTTCTCTTAACAGAGCCTCCGCCTCTACTACGATGCGTTCCACTGCATTAATTTCTTCTACATAGGCCCAAAGTGGATGGTTTTCGGGATACACATTGTCAGTACGCACTAATACACCATCAAATAGGGCTAATAAATCGTCCATTTTATCGAGAATTTCCTCGTCTTTGTAAGCCCCTTTCAACCGCTGCTCAGCAAAGGCAAACTCATCAGGCGTACAAGTACCTAATTTTTCTTTTAATATACGATTGCCTTCCGCTAAGGAAATAACACCATCTAAATAATCTTCTTTAACAGACACAATCACTCTATATCGCTCATCGTTGATGTCCAACCGTTGCTTTAAATCCGTCATGATAACCTCCTCGATACTATATGACAATCGAACTGACATTTCGGCAATACTCAACTGCCACGCACGATTAATACCTTATACGGCTAGTATATTCTTTTTGAAAGTAATTTTCAGTAGCTACGGATACAAAATAAGATATAAAGATATAAAAAACAGAGTTATTATGAAATATACTACTTCATAACAACTCTGTTAGTTAATTGTTAGTTAATGTTAGATTACCCATATTCAACGTTCTCTCGATAATCGGACAAAACAGAAGATCATTTATGTACAAAACGCAACACTAGCCACTTATGTACCTAAATCAATATATACAGTTTTAGATGTCTCTACAGGGTTTCCATAACTATCTCTAGCAGGTTCATATTGCCACGTCGATACAGTATCAACAATTTGCGCATCCACCGCGCCATCGCCAGTAGATCCTAAGGGCTCTACATTATCTACATCTCCGTCTTCATCAATATCAAAGCGTACATTAATACCACTTACATTACCTTCGTAATATTCCACTACATCATAATCAATATCTGGTGTGTATACAGCTACTGGTGGCTCGTAAGCAGCATGGGACGTACCGATTCCTATTATGAAAGCAGTTATACAGGCAAGGATTGTCTTTTTCATCATGTGTGCCCTCCTTTTACTTTCGCACTGGCAAAGTTATGGTCATACCGATGATAGATTCTTTTGGTTTCTTATCTTTCCCTATCGCTGGAGTAAATTTCCATTGTTTTACCGCTGCTTTGACAGCTTCATCAACAGCACTATAACCAGACGATTGTTCCACAAATACAGATTTTACATCCCCATCTTTATCAATCAAAAAACGGATGCGCATTGTATCTGCCACAACAGACCCCTCTGGAATAGCAGGCATCACTGGTTTTACAATGGACACCTCTTTTGGTGGCGATACCACCTCTGCTGCTTCCATATTGGCTGGTGTATACACGCTAACTACGGCAAGAGCTGCAGTAGCTAGAATGAAACGATTAAGTAATTTCATAATATATGCCCCTTATCCTAATTCTATATAAACAATTCCTTGAAATCTAAATTTTACTTAAATCCGATAAAAATAGCTTGTCGAACTATGGTAGACACAGGTTTCCCATCTTCCCCTAATGCAGGTTCAAAGCGAGATTCTTTCAAAAATGCAACAATCGCTTCATCATAAGCCATATCTCCAGATGATTTCTTTATCAAAACAGCCTGAACCTCTCCCTTATCATCAATAAATTGCACAGTTTCAACACGGTTATTAATTATTTTATGCCCAGAATCTCTAGGAAGAACATCATACAAAGGAAATCTATTTATTGGGATTGGTCCACGACTCAAATCTTCTGCTTCTACATTTGAAGTTATATACAAAGCCATACTAAAAACAGCAATTACTAAAACAAAAATTTTAACTAATTTCATATTCCCGCTCACATTACATAATAAATAAAAATTCTTAATTATATATGTATCATACTAGATTTTACAATACAAAAAAAGAGTTGTAATGAAAGAAATATCATATCATCACAACTCTTTTAACATATTCTATTTAATATCCAATCCAAAGTTCTGCGGTACAGTTACACTAATAGGATTACCATCTTCATCAGTAGCAGGATAGAATGACCATCCATATACTGTAGAAATAATAGCATCATCTGCTGGTCCATAACCAGTCGATGAAGATAGCGATACATCACTAACAGATCCATCAGCTGCAATTGTAATATATGCAGTAACAGAATCACCTACGGCTTGTTCTCTTGGGATAGCCGGGATAGAAGGTGTTGGTGTACTTAAACGTCGAGGACCTTGAGACTTATCTTCTTTTGGTCCCCCACCACCCCCATTTCCTTCTCCATCTGGATTATCGGTTTTACCTCCACCACCTCCACCTTTTGTTTCAGTAGGGTTACCTGTCTGCTGTGGTGTTGGCACTGGTGGTTTCGGCATATCATCTGTTACTTTATTATCTACAGGAATTGTATCAGCGTTACTTTTCACCATTTGTGCTATTTCTTCTTTCGTTGGCGGTGGTGGAATGTCTACTTTTTCTGGTTTTGGCGCAGAAATTTGTGGACCTGCCGCTGGTGCCGCATCATCAGAAACGATTTCCATGAGGATTGGCTCTGGTTGCTCATTTGCTTCAGGGGCAGCAAAGTTCAAATAGAATGCCCCCCCAATAAGAAGTAAAGCATTAATAATAAGTGATCCTGCGAAAGATGTTATCCATCTAAACATAGAGCACCTCCTTAATTGCTTTCAGTAGCAATGGCAATTTTCGTAATATTCATTTGTTTTAACGTATCTAATACTTGTACAAAAGCGCCATATTGAGCCGCTGCATCAGCACGCAATACGATAGTCATTTCCGTCCCTTTCGATTGCTCAATTTGAAGGTAGCGGATCATACCATCAATATTTGTTTTAGTATCGTTCACATACACAGTACCGTCAGAAGTAACAGTAATAGGTACTTTCTTTTGAATGTCTACCTTGGCTGTTTGGGCACTTGGTAAATTAACAGGTACTGATTTTTGTACAACCATAGATAACATGCTCATCATAAAGAATACAAGCAAGAAGAAGATGATATCAATCATAGGGATGATCATCAATTTTGGTTTATTTGTAGTACGTAAGCTTCTAAGCTGCATCGCTGTCACCTACCAATGCTGTCATGTATACGGCACCGACCTCTTCCATAGCGGATACGAGTTTATCTTCTCGTTGTACTAGGTACGCATGGATAACGAGGGCGATAATAGCTACGCAAAGACCTGTTGCTGTAGCAATTAAGGCTTCCCCCACACCGCCAGTAATCGCAAACGGTTCGCCATCAGATACAGACAATACGGAGAAAGAACCAATCATACCTGTTACAGTACCTAATAAACCAAGCAATGGTGCTAATGTAACAATAGTTTCTAAGTAATTTAAGTTAGCACGCAAACGAGCTGCAATGGCACCAGCTGCACCTTGCAATGCTTGTGTTTGTTTTTCAATACCATGCGGTTGAGATGCAGCAGCTTCTACTAATTCAGCTGCAACGCCACCATCATTTTTGCACACTTGACGCAATTCTTCCCATTTACCTTGTGGAACAAGTTCTGCTACTTTAGCTTTTAATGTTTCCATATCAGATGTTGCTGCATTATATGTGCGTACCCGCTCAATTAAAATAGCAACGGAAATGATAGAACAAATCAATAATGGCCACATTACTAGGCCGCCTTGTATAAACAACTGTCCTGCTTCTTTAAAAAATTCCATGTAAACCTCCTAGATAATGAAAGAATTGCATTACTATACTACCTAACATTACTTCGAAAAGAATTGATAGTAACTTTCAAAATATAACTGTTTAATGATAATATATATCACTCTAATACGTCAATATAGATTCATATTTTCATATGTCTAGCACATCGCATTAGTAATAATGGTGATGCGAGATGCTATGTCATACGTACTACATTGCAGAGTATCTAACCGTTAGAAACTATGTGTTACACCAGCTACAAAGTGGCGTTTCGGCATTGCGTAAGCACCGCGTACAAGGTTAGTAGCTGCACTAGATTCGTAATGTTCGTTCGTTAAATTATACCCCTTAATGTAGAATTTCGTATCTGGACGCCATTGATAATTGATATTCATATCCCACAAGAAGTAGCTATTGCTTGTGTATAGATCGCTACGTCCCGTTACATAGGTCAAGTTATTCGTAATATCCCATTTATTTTTATTGTATGTAAGGCCAATGTTGTAGCCATTTGGACGAGTGTTACGAGCATCATTTTCCCCATTAATGCGGATTCGGCTGTAATCATAACCAGCGCGAACACGCCATGCATCGTTGATTTTATATGTCGCACCAAGACTCATGCCACGGCGTTTTTCTTCGTCTACATTGTAGTAACGAGTTACGCCGTTCCAACGCCAATTCAAGGCATTTTTCAATTTAGAATCGTACACGCTAGCAGATACGCTCAATTTATCATTGATTTTGCTATCTACGCCAACGGTAAATGTTCTAGATGTTTCTTGTTCTAGATCTGGGTTACCTTGCATATACGGCGTATTCGCATAACGCATTTTCAATGTTGGGTTATTAACGGCAGTCCCCCACGATGCGTACACATGGGTATCTTCACCGAGGCGTTTATTGACACCTACATGACTTGTCCAATCACCGCCGTAATCGCTGTGATGTTCATAACGACCACCAAGGTTCAAGGACCAACCATCACCTAATGTCCAACGATCCTCAGCAAAAATAGATTTTGTAATGGCTTTCGCATCCATTGTAGAACCATCGTTATTTTCCCACAAATGTTGTTCTTCCCATGCAATGCCACCAACGATATCATGATTTTTCACAGTCCAGTTTTTCTGCCCTTCAAAGGTATAGCTGCGCAAATCGTGTTCATATGGTGTACCTGCAAATGGAGAATCTGTTCTATCACCGTTACGCGTAAAGCGAAGGAATGTACCTTCTCCTTTTTCTTTTTGGTTAAATGTATATGTGACACCAATATTAGTGATAGTAGAGTCAAATTTAGACCCTTGACCATAAGCGATACCTTGTGTTGGATTTGTCAAATAAATACCATAACCATCTTTTGCATGAGAACGGCCGAAATCAAATGTAGCACGGTCTTTACCAAAG
The DNA here is from genome assembly GCF_943193065.1 of Veillonella agrestimuris. GTDB lineage: Bacteria > Bacillota > Negativicutes > Veillonellales > Veillonellaceae > Veillonella > Veillonella agrestimuris. The sequence goes on from NZ_CALPCS010000005.1 coordinate 8,712, forward strand.
AAACGGTCATAACGGAAGGTCATATCTTCACGGTCTTTGTAGCTATCAGGGAATTCATGACTATTGCCATTACTATCGCGGTAGTCGTAATTATCTCGTTTCTCTCTTGAATAAGTTACCATGTAACGATTCAATTCATCCCCACCAGAATGAGTGATAGCACCACGGCGTTGATTCCATGTACCGTATTCAGCAGTCAATGTCGTTCTTGTTTCCGGCGTTGGCTCTTTTGTAATGATATTGATAACACCGGCTACCGCTTTTTGACCATATAAAGCAGAGTTAGGACCACGCACGATTTCGATATGATCCACATTGTCCATCGGTACTTGGTTAATATCTACTGCATTATCATTGCCAGATACAGTAAGATGATCAAAGTTCACCCGACGACCATTGACGAGTACAAGTACACGGGTATCGCCATTGAGTACTGGGTACGCTGCAGAACCGTGATCTACTACGTCTACATTGGCCGCTTGTAACGCTTGAGACACATTGCTATAATTGCCTTTTTCAATATTTTCATTATTGATAACTGTTACATTAGCTGCTACGTCTTTTACTTCTGTTTTTACGCGCGTACCAGTAATAATCATATCATCTAATTGATATTCTGCTGCCTGTACTGTTGGCACAATAGCTACTGTTAACGCACTAAGAACGATGGCTTTTAATAATTTCTGATTCATATAATCTCCTCGGCCCATCACACTTGGGCTACACACATATTATTAATAAATACTTCACATATAGCTCTTCTATATGTGGCCAACTGTAAAAGACTTCTTTTACTCATATATAATCGGGTGTAAACTTATACAAACTATAGGCTAATAGCACGAATTCCTATTTAGCCCTGCACTAATCATTTCCAGTACATCTACAACACGGCCATTGCCATTATTAATAGCTCCGAACGGAACAGGAATAACTCGTCCCGCCTCGATGGCGCGCATATGTCGAATATTAGGATCTGCTTTCACGAGATTCATGCCCTCTTCTGTGAAAGTTTCCATATTGCCGCTATAGTCAGTCATGACGAGAACGATATAATCAGGGTCGACCCCTAAAATACGTTCCGGGCCTATAAAAGACATGCCTTGCGGCACAAGAGGCTGTCCACCAGCGGTACGAACAATATCATAAACAATATAGTTTTCACCGTACACGGTATACATACTATTACCATACAGCTGTAATACCATAACTGTCGGCGTTGTACCTCGGACTACCGCATCCTGACGAACGGCTGCAATACGATCCGCCAGACTTTCTTTATACCGAGCCGCTTCTTCTGGAACGCCAAATATGGCACCTACATTGTCGATGAAAGGAAATACTGTGCCTTCCATAGTAGGCGAACCTTTCCGCACCGTAGCAGGTACAATATAAGTAGCAATGTCACGCTTATGCCAATATCTCACATCCCCCAACGCATTAGGCAAAAAGTGATGATTCCAAGCCATTACTAAATCTGGCTTCTCTTGCAACACTTCTTCTTTGGTAGGTACGAAAGGCGCTTCTAGTTTTGGCAATGCATCATAAGCACCAGCTAATTCTGGCGGCTCTACACCGTACGGCTTCATGGTTGCTACAATGCGATCTTGCAAGCCTAAAGCAATAAGCAGCTCTGTAGCCCCTGGATACGTTATAAGCACCCGTCTAGGCGGCACTTCGTAAGAAACCATAGTACGATGGCCTTCGCCAGTATAATTCTCCAATTGGATAATATTCTCGCCACTACGAGTGGTATCGCTAACAATACCAGTGCCATTGGTAATGCCAAACCACAGAATCCCTATTGTTACTACGAAGAACAAAAGCCCTTGTACGATGCGCGACACTTTATTCATGATAGTCACCGTCTTCACACTAGACGTTTCACTCATAGACGATGTTCCGTTCGTTGTAGAAGGTTTATTCATGATGAATGCCCTCCACAATGTACCGAGCGTACGGGATATGGTATTCATCATAAGCAACAACGGCCTTTACACCGTATACATCATTCAACGTCGATTCTGTAATAACCTCTCGGGGCGTTCCCATACGCTGAATCATACCGTCTTTTAAGACGCAAATGCGGTCGCAGAACTGAGCCGCTAAGTTCAATTCATGCAATGCCGCCACTACGCCGATACCAAGGGATTTTACAATTTTTAATAATTCCAGTTGATACGTAATGTCCAGATGGTTCGTCGGTTCATCTAAAATAAGGTATTCAGGCTCCTGCACTAAGGCCCTAGCCAGCATAACACGCTGCTGTTCACCGCCAGACAAGGTACTGAAAGACCGGTTTTTCGCCTCCCACATACCTACCTTTTTGAGAGAGCTTTCAGCCAAGGCATAATCATAGTCATTGTCATCGTCAAAGCTCTGCTTATAAGGGGTTCGTCCCATGAGTGCAATTTGCATAACCGTAAAATCAAAATCGAGTCTCGTAAACTGCCCCATGACGGCAATTTTCTGAGCACTATCCCGGAGAGGCACGTCGCGAAGCGGTACATCATCAATATAGATTTGACCTTGTTGAATAGGGTTAACCCGATATATATGCTTTAACAGCGTCGATTTACCGCTCCCGTTCGGTCCGATGAGGCCTACAAATTCTTGGCCTCCTAAGGTGAGAGAAATGTCTTTCAAAATCTCTCGCCCCTCTACGGTGTATTGTAATTGTTCTATACGTATATCTCTCATATTAACCTCCAAAATTCGTAGAATTACCAAATAGCAATTTCATAAATAATGGAGCCCCCATAAGAGCCGTAATGATACCAATCGGTAAATCACCAGAAACAAGAACGACGCGGCTCACTAAATCGGCCCATACAAGGAAAATGGCGCCAAAGAGAACGACCATCGGCAATAAATGACGATGTGAAGCCCCTACGAAGGATCGCATCATATGAGGTATAACAAGGCCTACGAAGCCGATAATTCCGCATTGCGACACGAGCACACCAATGAGGAACGCAATACATCCCATATAGATTCGACGCTTCTGTGTGGCATTAATGCCTAGAGTAATGGCTGCTTCTTCACCTAATAAGAGAGCATCTAAGGTACGAATTTGGCTCATAAAATAAGCTATAATAGCTGCTACAGCTGCCATAGGCAAGACAAGGCCATCCCATTTCGCATCTGCTAAGGAGCCCATAGTCCAGAATACGGCAGACTGGATGCCTTCCGCATCTCCAGCTAAATAAATAATGAGATTCGACAAAGCCGTACAAAAAGCACTCACAATGGCACCTGCCAAGATGAGCCGCACCGTAGACATCCGTTTACGAATGCCAGCCAATAAGAGCACCCCCACAGTAGCTACAACAGCACCCATGAAAGCGCCTACAGGAACTCCTATGGAGATACCGTGGACGGCCACCATTCCGCCAAATAGTATAGTTGCAACGGCCCCTACAGACGCACCAGAGGCAATGCCCAATACAAAAGGCTCCGCCAATGGATTTTGTACGGAAGCTTGCATCACTACCCCCGACAAGGCCAAACCAGCCCCTACAATAGCAGCTAATAGAACTCGAGGAATGCGAATATCCCAAACTATGTCCGTCAGAGCTGACGATACACTAGGCGCCTGTCCCAGTACTTTCGCGGCAATGATATGCCACACATCACTTGGCGCAATGGATACAGCCCCTAATGACACCGCTACTATAACAGAGATTACAAGAAAAACGAGCAACGCCCACTGCGCAACAATCGATTTAGTTTGTTGAATCGACCTCACCGCCCCTTTCAAACTATAGATTTAAAGAGATGAACAAATCTCAATAAACCATTCTATACACACCAATTATAACGAGAATTCAACTCAATAAAAAAGGACTTATGACTGTAAAATACATTCATAAGTCCTCCATAGTTGAAAAATAATCTCATTAATTACATTTAATATTAATAGATATGATTATCATTGTCAACTAAAATGTTTATATATTCAATTTATTAAATGCTACCTATAATCTTAGAAACGAGTTTCTAAAGAAATTACCGCTGTGCGGCCTTTGCCAACATAAATAGCTGGGTTGTTGCTCATAGCATTCCAGTAATCTTTGTTGAATACATTGTATACGTCTGCACGTACTATCATCGGATGAGATCCAAACCCTTTGAATTCGTATTTAGCACCTAAGTCCCAAGTTACACGGCCACCTACTTTGTATGTATTCCATTGATCAATGTAAGCCGGACCTTGGTAGTTCACACGAGCATTAACGGATAAACCTTTAACAGATTTAATATCTTGTTCTACACGCGCTACTGCTTGCCAACGCGGTGTACCGATGACTTCATTACCTTCATAAGATGTAGGTGCTTTATGGTAGCGAGATAATAAGTACATAACGGAGCCCATTACACGAGTTCCTTCTTTTGGCTCACCAGCGATGGATACTTCTAAACCACGGTTACGAACGCGGCCACCATCAGTTAAATAATCCAAACCATTGCGAGTTTCTACTAAGGAGCCAGCTTGGTCTATTTGGAAAGCAGATACAGTAGTTAAGAATTTACCAGTATTAAATTTAGCCCCTACTTCAAATTGTTTCGTTTTATATGGTGATAACACCTCACCATCATTAGCGTAATTGCTATCTACCAAATCACCAGCAGATAAGCCCTGCATGTAGTTCGCATACACAGAGGTCGTATCATTTAATTTATGAATAACACCAAAAGCTGGAGAGAAAGCGTTTTCTTTATAAGACTTACCGGTTTTATTCATCACTTGGCTAATATGTTGGTATCGACCACCAAGAATAAATGTCCATTTATCGTCTTTCGTAGAAATAACGTCAGTCAAAGCAAAGCCAGTCAATAAATTAGAATCGTTTAATTCTGCTCCCCAACCATAAGAATGATCATAACTAGATACTGTGCTAGGTGTTAAGCTACTCATCACTGTCCAAGCACCGGTCTCATTTGTCATATACCGCTTCCACGCCAAACGTGTAGCCACGCCTGTCACTTCATGTTTTACGGAGCCAGTATTGAATTGACCTTTCAAGCCAACTTCAGCTGAAAGGGCTTTATTAATATGATTATTATTATGCAAACGATATTGCGTATTGCCATTTGCTTGATAACGGAAATCGTTATACACATAATCCATTTTTGTATGACGCATACCGAGAGCTGCAAAAGCAGTCAAGTTTTTAGAAAAATCATATTCATAACGAGACACGGCAAATTTTTCTGTCACATGACGGTACGTATCAGCTAAACCATACTTTTCATTATGATTCGCTGTTGGCAAACCAAAGCGATTGATGTAATTATTTTGAATCCGTGTATTTGTAATTCCTGCAAACTGTACACGATATTGCGGATTATCAATATTGCTATACACATAACCAGCATCTACATAGAGACGAGAATTGCTCCCTTGACGATCTATACCAAGGAATGCTGAGTTTGTTTGAATTTTTTCATCGTTAAATGATGTAGACCCATTTGTATGGTATCCAGTAAAGTGAACGCCCCATTTATTGTCTGCCGTACGAGCAGCTACATCAAGTTGTTGCCCAAATTGATGTCCATCACCGTAGGACAATTTAATAGAGTTTTGGTTTTCTCCAGATTTTGCCCGCTTTGGTACATAGTTAATATTCCCGCCTACTGTACCATTTGGAGACATGCCATATAACAAGGCACTAGCACCTTTTAATACTTCCACACGGTCAATACCTTCTACGCCGGTATAAAAACGCGGCGCAATGCCGTGAAGACCGTTAAAGGATACGTCTTGTTGTTGCGCACGGAAACCACGGATAGCCCACGCCTGAGATGCACCAGATAATGTTTGATTATTAGTGGACGCATCCATAGCTATGACGTCTGTGATATTACTAGCTTGAATATCTGTAATAGTCTTATCTGTGAAAGTCGTCATATTAAATGGTGTAGTCATTGTATCGCGATTACCTAGTACACCATAATCAGCAGTACGAGCTACTTGACCTCCCGCCACTTCATTATTTTCTGTAATGGGCGCTTCATGGACACGCACACCAGTAATGACCATATCATCTAACTGGTACTCTGCAGCGTAGCCAGTGAGTGGCATCGATACTAATAAAGCGGCACATAGCCAATTGCGGTATTGTTGCTGTTTTTTCATACCCAATCTCCTTATCTGAGAAACACACCAAATATAACAAACTATAAGGAAAAAGAGTATACAAGAATACATTAATGAGAACAATTTCCTATAGTGATTATTATTCATTTTACCAAAATAGAAATAAATATCAATATCATTTTAGGAATAGACTATATTTTCATCACATAATAGCCGATCCATCATTTATATTTATAAGTTAACTTCCCATTCTTTATTAGTTCGACACCTAATAAATATAATATTAGTTATCTGACTAATATTAATTATCTGACTATAATTTAAATACTTATAATATATTTTTCTATACTCTAACACAACTAACTGCACACTTACTCATTCAATATCCAATGAACACAGTTCGCAATACGGAAAACTTCATCTTTAAAATGATTCCCAGGATTAAGTTCAAAAATCGCTTTCACACCAGATTGTGTAAGATGATTGTAAATCAATTCTGTCGCCTCTTGAACTCGGCTCATATAAGGATTTCTTGTTTTCTGTTCTTTATCTCCTAAGGAAAGGTATACTCGTTCTACTGTAGCGGGGAGCGAATGACCTCTCACATAATCTACGAACTTCGGATACCACAAAGCCCCTGACACCGATGCAATACTAGAGAATACATTGCTATGATAGGCCATATAAAGAGCTCCTAATCCTGCTAATGAATAACCTACTAAGTGGCACTTACCTTCGGCTATGCCTATTTCCCGAAGGGCTTGCGGTACAATTTTTTCGACTAAGATTCTTAAAAAAATCGGCAGCTTTACCGGCAAAAACATCGTCATTACGCAACAATGCAGATTCCGGCCAAGGCGACAAATCATTCTCCCAATCAAAACCAGTAATCGTCACATAATGAAAGGGCTTACCTTCTAATTCATGATAAGCCTGTAACACTTGATCACTATGATTTTGAAATGCTAATTCAAAAACTACGTGTTGAGTATTACTATCACTCATTGTAATCTGTACTTCATATGTATCAACTATAAAACGGTGATTCATAATTACCTCCTAAAATAGCAATCTTTTTCTTTGTATTATTTTGTATTATAACAAATAGTATCTGCGATAATATAAAAGAATATATATACCTATCTCAAAACACTTAATACCAACTAATTATAAACAATCTTTTTAAATTGAAAGCAATAAATTGAAAATAATTTTCATTTTATTATTGATATTCTTTCTCAACTATGTTATACTTAATTCAAGAAATGAACGAACATACCAAATACCTATCGTTCATTTCCATAAACACACTTATAACTTAACTGACACTACATAATGAAACATACTTTTTAATTATAGGAGGTTCATCATGAGACGTAGGAAACGCATCCAAATGAAGGTCATGATGGCACTAGGCGTTATCGCCCTCATCGGACCAAGTCATTTCCAAACACTTATTCCTTAATAAGTGCTATATCGAAACTTTGTACTCCAAAAGATACTTAACATTTACAAACTTATAAACTCTCTAAACACTTATAAAAAAGAAAACTTACCTTCTTAAAAAAATAGCCAGCTAGTACAAAACTGCACTAGCTGGCTATTTTCTTTGAACTATAGGCCTATCAACATATTATAATTGTATGATTTTACCCATGTATAGCGGATATCTTTATTTTCGAAGCGCTAATAAACTGACGCAAACATATATTACATAGGATTCCACAATAATATGACCGCTACAACGCAAAACATATAATTTTATACTAAATATACAAACTATAACAACCGCCCCATATAGATGACATCATCCATAGGATTATGATAGTACGGATCGATTTCTTCAAAGCCGTGTTTTTTGTACAAGTGAATAGCCGCTCGTAATGGTTCAATAGTATCTAACACCATTTCTGTATAGCCAGAAGCTTTAGCATGTTCCATGATTTTAATAATTAGTTTATCACCCAACGCATGACCTCTACCTTCAGGACGTACATAGAGCCGCTTCATTTCGCAACGGTTTTCACTATGTTGGTAGTAAGCCACCATGCCTAACACTACATCCTCTTCGTTAATAGCCACTAACAACTCTCCATTAGGCGCTGTGTATTTCTCGGCAATATCTGCTAATTCTTTATCTAAATTTTGAAATGATAAATCACGGCCGAGCCAATTTGTGTATTCTAGAATTAACTCTTTGACTTGATCTAAGTAAGGTTTACCGTCGATAATGCGAATCATGCTATATGTGTCTTACCTTTCTTGCCTATAAAATAAGTTCTGAAAGCGCTATAACTAACGCTTTCAGAACTCACTAGAATTATAATTTTACTCCCACTCAATCGTAGCCGGCGGTTTAGATGTAATATCGTACACAATACGGTTAATATGTTGTACTTCGTTTACGATGCGACGAGAAATTGTATCTAACACGTCGTATGGAATGCGCGCCCAGTCAGCGGTCATAAAATCTGTTGTAGTAACGCCGCGCAACGCCAATGTGTAATCGTACGTACGGAAGTCACCCATTACGCCTACAGTACGTGTAGATGTCAATACAGCGAAGTATTGGTTAATATCGCGATCGAGACCAGCTTTAGCAATTTCTTCACGGAAAATAGCATCTGCATCGCGCAAGATATCTAGTTTATCTTTCGTAATTTCGCCCATTACACGGATAGCAAGGCCAGGACCTGGGAATGGTTGACGCCATACGAGATAATCTGCTAAACCGAGTTCCGCGCCCAATTCACGTACTTCGTCTTTGAACAAATTCCGAAGTGGCTCGATAAGGCCTTTAAAATCTACTACTGCAGGCAAACCGCCAACGTTATGGTGAGATTTGATGACTTCTGCTTCACCATCACCAGATTCAATTACGTCAGGGTAAATCGTACCTTGTGCTAAGAAATCAACAGATCCAATTTTACGGCCTTCGTCTTCAAAGACGCGAATAAATTCTTCACCAATGGCTTTGCGTTTTGCTTCTGGATCTTCAAGGCCAGCCAATTTCCCTAAGAAACGGTCTTCCGCATCAACGCGGATAAAATGCATACCGGAATCTTTGAAAGCCGCTTCTACTTCGTCACCTTCGTTTTTACGCATCAACCCGTGATCAACGAAGATACATGTTAATTGATCGCCTACCGCTTTAGAAATCAACGCTGCTGCTACGGAACTATCTACACCGCCAGATAAAGCCAACAAGACTTTACCATCACCAACGGTATTGCGAATATCTTCGATAGCTGTTTTCGCATAGTTAGCCATTGTCCACGTACCTGTAAAGCCACACACTTCATACAAGAAGTTATGAAGCATTTCCTTACCATGTTCTGTATGAAGTACCTCTGCATGGTATTGCATAGCGTATAATTTGCGCTCTTTATTTTGCATCGCTGCTACTGGACAGTCTTTTGTATGCGCTACTACTTCAAAGCCTTCAGGCACTTGAGCTACATAGTCAACATGAGACATCCAAACGATTTGCTCATCTTCAAGATCTTTAAACAATGGAGATGTTGTATCAACCTTAGTCGGAGTTTTACCGAATTCTCGATTATCTGCAGATTTTACTTCCCCACCTAATGTGTGAGCCATAAACTGCATACCATAACACATACCGAGAACTGGAATATCAAGGTCAAAAATTTCTTTCTCAATTTTTGGAGAATTTTCTTCGTATACGCTATTAGGACCACCAGTGAAAATAATACCTTGTGGTTTTAATTCCTTAATTTTCTCCAATGCTTTGTTGTATGGATACACTTCGCAGTATACGTGGTTTTCACGAACGCGACGAGCGATCAATTGATTATATTGACCACCAAAATCGACAACAATAACAAATTCCTTGTTTTCCATTCTTTCCTCCATTATCAAGAAATTATACTTTTTATTTACATCTATTCTGAAAGCATACGCTCTGCTATACCTAATAAAATAGAGGATGCTTATTCATGAACTTTAACATTATGTATCATGCGTACATATTCTGGATCAAAATGTTTCGTCCGCGTACCACCATACCCCATATCAAGGGAGGAAATAGTATCCATATCTTCTTGTGAAAGTTCAAAATCCCACACGTCAAAGTTTTCTACCATCCGTTCTTTGCGCGTCGTTTTGGGAATGACAACTACGTCGCGCTGCAGATTCCAACGGAGTACGACTTGACCTACAGTCTTACCGTATTTTTCAGCAATCCCTTGGAGCAATTCATTATCTAACGGATTATATCGACCGCCGCCTAACGGAGCCCACGCTTCTGGAATAACACCATAATATTTCATTGTTTCTAATGCATCATCTTGGGTAAAAAAAGGATGCAATTCGATTTGGTTTACTGCAGGGATGACTTTCACAGTTTCGCAGAAATTCGTCAACATATTAGGGTAGAAATTGCTAACTCCGATGGCTTTCAAATGACCTGTTTCATAGTATTTCTCTAACGTCCGCCAAGCTCCGAAATAATCGCCTAACGCCTGATGTAATAAATACAAATCTAAATATTCAAGGCCTAAGTTCTTCAAGGATCGCTCAACGCCTGCTACCGCATCAGATTCGTTCATATCTTGCACCCATAATTTAGATGTAATGAACAACTCTTCTCGCGTTACTTTACCAGCGGCGATAGCCTCTGCAATAGCTTCGCCAACAGCCGTTTCGTTTCCGTATACTGCAGCCGTATCAAACAAGCGATACCCTGCATCGATAGCATCCAGTACAACTCGTTTGCACTCCGCCAAATCAGTTACTTGGAATACGCCAAAGCCCATAATCGGCATCGTTGTGCCTGTATTGAGCGTTACATATTTCATGTCTATCACCTCTTGCACATATGTAAACGTACTTTAACGACTATAGATTATTATAGCATAGCTCATCCCTTTATGTCTTGATGAACACGCATTTTCACGGCCCCTACAGGACAGATGGAATAACAATCACCACAGCGAATGCAATCTTCACCAATAACAAATTGAGTGTCCCCTTCTATGATACAGGAAACAGGACAATCGATAGCGCAGGCGCCACATTTGATGCAAGTGTGAGTAATATAAAATTCAATGCCGCTCATGGGCGCCTCCTTCCTATCAATAGGGGGCACATCATCTATAAACTTCCTTTATTCTTACAAGCATATACATCACATAAAATATGCTATGCCTTATAAAGACTCCTTAAATTCCTTTACAATATCCTCTAGCAATGCAGGTTGCTCCATTACGTTAATAAAAGTAAGCCCAATAAGTGCCGCTCCATCCATAATTGTTTTCTCTATAGTCGGGTCTAACATAGCGTCAGCAAATTCTTGGGCATGGCATACTTTCGGTTTCCCTGCTAAGCGCAATTTAGGATGTAGTGCCGCACATTGCCAGCTCACATTACCGATATCGGAACTGCCCCCAATATCGGCTGGACCTGGTTCAAAAGGAATCGATAGATCGGTCATCACGGATTCCACCAAGCGGGTTGCTTCATCGTTTTGGTTCATGCTATCGTAGGAATTACCATAAAAATCGTAATTCACCGTCGTCCCTGTGCAGAGGGCAGCTCCATCAAAGATATGCTTTATCTTTTCCGTTACCGTATTTAAATAATTTCGCTCTGTATGCCGCACTGTTACTTCTAATTCACCGAAAGCAGGTATCACATTGGATGCACTACCACCGTTGGTGATCCACGTGCCAATACGCGTTTCAGGCAATACATGTTGGCGCAACATATCCATCGCATGAATAGCGATTTGTACACCATTTACAGCATTCACACCATTCCACGGCTCTCCTGCACCATGAGCGGGTTTGCCATGAAACTGAGCACGCAAACAGTCGAGGGCTAAAAATTGAGAATTCGGTCGTGTTTCTTCCCCATCGAGGTGAACCATCATAGCCAAATCATACTCTTTGAACACGCCAGCATTGACCATATCCACCTTACATCCGGTAGCCTCTTCATCAGGAGTGCCAACAATATCGATATCCATAGTAAATTGAACGCCCTCTTGTTCCATTTGTTTGAAAGCTAACGCTGCTAGTACACTCATAGCCCCACTTGCAGAATGTCCACAAGCATGACCTACCTCTGGCAACGCATCGTACTCGCAAAGGATAACGAGACGGCCTACAGGGTTATTGACTTTCACGATAGAGGCCTTAAAAGCAGTAGGCAAACCACAAAATTCATATTCCACAGTGATATTATGATTCTCTAAAACCTTTCCAATGGTCTTTACCGATTCAAATTCACGACCAGAAATTTCCGGATTCCTAGCCAAACTATAATTAATAGCAAATGCTTCGTTACCAAAGCTTTCACAAGCTTTTAAAAATAAAGATTTCATAAATACTCCTGTATTGAATATATCTTGCATAGGTGCATTCATTACGTTATGTCCCTACAAATGATGCAAGAAACTAATATAGTTATTATTTTATCTTACTCCTAATTATACAATGTTATCGCGTATTAATGATACAATGTTATTGCCTATCCTTTCAAAATTCCGTACAATATATACATGAATATGTACGATGTGTTTATGATCGGAGGATGTACAATGTTTAAATTCAAAAAATTGACAGCCCTCGCACTTGTAGCAGTAGCAGCGATGGGAATTTTAGCAGGTTGTGGCAACGATGCACAAAAAATGACGCAACAAGAAGGTGTGTTACGCGTAGGTTCCGAAACGACATTTCCACCATTTGAATTTACAGAAGGCGATAAATATGTAGGGTTTGATGTGGATTTATCAGAAGCAATCGCTAAAAAAATAGGTTTAAAAATGGAATTTAAATCTATGGGCTTTGATGCTTTGATTCCAGCGGTTCAATCTGGCGATATCGACATGATTGCAGCAGGCATTAACGCTACTCCAGAGCGCGAAAAAGCATTAGATTTCTCTGATATTTACTTTAAAGAAGGCGGCTTCATCACTGTTGTTCGCAAAGATAACACAACCATTAACAATATGGATGACTTAGCCAATAAAACGGTAGGTGCCCAAATCGGTACAATTCCTGTAGAAATGGCACAAGCAATCCCTGGTACTACGGTAAAACAAATCGATAGCAATGCTAATATTTTCATGGAATTAAAAGCAGGCACTATTGATGGCGCTATCATTGATAATGCTGTAGCTATGTATTATTTAAAACAAGGTGCTGACCAAGATCTCAAACTCGTTGGTGAACCTACACAATCCCCTGGTACAGTATTAGGTGTAAAAAAAGGCAACAAAGAATTACAAGCAGCTGTTAACAAAGCATTAAAAGAGCTGAAAGAAGATGGCACTTACGATGCTATTTATCAAAAATGGTTCGGTGATTACTTACCAAATAAATAATAAGTAACTCCTACACAAACCGACCCTCTTCACAGAAACAATCACTCTGAATCAAATCAGTAGTATATGTGAAAGAGTGGTCGGTTTTCTTATGCCTACAACATGTACTCATGACTATATTCATATCCCATTCTAAGAAAAGCAATGCCTCTTATATATGAACCAATACACTCCCATAGAAAGGAATTATTATGTATTTTACGGAACGTTTGCAAGAAGCATTCCATATGATTTTTACATCTTACGACAAAACAATAGCCCAAGAAGGTTTACGCAAATTAGAATCTATTGTTAACACACTATCCGCTACGAATCATTCTATTCCTGCTATGGCCTCCGTTTCTACTACTGACGCAATACAAGAGGATAGTCCTACACAACGGGAGCTGGGCGATGCCTACGCCTTGTTAGCTCGCGTATATGGAGGGCCTCAATTCACACCTGAAGAGCTAGGCTTCCCAGAAGATAATATCCGTACTTACCAGTATTTACACAACAGCATTCGCTATGCCAGCCCTATCGGAACACTGCAGGCTTTGCGTATTGCTGGATCCATTACGCCTACAGTAGAACGAGATATGACACTCTCTTTTGATGACGCTTTCACCATCGTCCTCCATCATGCTAACGAAGGCGATGCATACTGCCAATATATTATTGGCAATGTCTATTTCTGGGAAGATTACCACCGCATTAGTACTGCCAAAGCTCGAATCAATCCAGCGGTACCCAATATTTGGAAGCGCATTAACAAAGCTATACGCAGTCAAACATTACCTAATGCCCTCCGCGCCTTACAAGGAACCGTAAACCCCAAAGAACTAGAGGAACGTGGTACTACAGAGGCTACCTATTGGTTTACAAAGGCCCTTGACAATGGGCTGGCCCTATTCCAAGGCAATCTCCGAAATATCTATATCGACGCTGACAATCTCGACATGGCGAGAGCTACTGCTAAAGTAGCAGCCCATCTCGGAAACCCGACGATGATGCTCTATGCGGGCCTTGATGCACACGAACGTGGCCAATTTACAGAGGCTTTCACTTGGTTTCAACAAGGAGCTGAGAAAGGCCAAACGGAATGCATTAGCGAGTTAGCAGATTACTATTTCCATTTTTACGATGACGAAACATTTCAACAGACCATCCCTTTTGACCCATTGCGGGCAGTGGAGCTCTATACAGAAGCGGCATCTAGGAATTTTCACGATGCTGGTTACGCTGCACTACAAGCAGCCTTTGCCTATATCTTCCATATGGGCCCCCTCCCTCTCGATTGGGGGCGCATTGCCGATTTAGTTCACACCGCAGCCATCAAAGACCGCTACTTCTTTGCCTTACCTTATATTAGTTATACACGTCTCCACGGAGCTGGTGTAGCTCCCAATATTCGCTATGCTGTTCAATCATTACTCCGTCTATTAGAAGAGGAACGGGTCATTCAAGAAAAAGAAAATCGAATACTCTTTTATGACATTACTAGCGCTTTAACTCGCGTTGCTATGGGCTATGCGTATGAAAAAGGTTATGTTACAGATGAGCCTGATTTAGATAAAGCCGTCCAATACTACGAAGAATCTCACCAGTATATATTGCGTTATAAAAAATATCTAGCAAGCCTCGCCGACCATCCACGCCACACCGTTCCTCTTGATGATGAAGGTGCCGAACGATTGCAAGCTTTCGAACAAATCAACGGCCACTGGACCTACAAAAAAGGCATTACGGAATCGACAACTACAGTTCGATTGAAGCACACAACGTATCCGCACAATGCCATTAGACTAGCGGTGGAAGAACATTCTCAACTGTGGGATACCACAATCTATAATTGGTCTACCATAGAGAATGCCCTAGAAAAACACAAAACGATACGTCTCAGCTGGTACAGTAGATACCTGTCTGTAACGGACTATCTCCGCAACATATATAATCTCACTGTGAAAGCCATGCCAAACCATACATACCAATTAACAATAAGCGGTTATCATTACGATGAAGGACAAGAGCTTCGTTACGAAACCATCTGCACAAAAGATGAAACCTACGAGATACTCCACACATTATATTACGAAGAATGCCTCCCTAACACCTTAGAAGGATGGGCAATTGTAAAAGCACAAGAAACATCCGCATGGCACTATGTACTAGATATAGACGATGAGCAATTCCTATTGGAAAACTACGACGATGCAACCGCTATGATTCAAGCCTCTTTAGAGGGAATCAAAAGCAAACGATATCAACAAGTCAATATCCGTACTCACGATTTTATAGGCCCTCCTATTTCATTTACCAGGGGAATCAACAGAATCCATTTCGCGTCCAACTTTTATTGAAAGAAGGATCCTTAGAAGTTCCTACTGACGACGGTGATATCATAAATATTCCTGGAAAATCATATTTGTTTGAAACCTACTTTAACAGTCAAGTATCCTTAAACTATTGGCTGCAAAAAACAACACAAACCTTAGATGTACCTGATGTATCGGAATGGAAACGAATAACCGTGCCTAAGCATTTACAATAATATAGCATATTTTATATACTTATTATAAAATGTAGTTTTATACTGAGGAGTCCTTATATGGAAACAAGAGATAACTATCATGAGGCTCAGGAAGCCCCTCAACCTCACATTCAATTAACGTCCAGTATTGGCACAACGAAGGCGATTATCGTAGGCGATCCGAAACGAGTAGATGCGATTGCAGCCCATTTAGACAATGCGACGCCAGTGACTTACAATCGGGAATACAAATCGGTGGTAGGAACCTATAAAGGACAGCGCATCTTAGCTATGTCTACTGGTATCGGTGCACCCTCTGCAGGTATTGGTATCGAAGAATTGCATAATATCGGTATTCAATACATCATTCGCGTCGGTTCTTGTGGTGCTATGAAGTCTACTATCGGTTTAGGCGAAACTATAATTGCTGAAGGTGTCGTTCGCGACGACGGATTGTCTCGTCGCTATGTACCGGAAATCTATCCCGCTGTACCATCATCGGCCTTGTTGAACTTAGCTCATCGTCACGCCCCTAACGCCCACTATGGTATCGTTCGTTCTCACGATGGCTTTTATTGCGATAACAATCAAGACGTTGAATCCTTTTGGGCTAACAAAGGTATCTTAGCGGACGATATGGAATCAGGCATTCTTATGGTCATCGGACGTTTACGAGGACTACACACATTATCTATTTTAAACAATGTCGTCCTCTACCAAGGCGATGTCATGGAAGGGATTAATAATTTAGCCCACAGCGATGACGCTTTACGGCGTGGCGAAGAACAATCCATTTTGACGGCCCTCAATATTTTATGTGATGAAAGTTTGGAGAATAACTAATGGCAACAACTTCTACGAATTGGTTGTATAACCAACTATTTAAAAACTGGAAACCTTTTGAAATCTTTTACGTACTCTGTTTATTACTCGTTCAAATCGGCGTATTCATAGCTGTTCCAGACAGTGCCATCGGTATGATCTCTGGCATTTGCGGCGTACTATGCCTCGTATATGGAATGAAAGGGCGAAAAATTTCCTTCCTTTTTGGCGTTATTCAATGTCTAGCCATGACTTATGTAGCCTGGATTAGTCAAGCTTACGGTGCCTTTGCCATGGGCATTGTGTATGTCATTTCTCAACCTATCGGCTGGTATTTATGGGGTAAAACACAAGAAACAAAATCCTTTGCTCCTGGAACACGAAAAAAAGTTTGTGCTATAGCTATTCTCGCTTGGGCCATTGGTTGGTTCATATTGGCTCAGTTAGGCGGTCAATTACCGTATTTTGATTCCATTAACTTCGTCATTAGTTTCATTGCTCAAATTCTCTATATCTTTAAATACAATGAAAACTGGTCCCTTTGGATCTTTGTAAACATCGCCAACATCGTATATTGGTCAGCTCTATCCGTTCAAACCCTAACAGGTGACACCACCGTAGGCTCTTTAGGAGCTAACTTATCTCAAGTAGCTCTCCAAGCAGCCCTTCTATTCAACTCTATTTATGCCACAAAAGTGTGGTCTAGCGGAGAAGCGAATAACGAAGGTGGCACGTTGTAATAATTTCGTAATATATATGATGTAGTATTGTAAAAAATGTGATACCATATCGCAATATTCAGTTGCTATTATGTAGTCAGAGGTTAAGATACACCCCATATTCAATACAACGCTTAACCTCCCTCTCCCCCCTTATATACAACGACTATATAAAAGCAAATACTGAAAGGATGTATCACAATGAATTATAATACAAAAATGAAACATATTAAAATTACTATTGCGGCAGTAACACTTAGCTTAATCAGTGGAGCCCTTACTTTCACACATGCCCATATGGTTCAAGATACAATTCCTCATAAAAGCACAAGTATCGTTCTTAGCAATGTCAATTTCTTATACGATGATTTAGATTTAACTGCTAACATTGAATCTGCCAAAATCAGTCAATTAAAACCAGCTATAAAAAGCAGTCTCATCAGCAAAGGCGCAATGGAACAAACAGGTTCTATATCGAGTACAATGTTTGAATCTATGAGTAGTGGTTATACTGATGGATTGATTAATGTAAATAATTAAATAATATAAATAATAAAAAGAGACTGTAATAGAAAACGGTTTTACCGAATTCTATTACAGTCTCTTTATTTTAGAATAAATCAGAATGACTTCCTGTTCGAGTTACAGTTAATACTAAACGATCCGTATAAATAGCATAAATCAGTAACCAATCAGGTTCAATATGTAGTTCCCGTAGTCCTTTATAATTCCCTGTTAAAGGATGATCTTTCAATGAAGGTTCTAAAGGCTTTTGTTCTTGTAATTTCGTTATGATTGAGTATAGCTTAGTAAGGTCTTTTTTACGTTTGTGCAAGCGCTTTAGGTCCTTTTTAAATCTACTAGTAACCTCTAATCGTAACATGACAATTACTCCAATCCTAACTCGTCAACGAGCTCCTTTATTGTGGCATATGATTTTGTCTTACTTTTTCCAGATATTATATTTCTAGTCTCTTGGATAGCAGCTTCAGTTTCTTTATTATAACGCGGCTGTTTGGGTTGGAATGGAAATCCACCTTCCATTAGGGAAGTATGGAGAAAAATATTAATTGCATCTGTAACAGATATGCCAAAGCTAGCATATAATTCTTCTACACTTTTTTTAATTTCTGGATCAATACGCAAACTAATATTAGCTGTTTTAGCCATAATCCCACCTCCTTTTAATACAATTGTAACGCTTTTGCTTAACATTTGCAATACAATTAATTCATTCTCTTTCATTTAGTAAAAATAGCGATAGAGCTATCTACATGTAACTCTATCGCTATAAACTGTAATATGTTATTAGTTTTCTTCCTAAAAAATGTACTTATAACGTTTTCACTACGTCTGCACAACGGTGACATAATGTAGGATATTCGCTATCTTGTCCCACTGTATCGCGGTGAATCCAACAGCGCTCGCATTTTTCTAATTCAGACGCTGCCACTACAGTAGCTACGCCTGTTTCTTCGTCCACAACAGCATTTGCTGGCACTGCGCCATCTTCGATGTGCGCTTCAGACACAATGAGCAATTTAGCTAAGCTTTCTTCACCAAAACCTTGAAGCGCAGCTAATGCAGCACCAGATGCATATACGGTAACGGATGCATCTAATGGATGACCGATGATTTTGTCTTGACGCGCTGTTTCCAATGCTTTTTGAATAGCACTCCGCAATGCCAATAATTGATTCCATTTATCTGCCATATCTTGATTATATTGCTCTCCATGACCGGTTGGCCAATCAACGAGCATAACAGATTCTGGCATCCCCTCTTCTTTAGGCATGTATTTCCATACTTCTTCCGCTGTGAAAGACAACACTGGTGCTACCATAGCAACTAATGTTTTCAAGATTTCGTACATTGCTGTTTGAGCAGATTTACGGATAACCGCATCTTTGCTTTCAGCATACATAGTATCTTTCATAACATCTAAATAGATGGAGCTAAGATCTACAGTACAGAAATTATGAATAGCATGGTATAACATATGGAACTCGTAGTTTTCATACGCTTCTGTTACTTTAGCGCGCACTTCTTCAAGACGCAATAAAGCCCATTTATCAAATTCAGATAATTCACTATAAGCCACTTTATCCGTATTTGGGTTGAAGTCATCTAAATTACCGAGCAAGAAACGCAATGTATTACGGATTTTACGATATACTTCGGACAATTGTTTCACAATGTCTTTAGATAAGCGTACGTCTGCTTGGTAATCTGCAGAAGATACCCACAAACGCATTACGTCAGCACCGTATACGTCGATAATATCACTAGGTGCCACTGTATTGCCCACAGATTTAGACATTTTGCGACCTTCCCCATCTACTACGAAACCGTGTGTCAACACGGAATTGTAAGGTGCTTTACCTGTTGTAGCAACGGCTGTTAATAAGGAAGAGTTAAACCAACCGCGATGTTGGTCAGACCCTTCAAGGTACATCGCACAAGGCACATCAAGATCGTTCACTTCTAATACGCCAGCCCAAGAAGAACCAGAATCGAACCATACGTCCATAATATCTGTTTCTTTTTTGAACTCCCCATGACCACAATGAGGACATGTGAAACCTTCTGGTAACAATTCTTTCGCAGAGTGAGCCCACCACGCGTCAGAGCCTTCTACGGCTACTTTTTCTTGTAATGCCTTAATTGTATCGTCATTGATGATGTGCTCGCCACAGCTTTCACAATAGTAAATAGGAATTGGCACACCCCAAATACGTTGACGGGAAATTACCCAATCACCACGATCGCGCACCATGTTGAAAATGCGATCATGCCCCCATTTAGGAATCCATTGCACTTGGTTATCAATTGCATCGAGAGCCTCTTGGCGGTAACCGTCTACAGAGGAGAACCACTGCTCAGTAGCGCGGTAAATAACAGGGTTTTTACAACGCCAGCAATGCGCATATTGGTGACGAAGGCTAGATTTGTGAAGCAATGCATTGTTGTGCGCCAAAATTTTAATAACTGGCACTTCCGCATCATGAATTTCTACACCAGCCAACGGGAATTCTGTATCACCATAACGATTATCATCTACTTGTTTCGTATAGTTCCCGGTTTCGTTTACCAAAGAAATAATTGGCAGATCAGTTTTGCCCTCTTTGTTATAACGCATTACGATGTTAAAGTCGTCTTCACCATGTGCCGGTGCTGTATGTACACAGCCTGTACCAGCATCTAATGTTACGTGATCCCCACAGAGAACAGTAGATGTACGTTCTACGAAAGGATGTTTAAACTCAGCTAATTCTAGCCCAGCACCAGAGAAGCGATTTACAATTTCGTATTCTTCGATGCCGATATCTTTCATCGCCGCTTCAACAAGTTCTGTAGCCATCAAGTAATATTCATCGCCTACGCGCACCCAACCGTATTCCAATTCAGGATTTACGGAAATAGCTACGTTAGCAGGCATTGTCCAAGGTGTTGTAGTCCAAATAACAGCATATGCCTGTTCCGGGGATACACCTGCTGGCAATGTCACATTCGGTTCAGATACATAAGGGAATTTAACATAAATGGAGAAGGATTTTTTCTCTGCATATTCGATTTCTGCTTCCGCTAATGCTGTTTCACAATGTGTACACCAGTATACCGTTTTAAGGCCTTTGTAGATATGACCGCGTTTGGCCATTTCACCAAAAATGCCTAATTGTTTCACTTCAAATTCAGGGCGCAATGTCAAATACGGACGGTCCCATTCACCGAGCACACCAAAACGGATGAAGTCTTTCTTCTGATCTTCTACGCAAGCCAAGGCGTATTCTTTACATTGATTGCGCAAATCGAGAGGCGCCATTTCATGACGATTTAACCCAGTATTTTTAATAACTGCGTGCTCGATTGGCAAACCATGCGTATCCCAACCAGGAATGTAACGTGTATAGTGACCAGTCATGGTTTTATATTTCATGATAATGTCCTTCAATGTTTTATTGAGGGCATGACCGATGTGTAGTTTACCATTTGCATATGGAGGGCCATCATGCAAAATAAATGGCTTTGCATCTTTGCGAAGTGCTAATCGCTTATTGTAAATATCATTGTCTTCCCAGAATTGTAAAATTTCTGGTTCCCGCTTCGGCAAATTGCCGCGCATAGGGAATTCCGTTTCAGGCAAGTGTAATGTTTTACCGTAATCCATGATGTTCTCCTTTATACAAAAAAATCGCCCGTCCCCGAAGGGACGGACGTTATATCCGTGGTACCACCCTACTGACCTTCACATCTGACTATGAAAGCACACCCAGAATTTACACAACAAATCCTAGTCCTATGCCCTCCACTGTGAAAGCCACTTTTACATATAACGGTGTTCACCGGCAGTTTCCTGCTTGCTCCAAAGTGATCCGCCTATTTCCAAGTTTCCAAACCTTGCAGCCTATGAGTTTGGTCTCTGCTAAACTCTCCTGAAATACGCCGTCTTTTTCAACGCAATAATATTTATATACTAGATAATATTATAGAGTCCTTGCAGATTACTGTCAAATACATTCAAAATTATTTATAAAAGTACAGTATTGATGAATATACATGATATAATAAAGTTACCTCTTGAGAAAGGAGGTGAAATATGGATAGTGGGTTTGTCACCCTTATTTGGCTTCCTTTTCTAGCCCCTTTGTTAGTTAGCATAATAACCGCTCTTATTGTGCACTATATTAACAAGAAATAGAAAAGAAAATAGGACGGTTGCCCCCGTCCTATTTTTTTACCTCTTTAAAGGTGAATCTGGATAATATTTTATAACCCTTATTCGTTATACCGCTCGTATAACTTACTTATAGTATACCTGCTTCTGCTTCTATCGTCAAATATCTATCGTTTGTAAACCAAATAAGATCCTCAACAACAATTCTTTCCTGTCTAACAGATTTAATAATTTTATTCTTCCTCATCTTATCTTCACTATATTGCATTACATTATACTCATATCCAAGGTACTAAATATTAATATGTACCTTGTTAATATAAATAGTTTTACAAATATATATTAGTAAACCAAAAGGAGATCATTATGAATACGTTAAAAAAAACCTTAGTATTATCTGCATTCACTCTTGTAGCAGCTACTGGTATTACATCTGCTAATGCGGCCGAAGTACAGCACATCCAACCAACTCCAGCTATTATGACAGAGCATAAAAATGATGCAGTAGCACCTCAGAAAGATACACACAAAACAGATTTTAAAAAAGCAGATAAAAAAGAGCACAAAGAGTACAAAGAAAAAAAAGAGAAAAAAGAGAAAAAAGAAAATAAGCTCAAATTAGAAAATAAAAAACAAAAAAACAGTACAAAACATTCTAATAAAAAAGACAAAAAAGATAAAAAATAACAATCAAACTGAATCCCCAGTATAAAGATTCCTTACATACACATAAAATCAATCTAATAATACAAACTTCACACACATTTCCATATAAACACACAACAAAAAGAAAAGATGCAACTTAAATAATCAAATATTCGAGTTGCATCTTTTCATTTTATACTCATATTACTCTTTTATTATGATTTTATAAAATTTAATATTGCAATTTACATTTTATTAAATATAGGAGTTACACAAATGAAATCAAAAACAAGCAAAAGCATTATCATGCTCTGTTTTGGTGCATTTATTGCCTCTAGCGTTATAGCTCCAGCTGCGGCAGCAACTATAGGTCCATCCTATAGCAGCTCTTCACGCTATCACAAAAAATCAGATAGCGATTATCAAAAGCGTATTGAAAAAGAACGTAAAGAGCGAGAAAAACGCTACGAAGAAGATCGTAAAAAACGCGAAGAAGAGAGAAAAGAACGCGAAAAAAATCGTAAAAAGTACTTTTGGGATAGATATGATTCCAAAAATAGAGCAGAGCGTTCTCGTGCACATATGGGTGCCGACCCTAGCCACTAAACGCAATGTATCTTCTTTACACACATTTTACCTACCCATGTTAACTGTTTCATACAGTAACATTCACAACACACTATACACAAAACATAAAAAAGCCCAGTACAGTAGACATCTCATTTACTGTACTGGGCTTTTTATATAATACTACACCATTACTACCATATATTGAAAATATACATTGTAGCAGTGTCTAGCTACGCTTCTGCTACAGCAGCTTTCATAGTCTTTACGTACTCAAATAACGCCTTATCTGCTTGTTCCCCATGTTCTGCAACGAGTTTCACGATAGCGGATCCTACAATGGCTCCATCTGATAGATTAGCCATGGCTCGTGCTTGGTCTGGCGTAGAAATGCCAAAGCCTACGGCTACAGGGATATCTGTATATTTGCGGATCGTTTCCACAATGGATTTAATATCTGTTTTAATTTCACTACGCACACCCGTTACACCAAGAGAAGACACGCAATATATAAAACCTTCCGCTTCTTTCGCAATCATTTCGATGCGGTGCTCAGAAGTAGGCGCTATAAGAGATACTACCTCAACCCCATGTTTATTAGCATAGGATTGTAGTTCTCCTTTTTCTTCAAAGGGCATGTCTGGCACAATAACACCGGAGATATTAACTTCTTCACAACGGGCAAAGAATTTGTCTCGACCGTACACAAAGATAGGATTCAAGTACGTCATGAACACTAACGGAATGGTCACTGGTTCTTCACTAACAAAAGCCCCCTCATTACTAGCATGACCTCCCCTTGTGCGTAACCGTTGCACCATATCGAATATATCATCTATGGTTACGCCCGTGTCCAATGCACGATTACTAGCCTCTTGAATGACAGGACCTTCTGCTGTAGGGTCGGAGAAAGGAATGCCGATTTCAATCATATCAGCGCCGGCTTTCACCATGGTTCGAATGTATCGTTCTGTTGTGGCAATGCCTTGATCGCCAGCGGTGATGAAGGGAATAAAAGCTTTTCCATTGCTGAAAGCATCTTGTATCTTACTCATGAATATCCACCCCTCTGTATTTCGCCATAGCCGCCACGTCTTTGTCGCCACGGCCAGATAAACAAATGATAATGCTGTCGTCCTTACTCATAGTAGGGGCGATTTTTCGTGCATGCGCAATGGCATGCGCACTTTCAATGGCTGGAATGATGCCTTCTAAACGAGATAAGTATTCGAAAGCATCCACTGCTTCATCATCGGTAATCGGTACGTATTGGGCGCGACCACTATCGTGCAAATACGCATGTTCTGGGCCGATACCAGGATAATCGAGACCTGCAGAAATGGAGTAAACTGGCGCAATTTGACCATCTTCATTTTGGCAGAAATAAGATTTCATACCATGAAAAATACCTACTGACCCTTTTGCTATGGTAGCAGCATGTTCTTCCGTATCAATGCCACGACCGGCTGCTTCACAACCGATGAGTTGTACCTCTTCATCAGGAATAAAATGATAAAACATGCCCATCGCATTAGAACCGCCCCCTACACAAGCTAATACGGCTGCTGGCAATTTACCTTCTGCAACGAGGATTTGTTCCCGCGCTTCACGGCTAATGATGGATTGGAAATCGCGCACAATCATAGGGAACGGATGGGCCCCCATAACGGATCCTAGTACATAATGGGTGTCATCCATACGATTTGTCCATTCACGCATGGCTTCCGATACGGCGTCTTTCAACGTGCTTGTGCCGCTCGTTACAGCGTGTACAGTAGCGCCGAGCAATTGCATGCGATATACATTGAGTGCTTGTCGTTCGCAGTCCTCGGCACCCATGAATACTTCGCAATCCATGCCCATCAAAGCCGCCACTGTTGCGGTGGCCACACCATGTTGACCAGCCCCTGTTTCAGCAATGACCCGAGTTTTGCCCATGCGCTTAGCTAACAACATTTGACCTAGTACATTGTTCAATTTATGAGACCCAGTGTGGTTCAAGTCTTCTCGTTTTAAATAGATCTTCGCGCCTCCTAAATCGTTTGTCATACGCTCTGCAAAATACAACAACGATGGACGGCCTGTATATGTGTGATGTAAATCTTCCAATTCACGAATAAATTCAGGATCATCTTTATATCGATTATAGGCTTCCTCTAATTCGATGACAGCATTCATCAATGTTTCTGGCATAAATTGGCCACCAAACTCACCAAAATAGCCGTGTCGTTGTTCACTCATAGTCAACCTCTCCTCACTACGTCTGTTAATTCTGTGAAAGCCTGCATCTTCTCAGGGTCTTTCTTACCATCTGTTTCTATACCACTACTAATGTCCACACCAAAAGGCCGCACTGCCCGAATGGCACGTGCTACATTAGTACGATCTATACCGCCAGCCAATATGAAGGGCCGATCAAAGTTATCCAAGCTAGACCAATCGAAGATCTCTCCTGTACCACCGCGTTCATCTTTGTGGTATGCATCAAATAACAACATATCTGCAGCGCTATCGATCCAAGCCGCTGCATCGTCTGCGGTGCGCACTTGAACGGCTTTCCACACCTCTACATCGGTTTGTTCTTTCAAATCTTGAATGAACGCTTCCTGCTCATCACCATGAAGTTGTACCACATCTAGCCCTACTTCATCTACAATAGAAAGGATATCTTCTAACCGTTCATTAACGAAGACGCCAACAACTTGAATCGGACGATTCGTTCCTGCCTTCTCTTCTTCTACTCGCAAAGCCTGCACCAAAACACATGCTTGTTCTACCGATACTTGTCGTTTGCTGGGCGCAAAGACAAGCCCCATGTAGTCTGGCTCATTTGCTACGATGGCAGGGATTGTTTCCACTTGGGAAATGCCACACATTTTAACAGCTGGCTTGTAGTGGATCGGTCCGTAGAGATACGCCAATTTTTCCACTTTATTAGGCGCCCGCATGAAGCTTTCACCCATGAGGGCCACGCCAATGTTGTTGTCCCTCAACAGTTGGATATGTTCCGGCGTTTCAAGACCGCTTTCAGAAACGAAAATAACATCATCATCGACCAATTTTCGAAGGCGAATACTGTTCTGAATGTCGACGGTAAAATCCTTCAAATTCCGATTATTGACGCCAATAATGCGAGCGCCACAATCAATGGCCATTTGTACTTCCTCTTCATCGTGAGCCTCTACTAAAGAAGATAAACCAAGGGAATCTGCTAATTCGCGAAATCTTGTCAACGTAGGCACATCGAGGCAAGCACAAATCAATAGAATCGCCGATGCGCCCCATACCTTGGCTTGATAGATTTGGTACTCATCGATAATGAAGTCCTTCCGCAACACAGGAATCTTCACGGTTTGAGCGATTTCCTCTAAATAGCGTTTGTGCCCTTTGAAAAACTCTGGTTCAGTTAACACTGAAATAGCCGCTGCACCTGCGGTTTCATACTCTTTAGCGATGTGTAAATAAGGAAAATCTTCTGCAATAATCCCTTTGGAAGGCGATGCTTTTTTAACTTCACAAATAAAATTAAAATCTTGTTGTCTCAAAGCCTCCTCAAAAGGAAAAGTTGTATCTACATCCATAGCTAGTGCCAACGCTTGTACATCCGCTAAGGACTGTTCTTTTTTCTCCGCTTCTACACGTTGTTTGGTAGATTCAATAATTTTATCTAATATCATCATTACAATTCCTATATTCGTATATAAAAGCCTATATAGAGAATATCCCCGCTATATAAACCTGGCCATACTTATACGTTTTGCGTAGTACGCACAAAACGTTCCAATACTTCCAAGGCTTTACCAGAGTCAATCATATCTTTAGCTATAGCAATGCCTTCTTGAATAGAAATACCGTCTTTCGCTAAGTAAATAGCCATCCCTGCATTGAGGAGGATTGCCGTCCGTTTACCGCCTTCTTCGCCATTTAATACACGGCGCGTAATCTCTGCATTGAGCACAGCATCTCCGCCTTCTAATTCTTCTTTTCTGGCGTAATCAAAACCGTAGTCTTTCGGATCAAACTCATAGGATGTAAATTGACCGTTATTAATTTCACAGACATACGTTTTATTGGTGGCTGTAATTTCATCGAGACCATCAAATCCGTGAACAACCGCACCTCGTTTCACACCTAAATTAGATAATACGCGAGCCAACGGTTCTACCAATGCTTTATCGTAGACGCCCATCAATTCCACAGTAGCACCAGCAGGATTAGCTAAAGGTCCCAAAATATTAAATACAGTACGGATCCCTAACGCTTTGCGCACAGGGGCAGCATATTTCATCGCTTGATGATATACAGGCGCAAACATAAAGCACATGTTTGCATTATTGAGCACGTTGTGATTTTGTGCCCCGTCTAATTCCAATTTCGCACCTAATGCTTCCATTAAATCAGCGGCACCACATTTGCTAGATACGCTACGATTGCCATGCTTCGCTACAGGTACACCAGCTGCAGCTACGACAAAGCCAGAGGTAGTAGAAATATTGAATGTATTGGCTTCATCGCCACCAGTACCAACGATTTCAACAACAGGCTTATCATGCGGTACAGAACCTGCTTTCTCACGCATTACCGTAGCAAAGGCTGTAATCTCCTCTACTGTAGGCCCTTTTGTGGCTAAGGCACATAAAAATCCAGCCATAGGAACCGCATCAACTTCACCAGACATAATTTGATTCATCGTCGATTTAGCTAAGTCATAAGACAAATCTTGATGATGCGTAATTCTATATAATGCTTCTTCAATCATACAAGCACCTCTCTCTTCACAGTATATCGTAATGAATCCTATTTATAGGAAGCCCTATATTTGGAAAAATTATTAATTCTATCGATCTCTACGTAAGTACTATCTATCTCCATATTTAACTTACAATGATCATTACAGAGATAAGAAATTGCGAATCATTTGTTCTCCCTCAGGAGTCATAATGGATTCCGGATGGAACTGTACTCCATAAATAGGATAGTCCTTATGTTCCACACTCATTACTTCTCCGTCATCGGTTACAGACGTAACGATAAGGTCTTCTGGAATCGTATCGTCCACAATAGCTAGGGAGTGATAACGAGCTACGAGAAATTCTTCGGGAATATGAGCGAGAATCTTGGACGGTGTTACTTGTTTAGCTACGCTTTGTTTACCGTGCATAACTTGTTTCGCATATGACACAGTGCCACCAAAGACTTCACCAATAGCTTGATGCCCAAGGCATACGCCTAATATAGGAAATTCGCCTTTACATTCTCGTAACAAGTCTTCATAAACCCCTGCATCTGCTGGGCGACCAGGACCAGGAGACAAAATAACATAATCCGGTTTTAATGCTCTAATCTCATCAACCGTCAATTCATCACTGCGGATGACTTTGATGTCAGGATTAATAGATCCTACTAATTGATACAAATTAAAAGAAAAGCTATCATAATTATCTATAAGGAGTACCATTATTCTACCTCCTGCGCTTTCGTAATAGCCGTCATCATAGACTGTGCTTTATAAGTCGTTTCATTGTATTCATTTTCTGGTACGCTATCTCGAACAATACCACCACCAGAACGTACAAAAACGCGACCTTCTTTATGCATGGCCATGCGAATGCCAATACACACATCCATATTGCCAGCAAAGTCAATGTACCCTACTGCACCACCATAGACGCCACGAGGGCTTTTTTCTAACTCATGGAGTATTTCTAAGGCTCTAATTTTAGGCGCTCCTGACAAAGTACCTGCGGGCAATGTAGCACCAATAGCATCTAGTGCATCATAGCCGTCTTGAATATCTCCTGTTACAGTACTCGTAATATGGATAACGTGAGAAAAGCGTTGTAACTGATGAAGTGCCTCCACCTTAACACTGCCAAATTTAGAGATCTTGCCTAAATCATTACGCCCCAAATCAACAAGCATATTATGTTCGGCCAATTCTTTTTCATCGTTAATGAGCTTTTGTTCAATAGCCAGGTCTTCCATTTCCGTTTTGCCTCGCGGCATAGTACCAGCAATAGGGAATGTATATAATTTACCATCTGTCAGCTTCACCAACGTTTCAGGGGAAGCGCCTGTCAGCTCTACGTCACCACCCGATAAATAGAACATATATGGCGACGGATTAATCGTGCGCAGCACGCGATAAGCATTGAGCAAACTACCTTCAAATTGCGCTTCTCTCCGATTAGATAGAACGGCTTGGAAAATATCCCCTTCTTTGATGTAATGCTGTACGGTCCGCACGGTGTCTTCAAATTCGTCTTTTGTAAATTCACCAGTAAATTCAGATTTCAGTACGCCTTTAGGAATATCTGCCTCTTGTCCATGCACGACTAAATCGGCAAGAGCTTTCAGTTCTAGTTCTGCTTTATAGTAATTGCGTTCTATATCATCAGTAGAAATATTGGCAATTAGGTAGATTTTATTTTTATAATGATCAAAGGCAATGACTTTATCGAACAACATTAAGTCCACATCATTTACCATTGCGGGATCATCATCTGGTATAGGAAAATCAAGAGTCGGTTCAATATAGCGAATATATTCACACCCGAAATACCCTACAAAACCACCAGTAAAAGTTGGTAATTCTTCTAAGCGAGGACTTTTATATTGCCCTAAGATCGCTCGAATTTCTGCTGCTGGGTCATCACAAGGAAATGTACGGGTTACACTATCTTTGATAGTCATAACGTGATTCTTGCAGAAAATCTCTAATTTCGGATCGTATCCAAGGAATGAATAGCGCCCCCAGTGGTTGCTGTTATCCGCACTTTCTAACAAATAGGTGTGACTCGATACTTGTTTTAGTGCCTTTAACACACTGATAGGAGTACGTATATCAGATAGAATCTCCATATATACAGGAACAATATCATAGCCTTGGGCTATAGATTTTACACGGTCTATACTCGGTTGAATCATAAGAACCTCCATCTGGCCTTAGCCAACAAAAAAACTCGCCCATGACAATATAACGTCAAGGACGAGTTTATAGTTCTATATATAGGGTCAACATGACATCATCAAATGACCATTCCGCCATGTTCCCATTGCGACCTATAAATCGCGGTACCACCTTGTTTGAATGCACTGCATTCCCCTTTGCAGGATACTAACATATCCCTCACGATTAACGCTCATGTAACGTCGCACCATACTAAGAATGTTCATTGTGAAAGCCATTCCGTTCCCTGCGCCCTCGGTGGTCCATTTAATAAGCTGCGTACTACGGGTTCTCAGCTAGTCCCGCTCTCTGTGAGTGCATATCCTATTTTTATCTCCACCTCATCGGTTTAAATAGGCGAGTATTAAATTATGGTTTAATTATACGAGTTCTATAGAATGAAAGTCAAGAATAGATATTTTTCTTTTTTTGAGAATTCAAGATATACTATATAGAGAAAGACATCCTTTACTATATAAAATATGTTCGTTACAAATGAGCCATACCCATATACTAATCATATAAATATGGCAATCATATATCAAAGAAAAGGCATGCTTATGGAAACTTGGAAACAAACAGTATATATCTGCTTAGTCTGTGTATTTTTTACATCATTCGGGGTCAGCCAAT
Source organism: Veillonella agrestimuris (assembly GCF_943193065.1). Lineage (GTDB taxonomy): Bacteria > Bacillota > Negativicutes > Veillonellales > Veillonellaceae > Veillonella > Veillonella agrestimuris. The sequence continues at coordinate 39,679 of NZ_CALPCS010000005.1, forward strand.
TAGCACCGGTCCTCCCCCTTTATTTTCACGAATTAGGGGTATACACGCCAGAATCGCTATCTCTCTGGTCTGGTCTCGCAACGGGTATTACCTTCCTCATTGTAGGCCTAGTAGCACCCTTTTGGGGACGATTAGCAGATAAAAAGGGGCGAAAAATTACATTAATCCGTTCTAGCTTTGGAATGGCATTATGCAATATATTGATTGCCTTTCAATGGACACCGGAAGGGGTCGTTCTCATGCGTTTATTACAAGGGTTTGTAAGCGGCTTTTACACGGCCAGCATTACTCTTATCGCATCGGAAGCACCGCTCAACAAAACAGGCTGGGCTCTAGGGTTATTGGCGTCAGCAAACTTAGCGGGCTCCCTCATTGGGCCTAGCCTCGGTGGCTATATCGCAGATACAGTAGGCATCCGCAATAGCTTTATCATCGTCGGTGTTCTCATGGCGTTAGCAGGCTTATTAGCAACTCGATTTATTCACGAAAACTACGTACCCAAAACAAATCCTGAAATGTTGAGCCCATCGAAACTGAAAGCTCGTATTCCTGATGTTTCAGGACTCCTTTCTCTTTACGTAGCATCCTTTATTTACGCACTCTGCATTATGTCTTTGCAACCCGTCATCGCCGTGTATATTAGAGGCATTGTACCGTCAAATACGGAAAATCTAGCCTTCATTGCTGGCGCCGTATTTTCTGCTATGGGTATTGCTCAACTACTCAGCAGTTCTCCTTTAGGACGCTTAGTGGATCGCATTGGGCCCCGTAAAGTCCTTGTGGCCTCCCTCATCTATGTAGGGCTACTCAACATTCCACAAGCCTATGTAGACACAGTATACGAACTAGCGGTCATTCGCTTTTTTCAAGGCTTCGGCTTAGGCGGTATGTTACCGGCTCTAAATACGTATCTATCGTCGAAAACACCACGGGAACTGACAGGACAAGTCTTCGCCTATAACCAATCATGTTTATTCTTCGGTTACTTCCTCGGCGCTGTAGGCGGTGCTAGTCTCATGGCTTGGCTCGGCTTTACCACTTTATTCTGGGTAAGTGGTGCTTTATTTATTACTGCAGCCCTGTGGATCTGGTGGCGCCTAACATAATTGAACGTTTTATACTAATCCCCTCTCTAACGAACTGAATAGAAAGCAAAACAAGCACTATCATCATGGATTTGCTCCATTCGTGATAGTGCTTATTTTTAATTATCTTTAGTTGCTAAATGCCCCTTGATTTCCGCTTTCAAGGAACGCTGTCTTTCAAAAGCGATAATAAGAACGGTAAGGATGATAAGGCTCATCCCGATGAGACCAGTAGTGGTAAATTCATTACCTAGTAGAACCCAACTAAGTAACGCCGCTGATATGGGTTCTACGGAGGATAAAATGGAGCCCGTTACAGGGCCAACCCGTTTCACCCCTTCTAAGTAAGCCGTAAAGGACACGATGGTTCCCAAAAAGAGAACATTAAAGAGGCCTATGCCAGTCCAAATATCCCAGTCCGCATACGAGTGGGGTTGATGGAATACTACACCTACAATTATACCGCTAATGAGCATCCCAAATCCGACAACAGGAATGGTGCCATAAGTAGATAATAATCGTACCGGCGATACACTATAAATGGCTACCCCTAGGGCAGATAAAAGCCCCCAGAACAATACATCTAAGTGGATACTTTCAAAGGAAAGGCCTTCTTGTAACATTAACAATATGGTTCCCACTAGCGCAAGAATGATGGATATAATCTCTCCCCCTGTAGGCCGTTTGCCATAGCGCAATAGCAAATACACAATAATCATGGACGGCGCCAAATATTGCAGTACCGTAGCGATACCAGCGCCAGCGATAACGATGGAGCGAAAATACGTATATTGGCACATAGCCATACCGAAAAGGCCAAAAATGACGAGCCAACAAAAATCTCGTGTATTACGGAGCACATCAAATACGGCACTCCCTTGTCGAATCCAGCCATATACAACCATTAACAAGCCCGCTCCAATGAGGCGTACCGTAATGAGCCATTCCAGATTCATATGCCGATAATTGCCAAGAAACTGCACAGACGTGCCAGACAAACCCCACAATATAGCCCCTAATAAGGTAAGACCGATACCAATCCATTGATAACGACTCATGCTACACTCCTACTCATCTAATAACGACACATGCACCTTTACTACCACCTTACGAATCGCCATAGGCTCTTTCACGGCTAATAAGGGACGGTGAATATCGGACGGGAAAAATACAGTATAATACCCTTCTGGACAATGAATTAGCCCTTCGTCTTTCGCTTCATTAGGATAGAAATAGGCATCTCGTTCCGGATATGATTCCACTGGCTTTATAAGGTCCCGATCAACAAAGAACCCCATATTCTCCTCGCCACGCACCATAAATTGAATGTCAATATACTCCTTGTGCGACTCCGGCTTCGTTGCAGCAAACTCCTTCGTCTCCACATCATCTACATTAGCGTACATCAAGGTGCCTTCAATTTCGTGACGCCCCCCTGAAAGCTTCGTTAAATCCGTATGTTTTAAAAAGTCTAAGGCCCGAATGATAGCCTTCGGATAGCCCATTTTAGTGTAATCTGCGTGTATGGAAGAGAAAAACATGGTTAGTCCTTTCTTATCATCACCAAACATCATAAATATTTATATTTATTATAACTCTAATACACATAGTAATAAAGGTATCAATACCAATAGAAAGGACAAACAAACCCTCCGTACGCTACATATACGGAGGGCTCGCAAAATACTATTCAGTTTTATGACATGATGTCGATGTGTTACATGTAACTATATTCATATAGTTGTACATGTGCTTGTAATACTTTCTTAACGTGGACTGATTTGTAGTGCTTTCTACATTACTCACTTTGTTTCTTATAATTGGCGATGATAGCATCCGCTTCTTTATGAGGAACTTCTTCATAGCTGTAGAATTGACGGTTAAATACGCCTTGTCCTTGTGTTATAGAACGTAAACTTGTCACATAGTCTGACATTTCTGCCAACGGCACTTGTGCTTTTACAACGGAAATACCTGGCAGTTCACTTTGTTCCATGCCTAATACGCGACCTCTTCGGCTATTTAGATCACCCATGATATCACCCATGCAAGCGTCAGGAGCAAATACATTGACCTCATAGATTGGTTCTAATAGAATTGGTTTCGCCTTTGGAATCACATCCTTGATGGCCTGTGACGTAGCGACTTTAAATGCTAACTCAGAGGAGTCTACTGAATGGTAGGATCCATCTAAGAGAGTCACTTGCACGCCAATCATTGGATAGCCAGCAATTAGGCCTTTTTCTAGGGTTTCTTTGGCACCCTTCTCCACTGCCGGAATATATTGCCGCGGTACAGCACCGCCAAAAATCTTGTCTACGAAAGCAAACTCTTCACCATCATATAATGGATCAACTTGGATTTTTACATGACCATATTGTCCGTGACCGCCACTTTGTTTTTTATATTTCGATTCTGTTTCTGCAGAACCCTTAATCGTTTCGCGATACGGAATATATAGGTCAACCAAGTTAGCTTGTACGCCATATTTGCGATCCATTTTGTTTAGAATATGTTCCAAATGAACTTCGCCCATACATTCTACTTGTAACTGGCGAGCTTCAGGATTTCTCACAACTACACAAGTTGGATCTTCTTCTGCGATTTTAGCGATAGCACTAGCTAGTTTTTCCTCCTCACCTTTTTTTACTGGTTCCATAGCCACAGTATACAACGGTTGAGGGAATCGAATAGGGTCATACTTCACCTTAAAATCAGCAGATGTTAATGTATCACCAGTTCGTGCATTAGGTAATTTCGGTATCACTACGATATCCCCTACTTTTGCGGAAGTGACTGGAATTTGTTGCTTCCCAATAAGGGTAACCATCTTACTCCATTTTTCTTCGCTATCCTGGTTTACATCAAATAGTCGGTCCCCTTCTGTTAATTCTCCTGAAAAAATGCGTACAAAGCTTTGTTTACCTGCAAAAGGGTCTAACAATGTTTTGAATACGAATGCGGTCAATGGTTTGTCTACATGAACAACACATGGTTCACCACTATCTACTAATGTGGCAGTCATTACCTTTTTAGTAGCATCTGGCATATACCGAATCATTCGATCCAATACTTGATCGAGCCCAATTCGAGCTGTGGCACTACCACACATAATTGGGCATACACGGCCGGTAAGCATCCCTTCCCGTAGACCTTGGCGAATTTCTTCTAATGAAAGTTCTTCGCCTTCTAAATATTTTTCCAACAATTCGTCGCTACCTTCAGCCGCGGCTTCTACGGCTAATTCCCGTATTTCTTGAGCCTTTTCCATAAGATGAGCTGGTACAGCGACCTCGGTTGGTTGGCCGTCCTTATATATAAACGCAGTCATTTTAGCTACGTCTATAACACCTTCAAAACTTTCACCATCACCAATAGGAATTTGCAATGGCATAATAGCCTTGCCAAATAGCTCGCGCATCCGTTCAATAGTACCGAAGAAATCGGCACCAGGAACGTCCATTTTATTGATGAAAGCCATGCGGGGCATTTGTAGTTCCACGGCATATTCCCAAGCTCGTATTGTATCCGTTTCCACACCAGATGTTGCAGATAATACCATCAACATACCATCACAAGCACGGAGCGCTGCGCGAACTTCGCCATGGAACTCGTTATAGCCAGGTGTATCAATGAAATTCACCTTGTGATCTTTCCATTCGCAAGGCGCCATCCCTAACTGAATGGTCACATTCCGTTTGATCTCCTCTGGCTCAAAATCCATAATATGCTTATTATCTTGACCTCGACCTACAAAATCGACGCCACCAGACGTTAATAGCAAAGATTCAACGAGTGCTGTTTTGCCTGCCCCATCATGAGACACTACAGCTACATTACGAATGTGGTTACTGCCATACTCTTTCATCGGAATCGCCTCCTTACAAGAAATTCATTCTCTTGTAATATAATTTCGCCATTAATCGGTAAAAGTCCTTTTTTAACCGAAAGTAAGATTATCGAACCGCATCACAGCAAAACAAAAAGCCTACAAACTTAAGTTGAACCTAAGTTTGTAGGCTTTATATGTATATTACTTTATCAAAGACGAGTTATTACCGATTCACATAAGATATGCAATCACTAAAATAATCCTGTCCGTTTTCCATAATGCTTAGAGTCGCCATTTTGTTTCCAGCCCACCGTATCACCTATAGACATAACGCGACGTGTTAAGCAGTCTTTACATTTGTCTGCATTATCGTCTACACATGGTTTGTTATCATACAGCAAGTATTTTGCTCTATGTTCCGGAATCGTAATGATAGGCATCAAAATATTCGCCCCTGCTTGAAGACCTTTTTCGCGACCTAATTTATCAAGCGCTTGCAAAGCCGTCGTAGCAGCGATGTTGACATCTTTTAAGAAAAGTCTCGTTAAAGCAATCATTTTAAGGCCTAATTGAATGCGTTTCAGTTTCCCCTCTTCTGTATCGATGCCCATGGCTAATGCTTCTTGTCCCAATGGTGTATCGTTGTGCACTACATAGGGCCCCATGCCAATCATATCGATGTCCATATCGCGGTAGAAAAGAATATCATTCACTAAGTCTTCTTCTGTTTGTCCTGGCAAACCAATCATGACACCAGTGCCCACTTGGAATCCGACACGACGCAACTTGCGCAAACATTCCACGCGTGTTTCAAAGGAATGCAATTCATCTTGAGGATGAATTTTTTTATACAGTTCAGGATTTGTCGTTTCAATGCGCAGCAAATAACGACTAGCGCCGGCTTCACGCATACGACGGTATGCTTCTTCCGTCTGTTCTCCTACGCACATGGTAATGCCTAGAGATCCATCACCAATCGCCTTAATGTCACGAATGAGTTCTACTACATAATCGACGAACGCATCATCATTGCGCTCCCCTGATTGCAAAGTGATAGAGCCATATTCGTGATCGTAAGCCCATTGCGCCATTTTAATAATGTCTTCCCGTTTCATATCGAAACGTTCTACTTTATCATTATCTCGGCGAATACCACAGTAATCACAATTTTTAATGCATCGGTTGGAAAACTCAATAAGTCCTCTATAATACGCAATCGGCTGTACGTAATGAGATTTCACTTCGTACGCTTTTTTATAAATTAACTGCAACTCTTCTTCATCCGTTACAGACATTAAATACCGCAACTCGTCAACGGTGAGCCATTCGTCACCAACGAGGTCTTTCTGTAAAATTTCTTGTACCGTCAAGCACTTATCCCTCCTTTTCATATCGTATAGTCATAGATTCGGCTGGTATAGCAAGATTATGATCTTGCCCTACACGATTAAATCCATTGATGGTAGCCGGTAAATCTGTTACTGTGGCTACCCGTTTTTCTAAGCAATAACGAGCCATTAGTCCTCGCGTCATTTTTGACGATGTACTCAGTTGTTTGTATACATCGCCACGACGCTCCCAAAACTCCACTGTCACCACCGCAGGGTGATCAATCATCTTAGCATATTCCTTAGACGCTAAATTCAAAATCCAATCTTCGTTCTGAAAATAGGCCTTCATCTCTTCATGCCACACTTCATATAAAGGGATTCCAATTTTATCCACCATATCAAGGCGATATTCGGCAATTTCCATATGAGGCTCTACAGCGCCATATAAGGCAGACATAATGACTAAATGATTTTCCCCATAAGCCTTGGTAGCATCGTCGAGGCTAGCCCAATCTAAATATTTAAAAGCTATACCATCATAACTTTCAACGGCAGCACCTACAGGAAGTTCCTCAAAATGTTGATACAACCCATAAAGCTGTGCCGCTTTGTCTTCTTTAATTTTTAAAATCTTTCCTAATGCAGCCGCATCAAGCGCTTTCACATGATTTACAATGGATTCTGTAATATGCGCGAACGGCTGTCCTTTCGTGGGAATGCCACTAATTTTCTTTGTTTTACTAGGAGAGAGTACGATTTTCATAAGATAAATCCGCCTTTATCGATTCTTCCGTAAGATGATCGATGAGATCCGGATTCCATACCATTAATGGAACAGCAACGACATGAGAGGCTTTCATTTCTTTGCACAAGCGAATACATTCCGACAAGTATGGTGATTCGTGGTCGTGAATATCACAGATAATCACAACGTAACGACCTTTCAAGTTGACCCCTTCGTAGTCGATGCTTTCACTCGACACAGTTAGTAAACCTGTTTCTAAGCGTCCTTCACTGAGATCATTCATACGAGACATACATATATGTTCCACCATCGTCGACACAGGCATCACCACAGGTCCTGTACCAACGAGCGCTTCGGGTTGAGCGTGAACGATGACGGTTTTCTTCCGTTTATCAGTTCTAAAACTCATGAGCGCTTTTTCAAGAGCACTGTAAAACACAAATAACTGCCACGGATCAAAGGAACCAGTCTGGAACATATCAATAATAGTGCCATCTTCCTCCACATTAAGGCGAGCCACTAGCTCTTCTGCAATATCAGATACTACATCGTTGTAGTCGGACTCGACTCCTGTCATGACACGATTAGTTTCTTTTTCTGTACCCATAAGTTCCTCCATTCATGCAGTCTATGCATCTTACCCTACATATAACAAATATATATTCATAGCTGTTACAGCTATACCAATGGTCCATAATAGTATGCCTGTAAATCGGCGATTTGCGTATTTCCCCATTACCTGTTTACTGCTCGTCATATACAATTGCAGAAAAATAGTGATCGGTAATTGCAAACTTAAAAACATTTGTGAAATTAGCAATGCTTGGAATGAATCTGTTACAAATAGAATCATAAGTAGCGCTGGAATATACGTTAACGCCAAGCCTAAACGACTATGAAAGTCTTTCATATCGTAGGCTTCTCCAAACATGCCGGCAAAAATACTTGCTCCAGCCATACCTGCTGTAGCCGACGAAGCGATACCTGCAAATAGCAAAGCAAGAGCAAAAATCGTACCTGCTGCAGGTCCAATTAAAGGTCTGAGCAGTTCTTCCGCTTGTTCTAATTCAGTAACAGCAATACCATTGCTAAAAAATACAGCTGCCGCTAAGAGAATCATAGCAGAATTAATCATCCAGCCAACACCCATGGAAAACAAAGTATCCAAGAATTCATACCGCAATTGCCGTTGCATTACAACTTCGTCAGCCGTATTGAATTTGCGACTTTGTATGATTTCAGAATGCAAAAATAAGTTATGAGGCATAATAACAGCCCCTAAAATACTAAGAATAACAAGCATTGATTCATTAGGTAAAGTCGGATTAATCCACCCAATACCAGCGGCTGCCCAATCTACATCAACCATGTACACTTCGATGAGATAGGCTACTGCAATGAGCGATACAAAACCAGCAATGATACGTTCCAACTTACGGTACGAATTCGTTACTAGCATGACAGCACATAAAATAGCTGTAAGTACACTGCCAATCACGAGGGGGATATTAAAGAGCATCTTCAATGCAATGGCAGCCCCAATAAACTCCGCCAAGGTCGTTGCTACGGCAGCAATGCCTGCCGTACTGAGAACGGTAGCGGATAACCAACGAGGCAAAAACTCATAGGCACACTCTGCCAAACATTGGCCTCGTACAATGCCTAAATGCGCCACATTGTGTTGCAACAAAATGAGCATAATCGTAGATAGCGTCACTACCCACAACAGTTCATAACCAAAACTAGCACCAGCGGCCAAATTAGCCGCCCAATTACCAGGGTCTACGAAACCTACTGTAACGAGAATCCCTGGCCCCATATATTTAAACACTTCACTGACGTGATATTTGCCATTTTGGTGAACCGTAAATAATTTATTCTTTATAAAATCAATCATCTTATCTCCCTACATACTGAGGAGACTAGCTCTATTATAAGGTGAAAGCTATTTCTGTACGCACGCGGCCATCTCTCCCAGATTTACTGCCTTCTGCTTTGCCATAACGGATACGCACATCGCCGTTCACTCTAACGCGGGAATCATCAATTTTGAAATTCTTCATTTTCTCTTTGATTTCTTCCTCTGTTAAAGCCTTCTCTTCGCCATTGTTAACACTGCTTTCAGCAGCATCTAAAGCCTCTTGTCGAGCCGCGCTAGGCTTCGCTTTCCCCTTTTGTTTTTGAGCCTCTCTCTCTTCTTGTTTACGTTGTTTTTCTAATTTTTCTTGTCTATCTTTAGCTACCCGATAATTCATAACATCGCGCATGTTTTCTTGATAAATACGAAGAGCGAACGCTCGATCATTGTCGTTCATTTGCTCTCGTTTATCTACCACCTCATCAATAAGAGGCATTAGTTCATCTTTCGTATAAACGGTCGTTCCATCAAAGACAAACCCTTTTGTATCTCGAATAGCACCATGTTTTATCAATGTTTGTAACGCTGTATATGTCCAATCATTAGGTGTAATCAAACTACTATCATGACGGCCTCCAAAAGAACCTACCTTCACATCAGCTATAGGCCCTGCCTCTACAGGAATAGCGCGAGGAATGTCTGATGCATAAGCCGACAAAATACCAACAGTGCCCGCCAATACAATACCACCTAATAAGGATTGCATTAATCTATATTGTAATCGTTTCATCATAACCTCCATATGTATCGTAACCTATGGTCTACTGTAAACCACAGTGATACGACTATAAAATAGATTTTATACAATCCATTTTATAATTTAGCCACTATGATGTCAACATTTAGGCATATAACAATTATGATTACATAACGTAATGCTTACCCTATATTTTACCATATTTTCTAAGCCTCAGAAAATAATGGCGTTATGAATCCCAGGTCATAAGGTGGATACATATAACCAACTATCATATATATTATATTTCAATCTCTATATCATTTTATATTTATACATAATATACTCATTATGTATATAGGTGATAATTTTATGCATTATAGTAATAGTTTTTATCTATACAATTGTATTCTACTTATTTCAGCCTAAAAGGATAAATGTATGTTGAAACAGAGACGTAGCAAGTATGTAAAATTATTAGTTTTATCCTGTTGTGTTGGTAGTTTAGGTTTCGCCACTACTTGTGTAGATGCTGCTGGTGTGGCAGGCTCTTATGTAGGTATTGGTAAAGCACCTGATGCGAACACCATCGCTTCCGCTGGCTCTGAGGCTAAGGTGGAATCAGACCAGCTATTTGATTACCGTCAGTTTTTAAATTCTAGCCAAACCCCATTCGTTAGAGTAGCCCAAAATAATAATCAAAACGGTGAAGGTGTTGATGGCAATGGAGGCAACGATGGAGCAGGAAAAGGTAATACGGCCATCGGTTTTGGTGCCTATTCTGCTCGCGGTTTTTCTACTGCCCTTGGTACCTACAGTCAATCTATTATGGACAGCACTGCCATAGGCGCTGGTACATATGCTAGCCAAAATAGTGCTGTAGTTGGTCGAAATGCATATGCTAGTACCTCTGCCGCAGCCATGGGCGATAGTGCTAAAGCAGCTAATGGTGTTGCCATCGGTTCTGGTGCTAGTGCTGGTGAATTCTACAAATATATCCAAAACGACGGCAATCAACATATGGACATTATTAATTATAGTGTAGCCATTGGTAATAACGCTACAGCCGTAGGTGGTACAGCTATCGGCGCCAAAGCAAGTACTAGAAGCATCCACTCAGTAGCTTTAGGGCAAGAGGCTAAAGTAGAAGCTGACGGTGGCACAGCATTAGGTGTTGGAGCTGTTGTAAAATATGCTAGCGGTATTGCCTTAGGTAATGGTTCTGTTGCGGATCGTGGCGCTGGCCGCCAAGGTTATGTACCATTTGCTGATAACAAAGCTACAACCCTTGCTACGAGTGACGCGGCATTGTCTGACCAAATCAGTGCTAGTGATGCAACCAAAAACTTTGAAACTACGTGGTCCAAACAAATCCAAGAATACCAAACACTTAACGACACTTATAAAACAGCATCTGACAACAAAGAAAAGCAACGCCAAATTATGTTAGCTACCAAAGGAAAAGATGATGCTGCATACACAGCCGCTAAAAATTTAAGAGACCAATATGACAAAGAAGCAGTAGCAGCGAGTACAGCCCAAAATAATTGGATAAAAGCAAATGCTAACTTTATGAAAGCTATGACTGCCTTCAACGATGAATTAGCTACTTTCAAAGCTACTGAAAGTGCCGTTAGCGTAGGTTCTCCTGCTTCAGCAGGTAAAGCACAAACGACTCGCCAAATCATCAATGTAGCGGCCGGTACAAATGATACAGATGCAGTCAATGTAGCACAATTGAGACGTGTTGTAAGTGAAACAACTAAATTAGCAGATGCTGTATCAACGCTAGGCACTGAATTGGGCAATAAAGCAGATGTTAACGCTGGCAACATTACACCTGATAACGTAAAAAGATGGAAAGACCTTCTCGGCATCGATGAAAATACAGTAGGCAATGTAAATGCTATTACGTTATCTGAAGGCGACAATGTAACCATTGAATCTACTTATAATGCTGACAAAACACAAGTAAATCACAAAATCTCTGTAAAAGATGACGCTATCAAGGCTGCTGTTAAACCAGAGCTAGATAGCAAAGCTAACAAAGACGCTTCTAATTTAAACACTTCTGATATCAATAACTGGAAAGATACATTAGGCGTTAATGATATTACCCAAGATGTATCTAAATTGAATGACAACGTTAAAGGCCTAGATAGTAAAGTAAGCGGTTTAGATACTCAAGTTGCAGGTCTAAACGATCGTGTAACAGGTTTAGATAACCGCATAGGTCAATTAGACCAAAAAATTGAAAAAACTGGTGCTCACGCTGCTGCATTAGCCGGTCTTCACCCATTAGAATTCAATCCAGATGATAAATTCTCTGCCGCTGCAGCTTTAGGCAGCTACAAAGGTGAAAGCGCTGTAGCTATCGGTGGCTTCTACCGTCCAAATGCAGACACTATGTTTAGCGTATCTAGTACATTAGATAGCGACCCTATGTTCAATGTAGGTGTATCATTGAAATTCGGCAAAAAAGACGATACGATTTACCGCAATACTATGATATCTGGCACTATGGCTAGCACTAATCTTTCCACACTAGAAGCTAATAACAAAGCATTAGAGGAAAAAGTAGCGAGTCAACAAGCTCAATTAGAAGAGCAACGCGCATTAATTGAACAATTGATGATGAAAGTAGGTATATAATACAAATTTATTCTGTATAACTTAACCGCATAAAAAGGGACTGTAACAGCATGCGATTATTGCGCATGTTAGTTACAGTCCCTTTTACTATTGCAAATATATTTTTCTCTTATTCTTCTTCGATGGAATAAATGTCGGAAGTTCTGTCCAAGAAACCACTTCACCAAATGATAACTTATTTAAAACAATAAAAAATATCAATGCTAATGGAAATGAATTTTGGTATGCCCGTGAATTACAAACTATTTTAGAATATAACGAATGAAGAAATTTCAACAAAGTTATCAAAAAGACTAAAATCGCTTGTGAATCTAGTAATTATAAAGTTTCTTCCGAATTTGTTAACGTCAACAAATTGGTAGATGTTAGGGCTACCTTACAACACGAAGTACAAGATATAGTATTATCTCGTTATGCTTACTATTTAATTGCCATGAATAATGATAATCAAAAAAGTCATAGCCTTAGCACAAACATACTTTGCTGTACAAACTCAACAACAAGAATTAACAGAAATAGACCTCTTGCCGAATTTCTCCCTGCAGTTACTATTACAGCAAAAAACTTGCCACAGAAATGACAAATCATAACGTAGAACAAAATGATTTATATGGTGAGTTGCCAATTACAGATGAGCATTTACAAAATAATTCAACTATTAGAGAAATGCTAATAAATCGTGGAATAAAACCAGAAACACTACCTCCTGAAATTGATATAAAAAAAGTAAAACGCAATTTAAAAGCAGAGTAAATTCCTCTACCTAAAATAAAAAATACGAATTTTTAATTGTTTCCCTCCTCCCCTACGCCAACAGGATAAGGGAAACAATTAAATACGGTACCTGAAGCGTCTCATCAGCCTAATAATGGAGTTTATCACCCTTACAAGTCTTAGATTTGGGAAATTAGTAGCGCTTAGATTACGCGATTATCATAAAGCATTCAATGTGATTGATATTAATGGATCAATTACTAATTTTAAAAAGGGTACTCCTAAAAATGTGTATTCGGTTCGCAAAGTTATGCTTAATAAGCGCGCTGTAGAAATTCTTGATATATTAATCTAGGAAAATAGAGTTAATTCATTTAAATCTACACGCTATTGCAAAGAGGACTATATATTTTCAACCAACACTGGCCACCCGTACAACTTGCAATATGTTAATAAAATTTTACGTAAAATCCACATTGCAGATAAAAAATTAGAACGAGTCGGCCACAAGGACCATCGTACTACGTTATCTGTATATACCCATGTATCAAAAGCAGCAAAACAAGAAGTAATTGATAAATTAAATACATTTGTTATATGAAATAAAGGGGCTGTTTATTACAGCCCCTTTTCTCCATTTTTATTTATACAACTTTTTAAACCATCTATATGTTCATGTAAATCTGCATTAATAGGATTCCACAATGGATCTAATATGAAGTCTATGCCCTCTCTTCTAGCTAACTTTGCAGCAGGTACAAAATCACTATCCCCAGCAATTAGTACAATTTTATCTACTTGCTTTTTATAGGCTAAAGAAGATACATCAACACCTAATTTCATATCTACCCCTTTTTGAGCAATAGATAAATAAAAATCTCGTTCTTTAATATCCTCTATATTTAGCTTGCCATTCAAAAGTTTTTTTGTTACATCTGGTCTTAGGTTATATGCGACCGCATTATCACTCAACCGTCCTAATCGCAAAGCAACCTTTCTCCTAGTTGTTAATTCTTTTATAAATTCTGTCATCCATTTATATTGCTCTGTATTTTTTAGTTTAATTGCTGTTTTTAATAAGGGATGATAAACTTCTTTATCACTTGGTGGGCAATCATAGTAGAATATTCTATATAAAGAAAAAGAATTAAATCTTTCTGCTCTTACATGCCTTTTACAATATTGAATAAAAAAATCAACACTTTCTTTAGGTGTTTTAAAATCTTTCAATGCATGTATTCTTTTCTGATAAAAACTGCCATCTACCAAAATTGCAATCTTCTTTTCCATTTTACTCTCCCCCCAAAAAAAAAGCTCTAAGCTTCAGCATTTCCCTCATAATGGGTTGCCTAAAACTAAGAGCACTATTTATTAATGTCACTATATCACAATTTAGTAACTTTGTAAAGATATATAAAACAAAAATCTTATTTGTCAATGGAGCGAAAATGAGGCGAACTTTTGCAAACTTATACCAATGTGCTATATAAAAAATAGCAAAACCCAGTATTTGCTAGGCTTTGCTATATTGCACTATCTAATTTAATTGTAAATAAAGCATGGCGGAGGATTAGGGATTCGAACCCTAGCGACGGTAACCCGCCCTAACGATTTAGCAAACCGTCCTCTTCAGCCTCTTGAGTAATCCTCCGTACTTACTGAACAATCATATCATAGCAGTAAGTTATTGTCAATTTAATTATTTAATCATGGATTCGATGAACCAGATTTGTTTTGTATAGTAACCAGCATGATCTTCCATCATGTTAGCAAGTGCGAAATGATCTTCTTCGCTTGCAGATTCACGGATAGCAAGAGCTTGGTCTTTCATGTATTTAATATCGTTCAACAAGATATCAATTACTTTACCTTGTGGAATATCTTCTTGACCTAATTCTTGAATTTTAGTCATTTCCGCATATTGAGCAACGTTAGCAACAGGGAATTGGCCTGCCATTTTCATTGCTTCTGCTACATCATCATAGTAGTCAAATGCGATATCATAAATTACTTCTAAGTATTCATGAATGGATTTGAATTGAGGGCCTGTTACATTGAAATGTAAGTTGTGAAGTTTCACGATCCATACGGAAAGATCTGCTAAATATTGGTTTACTTGTGCTGTGTTTTTCATAATAATTTCCTCCAAAATTAATTAATATGTTATCTAATACAATCATACAATTTGCACATCATATATGCAAATATTATTTGAAAAGCATTTGTAATTTGTAATCATTATTGATTATGTTGTTAGTATAACAATTGTATTTTTATTTGTCAACAAAATGTATCTATTTTTTTCGATTTTTTAATATACATATTCTCTGGATCTGCTTCAAATATAACTGTATCTGCTGGAATATCATGTTTAATGACGAGATTACAGCCGATTTTTGTACGAGCCCCAATAGTAATATTCCCTAATACCTTCGTGCCCGCACCAATTAAAACGCCGTCTTCTATAGTAGGATGGCGCTTTACTTTTTTTGAAGACATGCCTCCCAAAGTAACTTGGTGGAATAACGTAACATCATTCCCAATAATAGCCGTTTCACCGATAACAACGCCCATACCGTGATCAATAAAAAGGCCTCTGCCAATAGTCGCCCCTGGATGGATTTCAATACCCGTCACCCATCTAGCATGAAGGGCTATGCGGCGCGCTAAAATAGGCCACCCCGCTTTATAGAGGCGGTGCGCAAAGAAATGCCAAAAGAGTGCTTCCATATGGGGATATGTCCAAATCACCATCCACACACTCGTAGCGGCAGGATCTGACTCCATAACGCGCTTAATATTATATTGAATTTTCTGCCATAATTGACGCAAACCACCCATACAAGCTCCTATTCTCTTATTTATTTTCTACATTGCCAGTAATATACCTACCATCTTCAGGACTAGATGTATGACTACGAGCCAAGGTGTGCCTCGCCGCAGCCAACTCCATAGACCTTCGATTCTACTTTCACCATCATGGAACCGATAATGCCCCATTAGATAACCGCTTATGACTGCTACGATCAATAAAGGGCCGGTTATAATGAACCCGTCATGGCTAGTAAACAAAACGACTAAAAGCCATACGCCATAAGGCCACAAGGACCATCGCGGAGCCCACAAGAGATAAACGATCTCTACTAGAGCTCGTTGCAAAGACCACGGTTCCTTCTCCATATAGCGTTCACACCATGTAGGCGCCACCTTATGACCTTTTATTTGCTCATAGTAGAACTGTAAATCTCGTTCTCCATGGGTCAACCCTAATAGCTGTGAAAGCTGTAATACAGCCCCTATGGAGCCAATAAATAGAAGCCACCACAGACTTTGAATAAAACTATAACCGCCAACGATCATAAAACTACTAAAGTTATTCAACCCTGTGCTAATGAACCAATCTCTGCTAGCCAGTATCAATGCCATCACTACATACACAGCGATGCTTACGATAAGCCACGCGTGCCATTGAAACGATCGATTCCGTTCCATTCCACGCACATAATGGCCAGCTAGCACTGCACCGGGTTGTAAAGCTATGCCCATTCCTAAAAGAACCAATACTCCTATAGCAGCCAATTCCCATAGAACGGAAAGAATCATATACACGATAAGGACTAAGACGCTCATAGGATTGATTCCCCTATCGAGTCATTAACGGTATGCTACGCGCTCTGGTTGCATATCGTGGAAATGCAACCGTTCTTTCGCCGTCTTTTCCCATTCTGTACCAGGTTTACCATAGTTCGCATAAGGATCGATGGATAAGCCCCCGCGCGGTGTAAATTTACCCCACACTTCAATATATTTAGGATCCATCAATTTCACGAGGTCTTTCATGATGATATTGATACAGTCTTCGTGAAAATCGCCATGATTGCGGAAGCTAAATAAATACAGTTTAAGAGATTTAGACTCTACCATTTTTTTATCCGGTACATAAGAAATATAAATGGTAGCGAAGTCCGGTTGCCCTGTCATAGGACAAAGGCTTGTAAATTCAGGACAATTGAACTTAACGAAATAATCATTGTCCAGATGTTTATTATCAAATGCTTCTAATACATGTGGTGCGTAATCCGTAGGATATTCTGTTGTCGTTCCTAGCATCGTTACGCCTTGTAATTCTTGTTCTGTTCTACCAGATGCCATAGTTACCCCTTTCTTATTTACTTATATAGTATCTATTATCTATATACTGTCTATTTAATATATATTATAAATATATATTATAGTAGTATCCATAGTACTGTACTAAATCTATAGCGTTACACCAACACGTATTAACACTAGCAATATTATTAATTATAACACACAGACCCTCTATTTGAGTCGCAATGATTTCATCCGTTCCGACGCGCTCCGTATATTGGCTTTCGCTTCATCTAATTCACCATTCATTTTGAAAGCTGATTGTATATCTGCTTCTTGTAGCGCTTTTGTGTTATCTTGTATGCGTTTTACATTATCAGTAGCCGTAGCAAAGCCTTGTGTAATGCGGCCCATTTGTTCATCTAACTCTCCATAAGCACTTTCATCATAGAGGATAAAATTACTGCCCCCATTAGACGTAATATTGAGCGGTCCCATGGTAAGTTCTCCATTGTCAATGTGCAGTGCGTCCGTAGAAATCGTCGTAATCGGAGTTTGCACTTTCACATCAGCAAAGGAAAGATGGCGTCCTTTATTGTGGAACCAACCCGTAATCCCCTTAATAGGAATGAGCACATAGCGGCCTTCACCAGACCAAAAATTGCCCCATACTTCCATGTCCTTCGGTTGCCCATAGCTAACAAAATTCAAATTTGCCGATACAGGCACATCAAATTCTGGTGTTTTTAAAGCAATAGAACTATTGAGGTCTTTAGCAACGCCATAAATCTCGTAAGCTCGCGTATCTAAATTATAAACACCGTGAGCCTCCAATTTACCCTCATACACACTCGCATAGACTTGTTTAAAATTAAGAACCCCATCTTGGTATTCTACGTCACCTACGATATTTTCAAAGGTAAGAGCAGGAATTTGCAAAATCGGCATCGTTACACGGCCAATCGCCAACGGCCGATTAAGATCGCCCGTTACGTGCGTCAACAATGTCATTTTATCGTGAATGGAATCACCAAAGCCTAGAGACGATGGGTCTACGCCAAATATGTTAAGCTCCATATCGAGGGTAGGCATACGATGTTTGAGGACATCTTTCATATCGATGCGCCCCTTCATTTCTACACGGTCACCGATGGAAGTGCCACCAAATTTACCCGTCGTAAAGTCAATGCGAACAGCCCGATGCGTATCGATATCGAACTCGGCATTTACATCGTTCATCACATAGTGACGATTTCGTTGAAACAATTCTACGCGGCAATTATTGAGATATATCTTCACATCTAAATGTTGCCCTTGCCAATTAAAATTGCGCACCCGATTGCCCAATTCTTCTTGTCGATCTTGGGTTGTCTTTTTCGGTGCTTTCGGTTTCTTCTCAGCCTCTTCCAATGGTTTCTGCATATCTGGCGAAGGCGGCGCAAAATCAATGCGATTATTATCGTCTAAGTCGACTACCACTACCGCATCATTGAGCTCTATACTACGCACAGCGGAGGCCTTAAAGTTCTTCGTAATAATATCCCACATGTTGACCTTAATCGTCCCGCTAGGCACATTGAGCAATTCATTGCCTTCTGTATCACGCCACTGCAACTCTTCAAAGGACAATGTTCCCCACGGCGTAGCGCTCAAACTGCTTACTGTAATAACTCCATTCATCATGGATTGACGAGCCATCACTTCATTAAAAATGAAGCCCATACCACGACTAGCCATCGTAAAGAGCAGAAAAATAACCACTACACCAACTACCAATAGTGTAGCGATACTTTTAAGCCCTATCGTATGAAATTCTTTATATTTGCTCCAAAAGGAGCGAAGTTTCCGTATCATATCTGTATTATACCATTTTTAGTACAGTTTCTAATAAGGCGTATTGTAACTTACAATAAAATGAATTATAATATAGCTATACAATTAGATTGTATAATTTCTTTTTGTTTCTTATGTATTTGTGCCATGTTTCTACACTTCTGTCCATGGTAGAAACCAATTCTATGAAAGGAGTTCTTATGATGTTAAAAAAATTAATGCTTCCAGCCCTTCTCGCTACATGTATCGGCATCACTACTTCTCACGCGTACGTAGTAGATCAAACACAAGTGGATGGCAATATGAAATTGTCATACCCCCTCGTGTATGAAAGTAACCAAGATGTGCAACACAAAATCAATACCGATATTGCCCGCTATGTAGTAGCTGAAAAAGCCTACTATGAAAGCGGTGCCGCACAAAGCGTCGACTTAACCTATGAAGTGGCGTACGAAGACGCAGACTACTTATCCATCATTTTAACGCCGTACCACTATACGGGTGGCGCTCATGGTATGTACAATCGCATCGGCCGCGTTTATAACAAACATACTGGCGATGTAGTACCGTTATCTTACTTCGTTCGCATCGATTCTCCTATGGAATTGACTAATGGTCTTCGCAACAATACATTGACACTTGAATCTCAAACAGGTAGCATCGAAACGATGCAAAACGACACTTGGAACGAAGTGCCTTATATAAGCGACAACTACGCTCTTCGCGGCAATGGTAATATCGACTTGATTTACCAACCATATGAAATGGGACCTTATGCATACGGAGCTATGCGTATCCGCATAACCCCAGAAGCAACTGCGGCACTTAATATGAAATAAGCATCTCATATAAATGATGACGAAACCTTATATAAATAAATCTCTATAGAACAACATAAAGAACCCCCTTTAATGCTATCCCTAAAACATAGCATTAAAGGGGGTTTTGTATGTGTAAAGACCGGTTGATTATACACACCATGGTGATAAAACACGATTGATCTAAAGACGTTTTATACATCTATTTCAAGTGATTTTCACAGATTTTACAATATCACCAAAAGTGCGCAATAAATTAAGTCCTACTACACCACTTTTTTCTGGATGAAATTGCATACCATACACAAATTCTTTCTCCACTATACCAGGAATAGAGATACCATAATCAGCCGTCGTCGTAATAAATTGCTGGTCTGTATCTACATAATAAGAATGAACAAAATATGTATATTCTTCATGTATATCTCTAAATACACTCTTATCATTATGGACTCTGTTTTGATTCCATCCCATGTGCGGTACACGAAGATTTCCATCGTTGGGAATCGCTTTCACAACACCAGGAATGAGACCTAATCCCGCTGTAGGACCATACTCTTCCGATTCATCAAACAATAACTGCATACCTAAACAAATACCTAATAAAGGAATGGTACGATCTACTACTGCGTAAATAGTATCCATCAAATTGCGTTCCTTCAGCGTCGCCATAGCCGATGCATAAGCTCCCACCCCTGGTAATACAACGCCATCGGCACGCAACAAAACAGCAGGGTCCGCAGTAAGTACAGTTTCAATTCCAATATAATTGAACGCTTTTTGTACATTAAAGGTATTCCCTGCATCATAATCGATTATGGCAATCATAGATAAATCGATCCTTTCTTCTTGCTCCCATGTATAAATTGATATACGCTTATCTCCCATATATAAATTGATTTACGTTTATAAAAATCAATACATTTACTAAAGAGATGCCATATAGTCTCTCAGAATAGATCGCATCACAATACCATCTTCAGTAGCAGGGAACGTAAGCCGCAACCAATCTGGTCTCTGCCCGCGACGCACTTGATAGCCCTGTTCGAGCCACATATCAGCTAAAGCATCTGCATTAGGAACAGAGAAAAAGACAAAGTTAGCCTCACTTGTATAATACGTAATCTCTAGCTTCTGTAATAACTCTTCCCACAAAGCCCGTTCTATATCATTTTTATGAATTGTATCTTTTAAAAATAACTCGTCCTTGAAGGCTGCCTCTGCTGCGACTTGCGCTATAGTACTCACATTATATGGCAATCGTATCGTTTGTATATATTTCGTCACGCTCTCGCTACTCATCATATAGCCAACGCGATAGTTCGCCAATCCATAGGCTTTTGAGAACGTGCGCATAATACATACATTAGGGAATTCATCAAGGAGTTTACGCGCTGTTGGTTCTTTGCAAGAGGTTACAAAATCAATATATGCTTCATCGATGATAACTAACGTTGTTGCTGGCAAAGAAGTGATGAAAGTGCGGATGTCTTCTATCGTTTCATATATGCCAGTAGGATTATTAGGATTGCAAATCCACACGATACGCGTCGTATCGTCAACAGCTGCACGCATAGCTTCAAAATCATAATGCCCTGTTTCATATATACAAGGAACTTCCCGAATCACAGCCCCCTCGATAAGCCCATTCAAAGCATATTCAGAAAACGTGGGCACACTAATAACGATGGAGTCGCCAGGTGTAATATAAGTTGTATTAACCATAGAAATGACTTCATCTAAACCGACACCGATAATAAGCTGATTCTCTGCTACATCCCAATATTTTGCCAATACGCTACGTAAAGAAGATGCATTGCCATCAGGATATAAATTAGCATCATAATGCTCAATATAGTTCAGAACTGCCTCGCGAACCTTTGGCGATGTACCATAGGGATTTTCATTTGCAGATAACCGTACCAGTCTCTTTATACCGAGTCGTTCTTTTACAGATTCTTCTGATTCTTCAGGTACATACGATTTCAGTGTACCAATGATAGCCTTCATATTATGCTCCTTTTATAAGTTCGTAATCGCCTTCCGATCTACTATTTTACTAGCTAAACCTTCGCGACGAGCTAACTCTTCTAATACAGCTTCGTACGGAATGTCCTTTTCCACCAATAAAACGAGTAAATGATATAAAATATCTGCCGTTTCATAGACTAATTCTTGCGGCTCTTCATTCTTAGCGGCAATGACTACCTCCGTAGCCTCTTCGCCAACCTTTTTCAAAATTTTATCTAAGCCTTTTTCAAATAAGTAATTCGTATAGGACCCTTCTTTAGGTATTGATTTTCGCGCTTTAATGATGTCATATAAAGCGACTAGTCCCTGTCGTAACATCGATCTCTCCTTCATTCTATATCGTTAAAAAAGCAACTATTAGCCCCTGTATGACAAGCAGGCCCTTCTGGTTTTACCAAGACTAACAAGGTATCGCCATCACAATCAAGTTTCATACGAACAACGCGTTGCACATGCCCACTCGTTCCGCCTTTATGCCACAACTCTTGACGAGAACGCGACCAAAACCACGTCTCACCTGTTTCCACAGTTTTATAGAAACTTTCTTCATTCATCCAAGCCACCATGAGGACCTCTTTCGTAGCCTCATCTTGTACTACTGTCGGCAGTAAACTACTACCTTTTGCAAAATCTGGTTTCATATAAATTACCTGCACTCATTATAACGATCTAAACTATCTACTTCTATATTACCAACATCTCTTAACCGTTTAACGTACCATAATCCCTTCTGCTCGTAATGCAGATTTTAAATAAGGAATGGTAATGTCTCCAAAATGAAATATCGATGCTGC
Source organism: Veillonella agrestimuris (assembly GCF_943193065.1). Lineage (GTDB taxonomy): Bacteria > Bacillota > Negativicutes > Veillonellales > Veillonellaceae > Veillonella > Veillonella agrestimuris. The sequence goes on from NZ_CALPCS010000005.1 coordinate 62,200, forward strand.
TAAAGCCCCTGTCACACCAGTATGTGCAAATAGTTCTATAAAGTCTTGTACACTACCAGCTCCGCCAGAAGCAATAATAGGAACATCTACGACAGATTCTAGCGCCTTATATAACTCTATATCAAAGCCTGATTTTGTACCATCTTTGTCCATACTAGTAACTAATAATTCCCCTGCACCCCGACGGACTGCTTCAGTAGCCCACGCAAGGGCTTCCCATTCCATTTTCTTACGACCGCCATGAGTGTAGGCATACCAAGTACCTGTCGTAGGATCCGTTTTCACATCAATGGCAACGACCATACATTGATTGCCAAATTTTTGTGCCCCTTCACTAATAAGTTCTGGTCGAGCTAATGCTGCAGAATTTAATGAAATCTTATCAGCGCCAGCTTTCAATAAAGCACTCATATCATCTACAGTACGTATCCCTCCACCTACTGTTAAAGGCATAAATACGCGGTTTGATACGTCTCGCACAACATCCCGCATCGTAGTGCGAGCATCGACAGTAGCCGTAATATCCAAAAAGACTAATTCATCAGCTCCTTGCTCTTCATAGGTAGAAGCTATGTCTACAGGATTCCCCACATCGACGAGATTAACAAAGTTAATCCCTTTTTTTACGCGACCTCCGTCTACATCAAGGCACGGAATAATTCGCTTCGCTAACATATAAACCTCCTAGTAGTATCGCTCTTATACTGAACATCATCACCAAAAGTGCTATCTTACGGATGTTCCCGATTAAAACGAGCGATTTCTTCCAATGTAATGGTTCCTTCGTACAATGCTTTACCTACAATGCTATCCTTAACACCGCTGTTAGCAAGACTCTTAATATCCTCCATATGACGCACCCCACCAGAGGCAATAATGCGGGCTTGAGGAAATGTTTCTTGCAATTGTACTAATAATGATTCATTAGCGCCTTGCATCGTTCCATCTCTATCCACATCGGTAACAATAAAATATTTCGCCCCGCCATCAACCATAGCAGCAATCAATTCAGTCATAGGAACATCGGATTGATCAATCCAACCTTCGGCAGCTACCTTCCCGTCTTTACCATCTACGCCAATAACAATGCGCTCTGCTCCATAGGTAGCAATGACTTTCTTGGTAAGTACTGGATGTTTCAGTGCTACTGAACCGAGAATTACTCGATCCACGCCAAGACCTAAATATAAATCAACCGCTTCTTGATCACGAATGCCCCCACCGACTTCCAAAATACCCGAAAATACACTCCGTACCTGACGTACAATATCTACATTAATAGGCTTACCAGCTTTGGCGCCATCTAAATCAACGAGATGCAACGATCCTACACCAGCCGCTTCATAATCTCTCGCTTGTGCTACAGGATCTGGATTGATTACCGTTTCTTGTTTAAAATCGCCTTTATATAAACGTACACTACGCCCCTCTTGCAAATCTATAGCAGGAAAAATCATATAGCCCCCTTATATAACACCTTTCGTAGAATTCACACCAATAATCTCTGCATGAATCGTCACTGCTTTACGCAATGCTCGTCCTGTAGCCTTAAACATACTTTCAATAATATGGTGCGTATTACGTCCATATATATTTCGCACATGTAAATTCATAGCTCCACTAACAGATAGCGCCTGAAAGAAATCTTCTACAAGTTCAGTTTCAAAATTACCGCCTAATACAGGTGTAGTGAATGCACCATCAAACACGAGATAAGGGCGACCGCTAAGATCAATAACCACCTGCGTTAACGCTTCATCCATAGGCACCCAAGCGTCACCATATCGCTCGATACCCGCCTTATTGCCAAGGGCCTGTTTCAACGCTTCCCCTAGAGTAAGTCCAATATCTTCAACGGTATGATGTGCATCAATGTGCGTATCGCCTACAGCATGTACACAGAGCCCAAACCGTCCATGTTTAGCCAATAAATGGAGCATGTGATCTAAAAAACCAATGCCCGTATTAATATGGATATCTTGATTCCCATCTAAACTCAACGTAACAGTAATATTCGTTTCACTCGTTTCACGCGTTGCCGTAGCCACTCGGTGTTGCTCCATTATTGTCCCTCCATTGTTGCAACCCTATTCAAAACGGACTTCCACTGCTCGCGCATGAGCTTCCAAACCTTCCGTTCGTGCCAAGGTAGTAATATCTTTTGCCACTTCTGCTAACCGCTCTTTTGTAAATTGCGTAAAGGAAATGCGTTTTACAAAATCATAACCCCCTAAAGGAGATGAAAACTTCGCTGTCCCACTCGTCGGCAATACGTGATTAGTACCGCCTAAATAATCGCCCAACGGCTCTGATGCATAATTACCAAGGAATACAGAACCAGCATGTTGTACCATACTCATATACGTCATAGGGTCTGGCAATTGAATTTCCAAATGTTCTGGTGCCACTTCATTCATAACATTAAACATTTCTTCAATAGTATCCATTACTACAATATAACTATTATTTTCTATCGCCTGTCTAGCTATATCTTCTCGTGGTAATTGTGAAAGCTGTCGCTCTACTTCATCCGCTACAGTGCGAGCGAAACTGTCACTATTGGTTACTAAAATAGCCCGTGCCCGAGGATCATGTTCCGCTTGCGATAATAAATCAGCCGCTACATACACTGAATTTGCACTGTCATCAGCAATAATACCAATTTCACTAGGACCAGCAATCATATCGATGTCGACTTGACCAAACACTTGTCGCTTTGCCGTAGCCACATAAATATTGCCAGGTCCTACAATTTTATGAACCTTTGGAATCTGTTCTGTTCCATATGCCAATGCAGCGATCGCTTGCGCACCACCTACCTGATAGACTGCATCAACACCAGCTAGTTTTGCAGCCCCTAACACAGCGAGATTAATGCCATCCTTTTGAGGCGGCGTAACCATAACAACTTCTTTAACCCCTGCAATTTTTGCTGGCAACGCAGTCATCATGATCGTCGATGGGTATGCAGCTGTCCCTCCAGGTACATAAATACCCACCCGCTCTAAAGGAGTCACTTTTTGTCCTCGAATAATACCTGGTGTATCCATATCTACGAAACCTTGTTCAATTTCGCGACTATGAAATTCTATAATATTAGCTTTTGCTTTTAGTAAAGCCGCTTTTAAATCATCAGACAAAGCATCATAGGCTTGGTCAATAACAGCTTGGTCAATTTTAAAACAGTCTACAGCAACGCCATCAAAAGTACTAGAATATTCACGCAACGCCTTATCCCCATCAGTGCGTACTGCTTCGATAATATCATATACACGTCGTTCAATATCCATATCTGTTGTTTGTTGTGTATAATTCTTTACAATATCTAACATAGTCGTTAGCGATTCTTTATAGATTTTCATATATATCCCTCTATTCTTACTGTCATCAATTAATCGCTGTTGCTAACCGATCCACTAAATCAAAAATAATATTTCGTTTTTGTTTTAATGCCAATGGATTGGCTACAAGCCGAGTCGAAATAGGTCTTAAATAATCAAAAATTTCTAAATTATTCTCTCGCAATGTCGTTCCTGTTTCAGTAATATCTACGATAGCATCAGCAAGTCCCACAAGAGGCGCCAACTCTACGGATCCTTCAATTTTAATGATTTCTACATCTTGAGATCCAAAATATTGTTTTGTAATGGTCGGATATTTCGTACCAATTCTCTGACGTCGGCCCTCTCTTGGATTATACCCTGCCAGCGAGGCTAATACGAATTGACACTGCCCCGTTTTTAAGTCCAGCAATTCATAGCTCGTATTATCTTGCTCATCAAGTACATCACTGCCAACAATGCCGAGATCTACCACACCATTATGTAAATACGTTGTTACATCAGGGCCTTTCGCTAAAATCACTTCTAAGTCATCGCCTAAAGCAATAATCAATTTACGTGCTTTATTTCGCAATGGTTCACAATCGATACCACAAGCCTCTAATAGGGGAATAAAATCTTTTTCTACCCGACCTTTCGTAAGGGCGATACGTAATCCGCCTTTTCGTTGGGGTACTCTTTCACCAATACTAGAGACTGCGGTCAGTACATCAATATTGAAAGCCATCCCCACAGCAGGCATAGGCTCACCGTCAAAATTGGATAGCACATGATCATAACGACCACCGCTAACGATATATTGAGAAATACCATCTACATAACCACGGAAGGTAATCCCCGTGTAATATGATTGAGGTGGTTCATTAGAAATATCAATGCGCACCGCTTGACCTGTATTATCAATAGACATACCTACATCTAGCAAATGATCCACGATTCGTTGAGCCGTTGTTGGTAAAATAACCTCTGCTAAAGCAGTTCTAATCTCCTCTATAGTGCCGAACAAACGAGGCCATAGGATAAGAAAAGGATATAATGCACTATTTCGATAGGCAGCAATCAATTCATTATAGCGTGGCAAATATTTCGTAAATAATGCCTCTAATAATTCCTCTCGTTCCGCCTCCATAAGTCCTAACGCATCTGTAATAGCACGAGCAAATTGGGCATCACCTAGTTCAAGATATAATTGATTATTCAGTTCACTCTGATTGACCTCTTGTATAATGGAAATGCATTCTAATTCTGCATCTAAACCTTCATAACCTACCATTTCAATGCCACCTTGTGTAACTTGATTAATATGGCCTTGATGCTGTTTATGTTTTACTAAAACGTCACCAAGATAATATAAAGTTCTAGGTAATTCAATATTGGTAGTTGCTAAAAATCGACCGATAGGCATCGTCAAATCAGGTCGAATCACGACAGCACTATCCGCGCTATCAATACACTCATACATTTGCTGACTACGTCCTAAGGCATAGCCCTTAAATGCCTCTTTATATTCTACAAGAGGTGTTGAAATTTTAGTATATCCCCGATTACGACAAAGCCCTAGCCAATATTGGCTAATATCATCTTTTCGCTCTGCCATCACGCCTATATCATCTCGAAACCCCGTTAATAACTGCTTTTGTACCATTCTAAGCACCCTTCCCACTACAATTCTATACATAAATCAAACAAATACTACTGATTCATTTCTTTACACATACTTACCTTCAGATTTTTCTATCAATCTTCCTTCCAATTTTATCGCTTTAACGTAGTAAAGTGATAAAATCATAATAATACGCTTCTATAGAATTGTCAATAGAAGCGTATGCTATAAACTATATTTTTATTCTGTCCCACCGTATAGCGTGAACCTCATATAATGAGAAACGATTTACTCCCACACATTAACAATATCTGCCACGCTATGGGCATCTGATCCGAGCACAAAAGGAACTCCAATGACCGCTGCCATACCTTGAATGAAACGACTTGGATACATTTCTTTACAATGCGGTTTGAAGAAACCACTCATATTGTAATCTAGTTCTCGTCCTTGCACGTGCATAATATGTAGAATATCGCTCACCACTTGGGCATTACGGCGATCCAAATGACGGTCATAGCCAAAATAATGTTGGAACTTTTTAATTAAATCAAAATGACCGATGCGCTTCGGTGTATATTCGCCTAAATCTGCCCGTACAGCTTGGCGCATAATGGTAAAGTATTTATAATACAATTCACTTTGATTATGAATCCAAGGCGCAAAACCTTTTTGTAATTCTTCTGGACTATAGTCAACGCAGTAAAACTGCCCTTCTACACCGTCCATAAAATGAACCGATAAGATATTATCTTCTGTTAAAGGACCATAACGGTCTAAAAAATCTTGAATTTCGGTTTCAAATCCTGGAATATAATCCACTTCAAAACCGAGTGATATATCTATGTGCGTACCATACGCACGCTGTAACTGGCGGCCTAACTCTAAATAAGCATCTACTTGATTCATTTTCAAAGATGCCATTTCATAGGCTTTTCTATTTCCCCCATATTCAGACAAAAATCCCGCTGGCAATGGTGCATGTTCCGTTAAGCAAATCTTTTCGATGCGCAACTCAATAGCTTTTTCTATCATCAACGCCGTTCTATCACCGCTACCATGGGGACATAATTCAGTATGTACATGGCCGTCCACCAATCGGTTCCGGTACGTCCCAAAACCGACAAACTGCCGTTCTGCTTTCATATTTATCATGCTGCCTAATACCCCGCTTACTCTATCCCTGTTATATACTCGACTTATACTCTGTTCCTATTATATCAAATTGTAAAAATTTTGTTACACCAATAATGCATAAGTTTCTGTATCTTGATAAGCACCATGTTTAAAGCCTACCTCTGGCAATAATCCGCAGTAGGTGAAACCAAATCGCTCATGTAATATGCGACTTCCTTCATTGCCAGCTGTAATAACAGATACTACATTATGCAAATTTGGATTGGCTTTAGCAATGTCCAATATGTAGCCCATCAATTGTGTTGCTACCCCTTGTCCGCGATACTCCGGATGAATATAAATAGACAATTCTACCGTGCTTTTATAGGCTTCTTTCATACGATATGGTGAAAGTGATGCATAGCCTACTACCATATCATTTATGATACCTACAACAATGGGGTGATGGGCATCGTCATGGTCACAGTACCACTGTTTCCATTCCTCCAAAGTGCGCGGCTCTAAATCAAGGGTTGCTACACCGTTTAGCACTTCGTAATTATAAATCGCCAAACAAGCCTCTATATCTCCTTCTTCAATGGGACGAATCGTTACATTGCTCATACTATCACCTTCAACAAAAAGTGCAACACTAGAGGCTCTAGCGTTGCACTTTATGCACTACTTATACAAATAATAATACTGTAATCACCACCAAGCCCGCAATAACTGCGTAATCAATGGCTTTTAGCCCCACCGATGCAGCAAAGCTATGGTTCTTACCACCAAATCCGCGCAATTCCAATGACAACGCCATTGTCTCGGAGCGCCCTAGTGATTTCAATAGTAATGGTTGAATCACCGATGCGTAGGATTTCATCCGTTTTAAAATATTTCCTTCTAGTGAAAGCCCTCGGCAGGCTTGTGCTTCTTGAACAGCCTTGCTTTCACCAATGAAATCTGGCACAAAACGGAGTGCCGCTGTAAACATAAAGGCATATTCGTAAGGAATTTTACATTGCGTTACAAGAGCTGCCGTCAAATCTTGAAGCTTCGTCGTTCCCAACAAAGCTATAAAGACCGTTGTCATAGAGAGCATTCGTAAACCTGCAACGATAGCCGACGGAATATCACCACTCCCTACATATTGGACAAGTCCTAAGAATACGGCAAAAACGACTAAAGCAGCGATAGCCTTATATTGTTGTCGAAAAATGCCAAAGAAGAGTAACACCAAGAGTTCCGCTAAAACCAAGACTAACAAGGATTGCCAATCTCTAAGCAAAATAGCCCATACGGATACGGCGAGGGTCATGAGAATTTTTGTAAGTGGTACTAATCGTTCCATAATGCCCTCCTATCCTTCTAACTGAGCCAATAATTTACGGCGCAATTCATCCATCGATTTGCAATACCCTAATCCAGGCACTGCTAATGAAAGTTCTACACTTGGCGGTCTCGTAAGACCTAAATCGTGCAATTCATCAGCAGTTTTTGTAAATAACGCTTCTGGTGTACCATCAAAGGCGACTGTACGATTTCCCATGATGATAGCACGGGTACATTCAGCAGCCATTATTTCCATATCGTGGGTAATGAGCAAAATCGTCAGCCCTTCTGCATGCAATTGACGAAGTAAAGCTAACAGCTCCTTCGTCTCTTTCCCATCTTGACCGCTCGTCGGTTCATCAAGGATGAGAATGCTCGACTCCATAGCTAATGCAGAAGCAATAGCAACACGTTGCTTTTCGCCGCGACGCAATGTAGGCGGATAGGCTTCGCGCAAATGACTGATACCTACTTTATGAAGTACATCGTTGACGATACGCTCTACGTCTTCTTTGGAACGACCTAACGATTCAGGGCCAAAAGCAACTTCTTCCGCTACAGTAGATCGGAACATTTGTCGATCTGGCTGTTGGAACACATATCCGATAAATTGCCCCCGTTTAGATGGTGGCATCGTCGTAATATCAGCGCCATTATAATACATACGTCCTTCTGTTGGCTTTTCAAGGCCCATCAAGAGACGAGTAATGGTGGTTTTGCCACATCCATTTTTACCGCCAATAGCGATAAACTCACCACCGTGAATAGTGAAATTTACATCTTTAAAAATATCTACCGATGGCACATAGCCAAAGCGTAAGTTTTCAACCTTAAGCACGTGTGCCACCTCCTGTTACTGTATTCTCAGAATCTTCAGCTGTAATATTAGAACCTAGTTCTGTACGTTCCGAATCTATAACGCTATGAGTTGAATAGCTAGTCCTAGCATGAACGGAACGATCGATAGCCTTTGCCATTTCAATATAATGAAGGCCTTTAATAGCCGATTCAATACTAAGCCATGGTTCTGCACTACCATAACCAGCCGATTCTAGTTCTAAATAAGTAGTAAATACCGATGGTAGTGCATCTACATAAATATTGTGTTCATACATGTAGCGTAATGTTGTAGCTACATCACTATCACATACCACCTTGCCATCGTTCATCAAGGCCATGCGATTAGCATACGGTAATACAGCATGTAAATCGTGATCAATAACAACAACCGTAATGCCGTGTTCTTTGTTTAAAGCACCTACAAGACGATATAACTCAGCAGTCCCATCAGGATCAAGGGAACTCGTTGGTTCATCTAAAACAAGTACAGACGGATTCGTAGCCAAAACAGAAGCAATGGCCAATCGTTGTCGCTGACCGCCAGATAGACTTGTTACCTTACGATCTTCTAATCCCTCGAGGCCAACTTGACGGAATACGTCTCGGCTACGTTTTTCAATAACATCTCGGCTATATCCACGATTTTCCATAGCGAAAGCCACTTCTTCTCTCACTGTAAGAGTTACCAACTGCGTATCATAATCAGCCAATACTACACCAATGTGATTAGCAAGTTCAGGAATATCCATTTGTGTCGTTGCTTTTCCGTCCACAAATACCATACCTTCTAACCGGCCACCGTAGAATTTTGGTACTGCCCCTACCATAGCCATACAAATCGTACTTTTACCAGAACCAGCAGGCCCCGTAATGACAAGAAAGTCCCCGTCATGAACATCTAAATTAACATTTTCTATAGACGGCGTACTCGCCTTAGGATAGAAATAGGTGAGGTGTTCCATAGAAATCTTTGCTTGTCGCTCTGGAAGAATTGTCAATCCACTATGATTGCTCATGCCTTCATGATCACTTGGTAACATACCTCGTTTAGCAAACAATTTTTGAGCTGGAATATATAATACAGGCGTAATTACCGCATTGAGGCCTGCTACCATGAGAACTAATGGCCACATAGCTTTCACATATACGGTGCTTGGTAATTCTAGCACTTGCCACAAAAGAGTAACGAAAATACCACCAGATACGACAGTGGCGAGAAACCCAGACACGATAGGCGTTATATCCATACCACCTATGCGTTTCCAAGATAGGTTCATCATAGCTCGCGTTACGAGAGCTGCTGTCAACGCACCACCCGGTTCAGACAATAAATTGCCGTAAGGAAATGCCGATTTAGACGTCAAAATCGTCAAGAACGCTGCCACAAACCCGATGCCTAGTGTCTGCGCATAACTCGGTTTCGTCAACAATATGGCTACACAGTAAGTAGCAATCATCCAATTAGGCGTTACACCAGCAATACTAGGACTTACTAAATGCAAAATAGCACCTAACGCCAATAATAGTGTACTCACTGTAACCCAACGAAACTTGCCTCCTTGCTTATGGGTATATACAAGATCCTGAATCCGCTCCATAATTTGCCTCATTTCCTTATTCATTCGGATAAATATATAATCTTTATTGTATCATATTAGCGCTAGTTTATAAAAGTTAGTTACTATGGATAGACTAACACCTACTTCATAGGTCAGCGCTAATCTAATATACAAAAGTAAGGTAGGCAACCCCTAAAAGCTCCAACGAACCAGGTCTTCGCCTACGGCTCAGGGTCGAAGTCACTTTTAGGGGATTACCTACCTCTAGGATATGTACATATTCACTGCACTGACCTTATTACACACATAAATGGCCTAGGGAGTAGTATTCCCTAGGCCATTGTTCTAATGAATAAGGTATCCCTCTAAGCGACTTTAGCCCTACCGAAGGTAGACCTGGCTATTGGAGCTTTGAGGGGTGCCTTATTCATTTCTTATAAAGATTCTAATAAAGTTTTTGCCGCTAATTTACCAAGGTTGTTAGCTGCCAATGGGCTATCGCCGGACAACAAATTACGGTCACGATGTACAGAACCGTCGATATTTTCATTTAAAATGTTCATACCTAATTCTGCCAAACGTGTACCCATGTACCAACGAAGGTGACCAGGCATGTAACCCATATCTGGAGATGTACGGTCTACGATATCTGGTAGTAAGCAGATGTCATAGCCACGGAACATGAAGTCTTCTGGGTTTTCATCAATAGCGCCAGCCAATAAGCCTGCTGGACCATGGCAAATAGTAATGATAAATTCATTGCGATCTTGGAAATGTTTCAATGCTGCTTTTACATCACGGCTTTCATCAAGGCCCACTAAAGCACCATGACCACCAGGAATGTATAAAGCAAAATATTTATCTAAACCATCTGCAATTACATCAGATAATTTTTTAGGTTGTTTAAATTGTTCTGCATAGCGTTCAAAGAATTCTTTCAAACGAGTGTCTTCTTTAGGCATCGCCCAGAATTCGAATTTCACAGGGTTGCCAGACAAGGTAACAATTTCAAAATCCCAACCGGCTTCTGCTAAATGATACATTGGAACCAATGTTTCTACTGGATGATTACCAGTGGAGAAAAATGTACCATTATCCATCAATACATAACGTTCATCGGATGCGATGATAAGAATCTTTTTATCCCCTTTGTATTTTGTAGCATATTCAAAGTCCGACAAATCACTAACAGGAGCTGTGAATTGGGACAAAGAATATTCAGATGGGAAAAATGCATTATGTTCCGCCACATCAGGCGTTGGTTTTTTAGATAATTCAGCCATAATTTACCTCACATATTCATACTATAATGCTAGCTAATTCATCGTGTATGTTAGCTAAGTTAGGATACACACTCTCTAACTGTTCCCTAGTATAACACCCATATTCACAAATTTCAATATACCAAGATCAAGTTAGACACTTCTCTTCAGTTGTCACACCCATACTGTGACAACACATCCAAAGTGTATCACTTGTATCTACATACATTGAGCTTCTCCGATTTCTACATTACAATAGCCTTATTAATAACAAGGAGGTTTTTATGAAATATACAGGTACGACGTATCGCCCACCATACGAAGCTAATTCACTTTTAATCCAAGTAACACAAGGTTGTAGTCACAATAATTGTAGTTTCTGCACTATGTATCGAGACGTGCCATTTATGATGGAGTCTATAGAGCAAATCAAAAGTGATTTATTGGAAGCTCGCCAAATGTATCGTTCCGTACGTCGCATTTTTCTGCTCAATGGTGACGCTTTTACATTAGGGTTCGACAAATTAAAAGAAATTGGCGAAATGATTATTGATATTTTTCCTGAAGTAGAAGATATCGCATCATACGCCACCATTCAAAGCATTGCACGTAAAACTGACGATGAGCTCAAGGCACTTCGCGACCTTCGGTTCAACGGTATGAATGTTGGTTTTGAAAGTGGTAACGACAAGGTTCTCTCCCTTTTCACTAAAGGCAATACGGCAGCAGAATCGGAAGAACAATTGATGCGCCTCAAAACATTTGGCTATGATTTTTGTATGAACGTTATTATGGGCGGTGGCGGCCTTGAATACTCTAAAGAACATATCGATGATACAGCAGCCATCATTAACCGGATAAACCCATGGATGGTATTTCTTATGACGCTTTTTGTTACTCCTGGCAGTCCATTACACGATATGGTGCAGCGAGGCGAACTCACCGAAGGCACTGCAGGGGACGTACTCATGGAAGAAGAGCGACTCATTAATTCACTCCATCTCGACAATACCTATATACTAGGCATGCATACATCAAATGCTGTACCAATTGCAGGTATCTTGCCACAAGATAAAAATAAGATGTTATCTGATTTACGTACAGGTATTGCCAATTTAGACGAAAATTTTCTTAACAAAACGCATAAACGCTCCACGGAAGGACGTTATGTAGATTAAATTAAAAGGCATGTAGTGTTTATGTCCACTACATGCCTTTTCTTTATTTAGTCCGTATCATGTTAGCTACTAACGCCGCCAATTCTTCAGGTGCCTCTTTAAAACCTCGTTCATACCAATCCCTTTTGAGTTGATATAACCCACCAATAAGAAAGGACATCATAAGGTGAAATTCTCGCTTATCCAAGTCTATAAACTGATGACTTAACATACAAAACTGGTCTCGCATAGCTTCATTATATTTAACAAGTAACCATGCTTCAATCTGACCTTCATAAATAATGCGAAGATAGTTTCTATTATGCTGCCAAAATGTGAAATACTCCACTAATGCAGATTGTAGTGTAATAATAGAAGATGTATGCAAACGATGATTCACTTCTCTAATAAGCCGATCCATAATAGAAGCTAATATATCTTCCTTTGTTTTAAAATGGCGATAAAAGGTTTGCCTTGATACATCCGCTTCCTGTACAATGCGAAGTACCGTAATTTCCTGATACGGCATCGACTCTGTAAGCAGCAAAAAGGCATCTACAATCATTTGCCTATATCGTTGCGCTACTTTGTTGTCTGATTCTTTCATTCCTGCCTCCCTATAGATACTACTATTATATCATATAAATGATATAATAGTAGTATCATCTATTACATCATAGGGACAGTACAGCATAGTGTGCAATACACAATGTAAGAACTATTCAAATAAGCTATGACATAATTTCAACAAGGAGATTCTTATGCTACGTGAAACAATCCGACCATCATCTGATTTACGCAATAAATATCCTGAAGTATCCAAATCACTCCAATTACGAGATGAAGCTGCTATTATTACCGTTAACGGTCGTGGTGATACTGTAAGTTTAGGCTATAACACGTATAATGCATTAAAAGCAAAAATTACTATTCTAGCCTCCATTGTAGATGGCCAAGAAGATATTATCGAAGGACGTATTAAACCTGTTGAAGAAACGTTTGCTGACATTCGCGCCATGTTAGACAATATGGAGTAATATAATGAATGCCTATACACTCAATCGTTCCGATACATTTAATGACGAACTTCAGAGACATATTCTCTACGTGGCGACTCAATTTTCTCGGGAAACAGCCTATCAAGTATTAGAAAGAATTGAGCAATCTATCGGAAACTTAAAACACCATCCTTTTATGGGTAGAAAATTAAATATAAAAGAAATAAAAACACGAAATATTCGGGTACTCATTTTAGAGAAACTCATACTCTTCTATACAGTTACAGAAGAAACTAAAACAATTAATCTCATCTCCCTATTAGATCAGAGACAAGATTACGAGTACGTTCTCATCGGCCTATAATAACAAAATTTTACTTTTAATCTTACCCCTTACACACAATAATTGTATACTATACATTCTTTCAATAATAACCTACATAAATAGAGAAAACAGTCTAGGCAGATAGCGACCAAATAGTATATACTAATAACTGAAAAAGTTGCACTAATGCTAATACAATAGGCAACGTATAATCACAGATACTATAAGGAGTCACTATGAACCACATTGTTGTCATAGGTAGTTGTAATATGGATATTGTCGTGCTCGCAGACAAGCGTCCTGTAGCAGGCGAAACCATATTAGGCAACGAATTACATATTGCTCACGGCGGTAAAGGTGCTAACCAAGCAGTAGCAGCCGCTCGTGTAGGTGCTAATGTAACTATGGTCGGTTGCATTGGTAATGATGCGTATGGTGAAATGATACGCACTAATTTAATCAATAACCACATTAATGTAGACTATCTCGTTACTTTAGACGATGTGACGACAGGAACGGCCCACATTACATTAGCCGAAGGCGATAATAGTATCATCGTTATTCCTGGCGCCAACGCTCGCGTTGATGAAAGCATCGTAGACAATGCATGGTCTGCTATCGAACAAGCCGACCTTGTAATGGTACAAAACGAGATTCCTATTTCCACTATCGAATATATTGTAAGGCGCTGTGCTGCGGCTAATATCAAGGTTCTCCTCAATCCAGCTCCTGCAGCTAACCTCGATCCACAATGGATGGAACTGGCCACTTATATTACGCCTAATGAACATGAGCTTTCTGCCCTCTATCCTGGCCAAGATACAACAGAAACGGTACTCGCCCACAGCGGTAAAATCATCGTTACCCTCGGCAAACAAGGCGTCGGCATCGGTGAAAATGGAGCGTTCCGCATCATTCCTGGTTTTTCTGTAACACCAGTAGATACAACGGGTGCCGGTGACACCTTCAATGGTGCCTTTGCCAAGGCTATTGTCAATGGTGAAAGCCTCGACAATGCACTTCGTTACGGCAATGCGGCAGCAGCGCTGTCTATACAAGCGTTAGGTGCCCAAGAAGGTATGCCTACGCATGCAGCAGTAACAGCATTCCTAGCAGAACATGCGTAATCATCGAATGAAATCCATTCATATTAGCCATTTAGAGATATGATGTATTACATATACCATTCAAAGATATAATATATATAGGAGATCTACTATGCAACGCCAAGGCATATTAAATAGCCACATCGCGAAAGTCCTAGCCGATTTGGGGCATACTGACACAATCTGCATTGCAGATTGCGGTTTACCCGTGCCTGAGGGGGTCTTTAAAATCGACGTAGCCCTCGACTTAGGTGTACCTAGCTTTCAACAAGTCTTAGATATCGTATCCACACATATGAAAACGGAAGCTATCCATATAGCTGTCGAAATGAAAGACCATAATCCAGCATTATACCAATATATGGAAGAAACCTATCCAAAGGACGCATTCCAATGGATTGAAACAAATCATGAGGCTTTCAAAGAAGCCACTAAACAATGCAAGTGCATCATTCGTACTGGCGAAGCAACGCCGTATGCGAATGTAATATTACGGGCTGATTGTATTTTTAGCGATCGCCCATAGGCAGGAGTTATTATGGAAATTACTATGTCAGGCATTGCCAAAGCATTTGGATCCAACCAAGTGCTGCGGGATGTAAACATTACCTTTAAGAAAGGCGAAGTCCACGCCTTAATGGGTGAAAACGGAGCCGGCAAGTCCACGCTGATGAACATCCTCACAGGGATTCACAAAGCCGATGCCGGAACGATTACTATCAACGGTACCCCACGGACCTTCCCTAACCCACGGGAAGCAGAATTAAACGGCATTGCCTTTATTCACCAAGAATTGAATATTTGGCCAAACCTTACATTATTAGAAAATCTCTATTTAATGAGACCAAAGAAAAATCGCTTTGGCTTAATCGACAAAGCGGCTATGCTCAAAGAAGCTGAGGCTTTCTGTGAAGAGTTGGGCATCGAATTACCTCTCACAGCCGAAGCGAGCACTTGCTCCGTAGGCCAACAACAAATGACAGAAATCTTGCGGGTTCTCATGTTAGACGCAAAAGTGGTCATCATGGATGAGCCGTCGGCAGCCCTTACAGAACGGGAAACAGCGACATTATTTAGCATGATGCGCAAAATGAAAGCCCGTGGCGTAGCTATCGTGTATATTTCTCACCGCATGGAAGAAGTCTTCAACGAATGTGATACGGTCACGGTTATGCGAGACGGTCATACCATTACAACGAAGCCTATCGAGGAGATTACGATGGACGAAGTGGTGCGCCACATGGTAGGTCGCTCCATTGACGAGTTCTACCCAGAACGGACTACAACGCCAGGCGACGTAGTCTTATCGGTACAAAATTTACAACCAAAAGGCTTTAAACACGATATTTCTTTTGACTTGCGCAAAGGGGAAATCCTCGGCGTAGCAGGCCTTATGGGAGCTGGTCGCACAGAGATTATGCGGGCCATCTTTGGCGTCGACGATCACCACGGCGGCACTATTACTATCCATGGTAAAACGTTAAAAACGAAGAAACCGGAAGCTGCTATCAAAGCAGGCATTGCTTTCATTACGGAGAACAGAAAAAGCGAAGGCCTCATTCTCGATTTTTCCATTGGTTCTAACATTACATTGCCAAATTTGAGCGATGTATGTCCATCCCACATCTTGAAAACAAGCAAACTCCGCACTTTTGCTGAAACATTATCTACGAAATTAGGCGTTAAAACGCAATCCATTGACGAACCGGCGTCATCCCTCTCTGGCGGTAACCAACAAAAAGTCGTTATCGCTAAATGGGTTGGCAAAAAACCATCCATTATCATCATGGATGAACCGACGCGTGGTATCGACATCGGCGCCAAACGCGATATTTACGATTTAATGAACGAATTAACGAACGAAGGCGTATCTATCATTATGGTGTCCTCCGAATTACCGGAAGTCATCGGCATGAGTGACCGCGTCATGGTCATCCAAGAAGGCCGTGTAGCGGGCATCTTAGATCGCCAAGAAGCATCGCCAGAATCGATTATGACATTAGCAACAGGAGGAGTGTAATGGACAGCAAAGCCATGCAATATGTACGAAAATTAGGACCTCTCATTGGCCTAATCATTTTATTTATTATTATTTCTGTCATGAACGACAGTTTTCTAGAATTCTCTAATTTGCGCAATTTATTGCGTCAAGTTTCCATTAACGCCATCATCGCCTTTGGTATGACCTTCGTCATCCTCACAGGGGGCATCGACTTATCTGTCGGTTCTATCCTTGCCCTATCTAGTGCGTTTATGGCGCAGCTCATCGTAACAGGTACAAATCCCGAATTAGCCATCCTCATTGCTGCTGGTGCAGGCCTTGTATTAGGTGCCATTAACGGCCTTGTTATTACTTATGGCCGCGTGGCGCCTTTCATTGCCACCTTGGCGACGATGACGATTTACCGCGGTGCTACATTGGTATTCACTGACGGTAATCCTATTTCCGGCCTCACCCAAGACCCATTGTTCCACGCTTTTGGTCAAGGGGACATTGCCAATATTCCTATCCCTGCTATTACAATGTTCTTAGCTTTCATCATTTTATGGTTCATCTTGAGCCGCACCTCCTTAGGTCGCAAAACCTATGCCGTAGGTGGTAGTGAAAAGGTAAGTTACATTGCAGGTATTAAAATCGACCGGGTGAAAGTCTTCGCTTACGCCCTCACTGGTATGCTCGCTGCCATCGCAGGGGCTATCATTACGTCTCGACTCAATTCAGCACAACCGACGGCTGGCACAGGTTATGAACTTGATGCCATTGCAGCCGTTGTTCTTGGCGGTACTAGCCTTGCTGGTGGCCGCGGTCATATTGTAGGCACCTTAATTGGCGCCCTTATCATTGGTACCCTCAACAATGGGTTAAATATTCTCGACGTATCCAGTTTCTACCAACAAGTCGTTAAAGGTATCGTTATTTTATTAGCTGTCCTTGCAGACCGCAAGAAAGCTTAGGAGGTTTTCATGAAAAAACTATTGTCATTCTTAGCTATGGCCATCTTAGTAATCGGCCTCGTTGCTGGTTGTGGTAAAAGCGCCGACAGCGGCGACCAAAAATCTGGCACAATCGGCTTCTCCGTATCCACTCAAAACAATCCGTTCTTCGTATCTTTGAAAAATGGTATTGAAGAGCAAGCAAAAGCATTGGGCTTAAAAGTTAAAATCGTAGACGCTCAAAACGACCCAGCTAAACAAGCGAACGACATTTCCGACTTATTGGAAAGCGGCGTTTCTGTATTGATCATCAACCCTGTTGATTCTGCAGCTATCTCTACATCTGTAGAAATGGCAAACGGCAAAAACATCCCTGTTATTACTGTAGACCGCTCTGCTGACAAAGGTACAGTAGTAGCTCACATCGCTTCCGACAATGTGAAAGGCGGCGAAATGGCAGCTCAATTGATCGTCGACAAAGTAGGCAACGCTGCTAAAGTTGGCGAATTAGAAGGCATCCCTGGTGCTTCCGCGACACGTGAACGCGGCCAAGGCTTCCACAATGTGGCTGACCAAGCATTAACAGTTGTTTCTAAACAAAGCGCTGACTTCGACCGCACAAAAGGTCTTAACGTAGCAACCAACATGTTACAAGCTAACCCTGATATGCAAGCTATCTTCGCTCATAACGACGAAATGGCGTTAGGCGCTATCCAAGCGGCTAAATCTGCTGGCAAAGACATCTTCATCGTAGGCTTTGACGGCACAGCTGACGCTGAAAAAGCAGTACAAGATGGTACACTAGCAGCAACCATTGCACAACAACCAGAACTTATGGGTAAAATCGCTATGGACACAGCTAAAAAAGTTATAGGCGGTGAAACTGTAGAAGCGAATATTCCTGTAGATCTTAAAGTAGTAACTAAATAATTACATAGAAACTGGGTAAATAAAAACCCCTACTGTCATTTATAGGCGTTTCGTAGCATAGAAATGACGGTAGGGGTTTTCTTATAATTCTTTTTTAAATAATACAGTTGTATGTTGTTTACCTCTAAAATGGACTTTATCATAAGCTTTAAAGCCAAAGGATTCATACATTTTAGGTAGCCATGGATGTTCTTGTGCCGTACCAAGTGTAACAAATGGTGTCTTTAGCTGATGGGTTAAAATGTCTTCTGCATATTCTAGCATCATACGAGCATACCCTTTACCTTTATGTTCTGGTGCCGTCACAAAGTGAGCAATATGCGGGTATTTATCAGGTGTAGAGTATTTAACCCAAGGCATACAAAGCGTAATAGAGCTTACTAATTCACCATTTACATATAAGCCATACACTGGGTATGTTTCAATCCATTCTTTTGATTCTTCTTCAGTGAAATCAATAGCATCAAAAGTAATAGGATAGTCTTTGATCGCTGCATAACCAGCAATTAATACTTTATGATATTCTGGCGTGTCTTGTACTGTTAATTGACGAAATTCTTTCATTCTACTCCTCACGTCTATATTATCACTATTATACTGTCACACATATTATATATAAATAGGTCTTATCATATACATAAACGGTCACATACATAAGCCGTTCATAACACCCTATAGATTGAAAATTATATATCTATAAGGACTATATGTCAAGACTGATTATCATCTAGAATATATCTATTTCCACTAAATCAATAACCGATATATCCTATTCATTAATGCCCAGCATTACCAAACAAATTAAGGATCACAATGCCTATAACGGTTAATGCTATGCCAAGAATAGTGTATATATTATATCCTTCTTGAAAAATAAATACGGAAATGAGTGCCGTTGCTACCAGCCCCACGCCAGACCACGTAGCATAAGTAATGCTAAGAGGAATATATTTAAGCACATGTGTGAGCGTGTAAAAAGCAATGGCATAGCCTAACAAGCAGCCGATAGTAGGCCATACTTTCGTAAAACTATCAGAATACTTTAACATAGACGTAGCAAAGAGTTCCAATACGATAGAAAGAGTTAATAAAAAATAAGGAAACATGCAAACCTCTCCATTTCAAACATAAAATAACTTTCACCAACAGCCTAAGACCATTGGTGAAAGTTATTTACTCTATCAACAATTATTTTATTAGGTAATAACTAAATAATAGTTAATAATAGTTAATAATAATTACTATTATATTAACAATTACATGTGTCTATTATAAACGCTCAATAACAGCCTGGGCCATTTCCGTAGTGCCTACCCGCTTCATACCTTCACGGTAAATATCACCGGTACGGTAACCGTCAATTAAGACTTGTTCTACTGCTTTTTCAATAGCATCTGCCACTTCTGGAAGATCCAAGGAGTGGCGACACATCATAGCAGCTGACAAAATAGTGCCCAATGGGTTTGCCAAATTTTGTCCCATAATATCTGGTGCAGAACCGTGGATTGGTTCATACAATGCCGTACCAGTACCCATAGATGCAGATGGCAACAAACCGATAGAGCCGGAAATAACGGCACCTTCATCAGACAAGATATCACCGAACAAGTTTGTTGTTACAAGCACGTCAAATTGTGCTGGATTCACAACGAGCTGCATAGCTGCATTATCTACATAGAAATAATCTGTCGTAATATCTGGATTGGCGTCAGCTTTTTCTTTCGCAATAGATCGCCACAAACGAGACGATGCCAATACATTGGCTTTATCGACAGACACCACTTGTTTACGGCGTTTACGAGCCGTTTCCATAGCAATATCCATAATGCGTTCCACTTCATAACGGCTGTACGTTTCTTTATCCCAAGCAGACTCATTAGGCCCTTCACCATGTGCCTCTTCGCGCTCGCCGAAGTAAATACCACCAGTCAATTCACGAACGATTACAAAATCAACGTTTTGTACCAATTCCTTTTTAAGCGGAGAATACTCTTGCAACGACGGATAAATCTTAACAGGACGCAAATTGCAGAACAAACCAAGCTCCTTACGAAGCCCTAAGATCGCCTTCTCGGGACGAATAGACGGATCTACATCATCCCATTTAGGACCGCCTACAGCGCCCAATAACACCGCATCAGCAGCCTTACACGCTTCAATCGTATCATCTGTCAATGGCACACCATACGCATCAATAGATGCACCGCCTGCTTTTTTATCGATCCAATTAACTGTGACACCAGCCTTTGTGAAAGCCACATCACACACAGCCTTTGCAGCTGCAATAATCTCCGTGCCGATACCATCGCCAGGAATCAACACAATGTTTTTTGTACTCATATTATGCACCTCTACAAGGCGATTAGCGTTTAGCTAATCGTCATTTATTCCACTATCGCAGATGACACCCCAATCGGCCTCCAATAGCCAGGTCTTCGCCATTCTGGCGAAGGGCTAAAGTCGGCCTTTTCGGGGCATCATCGGCTCTACTCATACATCCCCCTTAGCAAAATCTGCTAACTCTCTACTATAAGTTTTACAATCATCCTACAAAACCATTGCTCCCCTCCCCGCCAGCAGCGGGTGGGCTTAGCGGATTTCGCTAGGTTAGCGTTATATATCAGAGTGTAACAGACCTTCTTCCATAGTGTCTATAGATAAGATAGGCACGCTACAAAGTAGAGCATAGCTCAGAAACAGGCAGACACCCTGGCGAAAACGACTTCGACCCTTCGCCGTAGGCGAAGACCTGGTTCGTTGGAGTTTGAGCAGGGTGTCTGTCTGCTATAACAGTTATGAGTATGTAGTGTGCCTATCTATCCGTAAAAGCACATTAGAAAGGTCTGTTACTTCTTATTTACGGTTCTTAGCGAAATCCACTAAGCCGCCAGCTGCCGCAATGTCTTGGATAAACTGCGGTAATTCAGTACCTTGGTATTGTTCATTTTTCGTCAAGTTATACACAATACCTTTAGAGAGGTCTACACCAATTTCATCGTTTGCATCGATGCGATCGACTTGATCGCCAATTTCAATTACCGGTAAGCCAATATTAATGGCATTACGGAAGAAAATGCGAGCAAAGGAGTTCGCTACGATAACAGGTACGCCTTTTTCTTTAATAACGCCTGGTGCGTGTTCACGGGAAGAGCCGCAGCCAAAATTTTTACCTGCTACCATGATGTCCCCAACTTTCACATTAGGTGCAAAAGTGGTATCGATGTCTTCCATAGCATGTTCAGCAAGTTCTGCCCAATCGGCAATCGCCAAGTAACGAGCGGGAATGATTACGTCTGTATCTACGTCATCGCCGTAACGCCAGATTTTTTTACTTTCAAAATCCATATTAAACCTCCTCTGGGCCTGCAATACGGCCTAATACAGCACTAGCAGCAGCCACATAAGGGCTAGCCAAGTATACTTCAGAATCAACGTGACCCATGCGGCCACGGAAATTGCGGTTTGTAGTGGAAACAGTGCGTTCCCCTTCTGCCATGATACCCATGTAACCGCCTAAGCATGGACCACATGTTGGTGTAGATACAGCACAGTCAGCTTGAATGAAAATATCAAGTAAGCCATCACGCAACGCTTGGTCATACACATCTTGGGAACCAGGGATAACGATACAACGAACGAAATCAGCTACTTTACGACCTTTAAAGATTTCAGCAGCAGCCGCCAAGTCTTCGTAACGACCATTTGTACAAGAACCGATAATCACTTGATCGATGCGAATATCTTTGTCGATTTCGTCGATGTAATGTTTGTTAGATGGCAAGTGTGGGAACGCCACAACTGGTTGCAATTTATCTAAATCGATAACGATTGTTTGAGGGTATACAGCGTCTTCATCAGCATTGATTGGCTCTACAGGACGGTTTACACGGCCTTGGATATACGCTTCTGTTACTTCATCATACGGGAATACGCCGCATTTGCCGCCTGCTTCTATAGCCATGTTACAAATAGTCAAGCGATCTGCCATAGTCATATGTTTTACGCCTTCGCCAGCAAATTCGAGGGCCATGTAACGAGCACCATCAACGCCAATACGACCGATGAGCTCAAGAATAATATCTTTACCAGTTACCCATTTATTCGGTTTACCGATTAATTCTACTTTAATTGTTTCTGGCACTTTGAACCAAGTTTTACCTTCCGCCATCGCTACACCTGCGTCAGTAGATCCAACGCCAGTAGCAAAAGCATTAACAGCACCATATGTACACGTATGAGAGTCCGCACCGATGATCATTTCCCCTGGACCGATAAGTCCTTTTTCAGGAAGGATAACGTGCTCAATCCCCATGCGACCTACTTCAAAGTAATTCGTAATGCTATGCTCACGCACGAAATCACGCATCACTTTCGCTTGTGTAGCAGACTGAATATCTTTATTTGGCGTAAAATGGTCCGGTACCAAATAGATACGGTCTTTATCAAATACAGGTTTACCGATTTTTAAAAACTCTTTACGTGCTGGTGGGAATGTAATGTCATTCATCAACACAGCATCTAATTTACATTCAATAATTTGACCTGGTTTTACCACATCAAGCCCGGCATGGCGAGCCATATTTTTTTCCGTAATGGTCATACCCATTATTGTGCCTCCTCTTCTAGCTCTTTAGCTAGGTATACAGAATTTACTGCATTAATATATGCATGTACACTTGATTTAACAATATCCGTACTAATACCGCGACCACGATACATACGGCCATTATATTCTACTTTAAGAACTGCCTCCCCAAGGGCGTCTTTACCCGCTGTAATAGCGCGAATTTGGTAATCTTTCAAACTAATTGGCAACCCTACCACACGTTCTACTGCTTTTAAGGACGCATCCACTGGACCATCGCCAACAGCGGCATCAGATTTTTCACCATCTGGTGTAGTTAAACGAACATGAGCATACGCATAGCCTTGATCGCCTAATTCATAATGTTGATGCACTAATGCGAAGGCGTTTTTATGATTCAAATTATCTGCTACAAGGGCGATAATATCATCGTCATAAACTTCTTTTTTACGGTCTGCCAAAGCTTTAAATTTAGCAAAGAGATCGTTGATTTTCTCTTCTGTGAAAGCTTGGAAACCAAGATTTTTCAAATGATCTTCAAAGGCGTGACGACCAGAATGCTTACCAAGAACGATACTTGTTTTTTCTGCCCCCACCGATTCAGGTGTCATAATTTCATACGTTTGTGGATTATTTAGCATACCATGTTGATGAATACCAGATTCATGAGCAAATGCATTAGAACCAACAACTGCTTTGTTTGGCGGCACCATAACGCCTGTTAAACGACTTACCAGTTTAGATAGCTTAGTAAACTGTTTCGTGTCGATATTCACTTCTAAATCGCCAAAGTAATCATGCCGTGTTTTCAATGCCATTACTACTTCTTCAACACCTGCATTACCAGCACGTTCGCCAAGGCCGTTAACAGTACATTCGATTTGGCGAGCGCCAGCTTTCACAGCAGCTAAGGAGTTCGCCGTAGCAAGGCCTAAGTCATCGTGGCAATGAACGGAAATGATTGCTTTTTCAATGCCTGGTGTGTGTTCTCTAATGTAACGGATTTTATCGCCAAACTCAGCAGGAATCATGTAGCCCACTGTATCAGGTACATTGAGGATGGTAGCGCCACCTTCGATAGCTACGCCAAATACTTCGCACAAGAAATCCAAATCCGTACGAGCTGCATCTTCACCAGAGAACTCGATTTCATCGAACTTGCCTTTAGCAAATGCTAAAATAGATTTTACTTTTTCTAGCACTTCCGCGCGAGTCATTTTTAATTTGTATTCCAAATGAATATCAGAAGTAGCGATAAATACATGCAAGCGGCTACGCTCTGCGTCAGCCAATGCTTCAGATACCTTTTGTACGTCTTTTTCATTAGCTCGTGCTAAACCACAAATGGTTGCACCTTTTACTTCACGAGCAATGGTTTGTACTGCTTCAAAGTCACCAGGAGATGCAGCAGGGAAGCCTGCTTCAATAACATCTACACCAATGCGTGCAAGACCTTTTGCAATTTCTACTTTTTCTGCTGTTTGTAGTGCTACGCCAGGAGTTTGTTCCCCATCGCGAAGCGTTGTGTCAAAGAAATAAATGCGATTTTGATCCATATCTTTCACCTTACCTATTCCACTAATATTCGTTACTCTTTTACAATGGTATAAAAAAAGCCCCTTAGAGCAAATATGCTCAAAGGGGCGTTATTTACATAACACGGTACCACCCTAATTGGGACTCATTGCAGTTATAACGGAACCACCGTTGATGACTACTAATATTCGCCACCAAAGCTCATGGGAGAGTGTCAACATACAACCTCTATTACCTCGCACCAACCGGCAACTCTCTGAAAGCAGGATCTGTAAGCCTTTATACCCATTCATCGCTGACTTAAATATAAATATAGGAATATATTACAGCATTCTATAGAGTTGTGTCAATTAGTAGTCCATAAAAGATTAAAAATCCCCTTCAACTTATATATCGCTATTTGTGTCAAACATATTTTGTTATACTTAAAAAGAAGAGAGCTATTGACGTAAGTTAGGTTCATCTCCTCAAGGAGGTGATACTATGACAAATCATGAAATTACTTATATGATTATCATTGTATTGTTATCAGTAGTCACTATTATCGCATTAATACACTAATGCAATGAAAAACGCCTAACGCATAGAGGACTGCCATCCTCTTACACGTTAGGCATTATCATATTTTGTACATTTCTAGATGATCCTAACGCCCTAATTACGTTAATTGGCTCTCTTTATATTTTCATTATACGATACTTATCACTAAAAAGATAGTATTCGCAATGATATTTATCTACAGCAATATCCATAACCATACTCGTCATTCATCATGTGACGCTCGTGCATATAAGGATGCATCATATAACCAGATCGTTCATATCGAGGCATATCTACTGCTGTCGGTGTAATACGAACAGTCTCTGCTGTTACAGGACTTGAAAAACTCGCAAATCCAATTAATGTTAATATAGCTAATAATCCTATTTTTTTCATAGCTTTTTCCGCCCACAATCATACAAGATATTATAATTACTATTTATATATTTATTATATAAAAATATATAATATATTTCAATATATTTCTATACTAAAAACTATCTATGCAAAATAGGCATGAATAACTGTATATTATACACTCGCATACTGATAGGAATTCTTCAATTGTATTAATTTTTCTGGAGTTTTATTATTTTTTGCTACCGTGTTTTTCTACAGCTTTCACATTTTGAATAATGGATTTCGCCACATCCCGTGTAACAGCCCGGTCAAAAGAAATAGAGTGATTTTGGCCATCTTGTTCCCAAGTAGCGAGGCGTACCATATGTTCGCCACCTTTGAAAGTCACTTTCGTGTTACCTACATATGTGCTGCGTACTACACTATAAGAGTTATAATCGCCACTAATATCACCTTTTTCTGTAGCAGAAACACGGTAAACAATGCGATTAGCGTCTTCACCAATATGTTCTGATCGATAGAATTTATTTTTACCATCATTAGCAACATACATGATTTGTAAAATGTCTTTATTAATAGTCGTAACACTTTCCATTGTATAATCAGCAGGCAATAGTTTTGGAATGTGAGGATTAAATCCAAGGAAACGTACAGCTTCTTCGATGGTGTTGAACTCATGGATTGGGCTAGGCATACCTACCATAGCCTCATTGTTCACAGTCCGTTGATGACGTTCGTTATGCATACGTTCATGATTGTTCATATGCTGATTACCATTCATATGGCGATGATCATTCATATGCTGTCCACCCATATACACTGGCGGATTTGCTGGCGCAGGCATAATACGAGGACCATGGTAGTCACTTTGGCTAGCAGCTTGAGCATCTACTGTTTGAGCTGGTGTACCATCTGGTAGTTTACCATTGTGACGTAAATGAGCTTCGTCAAAAGACATAAAGCGATGACCGTATTTAGGTGTATCAGCACCTACTGGTGCTGGCGCTACTAATGTTTTTTGAGAACTTTGTGTTGCAACTACATTTGTAGGAGCTGCTGCACTCGTTGGTACTACTGCAGCTGTTGGTTGCACTATAGCCGCTGGCATCGGTTGTACAGCTTGTGGTGCAGATTGCACAACTGGTGCTTGTGCTGCCATCGGTGTAATACGCTCTGCATGAGCCGTTCCAATACCTATAGTTCCTAATACTGCTAATGCAACTAATATAGATCGTTGTTGTTTCATATTCATACATCCTTTATATTTAATTTCACAAAATATAATTTGTCATAATACACTAATTATATATGAAATATTTGTGAATTTCAATATATGTAGCTAATATATAACTATTATATCTCACTAAAATACATTTAACTATAACCAAACTAATCTATCCAACGTTACAAACGAAAAGAGCAACCCCTGTCAGGATTGCTCTATATACATATTACATTTTTTGATTCTTCATCATAGGATCCATCATCATGGGCTCTTCTTTTTTAGAATCATCCATCATCATATCTTTGTCAGCCATTGATTGATCCATCATCGCTGTATCCATCATGGGTTCTTGCATCATCATAGGCTTCGCCGGCATTTTTGCTGCAGATGTCATCATTTGTTCCGCTTGTACTTGACCGCAACATACAAGGCCAATAGCAAGTGCTGCTAATAAAGAAAATTGCTTTTTCATATGCGTCTCCTTATAAAATTTGTCTTCGTCAGCAATTGTTAACCTATCTATACAAAATCTTTATAAGTAACAACTACCACTACGAAATAATATACAAAACAATAAAATATACGAAATAATAATTATTATTATTACAAAATAATTATAACAAAAGCCTTTCTATTTATTCAATAAGCATCACATTTTCCGTATATTTAGATGTGTTATTCATAATGCTAACTTGTTATAAAAATCCATTCCTATACTTCACTCTACCAAGTTAACAATCTACAAAAAGAAGAGCTACCCCACTCGGGATAGCTCTTCTTTTTTTGTAATATACACAACTAATAAGTATTTACAACTATGAATTATTGTTGTGGCTCATTAATTGCTTTTTTCAAGTCTACTACATGATCTACCATTGGATTTGGTTCATCAGTGGCTTTATTTTTCACTGTTTGTTTAGATGCGAACCATACTGTTTCGTTCATGTAGTGGCGCAATTCTTCCACTGCTACATGCTCTTGGTCTTTTGCCATAATCGCTAGGATTTGGTCTTCCAAGGCTTGTGCTTCTTCCACAGTCATAGGACCACCAATTTCTTTTTGGTGTTGGATCACTTCGTTGATTTCATCAACCATGCCGCGCAATACGTTGAAACCATAGCTATTTACAAAGCCATCTTTTTCGTTGTATTTAGGCATATCAAAGTAGTTATACTCATTTTTGTTGCGGTTTTCACCGTTCCAATTCATCGCTACTTCGTAACCGTGAACACGACCTAAGGAATGTGTGCGGAAGTAATCTGCATAGTTGTGTTTTTTCATGGAGTTAAGCCATTGTTTATCGGCTTTCGTCAATTTTTCATTAGCTTCCATTTTTGCTTTTGCTTCCGCAATACGCTCATTAGCATGTTGCCAAGCCATAACATAGTCATGTACCGCTGCCACAGTTTGTGGGCTTGCTACTGGTACAAGAACAACGGAACCTAATGTAGGTGTTACTTTAGGGTTTTTAGTAATCAATACATCATCATAAGTAGGTGCACTTGCTGCATAGCCGGATACAGTCAAACCAGACAATACAACAGCAGCAGCGAAAGCAAACCATGTAGATTTTTTCATAGGTAATCCTCTTTCTATTATTGCTAGTTCTATTACAATGTTACAGAAATAAATTCTTTAAAGTATATCTTTAAGGTATGAGGGACTCCAACGAGTCCCTCTACCTATTAGAATCTACTATAGTAATTTGTAATTATAGACCTAAACGTTGCATTAACATTGCAATTTGAGCTTTCATTTCTTGGTTTTCAGCTTTCATTTCTGCATTTTCTGCAATAATTTGGTCATTTTGAGCTTTTAAGCCTGCCACTTCACCTTTGAGGCCAGTGTTTTCAGCTTTCATAGCAGCCATTTCATTTTGTAATGCGTAAGCAGAACTGATAGGACCTTTGCGGTAACGATCTGCAATAGCAGCTTCGGAATCGCGGCTACCTACTTTCCAAGTAATACCAGCATTAGCCATCATGTGGTTGCCGTCACCAGCAGCCCAGGATACACCACCGTGAATCATAGTGGATTCGTTTTTGTAGTGTGCCACACCCAATGCAAGAGCGGAGTTACCACGGTAGTTACCATAACCAGCCATGATTTGTGTTGGCTCTAATGGATCGTATTGAATTGGTTTCAATGCAGCCAAAGCGGCACCTTGTGCACCAACGCGACCAATTTCAGCGGACAATTCTCTAGCCACACGACCATCTACAGATTGTACAGATAAATCGTATACTTTAGCACCATCTGCATTAGTGGATTCGCTAACAAGAACGCTTTCATCTTTGGATGTAACTTGTGTCATTTGACCCACTGTAGCTACGTCTGTTTTATCTTTACCAGGCGCAACATTTGTGATTTTATTACCACCCATGTTGAGATCACCATTAGTAATATTAACAGAATTATCACCAAAGCTAATTTTAGGACCATTCGTTGTATTAGAAATGGAGCTAATATTTGTAAGGTCTTTGTTCAAGCGTACTTCTAATGTATCAGAGCCATTAGCCACTACGTTGATGTTACCTGCAGCAGATTGGAAGTTAGCAGATTGTGCTGGGCTTACACCTTCACCTTGTACTTTTACAAGGGTATTCAACTGATGTTTGTTTACAGTATCTGTATTGTTACCAGTGAATTTCAAGCCGTCGTTCAACGTAGCTACTTGTTCTGTTGTTTTGGAACCATCTGGATTTGTACGTTCGTACTCAATACGAGTAATCGTTTCTCCATCTTTACCGTTTACACCAGCAGGGCCTTGGTCGCCTTTAATAGTCAAGCCGTTTGCACCGTCTTTACCATTTAAGCCGATAGAACCATCTTTACCATTGATAACAACTGCAGAACCATCTTTACCGTTGATACCGATAGAACCGTCTTTACCTGCTTTACCATCCACACCATCTTTACCACCTAATACGAGGTCATCTTTCAAGCGGTAGCTGTATGTTTGAGTATTTCCATTCACAGTTTGCGTAATTTCTAAGTTATCACCAGCATCAAAGTTAACAGTCGTATTTGGTGTTACTTTTGTTGCTGTAGCACTACCAACTACATTACCTGTAGCATTTGCTGTCCACCCAGATTTATTAACAACATCTTCAGCTGTATTTTTGGCAATCTGTTTCACGTCACCGATATTAGCACCATTTGTATCAACATTGTAAATAGAGTTGCCATTAGCATCCTTACCACTTGCACCGCTAGCTTGGTTAGTGATTTGTTTATTACCAGCATCGATACCATCTTTTGTAACAGATGGACCATTCTCAATTGTTAAACCAGAACCATCTACAGTTACACGATTACCATCTTTATTAGTAATAGTTAAACCACCTTTATTAACAGTTGTTACATTACCTTTACCATCATTGATAGTTACACCATCATTGTTGATAGTTGTATCACCTGTTGTTACAGAGCCATCTTTACCAAGATCAAGCTCTTTATTCAAGGCAATTTTTACTTCATTGTTTTCCACAGAAGTGGTGATGTTTTTATGTCCTGTACCATCGCTACCAGTTGTTTCTTTGCCAACTACGGAAATCGTATTGCCTAAAATTTCTTTAGCACTATTACCATCATCTGCTTTTAAGCCAAAGCCTTTGTTGATAATATCTGTTTCTGTTGTTTTGATTTTGTCAGATACAACTTTTAATTGGTCTTCTGTTGCTGCACGGCCGGAAACGATATCAGGATTATCAATGTTCCAAGTTTTGTTGTCTAAACCTGTTACATAGCTACCTGTTCCTCCAGCGTTACCACCAACAGTTGTAGTTGTCTGATTACCCAATTTAGCAGTACCAGCAGTTACAGAATTAAGATTAATCAAATCTTTAGCCATTTTTACAGTTAATGTAGAACCACCATCAGCTTCTACGATTAAGTTATTAGCTGCACTTTCTGCTGCTGTATAAGATGTTTTATTATCTGTACGTTCCCCGATTATTTTTACAGTGGAATTTAACTCATGTTTATTTAATGTTTTATTATTACCAGTAAAGATTAGACCGTCATCCATAGTGGCTACTTCACGAACAATATTTTTACCATCTTCACCTTTAATATAATTACCGTCTTTATCTTTTGGCATATATACGATGCGTTCTGCTTGATCAGTATCACCAGCATGATTAGGATCACGATTCACAAGAACTTGTTCCCCTTTGGCTGTTGTAATGTCGATGCTAGCACCATCTCGACCATTTACACCATCTCGGCCATCTTTACCAGTTAAACCGATAGAACCATCTTTACCATTCAATACAACGGAATTACCGTCTTTACCAGTAGCACCGATGGATCCATCTTTACCGTCTTTACCATTTCTACCAGCTGTAATGTTATCAGAGAGTCTGAAAGTATATGTTTGTTCATTAGTACCTAATGTTTGAGATACTACTAAATTACTACCCGCTGCGTAGTTTACAGTATCACCAGGTTTTACTACGGTTGCTATAGGAGTTGTACCTGTTATATTACCTTTAGCATTCGCTTTCCAACCAGTGTTGTTAACAATGTTAACGACTTCGCCGATTGTAGCGATACCATCTTTACCTGGGTTACCATCTTTACCCGGAACGCCGGCTTTACCATCTTTGATTGTTGGCGTATCACCTAATATTACGTCGTATTTTACTACACCATCAGCACCAACGGAAGCTATTGTGTAATTACCATCTGTAAAATTCAAGCCTTTGTTTAATGTTACTGTTTGGCTATTGCTACCATTTGCTTTATATGTTAATAGTGCTTTACCCAAATCTTGAGCTTTTGCATTAACAGTGTATGTTGTTTGACCTGTTGTTTGGTCTTTAGATTCATCAACTGTTACATTATCACCAGCTTTTACGATGGTACCTAGCTTAGTAATATTTTTAGCACCTTCATTTGTGATATTGGACAAGTCAGACTTAGCCACGCCTTGGATAATAGCAAATTTATTAGCTACTTCCTGACCATTGCCATCTGTGTATGTCAATGTAATTTCATCATCTTTAGCATTAGCACGCTTAGTTTTGTCGCCAACTGTGTATGTCGTATCTGTAATATGAATCTCATCACTTAAGTTAGCAATTTTATTAACCATTGTGCCACCGTTACCATCTGGAGTCGTATAGGTAATACGATCGCCATCTTTTTTAACGGTTGTGTAATTGTTGGTATCGCCTAAGCGAACTTCGTTTGTAGTAACGCTATTAAGACCAGTGATGTCTTTTGCTAATTGAACATTCAAAACTGCGTTACCATTTGTACCAGCAACAGCTGTTACACCAATGTTATCACCTGTTGCTAATTTAGTGGCATCAGTAATACCACCTTTAACGTCTACTTGTTTGTTCAATTTCACGGCTTGGACATTACCCATGTCACCGCCGAATTTAAGGCCGTCATTTAATGTGGCTACTTCTTCTGTAATCGTTTTAGTCGTATCATTTGGATCTGGACGTTCGTATACAATGCGAGTAATGGACGTGCCATCTACACCATTTTTACCATCGCCACCTTTAATAGTAAGACCATCTTTTCCGTCTTTACCATTAATGCCGACAGAATCTAAACCAGTAAGATTTTTGTTCACCGCTACGTTGATAGTTGCATTACCATTACCATCATTTGTTTGGGTAACAGTAATATTTTTACCTGCTTGGAAATCTACGGATTTACCGTTTTTGATGTCTTGAGATTTATCACCTGCATGCACACCGCCGTTGACTGTATCAGCAGAGGATTTTATCATCCAACCAGATTCATTAACAATATTTTTCACGTCACCAATGTTAGCGCCATTTGTGTCATTGTTATAAATAGGGTTGTTATTGGCATCTTTACCTGTAGCACCGCTACCTTGGTTGATGATTTGGTTATTGCTCATATCGAGGCTGCCACCATCAATTTTCACAGCTGGAGTTGTAATTCCGTTGTTTGTACCAGGGTTTTCATTAATTGTAATGGAAGAATTGCCATTATTAATGGAGCTAATGTTTTGAAGGTCTTTATTCAACTTAACAGTTAATGTGCTTTCATCACCGTCTTTACCATTAGCTTCTACAATGATGTTGTTAGCTGCACTTTCGCTAGCTGCATACTCTTTCTTAGTATCAGTACGTTCACCTTGAACAGTAACAATTGTATTTAATTTGTTTTTATTAACTTTATCATTGTTACCAGTAAATTTTAAACCGTCATTTAATGTGGCTACTTCTTCTTTTACAGTAATAGTTTTAGATGGATCTGTTGGATCTGGTTGTTGACGTTCGTATACGATACGAGTAATACCATTTACACCGTTTGTACCATCTAAGCCATCTTTACCTTTTTCAGCTTTAATAGTAGCAGATGCGCCATCTTTGCCGTCAGCCCCTTTAGGACCAGTAAGACCGATGGAACCATCTTTACCGTTAACGACTACGGATGCACCGTCTTTACCGTTTACGCCAATTTTGCCATCAACGCCGTCTTTACCATCTTTACCGATAACAATGTCATCTGCTAAAGAGTATTCTACTTTAGCATTGCCATTTTCATTCGTTTGCTTGATGGTCAAGTTTTTGCCAGCTTGCATTTCTACAGTTTTACCATCTGTAATAGCTTGCGCGCCTTGAGAGCCTGCAGCTACTGTACCGTCAGTTGCAGAGGATTTCACATTGAAGGAATCCATGCTACCGCCTGTTGGCAAGTTGGACAAGTCGATAACTGCTTTAGTATCAGATACTGTTTTACCAGTACCATCATTGTACGTCATAACTACTTGTTTAGTAGTTGGGTCATATTTATAGGCTTGTGCTGCCGCACCTGTAGCAGTATTACCGCTTGCAGTACCTCCTACTGTTTCACCAGTACGATTTGTTACTGTTGGTGCAATATGTAACTCATTAGCACGTAATGCGTCAGATGTATTTTTCAAATCAGATACGTTAACCACTGCATTTGGTGTTGCCGTGTTAGCCGTATCTAATTTAGTCAAGAAATCACCGGTAGAACCTGGTGTATTAATCGCGGAACCAACGTTTTTTACAATCATTGTACCGCCTTTAGTATCACCAGTAGGTGTTGTGAAAGATGTAATCACATCGCCAGCATCAATAGTTGTACCACTACCATTTGGTTGTGTATTCCAAGTCGTATTACCAGTAGCATCTGTAATAGGATATACTTTATTCCCATTTTTATCTGTATAGATAGCTGGAGTAATGGCATTTACTGTGTATGTTGTTTGACCTGTTGTCTTATCACTAGAAGATGTAACTGTTACATTGTCACCAGCTTTTACGATGGTACCTAGCTTAGTGATGTTTTTCTTACCTTCATCTGTGATGTTAGACAAATCGGACTTAGCCACGCCTTGGATAATAGCAAATTTATTAGCTACTTCCTTACCATTGCCATCTGTGTATGTCAATGTAATTTCATCATCTTTAGCATTAGCACGCTTAGTTTTGTCGCCAACTGTGTATGTCGTATCTGTAATATGAATCTCATCACTTAAGTTAGCAATTTTATTAACTGTTGTGCCACCGTTACCATCTGGAGTCGTATAGGTAATACGATCGCCATCTTTTTTAACGGTTGTGTAATTGTTGGTATCGCCTAAGCGAACTTCGTTTGTAGTAACGCTATTAAGACCAGTGATGTCTTTTGCTAATTGAACATTCAAAACTGCGTTACCATTTGTACCAGCAACAGCTGTTACACCAATGTTATCGCCTGTTGCTAATTTAGTGGCATCAGTAATACCACCTTTAACGTCTACTTGTTTATTCAATTTCACGGCTTGAACATTACCCATGTCACCGCCGAATTTCAGACCGTCATTTAATGTGGCTACTTCTTCTGTAATCGTTTTAGTCGTATCATTTGGATCTGGACGTTCGTATACGATACGAGTTTTTATTTCTCCATCTTTACCATCTACACCTGCAGGACCTTGTCCGCCTTTAATAGTGAGACCATTTGTACCGTCTTTACCATTGAGGCCGATAGAACCATCTTTACCGTTAATAACAACAGCGGAACCGTCTTGGCCATTTACGCCGATTTTGCCATCAACACCATCTTTACCAGGTTCACCTTTTTGACCAACTTGGATGTTATCTGCCAAGGAGTATTCTACTTGTGCATTGCCGTCAGTTGTGTTGGTTTGCTTAATAGTCAAATTTTTACCAGCTTGCATTTCTACAGTTTTGCCGTTTTTAATAGCTTGCGCATCTGTAGCAGATCCAGTAGCAACGTTACCATCTGTAGCTGTAGACTTCACATTGAAAGAAGACATGGAGTTATCAACAAGCTCTGCTACTACTTTATTGGTAGCATATAATTGAGATCCGTTAATAGCATCTGTAGAATCAGCAGATACTTTACCTGCTGCTACGTGTTTAATTTGACGTTCTGCGTCCTTAGCACCTACGCTTACATAGTGACCACCATCAACAGGTGCACCTACATACGTACCAAATACAACTTCATTGCCATTAGTCGTTGTAATTTTACCTTCTGTTTCAGTTGTTGCATTAGCGCTGCCATCAGAATTAGCACCGAGAACTACAGAATTATCTGTTGTCACATTGATATTGCTACCTAAAGCCACGGAACTATTGCCTGCTACAGTATTTTTGTAACCTACCGAAGCAGACTCAGTACCTGTTGCAGAAGATCGATTACCTAACGCTGTAGAGTAGTCTCCTTCTACAACAGCACCAGCACCAGCGGCAAGACCACCTTGAGCGGAGCCAGAACCATCTGTAGCACCAACACGAGCACCTGTACCAATCGCTGTACCTAACGTTCCCCCTTCAAAAACAGAAGCCGTCGTACCAAGAGCTGTCCCCATTAATGTACGAGATGTTGCTTTTTGACCAATCGCTACAGAGCCTTTCATAGCCGATGTAGTAGGATAAACACCATCAGCTTGTATATTAGTCGCTAAATCCACACCAGTAATAGTTTTATAAGCAGTTACATTAGCAATATCGCTAGCAATAGTTTCTAAATCATTGCCACCAATAGCAACGGATGCATGACCTGCTACGACTTGTGCACCAATAGCAACAGCTTGATCGCCTACAGCACGAGAATCTTTTCCGACCGCTGTAGCATCATTTGTTTTTTGTAGGTCTCCAGAAAGACCTGACAAATACATGACATTACCATTCTTATTAGCATTAGTGGCAGTTAACCCACCAGTATTAGTAGTATATTTAGCAGAGGTTTCACTTACAACACCATTTTCAATAACGCGACCAGCTAATGCATTGGCACCGATAGCTACAGAAGAATTACCATATTGTTCTCCATTAACCATACCACCAGCAACAACAGCGTTATTACCGATAACAACAGAACCGCGATTGGCGTCATTGGATAAGGCATTGGTAGCCACTGTATTGGCACCAACAGCAATAGAACCAGCAGAATGCGCTTGTGCATTAACACCGGCAGCAATACTATTAGCATGCGTTGCACCAGCAGCATCAGAAATTTTGCCGTAATTTGTTGCGGCATTGCCAGTACCTGTATTCGTACCATCATTTACGTGGAAGTATATATTAGGTTCTTTCGATACTTTTTTTATAGCATCATGAATTGTATTTTCACCAGTATCACCAATATTAGTCATAGTGATATTGCCATCTTTACCTAACGTAGCATTTCCACCAAGAATATTCGTAACAGAACCGGCTACATTGCCAACCACTTGATTAGTAGCATATAATTGAGAACCATTAATCGCATCTGTGGAATCCTGAGATACTTTACCTGCAGCTACATGTTTAATTTGGCGTTCAGCGCCAGATTTACCTACGCTTACATAGTAACCAGTTTGAAGGTTTCCATTAACATCTGTCGGAGGAGCACCTACATAGTCACCATATGTAATAACAGCCCCTTTACCTGTAATAGTACCTGTCGTTTCTTTTGTAGCTGTTTCAGAACCGCTAGAACTAGCCCCTAAGACTACAGAATTATCAGTAGTAACACTGATATCATTCCCCACAGCTACAGAATTTGTGCCGCTTACATTAGCCTTTGTACCGATAGCAACCGCATTGGTCGCTCTAGCACGAGCTAGTCGACCCACTGCAATCGATTCATTGCCAGTGGCAATAACAGAAGAGCCAATACCAATTACATTACGAGTACTTAATGTTTCGGTACCTACAGCGCCATTAGCAAAGTTACCAATTAAAACCGCTCTATCATTCGTTACATTCGCACCAATACCAGATTGCGGCCCCATGATAATGGAACGATCGCTGGTAGCGCTTTCACCAGCTAAGTGCCCCATTAAAATATTGTTGTCACCTTTACTGTTGCGACCAGCCAAATTCCCGATAGCTACAGTACCGTCGCCAGATAATTTTTGACCTGCTGCCGCACCTATGGCAATATTAGCACCGCTATCAAAAGTCGAGAAAGTGTTATTTCGACCATTATCGCTAGTAATACCAGAACCAGCACCATTACCAATAGCAATAGTTTGACTAGCACGTGTATCAATAATGTTAGATGCTGCACCAGTACCGAAAGCGATATTGCCATAGGATGCTGTATTTTTACCGGCTTCTTTACCAAGAAGAACGCTTGGCGCACGGTTACCATCTACCACACCAGCTTGTGCTGCTTGTACAGTAGCATCTGTTAACGCGCCTGCTTGGTAACCAATAGCTACGCTGTAATCTTTTTTAGAGGCTGTTCCGGCTTCACTACCGATATTGACATTGTGAATATTCCAGTTATCTGGTACATCTTGACCAGCAAATTCACCGATAGAAATATTACGGCCCCCAGTCGCTTGTGCGCCATTACCGATAGCAATATTGGAATTTTTACCAACTTTAGTACGGTCATTAGGGTCTGTAATACCAGGCATATCTTCACGACCTGCTACTGCATTATGACCAATCGCAATGGATTCATTTGTAACGGCATGAGAATCTTGACCGATAGCAACACTCGTCAAACCTTGCCCTTTTGCATTAACACCGCCTGTAACAGCTCCTGTAGCAGTAGCACCAGCAGCATTAGTAACTTTACCGTAGTTTGTTGTAGCATTGCCAGTACCGGTGTTCGTACCATCATTTACGTGAAAATATGTATTCGGTTCTTCTATGTTTGTTTTTGTATCTACATAGTTTCGTAACGATTTTAACTGTGCCACATTAACAGCATCTGTATCTTGACTACCAGCGGCTACATTCACAAGTTGACGAGTTTGAGTCGTTGTTCCATAAGTTCTACCAATAGAGGCTGCACCATAACTACCACTCCAAGTACTGGTAACAGCACTACCATCAGTAGTTGTATATGTAGCATTAGTAAGTGGATCATAACCTACCACGCCAGCATCACGATTAGCCCAAGAATTATAACCAATAGCGACACCTTGTTCAGAGCGAGTAATTGCGTTATGCCCAATAGCAGTAGAATTATTAACACGAGATTTTGCATTATAACCGATGGCAACACCACCTGTTACATTCGCATCAACCTCAGCATTATAACCAATAGCAGTGCCTCCTTCGGTATTGGCACCTACTTTTGAGTCAGCGCCAATGCCGAGTCCCATAGGTCCCTCTACATTAGAGCCCGCACCTAAAGCAACAGTCATTGTGCTCTGAGATTTAGCATTTTGTCCAAAAGCTAATGCGTTAGATCCTGTTGCATTAGCTTTATAACCAAGTGCGATAGTCGCTGCATCTGTAGCACTACTTTCTTCACCAATAACAAGACTATGTTGTCCAGACATCGTATTATCAGACCCAATAACAACGCTACTAAAAACAGGTGAACCAGTTGATTTCGGATTATTTCTTTCAATAGTATTGTGATTTCCGATGACAATATTATCGACATTTAGGTTTTTGCCATCAGCACCAACAAAATGATTGATAACACTAGGATTATTGTTTCTATCCCCATCAATCAAAATATTCTTCTCTCCACCAGTTGTCACTTGTAGTTCATCAATAATTAATTGTTGCCCATTCAACGTACTATCGCCGATGCATAACCGCCTTGTAAACTCAAAACAAATACACATATCACTGCGGCTTTAGCAGTTGTACCAACCCTACTAGATTTACTACGACCATTAGAACGTGCAATTTCAGATGTAACAACATAACAATGCTTTACACGACTCCAAACAACTTTAAAGATCTTGTTCACTTTTCTTCTCTCCTTAAAAAACTATACACAAAATAAGTACATCTTTATAGTTATTATAGATTACTTATCAAAGTGCACCAAACTTATCCACTTTAATATATGTATAACTATACTATAAAAAATTTTTCATCACAACACTAATTTCACTTTATTTTCAAAAACGAATTCTATACAAACTATAGTGAGTTAAAAAATTAATTATTAGCTTATTGATAAATCCGCTATATACAAGGTGGCTACTAACTATTTCTAAATCGTCTTTACCCCCCCCCATCATTCTCAAAAAGCATTTTATGGTTGCAAAATTCGAATAATTTATTCTCATTAACGCGACTATCTTCCAGCGGACAAATCGATAAAATTAGCTATAATTCGATATTTATCGAACCACTCCTAACCAAATCCTATTATCAACAAATCTGAATTTCTCTATATAACTACCTCACATATCAATCTAAAAACTATAAAAATTTAGTTATGTCACAACTAAAATAGTGAATCCGCTATGTAAAATTTATTAATAAGCGAATTCACTATTCTTCCTTATGTTTATTTTTATAAATAAAATAGTCCATATACTATATGTCAATTACAACTCTATAATTTATAATCTATTTTTATAGATTTAAACAGATTATATTCATTTTCTTCATTTTACTTTTATATATTTCAATATATATTTTCTGTATAAAAAAAAGAGCGATATCCCATAGTGATGTGACTACAACCTGTGAATTTAGCAATTCACCAGCGCTTGCATTTCATGATTTGTGTTTCTGTTAATTCTTTTTGTATCTCTATTAACCGATCGGGACGCCGCCCCACTAAGAAAACATAGCTGCCACACTCTGCGAATAAACAAGCACCGCACAATCCAATGCCAAATGTAGCATCGGTAATTAAAACATTTTGATTCATAGTAGAGTCTCCTTACTTTACCGCAACCGCTCTAACATAGCATTCACTACATCCATACAATCGCCTACAATGCCATAGTTAGCATGTTGGAAAATTTCCGCATTTGGGTCATTGTTAATAGCGATAATCGTATCTGATCCAGAAATACCACTAACGTGTTGGATCGCACCAGAAATACCAAAGGCCAAATATAGTTTAGGACTTACGGTCTTTCCTGTTTGCCCTACTTGATATGGTAGTTCAATCCAACCTTTTTCAACGAGCGGTCTAGTAGCACCTACTACACCGCCTAGGGCTTCGGCTAGCTCATAGAGTTTATCAAAATTTTCTTTAGAGCCAATACCACGGCCGCCAGCTACGATGATTTGCGCTTCTTCAATATTATAACCTTCAGAACTGAAAGGAATAAAATCGAGGCGTTTCGTACGAATATCTGCTTCTGTAAGGTTTACTGGTTCTACTTGCACACGCCCCCATGTAGCATCATTACGCTCTGGTTTCTTAAATACATTAGGCCGAACCGATCCCATTTGTGGGCGATGATTAGGAGAAATAATTTCTGCCAAGATATTGCCCCCTAAAGCAGGTCGTGTCCATTCTACTAGGCCTTCTTCTGTATCTACGGTCAAAATCGTACAGTCTGCAACAACGCCATTTTGCATGCGTCCAGACATGCGCGGCGCTAAATCGCGGCCATTATTGGTAGCACCAATGAGGATAACATTCGGTTTATTATGACTAAAGAAGTCTGCTAATACCTTAGTATAACCATCAGTACTATAATGTTTTAATAAAGGGCTTTCAAAAACGTGTACAATGTCGGCCCCGTAAGCTACCAGCTCTTCCGCTTGAGCCTGCACATGTTCTCCTAGTAACATAACCTGAACCAATTGCCCTAGTTCTTTAGCAATGTTTCTCGCTTGACCAATAAGCTCAATCGTAACAGGATGCACCACATCATCAATGGTATCAGCTACGACGAAAACGTCCTTATAATCAGCAAATTGTGTGTTCGCCATTAGTTGTTACCTCCTTCTTGCTCTACTGTGCTAGCATTTGGTGCACTACCTTGTTCTATACCAGCGTAATCTTGCCCATTATCAATATTCGCTAATTCGAGTATTTTTTGGATGCCCTCTTCAACAGATGAAAGCATTTCTACCTTACTACGAAGTGGTGGTTGATACACTTTTCGCACTCTCGTAGGCGATCCCCCAAGGCCGATGCGACTTTGGTCAATAGTAGGTATGTCTTGTAATGTAATATGCCCAATCTCGTATCGTTTCGCTTCAATAGAATGCCACAAGCCAGGCATGCGCGGTTCATTTAAGTCTGTCGTAGCCGTTACCAACAACGGCAATGGCGCTTCCATCACTTCATAACCATGTTCATGTTCTCGTTTTACGATGACTTTACCAGTATCTTTATGTACAGACAATTCACATACATAGGTAGCTTGTGCCATACCGAGTTCTTCTGCAATTTGTGGACCTACTTGTGCCGTATCACCATCAATAGCCTGCTTTCCACAGAAAATCATATCAAAAGGCTTATTAATTAATCGTTCTACATGACGAATCGCTTCAGCAATAGTATAACTCGTTGCCAATGTATCAGCACCACCAAAAGCTCGATCCGTAATGAGCCACGCTTGATCTGCACCGAGGGACAAACAATGGCGCAATGCCTCTTCTGCCTGCGGCGGTCCCATCGTAATAACCGTTACACGGCTGCCAGGATGTTGGTCTTTCACAGTGAGTGCAGCCTCTAAGGCATGCATATCAAAAGGATTGACAATACTAGGCAGGCCTGTGCGGATTAAATTATTTGTTTCCGGATCCAATTTGATTTCTGATGTATCCGGCACTTGTTTAATACATACTAATAAT
This sequence comes from Veillonella agrestimuris, assembly GCF_943193065.1. Classification (GTDB taxonomy): domain Bacteria; phylum Bacillota; class Negativicutes; order Veillonellales; family Veillonellaceae; genus Veillonella; species Veillonella agrestimuris. Next base: position 103,930 of record NZ_CALPCS010000005.1, read on the forward strand.
TCCATAACCTCACCCCTGTCTAAACTCAACACCTTTAGCGTTTTTCGGATATTTCCATGTTTTTACAATACTATTGCCACACAATACGCGACATGTACCGCACTCAAGGCAACCGGCAAAATCAAAAGCCAATGTGCCATCGTCTTGAAGCGTATATAAACCAGCAGGACAGCCGTTGACGAGTTTCATCGCTTCTTCTTTACTCACATGTTGTCCATCAATAATGATATGAGGTGATGTTTCATCAACGTAATATTTATTAGCGCCTAAACGCTCTTCTAATTTTTTCATAGAGAACGAACCCCTTTCCAAGCATCGCGAATCAATGTAGATAAGCCGACCGATTTTGCTCGACGCATCATTTTCTTCATCAACGGTTCCGCACCTTTACCATTTACCATAAATACATCACGCATCAAATCGTTTACAAATGCTGGATAGGTTTGGAAAATCCCTGGTGTATCAGCAAGGAATTGAGGCATATGTTTATATAATTTCAAATCTTTGCCCAACCAACTGTTTTTGATTTCTTTTTCATATAATTTCGATACAGCGTCCATATTGCTATCTCGCAGGCCAACATTGATAGCTTCTGCTGCACAAATCCCGGATTGGATAGCTAAATCCATGCCGCGAATGGTATATCCTAAATTCATACACATACGCGCCGCATCACCTACAACGAGATACCCTTTGCCACCTAATTTCGGCATACTCATATAACCGCCTTCAGGAACGAGGTGAGCACTGTGTTCTTTTAATTGTGCATTCTTCAATAACGGTGCAATACTAGGATGACTGGTGAAAGCCCCCAACATATCATCAATACTACGATTCGCTTTACCAATATCTTCAAGGCCCACTACCATACCAACAGACAAGCTGCCTTCATTAGTATAAATAAATCCGCCCCCTAATATGCCATCTGTCATATCGCCTAATGTGAGCCACGCCATACCTTCCTTATCATTAAGGCCTAATCGATCATTAATGACCTCTGGTTTTAATGTATACACCTCTTTCACACCAACTGCCATACTGTGCGGTGGTGTAGGACCAGTAAGGCCTGCTTCTTCTAATAGTACTGTGTTGGCTCCTTCAGCGATAATAACCATATTGGCATATACTTCATCATCGTGACAGCGAACGCCAATAACACGACGTTCCTTACCAGAACCTTCAGTAATGAGTTCTGTCACTTGTACATTAGAAATAATAAGCGCCCCTTGTTTCTCCGCTTCTTCAGCCAGCCATTTATCGAATTTAGCGCGCAATACAACGTAAGACTCTTCATCAGGAGCTACGTTGTTAGTAGCATATTCGATGGTCGTCATATCCCCGCCTGCACCGATAGAAATACGTTCTTTCCTAACTTGCCGTTCCAATGGCGCTCGTTCTCTGAAATCAGGAATCAATGTTTCTAGGGAATGCGTATATATACGACCGCCCATCATATTTTTGGCTCCTGGAGCCATGCCTCGTTCAATAACGAGAACTTTTACCCTCTGTTGCGCTAGTCGATACGCTGCTGCTGTGCCAGCTGGACCAGCACCAACAACAATAACATCAAACCGTTCTCTTACACCTTGTTCCATATGCTACTCCTTTTCATAAAATATACTTATGTCCATCATGATAAAGAAAATTTAGAACTTTCTATTACATATAGGCAGGTATTTAAAAAATTTTTATACCACAAATGCGTTCATCGGCATTTATGTATAACTAGATAGCAATCATCTACAAACGCCATTATATAAGCGTTCACAATATATATATTCACCTTCCACCATCAAAATACCTGCATATAATGTTATATAAATATCACATAAATGAGAAAATATAACAGACAAGTCTAGATTTTATGCAAAAATAAGCGTATGATAAAGATATAAAACCTTATATACGGAGCAAGACGCGTATAATACGACCGCTCAAATGCAAGTCTACGGTCAAAGCAAGGCACTCATTATTTTGGTATTTATCAATAGGAGGCCCTATGGACCCGCTAAGAATCTTGAAAGCATTATCAAATCCCCATCGGTTATCTATTATATTGTGGTTAAAGCATCCTGAAAGGGAGTTCGGTGTACAAGAGCATACTAAAGCTCTCATCGACTTCCCACACAGCGTAAATGTAAAGAGCATTCAGAAACGTTGCGGCGTATCTCAATCCTCCGTATCTACATTTATGAGCATTTTAGAAAACGCAGAACTTGTTAAATCCAGAAAAATTGACCAATACACGTATTATCGACGCAATGAAGAAGTGATTCGTGAATTTGGTGATTGGTATAACAAGGAAGTGGCAATCCAAAATGACAAAATCGAACAATTATTGGAAACGGTTACAATCGATTCAGTTATTAAAGATGAGCCGAAGTAAGAATGTAATTCAACAATTACATATGCATGATCCATAAGAAAACCCCACGGTATGAACCGCGGGGTTTTCTTATATATGGAGATAAGCCATACTATATAGCTGGAGGAATTATTAGCTATACAACATATGCATAGCCTATCTCCGACCATCGGTATTGTAATTAATTATATCCGTATGAGCTAATGTATAGGATGTTGCAAAATAATACATATTGAATCTCATAATTTGTGCATACACAATGTAATAAACTATACATCACCTATTGTCAGAATATAACAAATCCCCTATAGGTGGTACTAGCGAACTACAATTACTTGTTATTTGGAGCAATGAGTCCGCCATAGACGTCACGATACTCATCATTGGCTTTATCATTGTCATTATTAACGCGAACCCGTTCAATTTTATGGCGATCATTGTCGCCACCAGACACGCGATCCACTCTAAAGCGAGAGGCTTTTTGAATTCGTTCTAACTCAGGTCCAAACTCATCGATGGCGCGCGTCATATTAGCATCCATAGTCGCGCCATTTTCTAAAGCTCGGTAAATAATGGCAGCAAACTCATAACGCGTCATCGTCCGGTCGCCATGGAAATTGCCATCTGGATAACCGACTAATAATCCCCTATCTGCTAATGATTTCACATAGCCATAAGCCCAATGATTTTCATCAATATCTGGGAAATTCACATCTAAATTGAGACTGGCTGCTGTTCTACCGCTCATAAGCTGGTTGATTTTTTCATCTTGTGCCGCTAATTGCAATTTTAGTTCTTGAATCTCTTTTGCCATAGCTACTTTAGAGTTAGTCACATTGCTGCGTTGTCCTAGTTTCAAAGAAACACCAGCATTGATCATATTTTCACCATTCCCCATAGAACCAGCTACACTGAACATAGTATCTTCGTTTGGTCTATAGAAAGCACCTATCGCCATAGCATTGGCATTACGGTAGTTACCATAACCAAGGGCAACGTTCCATTTATCATCAGGGTCAAAATCCAATGGATGTAATGCAGCTAACGCAGCAGCACCAGCACCGACCTTATTCATCCGATTATCTAAACTGTTAATTCTTCCCCCTACTTGGTTGGTAGCTTGGTATAATTGGCTTCCATTAACAGCATCTGTAGACGTAGCCGATACATCGCCATTAGCAACATTCGTAATTTTTTGACCATTCGCATTCAAGCCCTCACTAGATACATAAGTATTACCACCTACGGAAACACCATTATTATTAATGGTAGTATTTCCTGTAGTAATGCCATTATTGTTCATCACCGTATTACCAGTTGTAACGCTATTCAACGACAAATCGTCTTTAATACCGACTGTGTATACCGGTTGACCATTAGTACCAGTAGACTTAGTGACATCTACATTTTTACCAGCTTGCACTTCTGTTTGAGAGGCCCTAATAGCATCATCTATCGTATTTTTTCCAGTACCACCAATATTATTCATCGTAATATTGCCGTTTTTGTCAACACTGGTATTGCCACCTAACACATGGACTGTAGAATTCGCTACATTGCCTACCGTATTAGCAACAGCATATAATTGACTGCCATTAATCGCATCTGTACTATCAGCCGCTACTTTGCCAGCAGCTACGTTGATAAGTTGTCTTTCTGCCCCTGTAGCGCCAATAGAAAGTACGCCATTTTCTACTTTACCTGCTCCGGCAAAACCAGAGTAAGTTAACCCATTCACAGTGGCTGTGCTTTCAGCGGTGGCTGCACGATCGGTAGATGCATTACCAAGGACAACGCTATTTTCTTGACTCATGGTAATTTGATTGCCTATAGCAAAAGAATTATTAGTAGACACCGTATTGTTAGAACCTAATGCGCCAGAACTTTCACCAGATACATTATTAGTATTCCCAAGAGCAACGCTACTGAAAGCACTGGCTTGAGAATTATTGCCCAAGGCTGTACTGTTTTCGCCAGCGGCTTTCGTATTATGACCAATAGCTACTGCACTCTCATTACTAGCCTCAGCAGAACGCCCCATAGCAATTGTATTTTCATCACTTGCAATAGCATCCGTTCCTGTAGCGATAGCATTTCTTTCAGAAGCATTGGCATTATGACCATTAGCAATACTACTATCACCTGCAGCTGTTGCAGAAAAACCTGTTGCAATGGATCTAATCCCTGATGCATTAGCTCGATTACCAGTAGCAATTGAATAATCTCCACTTGCATTGGCACTACCGCCAATAGCAGCGCTAGAATAACCAGAAGATTCCGCATAGTTACCAAGTGCCACAGAACGTTCACCAGTCGCTTTCGTCTCATGCCCAATAGCTGTAGAGTTTTCGCCACTTGCTATAGCAGAACGACCTACCGCAATAGTATCACGATGACTAGCAGTAGCCTCTGTACCTATAGCGATAGCATTACTTCTGGTAGCATTAGCATTATTACCTATAGCAATAGCACTACCTTCACGAGCACGAGCAGAATAACCGGATGCAATGGAGCGATCCCCAAGAGCTCCTGCACCATTACCTGTTGCGACAGAATATCTACCACTAGCAATGGAGTTCCCCCCTACCGCGGTACTCGATTCTGCACTCGCATTTGCCGAATTACCTATAGCCGTAGTATTAGTAGCACTAGCCCGCGCTGATGTCCCTAATGCACTAGATTGTTCCCCTGATGCATTAGCGCCCCAGCCATAAGCACTAGACTGAATTCCTGTAGACTGTGCTTGTGTACCTACAGCCGTTCCAGATGTGCCAGAGGTTATAGTATCATAACCCATGGCGATGCCATATTCAGCACTAGATTTTGCATTATTGCCTACAGCAATGCTATTGCTAGCGCTAGCCTTAGAGTTGCTACCAATGGCTGCAGAGTTAGAACCAGACACTGTATTATTAAAGCCTGCGGCCAAACTGCGGTCACTAGTTATGGTATTATTAGTACCAAAAGCGCTAGAATAATCTGCTGGCTTTACTGGTAGCTTATCTTCTACATCATACTGTCCATTAATAGGATGTCGGCTAAATTCGCCTACCCTATTAGAACTACCATATCCGCTCGTCTGAGCACCATATACAGCATTGTTATCACCAAAAGCCGTTGCCATGCCATCACCATCCTTGGTAACTGCTGGATTCTGGCCAGATGTATCAATAGAGCTTAATGATCCATATACATCATTTCCCTCGCCAAAGGCGATGGAATCTTTGCCATTCACATAATTCTGGTTACCAAAGGCACTGGAACTACCATATTGGCTAGTTACCATATTTTGCTGCCCTACTGCTACGTTCCCAGGTCCATTAACAGAGGAATTAGAAACCTCGTTGCGATACGTTGGATCCGATGACGCATTGAGAAAAACCGGCCCAGCAGCGCCTGCCATATATACGCTACTAGATAACGATATAGCCAACGCTACAGCAATCGATAAAGACCCCTTGTTTAACATCTTCATTTAATGACATTCTCCTTTACATTACACACCCAAATCATAAATAATTACACTGTAAACAAAACTATAAACATATACTATAAACAATTAACTAGTTGCAGATACTTACTACAGCTACAAACATAGTATGAGCGAAAGTATCAATACCAAGGGGCGATTACTATACTATGTTGTATATAGTAAGTATCGGATAATGGCTCATCATAAACGATATACATGTTAAGACACATAGGATATACGAAGATACTATTCCTTATTGTGCATATATGGATTTTATAAAACTCAATTGTGAAAGCAAAATCTCTGTCGTTATGATGAGCCCATTATCAATATATACTTAACCATGTTCTCATGACATCTAAATGAAAAAAAATCTTTCACTACTCGGTCATGATAAAACCGTGAGAAAATCCAGCAATTCACTAAGTTCTCTTCATGAATCCAACATCTTTTTTTATTTCGTTTTCTTCATAAAATTCGCATCTTATTGAGAATCAACTTAAGAAAAATAGAACATAAAAAGCCCTTGCGACTTATGTCGCAAGGGCTTTTTTATACATATGCTATAACGATTATAAACTATTATTTACTTTGTACGTGGTTACCATACACATCACGGCCTGTTTGATTGTTTACACGAACACGATCAATTTTATGACGGTCGTTGTTATCACCAGACACACGATCAATACGGAACGTATCGGCTAAACGAAGTGCTTCTAATTCAGGTCCGAATTCATCCATCGCTCGTTTCATATCTGCGTCAATATTCGCACCAGATTGTAAAGCACGGTAAATAACAGCAGCTAACTCATATCGAGTCATTGTGCGATCGCCTTTGAATTCACCATCTTCGTAACCTACGATAATGCCTTGTTGTGCTAATGCTTTCACATAACCATAGGCCCAATGATTGGCTGGTACATCATTGAAATTACCATCAGAAACAATTGGTTTGCCACTCAATTCGCTAACGGTCTGCGCTAACACTTGATTTTGTTTCATAAGTGTTTGGTTTTGTTGCAGAACAATATCCACTGCATTTTTAAGATTTTTAATTTCTTGTGCCATCGCAACACGACTATTAGTTACACCACTAGATTGACCCAGTTTAAAGGATACACCAGCATTAACCATGTCTTCACCAGTTCCCATAGTACCAGACACACTAAACAGAGTATCTTCATTAGGACGGTAGAAAGCACCTAATGCCATAGCATTTTGACCTGCATAATTGCCATAACCAGCTGCGAAATTCCATTTGTCATCTGGGTCAAAATCCAATGGATGCAATGCCGCCAAAGCAGCTGCACCAGCACCTACTTTGTCTACTCGATTAGACAATTTATTTACTCGGTCATTTAATCCTGGGTTACCACCAACAGACATAATGGCATTATCTAATTGTTGTTTATTAACTGCATCAGTTGGATTCACACCATCAGCAAGATTCGTAATTGTTTTGCCATTCATATCAATAGGTGCATTGACACTGATACTAGGAGTACCACCAGATGGATTATTGAAAGAAATGCTCGGTGCACCTGCACCAGCACCAGTAATCGTGGAAACGCCAGTAATCGTATTAAAGGTTACATCTTGTTTAGTGGCTACCGTAATATCTTTACCTACCTGAGTGATTTCAATATTACTGCCATTATTGAAAGTAACAGTATCGCCACCTTTAATCGTTTCTGCTGCATTGCCATTTACTTTCATATTCCATGCAGCCGTATCTTTAATGACTTGTTGACCTGCTGGACTGATATTACTTAAATCTTTATTGGCTCCATTGGCAGCATTAGTAGCAGCATTATCAATTTTATTACGTGTAGCTGCATCAAGACCTACGGTAATAGTACTACCATTGGCTACCGTTTCCACACCGTTGGAACCAGCTACTTTCAATACACCTATGCCTACATTCACACTACCGGTAGTATTATCACCTGCAATATTTAGGTTTGTAGCATTAATAGCTTGATTTGCTGCTTGTGTAGCAAGCGCTTTCACAGCATTACCAGATACAGATACGGCATAGGTTTCACCAATTTTCGTGCCCGTTTGCGGCGTTACAGTCACTAAATTAGTATCCCCTGCGGTTGGTGCAGCAGCTACTACGGATTCAGTGGAAATAGCACCCCCACTAATATTGCTAAGAGCAGTAGTAATAGCAGCATCTAATTGACCTTTATTAACAGCAGCATCAGTTGTTGTACCAGTGGCAATACCTTTAATTTCTTTACCACCTGCATTAATACCGCCAGTTGTTACGGAAATGGCATTGCCCCCGCCAATTGGAGTAACGGTAATACCGCTACCATTAACAACGGTAGTATTACCAGTAGTATCTACAAAGTTAGCAGATGTTAAGCCGTTTAACACTTTAGCCAAACGAACATTAAGAGCACCATTAATCGGATCTGTAACAACACCGATGTTACCAGTTGTTAAATCAGCTGTATTCGTTACACCGCCTTTAATGTCGAGTTGTTCCCCATGTTTACGAGTTACTTTTGTGCCTGTATCGCCACCGAAGTCGTGTGTAGCATTAGCAGATACCTTAGAAATAGTATCATTAATTACATCAGCTACATTCTGTGTTGTAGCAAGACCATCTTTACCTACAGTACCAGCAGCTCCTGTAGCACCAGTAGCTCCTACTTTACCAGTTGTACCATCAACAACAAGAGTTCCAGTATTAGAGCTTACAGTATATGTTTTCTTGCCAGTTGTATCTGTATTATTAGTAACTAATATATCCCCATTACCAATAATATCAATAGCATCTTTTGCTGCTGTTTGAGCTACTTGTTTTACGGCATTACCAGATACAGCTACTTGATACGTTTCACCTGGTGCGGTACCATTCTGAGGTATTACTGTAACAAGATTTGTATCACCTGTTGTTGGCGTAGCAGCGATTACTTTCTCCGTAGAAGCAGTACCCGTTGCAATATTATTGAGTATAGACTCTGTCACATGATACAGCTGAGAGCCATTCACAGCATCAGTAGAAGTAGGAGAAATAACACCTGCAGCTACATGTTTAATTTGTCGCTCATTGCCAACCTTACCTATTGATACGATACCACCTGTACCAAATTGAGTCCCATTAGGATTACCTGCATACTTCGTGGCATCCAACATAACTCCAGCAATATTCACATTCATAGGTGCTATTGCCCCATCATCATTGTTACTCCCATAACCTAAAACAACACTACCATCTCTCCCAGTCATTGTAATATCTAAAGCTGATCCTATCGCTATTATCTTCTGATTCTCTTCATTAAGCACTATATCCTGACCAATAGCAATAATATCTTTTCCAATTATAGCATTGTCATTACCTATACTTATAACTCGCTCACTCGTATTCGAAACACCATATTGGCCTCTAACAGCTGATTGTCCTATAGATATAATATCCGCACCATTAGCTACACCATTACCACCAATCTGTGTAATCCGATCTCCGTGAACCATTGAGTTCTGTCCTATAGCTATAGATGCCTTATCTCCTCGCATAATTACGGTATCTCCTATAGCGATAACACCTTCACCCCCCATAGTGTATGAATTATGTCCTAGAATAATAGCACCATTTTGTCTATTTGAATAGGCGTCATCACCTATAACTATTGTATTACTAGTTGCATTTGCATTAGTTCCTATTGATATACCCTCTCCATTAGCGTTTTCGCCAATAGAAATACCACCTAAACCTGCTTTAGCCGATGTACCTAAAGCAACAGAACCATCTTCTGTAGCTTTAGCATCTGCACCAATAGCAACAGCACCATCTTTCTTTGCTTCTGCATCTACACCTATTGCTATAGAATTAGTCCCTGAAGCTTTAGCCCCTGTACCATATTCTGTAGCCCCCATGGCCGTACCGCAACCCAATGCCATAACAACCATGCACGCCACGGCACTGCGCATACCATTAGCACTAATCATCGATTTCACACTAGATTTTCCTTCTCGTTTAGCTAGTTCTGATACAACCACCCAAGCGCTTTTCGTTTTAGACCAAATGACTTTGTATATATGATTTAACCCCATGTTATACCTCCTATCACACTACACAGGATTATGTACACACATGTACACACATTATATACAAAATAATATCAAATGCCCCCCCCAGTCAACAAAATTTATGCATTTCTTTCATTTTTTATTCACAACCTAAAATAGTCCAATCATCACATGTTCATAATTAAACAAAATAAAATACCGATACCAATAGATAAAATCTACTGTTATCGGTATTGACTAGTCTATGTGTTCTCTATAATTGTAATATTCTGTTTACCGCTGTGCCTCATAAGCTCTGAATAACTTAGACAGGAGTACAGGCGCCAACTTTAATAATTCTGGGCTTTCACAGAAGGAAATGCGCAATTGCGTTTTCCCTGGGTTGTCTTCTTTAGAAGCACCGCTATAGAATCCATTTAACGGAGCCATAAGAAGGGTATAATCATTGCCATCATCCAAGGTTACTCTACCATGTTCTGCACACCACATGGCAAAGTCTACACCATCAAATCCCGGTTTTGCTACGTTGCGCACGTCAATAACAAAATAAATGGACGCTTCTGGTTTCGATACGATAAATTCTGGTTCTAATGTTTTAAAATCTTGATGTAAATCAAAGATCATTTGTCGGTAGTAATCCCGCTGTTGTTCGTACCAAGAATGTAGCTCCGCATAGGACTCATGTGCGAGGGCACCAAAAATATATTGTCCCAATGTATTGGCACTCAAATTCGCCGTATATTCAGCAACAGATTTTTCATAGCATAATGTATTATCTGTAATGATAGCACCAATGCGCAAACCACAAGCATTCCATACTTTAGAAGCAGTTTCTAGGCTGATGCGACGACCTTCAATACCTGGTACATCTTGATTTGTTAATCCCCAAATACTGGATGTTTCTTTTCCTTTTTCGTAAGCCAATTCGCGGTACGCTTCATCGGAAATAATCCACAAATTATGTTTCACACACAATGTAGCATACTCAATTAACGTTTCTTTACTAAATAATTGGCCCGTAGGATTATCATAAGGGATGATTAACAAAGCTCCTGGTTTTGTTTCTATAATGCGTTTTTCTACCGCTTCTACGGATGGCAACTCAAATTCACCATGTTCATTAAGGCGTCGCTCAACAGCTACTGTTTTACGGCCAATGCGTTGACCTACCGCATCGTAATTCGTATAAGACGGGTTGAACATCAATAAAGGACGTTCCTCTTCACCAGCACCGCCACATACGCCGAGCATGATAATTTCCATGGCCATAGACGCACCATCTGTAACGAGGACGTTCAAATTTGTTGTATCAAACCCTTGGCTCCGCAAAATATGTAGGAATGCCTCTTGGCACTCGTCTGTCCCCGTAGTCGGTACATAAGGCACAATGCCGTTATGGAAAGGACTATTGGCACTGCCCAAATTGAAGAGTCGTCTCTGCATGGCCGGATGCATAGGACGCATTACATTACCAATAGAACCATTCACCAAAATAGGTGGGTTCTCTCGTTCTAAAAATTTAATTTGTCCCATGCGAATCCCAGACGGCTTACGAGCCATCATATAAGGGGATAAAACTGGTTGTCCCATACAGATCCAACTCCTCTTAATATATAACCTCCTGACAAGCAGGAGGTCTAAACATAGTCTATAGAAAGTATATATATTATTATAGTGCTTTTACTACCCAGTGACAAGTATTTTAAGCTCATAGCAAACTTAAATGGTACAATATGTGTTGCTTACTTCTAATCTGACAACAGCGAGAAAGTGAATCAATGCGACAATAATATCATTTTATATTAGGAACTCTTTTTACTAGTATTGTTCACTTTCTTTTCTTTATCAGTATTGTTTGCTTTTTTATCGTTAGTCGCCTTCTTCACTGCTTTAGCATTTGGCGCTGTTTTCACAAAGGCGTTGTTTAAGTTCGTCGCTACCATGAGGGCTACATCAGAACCTGGTGTTGTAATAATGGATTGACCTGCTACGGTAACAGTGGCACCATTATAGGACGCGCTACCAGGAGTTACCTTATTATCGTGGTAAAGGCGTGCCAATTTGCCAGCCATATAATAGGATCGCTCTTCCCCTGTATAACGACCGGAAGCGGCTGGTGTGTAGATATTATCACCATTAACGAAAACAGCTCCGCTCTCATTGACGTTTACATGATTTCCAGAATAAGCATACATACGGGCAATGTTTTCTTTCACACGATTGCTCGTTTTAGGATGGTTATTCGGGTTAATCACTTGCCCCAAACCTTCGCTATATCGATCGCCGTATTTATTGCGGATAATAGCCATGGACCCTGGTGCACCGCCTAAGTTATATTGGGATTCCGCTAAAATTTTAAAACCTAATTCGTCGGCTTTTTTCTCTTGGCTCATAGTAAACACTTGATTATTCAAATAGTTACCAGCAACACCCGCCAAAATGGCAGAGCCTCCACCCCCTGCAAGGCCTGCTGCAGTAGCTACACCAACTTGTTTCTTAGCGCCATTAATGATGTCTTTATTTTCACCGTGCGCAATTTCGTGAGCCATAACATAGGCTAATTGATCGTCATCCAAGAGATCCAACGCCCCTTTATTAACGGACATAACACGACCTAACGTAGCAAAAGCATTAAATTCCTCGCTAGGATTAGCATACACCACATAGGAACGTTTTACTAAGGGCGTGTTCACTAAATTATTCATGACGCGCTGCACGCGAGCTTGTGCGGCACTATCATCTAAATAACCAGTACGCTCCTTAGCAGCAGCTAAACTTTCAGCCTGCCCTTCTGGGGAGTTATCCATTTTATTGAGCGCCGTCGATACGTATGCCATCGATATGGCACCACCTGCCAAAGTTTCAAAAATACCCGCCGATACAGGCATGACTGCTGTCATCGAAACGGTAGCACCCATAGCTAGCGCTAATACTGTCGTTTTTACAGAACCTTTCATAGTATCACCTCTTCATAGCTCCTGTTGAAAGTTTTATTGCATACAATTATTATACCATATGAATTCAAAAGTCGAACAAATATTTGACAAATAGAAAATATTCGATATAATAATGGTAAGAAGTATGAATGGTTACTCATATATAATAAACTAATTCATAGTTCTCTCAATGTTATTCTTTTATTATATACATGATTATAGGAATTATTTTGTAAGAGGTGATACTCCGTGAATAACATGAACACTATACACAATATGGAAAATGTAAATGCTGTAGTTAACGAAACAGCTATGGTGCAAAAACGTTCTATTGAACAAATTATAGAGCCAGAAGATACCCATTGGGTTGGTTCTGGATTCCGTGTTCGTCAATATTTACCAAATGGTGATACAAATCCATTATTAACACGTATGTCTCCATTCCTCTTATTAGATTATAACGAACCGTATTACTTTGAAGGCTCCCCTTTTGAAAAAGGCGTAGCTCCTCATCCTCACAAAGGCTTTGAAACTGTTACCTTCTCTTTCTCTGGTTCTTTAGAGCATAAAGATACTGCTGGTAACCATGGCGTTATGCACTCTGGTGACGTACAGTGGATGACTGCTGGCAAAGGAGTTCTTCACAGAGAATATCACGAAAAAGAATGGTCTAAAAAAGGCCGTATGTTACACGCCATCCAATTATGGGTGAACTTGCCAGCTGCCAACAAAAATGATGACCCACATTACCAACATATTCCTGCTAAAAGTATGGGTCAATATACATCGTTAGACGAAACTGTTAAGGCTATCGTATATACAGGTACTTTCAGAAATGTTGCAGGCCCTGGTAAAAGCTATACACCTATGAATATTTACAAACTCACCATCGAACCAGGTAGCTACGTATCCATTCGGGAACAAGCAAACTGGAACACTGGTTTCCTCGTAATCAACGGCTCTGGCACCATTAATGGTGAAAACACGATCACTAAAGGCCAATTCGCCATTATGAACAACGATCACGAGCAATTCGATATCGATGCCAGTGAAGATGGACTTGAAATCTTCGTGCTTAGCGGCGAACCAATTCATGAACCAATCGTAAAAAAAGGCCCATTTGTAATGAACAATGCTACTGACGTATTACTTGCATTTGGGGAATTTCAAAATGGGAAATTTGGTAGAGAAGAAGATTTAATGTAGATACAGGATTTGATTTAACTTACATAAATAACTGCAACAAAGAGGCTAGTTAATCATAATGATTAACTAGCCTCTTTTATATGTCTATGGAAAATACTAATACACCATAATCTCTAGAACGAGAAATTAGAAGCTCACTTCCATACCGACTCTAAAGTTCCGTCCTTGTCCAGTCCACCATTCACCAGGATTGCCATAACGCGTATTAGATTGTTCTGCATAGAATGTATTAAATACATTATTCACTCGACCAAATACAGTCACCGAATCGTTCACTCGGTAATTAGCGCTAATATCAGTAATCCAATAGGTAGATCGAGGGAAAGCTCCATCAGCTCTGCCCGGTCTATCAATATTACCACGAATATCTAAATGAGCATCCCATTTAGCATCGTTATAATCAAGCCCTGCATTGATAGCATGTTTAGGAATATATCCATCAACATTAGCACGGCGAGTCGGCGTATCCGCTACATGTGTATAGGTATAGCCAAGACGAGCCGATAGATGACGAGTCAATTGCTTACGCACATCCGCAGAGAAACCATGGGCTCGTTCTGTATCAAAGTTTTGATATTGTCCTACAAAATTGATAGGATCTGTCATAACCCAACCAATTTTATCTTTTGTACGACGCGTAAAGAAGTTAAGGTTTGCATTCCATGTACGACCAAACTTATGATGTACGCCCAAATCCCACTCCCGGCCTGTTTCAGGGTCCAAATTACGGTTGCCATTATAACCATCAAATAATTGATATGGCGTTGGCGCCAAGAAATATTCATTATAAGACACATAAATATTGGTGCGATCATTCACATCATAGCCAAGAGAAATATGTGGCGATGTATGCGTACCAAAAGCAGAATGATGGTCAATACGAATACCTGGCGTTACCGTCCATTTAGGAGCAAAGCGCCATTCATCTTGTACATAATATGATGTATTCGTTAATTTTACGCCATTCATGCTAAGAACTTTATCTTGACGCCAATCAAAGCCACCTACTACCGTATGTTCTTTGGCTTTGAATGTCACTTGATCACCAATAGCTCTCGTTTTCACATCTGTCGTATATCCATCATAGGTCGTTTCATAGTGATTGTTCACGCCATATAATTGATGGCTCCATTTGTCACTGATTTTATTGTTCCACACAGCCCGAAGGGAATCATTTTTCTCGTTTCCATAACGACGAGTATTTAAACTTCCTAAGTAGTTAGAATACATAACATCACCGCGGTAGGTATCATAGGTAATGCGAATTTCATTATTATCATCAATTTCATTACCAATCATAAAGGACGCACTATGGTTATTACTATGTTGCGGGATACTTGTATGATGAGCATCTTTGTAATCATCAATAATATCTTTTTCGTAGCCTACGCGCCAGTACCAATTATCTTGGCGACCTTCATTCATCAATGCATACTGTTCTAACCCATAACTCCCACCCATAATACGGGCTTTCGTTTTGACACCTTCTTCGGGCTTAGCAGTAATAACATTCACAACCCCACCTACTGCGCCAGATCCGTATAGAGCAGATGCGGCACCACGCAATACTTCAATACGCTCAATACTTTCCATATTTCTGAGGATTGACATTGGCGGATTAACCCCAGCTGCATTCATATTGATACCGTCGACCATATATAATACTTGGTTAGAACCATTAATACGGAATACATTGGAATTTGTATACCCCGCACCGCCACCATAGGTATTAATATCTACGCCAGGAACAATGCGCAATGCTTCATTCATATCTACAGCATGACGCTCACGTACTTCATCACCACTAACGACTGCTACACTAGCAGGTACTTTTGAAAGCTCTTGCTCACTTCTCGTAGCTGTAACTACTACATTATGAGTGACATTGTTTCTTTCTGGCTCTGCACCTTGTACATCTGTAACAACACAGATACACCCAGTCATTAAAATCATCGCTACATAAGCAGCTAATTTTTGCTTGCTCCGTTTCATGATAACCTCCAAAAGAATACTCTATAAAATAAATCCTAAACCTATCTATTAATACAACGTATTTTAAAAGACTCATTAATACAATATATAGTAAAAGACTCACTATGATAGCTCTTACTATATCGTTTCAAACCTATGGATATATCTGCTCTGTCATATCTAATATCCCCTTCGTCATAAACTGTGAATAACTCATCAATCGAGATGCTTTCACCGTGTAAATACGATGATTCTGTATCGCTTTAATGCCTTGTAATGCAGGATCTGAAAGCAATTCATTAATATTGACTTCTGCATCTTGTTCATTACTATAATCATCAGAAGGAATAATAATCACATCTGGATTGATACGTATTAAGTCTTCTCTCGTTCCATTATCAATGGGACCTAGACCAATAGTAGCAGCACCATTTATTACTTTCATATAATGGCTCATATCATCGAAAGTAGAGCCTGTACCACCATTAATACCAAACCGTGTGTATAACACAACGATAGGAGATGGTCCCTGATTATGGGCTTTCACAATAGATTCTACGCGTGCTAAGTCTGTAGCCATAGATTCTTGTAAAGCCGCATCAGATGCGTTTAGTAAATTGGCTATATGACTAATCGTTTCCTTTGCTTCTTCCACAGTTTTTGGTGTCGTATACACATATACAGGAATATTAATATTCCGCATTTCTTCCACTTGTTCTAACGGCACCCAGTCAGGAGCAATGACTAAATCAGGTTGTACGCCTAACATTGATTCCGTAGTAAAGCGTATATGCTGTGTAATCCCCTTTGAACGGTCAGGTACATTATTAGGGAATTGACCTAATGCAACTACTCGCTCGGGTGCTATTAAAGATAATACAATATCCTCTGTACTAACCCCAACAGGAACAATACGACTTGGTTGCTCTGGTATAGTAACAGTCGCACCTGTAGCATCAGTGACAGTAACAGGCTGACGCACTGTAGTTCTATCTTGTGCTGGACCACAACCACTGATAACTAATACGGTAATAATTGCTAATATTATCCACCTAAGGTTCATACCAAATCCTCTTCCTTATCATAATGAGCGTTACTGCATGATTTATTGTACACATCAACGCAACTATGTACTGTATCAACACAATTATGTACTAAATCGTCTACCATATTTCTCGGAAATATATAAATACGTTGCTGTTTAAAATACGGATCCTCATAGACTGCTGCATTAAGATGGAACGCCTGATGCAAATGTTCTGCAGTCAATACATCCTTAGGACTGCCAGTAGATACTATATGACCATCAGACATCAATATTAATGTCGTACAATATTTGGCAGCTAATTCTAAGTCATGAACGACGATACCTATTGTTTTCCCTTTATCGCATAATCTACGGCTTTCATAGAAAATATCGTCTGCATATACTAAATCAAGTGCTGCTGTCGGTTCATCAAGAAGCAATGCATCCGTTTGCTGTGCTAAGGCTTTTGCTAAGAATACACGCTGCCGTTCACCACCGCTTAAAGCTTGCATAGATCGATCCCGCAAATGCCACACGCCAACGGATTTCATAGCCTCTTCTACAATCGCTTTATCCTCTTTTCGCTCTTGCTCCCACCACTTCAAATAAGGATACCGTGCCATCATAACAATATCTTCTGCTTTGTACCCAAAAGCAATGTTTACGGACTGTTGCATATACGCAACACGACGAGCTAGGTCATGTTCTGACATCTGGTTAATATCCATACTATCCCACGCAATGCTGCCCTGTTCAACAGGATATAACCTGCGCAAGGATTTCAACAATGTCGTTTTACCCGAACCATTAGGCCCAATGATTCCCACAAATTCACCAGCTTTGACGCTGAAAGTAGCCTCTTTCACAATCTGCCGCTGACCTAACGAAACAGATACATTCTGAACCTCCAGTTTCATCATGCACCTCCCTGTCGTCGCAACCGATGTAATAAATATAGAAAATAAGGAGCCCCTAATAAGGCGGTCATAATGCCTACACGTATTTCAATAGGTTGTGCGATGATGCGCCCCAATGTATCGCAAAAAACTAAAAATAAAGCCCCTCCGATAGCGGATAACGGTAACAACAATCGATGATCAGGTCCTACCAATAAACGTACAATATGCGGCACTACAAGCCCTACAAAACCAATGGAGCCACTCACACAGACAGCAGTAGCCGTAACCAAAGAAGCGAGAAATAGAAATACAATACGATATACCATAACAGGCATACCGAGAGCACGTGCTTCTGTATCACCTAAAGCAAGTACATTGAGATGTCGCCCTAACATAATGAGTATGATACTACCTATAGTAATAGGCCCTACCGCAACAGCTACGTGATCCCAACGCCTAAAGTCGAGGCCACCAACCATCCAAAAAAGGAATTCTTTCAACCGATACTCATTTAACATCGTCAAAATACCAGATGAAAACGCCCCTAATAGCATACTAATAGCTACTCCAGCCAGCAATAAAGTAGTCGTATCTAATCGACGATTATCCCACGTTAATACAATAGTCACAGTAACAGCTAAGAGTGCACCTGTAAAAGCTAGCACTGGCATATAAAAAGCCCCCAACGATGTCAACCCTAAAGCAATAGCAATAACAGCTCCTAATGAGGCCCCTGCAGAAACGCCCATAATTCCGGGATCAGCTAAGGGATTCGAAAATACCCCTTGCATAACAGCTCCCGATATTGCTAAGGCTGCGCCCACTAATAACCCCACCATAAGGCGAGGCATACGAATAAACCAAAGTACCGATTCTTGATCCGTACTAATAGGCTCTGTAAAAGATACCGCCAAGCCCAAGCCCTGCAATATACTTTGCAGTCCACCTGTCAAAGGAATGGTTATTGTGCCCAAATGCAATGCCGCTACAGCACATATGAAGAGAGTCAGGATAAGACTAATTGTTACTATATAGGTTTGATTTCTTTTTATCATTTTATTACACATTTTATCAATATAAATCATAAGTAACATTAATAGTAATCGTAACAGGTTCACCAGTCGTATTCTCAATGCCACCTTGGCTGGATACCAAGTTTAATGCGGCATTATCTAAAATACTAGAACCACTGCTACCAATCATTGAGGCAGATACAAAATCACCAGCACCATCAAAGGTGACATAAAACGATACGGTGCCAGTAATACCACGTCGTATAGCTTGTTGTGGCATCACTTTATTAGCTTCAACCCGATCAATATAACCAGAACTATCAGAGTAACCGCCACCAGGTGAATCAGCGCCTGGTGCACCATCAGAAGAACCATCACCTTCATTGCCAAGGCCTCCACTACCTTGAGGTCCGCCGCCTTCTCCAGGTACATTACCCGAACCAGGAATACCTGACGGACCATCAGTATTGCCTTTCACATTAACTGATGCCGTTTCATTACCACCTAAATAAGGATTTAAATCTTTTAATCCCGGCATAGGTTTACCCGATAAATCAGGTAGAGTCGCTCCTGCCTTTCCACCTGTATTAGAAGTAGGTACTGTTGATGACTCCCGTCCTGGTGTATGGCGCTGTTCTTGCGCTTGAGACGCCACTTGTTGCTGAGATACTTCGAATTGATTCATATCTAATGTAACTACCAATTCTTTATCTTGACTGTGAAAGTCTTGTAAATATTGTGCCCAATTACCTACTATAGCCCAACCACATAGATTAATAACAATAGCAATGCCTAAAGGAAGTCTATACCGTTTGTGAATCATAGCATCACTTCCGTTCCGTCGCAACGCTAACAAATTTAGCACCATTCGTTTTTAAGTGATCCAATATGTCGATAACTTCCTTGTAGGCTATATCTTCAGATGCACGCACAACAAAAGCTTGTTGCGGTTCTTGCGTAACTAATTGTTGGATTTCCTGCCCCAGTTGCGTAGGTACAATTTCTCTTTCATTAATATACATTTTATGTGTCGTTGTTAGAGAAATCGTTACTGGCTCAATTGTTTTAGCCGTTGACGAAGAAGCTTTTGGCAAATTCAGTGGAATTTGTTGCTCTGTATTCATATATAAAGTACTCATCATAAAAAATACGAGTAAGAAAAATACAATATCAATCATGGGGATAATCATGATAGTGGGTTCTTTTTGTATGCCTACATTACTGCGTTTCATTATCTATGACTCCTATTATAGATATCTAATATCGCCCCTAATTGTTGTTCTAATTTAGCAATACTAGTATTCACTTGATCAGAGCACCAACTATAAAAAGCCAGTGCTACGATAGCCACAGTCAAACCTGTAGCTGTAGCAATTAAAGCTTCTGATACGCCACCAGTAATCACCGTTGGTGCCCCAATTTCACCACCTACAGCTGCAAAAGACTGAATCATACCTACTACAGTCCCTAATAATCCTAATAAAGGCGCCATCGTAACCATCATATTGAGCCAATTCAACCCACGTTTCATACGATGATCCATATAGGCCACTACGTCATGCAATCGATTTTCTAACCCTTCTAGGTTATATACAGACTGTACAATAGGCTCTACCACTCGCCCTAATTCAGTTGTATCATCCTTTAGATCTGCTTCCAAAATGGTCCAACTCATAGATTCTTGTGCTTTTTTTATATGAGCCTGTAATATCTCAATTTCACTACCGATTTTTCTATAAGTACGAACTCGTTCAACCATAATTGTCCACGCCACTACCATAAATACTACAAGTGGATACATAACAACTCCACCTGTATGGAATAAATGAATTGCATACTCCATGAAAGCCTCCGTTATTTACTTTCTACCAACATAAATTGTATAAAAACTCTATAATCTATCTCATTATTACATAAAATAAAGTGTACTACAATAAACCCTACCCCTTATGGGTATGTCCTCTAACAAGATTAGAATCGCCTTTAATAAAATAATTGATACTTAGAAAAGAACGAGCTAATACGAGCCTATACTCGTATTAGCTTGTTCTTTTAAGTGAATTATTATTCTTTTAAAGAGAATGATTGTTCAATTAAAACATATATTTTAGCCCTAGAGAAATAGCTCTTGCATTTCCATGAGAACCACCAATATCCGTATAGCCTTCCACATATACATTAAAGTTATCATGGAACGTATAGTTAGCCCCTACTAATAAACTAGCCCAAGTGTCTTGGATATCAACATTAGTCGATTTCATACCACCATCTAGAGCCTTATAAGTAGTACTAGCCTCACCATCAAATTCATGAAGCACACTTAATCGACTGTAGATCCTACTATTGTTGTTGACTTTACCAATTTCAATACCAAGACGACCAACCATACTATTCATAGCATCCTGTTCGATACGCATACCATCACTACCTCTATAAGCAGTCAATTCAGTATCATTTAATCGACTATAGATTAACTCACCTTGTGGTTCAATATAAAATGATCCTTTATGAAAGCGTTTGCCATATTGACCTGATACGCTAAAACCATATGTTTTATAGTCAGCAGTTAATCTTTCACCAATTTCATTATATACAGATATGTCATTGCTAAGGCGCCCGAAGCTTGCACCTAAATCAATATAAGCGTTACCCATTTTTTTAGTGCCATAAGCGCCTAAACTAACTGATTTCACATCAGAAGTTCCGCCGTACAGGAATTCACCTTTGCTTGTATCATAAGTGATCTCTGCTCCAGCACGCCAACCTTTGCCAACAATGCCATCATATCCTAATGTATAGCTATGGCTAGTAATATCTACGTCAAGGCCATGGTTATTATAATCCCATTTTCCATGACGAGTACTCGTCCAAACCCCAGTTTCAGCACCATCTCTAAGTTCAAACAACCGATTGTGCTGATGTAATGCACCATTTCTCCACGCTAGAGCAGCTGTTGTAAAACTAGACCTCAAACCTTGCATAATTGGAGTTTCATAAGAAAGCACCCTTGGTGGTGTCACTGGTGGATTTACCGGCGGCGTTACTGGCGGTGTTACCGGCGGATCTACTGGCGGTGTTACCGGTGGGTCTACCGGTGGTGTCACTGGTGGATCTACCGGCGGTGTCACTGGCGGATCTATTGGTGGCGTTACTGGCGGGTCTACTGGTGGTGTTACCGGAGGATCTACCGGTGGTGTCACTGGCGGTGTTACCGGTGGGTCCACCGGCGGATTTACTGGAGGCTTCACTGGTGGTTCAGTATACACATAAGTGCCTACACCCTCATCTGTAAATGTAATAGGTTTTACATCTGCTTCAATAGTTGATGCTGTTAACCCTGAAGCCAATTGCACACGGCCATTTAAATTTCTCTCACCATTACGATATGCTTCATATAGCAATTTATTAGCTAGCGTATTCAGTGCACCCGTAACAATCTCTGGTTTGGTCCGATCAATGCCTTGACTTGATGTAGATAACGTCAGTTGCGCCCCTTTAACAGCTCGCTCTACAGTAACATTCCCTGCTTTATAATCACTAGCATGTTGCCCATCTCCCTCATGGTCATACACTAATATGGAGTGCCCAGCCATATTACCAATCCGAATCGGTCTTTCATCCTTTTGTGCAATAACGCCTGCCGAAGCATCCGATATACCACCGACTAAATTGGCAACGAAGCTACCTTCAAATTTATCCCCTGCCGATGTATGCTGTCGATTGATCCAGGTTGCTCCATTTTGTAAATACAATGTTGTAGTTCCTATTTTAGTTTCTTGATAACCTCCAGATCCAAAATCTCTTTTTCCAATATCATAACCGATAAGACCATCTAACTTAGAATCCTTTGTGGTAAGAGCCAAATTTAATATACCTTTATTATTAACGTCTCTAAGCATACCACCAGTGTATTCTATAATAGCTTTCCCTTCTTCTTTGTTAACGATGATATCTCCTGTAATATCAACGTTACTATTTCCTGGGACTTTATCATCAGTTTTCATATTAATATCGACTATACCTCTATCAACTCGTATAGCATGATATTTTTTTGTGAAATCTGAATCCTCAGCAGTTACAATGCGTCCACCTTGAAACGATGTATACGTATTAGCCCCTACATTATGGATTGCTGTACCTTTCACACCTTCTATATCTACATTACCATTGACGATAACACTAGACTTTTCCCCGGTTACTCGAATACCACTAGCGTTAATACCGTTACCACGCCCTCGTATGCCTTCTATATTTCGAATATTCAAATCCCCATTAATGGTAACATCGCTACCTTGACCTATAATAGAAATCCCCGCTGCAGCATCACCCTTAGTTTCGGCTTTATCAATAATTACATTATCATTGATTGTTAAATGTCCATTACCATCAACATAAACCCCATTTGACGCCCTCGTATCTAAATTAGTAGCCGTTAATCGAAGTCCATTACTCGATACATTATCAATCGTAATATATTGATTTGTACCCACATACATAGCAGAAGCAATGCCACCATTAGAACGAGGACCATTAACAGTAAGATGTAAATCTTTGTCATTCACATTCACAATCATTGGATTTTGCTTGCTCACATCATAGCTACCGTAGTTACTATACAAAGCTGCAAGCATGCGCGATCTAGATGTTACATTAGGCTCTGCGATTGTCACATTAGTATGATCTGACAAAGTTTGCCTTGTCGAAATCGCTTCCGTTACATCTGCTGCGTATACAGCAGATACCATTTGACACGCTAAGGCTCCCAATACTAAATATTTAATCCGAACTGATTGTTTCATAGTAATTTACCTATTTAATACACATAGTATATTAATCCCCTAATTATCGATTGCAATGAATTAATTACTTAAAACGTTCCTTTTACACCAACTGTAAAGCTTCGTCCTGGCATAGAATACCAAGTTCCTGGTGCACCACCCCAAATTACATTTGTATGTTCTGCCCACAATTTATCAAATACATTATCTACACGAGCATAAAAAGTATATTGTTTGTTTGGTGAATAATTAACACTTAGATTAAATACAGCAAACTTATCACTTGGCCAACCAGATCCACTACCAGTAGCCTCCAACATACGTTGTGTCGCACTATTCATGCGACGAATAAAATAGAACCCATCAAGACCAGCAGTCAATTTCTTATTCGTATAATACACATTAAAGGTAATTAAGTCTTTTGGATAATAACCACGTGAGAATGTATCTCCAGAAGCATATTGATATAAATGAGACCAACCTACTCGAGCATTCCATTTAGAACCAATTTGTGTCATATACTGTGCTGTCCATCCGCGAGCCACACCATCTGAATAATTTCGATAATGACCATTACCATCATAGCCAATGGTCAATTCATCTTCTGTTTTAAAATAATTCCATGTAAACAAAGAATCCTTACTAAATTGGCGAGAATAACCAAATGATGTCGTTCTACCTTCAGCTGGTCGCAATAAAGCATTGCCGTACCGTGAATCATACAATTGGGTCATACTTGGCAAAATATAAAAATCGCTACGTCCCATATGGATTTTATCTTTTTTAGTTATATCCCAAGCCAATCCATAACTTTTGGACGTGTGCGATGCAAAATTAGCACCATATGTTCCACCAGAAGGATCATCATACCGCAAGCCCCCTGAAAGCGTTACATTAGGAAGCACTTTCCAATCTTCTTGGACAAACCACGAATAATTTTCCATTTTAGGTTTTGTTCGAACTATTCGGTTATTAATACGAGTTGATAACTCTTGTTCAGATTTACCTCTTCCATAATCTAATCCAAAGACTAATGTATGTCGATCCGTAGCAAATGTAACTTGGTCACTCAAAAATGTGTAGGTATAGTCATTCGGGCTCGTTGTATATAAAGGAGTTCCATTGGCCGATTGCGCGTACTGTGATTTTTGATGATTTTGACGGAATGTAAATCGATTAGACCATTTATCATTAAAATAATGTTCGTCTTTCACAGTAAATGATTTCGATTCATACCAGCCTTTGTAATTATTGATATAAATAGGATCTGTACCAGAGAAATTACTCTTCATTTCATCATAGTTGAAAGTCATTTTATTTTTCTTAGACAAATCATACCCGACTTGTAATCCTTGGCTTTTCGTATCACTATGACTTTTCCACGTTACCCCATCCCCATCTTTGATATCACCTTGCAAGCTTTTTGTATAATAGGCCCTATACCCTAAATTGCCTTCTTTCCCTTCTGCTGCAAATCGGTATTTTTCAGTATCGAAACTACCACCAGCTACATCAATAGTGACTTTTGAGCTTTTTGGTGTTTTTGTAATAATATTGATAACACCGCCTTTGGCTCCACTGCCATAGAGTACGCCCGCACTACCTCTCAATACTTCTATGCGTTCGATATTGTCTAAATTGTTAGTTTGTCCTGCATAAATATATCCAGAACTCCCTGATCCTTGGAAGTCTGTCATACGTACACCATCGACAAGAATTACTACATCTTTACTACCGTTAATCCGAATGCCACTAATATTTGCATTTAAACCAGTGCCGCCATAATCCAAAAATTGGACCCCTGGAACGGTACGCAATGCATCATCTAAAGTAGTCATATTCATCGTTTCCATATCTTTCTTAGTGACTACTGATATATCCGCATTAGTATGGTAAATCGTTTCTTTAGTTCTACTTCCCGTTACGACAATAGAATGTACTTCACTAGATGCTTCATTTGTAGGTGCTTGTGAAAGCCCCTTATCATTGCTAGCTACTACACTATCTACGGCCAATGCAACAGAAGATGTAGTCGTCAACATTAACATAGCCAATATTGCTACATATGTGCTTCTTCCTTTCATAATTTGCCTCCTGAGACAACATAATTGCAACTATCAATACCTATCCTATTGGATATGTTTTAAAACCTTCCAAATCCAATGCAATAATAGCTATTTAAAATTTGTGTTTAATACCAAAGCTAGCCTCCCAATCTTTTTGATAGTCCCCGGAAAGGCCTTTACTCACTTCTACATATATATTTGTATTGACACCAACATCATAGTTTGCACCAACTGTAATATCTGTCCAAGTATCATCTAAATCAACAGTTGTTGATTTTTCCCCGCCATCTTTAGCGCTATAGGTACCATGCAATTCCCCAGAAAATTCGTGGTTTACATTAAGACGCCCATATACCGTTCCTTTATTGAAATGAGAACCTACTTCAACACCTAAACGTCCTACGATACTATTGAAAGTATCTTGATCAACTGATAATACATCATTACCTCTTCTAGCCTCAAAAGTATCTCCACTTATACGAGATAATACAACTTGCACTTGTGGTTCTACGTAAGTTTTATTAAAAACAAATCGTTTACCATATTCCCCAGAAATACCATAAGCATTCGTTTTATACGAGCCCGTAGCAGCCCATCCAATTTCATTAAACACAGTAAAGTCATTTCTTAATTTACCACCTTTAACAGCCAATGCTACATAAGAATTATCTTTCATTCTTTTTGTCGCATATGCCCCTAACGTAGTTAATCTCATATCACCACTACCACCATACAAATAATCTGAGTTTCCTCGTTGGTGAGTCACTTCAACCCCAGCTACCCATCCATTCTTAAGTTGTGTATCATAGCCTAATTGGTAGGTTTTATAATCACTATCTATAGTAATCTGATGTCCCGTATACTCAGACTTGCCACCGCTGATCGTCGCCCAGAATCCTGTTTCTTTTCTGTCTCTCCATTTAAACAGATGCTTATGACTCAACATATTATGACGCCATTGCAATGCAGAGTCTGTAATCGCAGAACGAATCCCCTTCATAATTGGTGTCTCTACAGAACCTTGTGTAACAGGAGGCTTTACTGGTGGGTTTACTGGTGGTTTTACCGGTGGATTAACTGGTGGATTCACCGGTGGGTTAACTGGTGGATTCACCGGTGGGTTAACTGGTGGATTCACTGGCGGCTCTACTGGAGGATTGACTGGTGGGTTTACTGGTGGATTAACTGATGGTGCAACATAATAACCTCGACCTTCATCAGTATTATATGAGATATCACCAACTTTCAAAGACGCCGATGACGCAGTCAATCCCGATGCAATGGTAACAGTACCTGCTAAATTACGAATACCGCTAACCGATTCTGGATATACCAATTTACCTGCTAAACCATTCAATGCTTTTGCTACAGTCGTATCATTTTTCATATTAATATTACTATTATCGGTAATCAAATTAATAGAAGAGTCTTCTTTAGCGGAAAGCACTACAAAATCACCTGCTGCATAGTCTGTTGCTAATGATCCGTCATTTTTGTGTTCATATATAACATCTGCAGCACCTTCGTATGTATTAACATAGATTGGTGCCACATCTTTCATTATGATGCTACCTTTTTGACTCTTATTACCTACCAATCTGTTAATATACGAAATCCCGTCATATTGACCATAGTGACTATTACTCGGTGCAGGCATGGAATTACTATCCATTCCATTTGGTCTTGATGCATTAGCATGCGTCCATGTAGCCCCATTTCCAATAAATAGATTCACATCACCTGCATGAGCACCGCCGAAATTATCAACCACACCTTTCCAACTTGAGTTAGGCGTATTTAAACCGATATTAATCGTGCCATCTCGATAGAAATATTCACCTCCAGAACCATTGTGTTCTTTAGCCGCTATAACATTACCAACTAATGTTACATCATTCTGACCTGCTACACCATTTTCCATATTCATATTAATAGTTCCACCATAGGAAGCTAACGAATAATGTGAAAATGTAGGAGTTTCTGGAGTTCGGATAGTCCCACCTTTTATATTGATAATAGCCAAATCTTTATCAGCAATCCCTGGGGATTTGTAAAATGGGTCCGTTTGAACACCAGTACCATCTACATATAAATCTACATTTCCATTGATGTTCATGACACTACCATGAGAAGTCCCCAAATTAATCCCTACTGGTGCCCAACGACTCCCCATATAATTAGGAACCCCACCACTTTTAATTTGCGCTGTTACCCCAGGATTTTCTCCGTCTTTCATAGTTACATTCCCATTAATAGTTAGTGATGTTGCTTTTCCAACCCCTGCTCCTGATGGAGTCGCCGCAATTCCTGCAGCTCCATATTGATCTCCCCGTTGAATAATATCCATATTACCGTTAACAGTAATAGTATCTCCATCTGTTAAAGAAACTGTAGGTGCTGCTAATCCATATCCTAATAGAGTGGCATCCGTTTCCAATTTAAAAGATTTCCCTACAAGCACTAAATTTCCATTGCCATTAGGCTTTCCTGCTACATTTGCCATAAAAGCACTATCAACAATGACATCTTTATTTCCGAAATCAATGGTGGTAATACCTTGATTTTCAGTAACAGTAGCACCATTAATATTCCTTGGTATTGCTGTTAACGATTTGTTCACTGTTACTGTTTCACCTTGTACTACTACAGTTCCACAGCCTAATACTAGAGCTGTACAAACTAATTGTTTTAATCTACGATGATATGATTTCATGCCTTTACTCTCCTATATTAATCCCTAATAAAAAACGCCATTCTAATCATTAGAATGGCGTCAAAAAACTACACGTACTTATACCATTCCGTCTCTCGCAGAATTTTTTGGCATTCTAATATAGGCAGTTCTTCTGGCTCCGCTTCATCGATTGTCTTCCCTTCCCAGTTTCCCAGTGGATATGAAGAGTCTCTCCGCGTTACAGCTACGGGATAGCACAGGTATTTCACCTGTTTCTCTATTAAGCAATATATGCACCTACATTACCATATTAAATTTTGTATAAAAATTATCCTCCTAACTCTATTAATACATCATATATATTTTCCAATGTATAATAATATATTTAAAAAATGCATAATTTCTATTAATTTTAATCATACGCTCATAAAATATAGATGTCAATTAATTTTATTATTATATTTTTTGTTACATATATTAACTTTACGAATATTTATAATATAAAGCGCTATTTTACTTAAAATTATTGATGTATGATTATACGCAATTCAACAGTATCATCGTATTATTGTTTTGGTCAAAATAAAATCAGCGATTGCCTATTACCCCTCGCTGTATATTTTGCCGTTTCTAAATAATCGTATATACTTCTACTCAGTTGATTGGAGACGGCCTATATATAACACAAAAAAGGTCTACCCTTCGGTAGACCTTTTCTTGGTATTAATCAGCGACTTCCTATCCTCCCAGGCCGTCTCCAGCCAAGTACTTTCGGCGTTTATGAGCTTAACTACTGTGTT
>NZ_CALPCS010000006.1 GCF_943193065.1 Veillonella agrestimuris
GCTTATTTTTTTTGCAAAAAAATAATGTTGGTTGTGCCACCTTGATGGTGACACCCCAACATTTATTATAGAACCATAAAAAATCGCGCTATTAGAAATTCCTAACAACGCGATATATAAAATAAATTAATATATTAATTCTATCGTAGGGAGTTCCTACACAACAATTACAATCCGCCTAATGAACGCATGTTATGAAATAGCACTTAACTAGCGTATACATCAATCACTAGATAATCGAATCGTTATATACGACCTTGCTCCTTTAATTCTGCTAACAATTTTACGATGCGTGGTCCACAGCCTTTACCACCGCAGGCACCTGTACCTGCACGAGTGGCTTCTTTCACAGCAGGGAATGTATGGGCACCGTTAAAAATAGCCTCTTTAATAGTCTTCCTTGTAATACTGCGACATGTGCAGACTTTTGTCAATTTATCCAGAATAGCTTCTGGGACTTGGTTGCTTTCAAAATCCATAGGGTTCTCCTTTACTCACTTGAGCTCATAATATATAAGTATATAACGCTAATATAACACTAACGGAACACTCATAACACGGATGGACTAATACAAACTAATCGACTATGACGACCGTCTATAAGAAAGAGCTACCCAATATTGCCTGCATAATAATGCTATAGATATGTAATATGTTGAGCATTAATGGGCGAATAACAGATGTTAAAATCGGCGTATTAATGAGAATAATCAAAAAGATAAGATTCCAAATACCCAGTTGATAATAACGTAATTGCCATGTCGGCGGTAACCACGGCAAGACCAAATTAAACCCTGGTAGCGGCGGAATAGGAATTAAACAGAATAACGCTATACCCACACTATACAACATAATTGTACGTAACACCTCGATGAGACCAAGAGACGTGATGAATCCCATAGATGTTCCCAAAACGAGAATAAATGCAACTATAAATCCGACGATAAGGCTAAACACGGGACCTGCAAAAGTGACGAGGGTAATATCGCGGCGTGGATTTTCAAAGTTATTCGGATCCATGGGCACTGGTTTTGACCAACCGAAACCGATTAATAACATCACGAGAGTCCCTACTAATTCCAAATGACTGGTAGGATACAAATTCAAACGGCCTGCCAGTTTAGGCGTTGGATCACCGAGCCATACAGCAGTTTGCGCTTGGGCGTAGCCGAATACAGTTAATACAACAATAATAGCCGGTATACGGGCTAATATATCGGTTAGACTCAAATCAAACATATAACTCCTTACGATAAGCACTAAAGACCATGATGCGACATGCACCAAACATACTGTATGCTACGTGCATGAACGACGCCATATCTATGGAATACACTACCTATATAGTGTGCCTATCTTATATATAAATTTACACATAATAAATGGTGAAAGCCCGCAGTCGAACTTTCACCATTACAGATTATATCGTTGAGAACGTACCCACTGGATACGCTCTCTTTACCTAAACAGCCTATTAGGAATGTACGATTATAGCGTTTTTCTCAATGTTTCTGGCACGTCTAACATGTTAGGGAATGCCAAATCTTTGCCGTATACTTCACGGTATGCAGCTAAAAACATGTTGTATTCGTTAGTGCCAGGAGTAATTTGGTAACGTTCACCGTTAGGCGCTATACGATATACAGTTTGTAAGCTAGGATTTACAAGATAGTGGAATAATGTCGCTTCGCCATATTGGTTATTGTGCATATTAATCACGTTAATACCGAATACGATGTTGCGGCTACCATCAACTTCTTTGAATTGAGATGCTTTGTCGAAATAGTATGTTTCAGAACCGTTAGCACTGTTTGGCACTTCTGGGTAGTTTGCTAACCCATTCCAGTTCGCTGCTTCGCTCACATTAGAGCAAATGCATAATGCTGCAGCTAATACAGCAGTAGCAAAAAATTTTGTTTTCATAACAATCTCCTCTTTCCTTGAGTCGTGATGATCATCACCCTACTAATACTAACAAGATTATTATACCATATCCCAGTGAAGAACAATATTATTTGCCTGTCTCAATCATATCTTCTGGATTAGATACACCGTGAGATGCATCAATGGCATCTAACAATTTATTAAGCAATTTACGTAATTCTACTGTTTCTTCTACAGAGAAAACATGGCCTGCTTTGGCAGCGATTTGTTGCGGAATCCCTACCGCTTTCTCACGGATGGCTTTACCTGCCTCTGTTAAAGTAACCATAACGACGCGCTCATCACGATGGCTACGCTTACGCGTTAAGAAACCTTTCGTTTCTAATTTTTTAAGAAGTGGCGTTAATGTACCAGAGTCAAGACGCAATACTTGACCTAATTGCTTAACCGATAAATCACCATACTGCCACAAAGCCATCATTACAATATATTGGGTATACGTTAAATTCAACGGATCCAAATAATCTCTGTATGCATTTACAATTTCTTTTGCCACTACATACAAAGGGAAGCCCAATTGGTTTTCCAATAGCAGATAGTCATCTGCCGGAATATCTTCCATCCGTTTGTAGCCCTCTAACGTTCCAAAACGCGCCATTTAATAACCTCCATTACACACAACTAGTTTATAAAAAAATTGTACACAATTTAAGGATAAACGTCAACGGCTTGGCACGGAGATTTACATGATTTCTTCATGAAGTTTATAGCCCTAATGCGTCTCTCCACTCTGCTTCTTTAAAACCTACCAAAACTTTGTCATCTAGCACTAAAATAGGGCGCTTTACAAGCATTCCATTCGATGCTAACAAAGCTAATTTCTCTTCTTCGCTCAAAGTGGGCAATTTATCTTTCAGCTGTTGTTCACGATAGATCATGCCAGATGTGTTGAAGAATGCTTTCAAATCTTTCCCCGATTGTGGGTACCACGCAGCAATTTCCTCAGCCGTTGGATTTTCCGATTTAATATCGCGGTCCGTATATTTGATGTTGTGATCATCTAAAAACTTCTTCGCTTTTTTACAAGTTGTACATTTAGGGTATTCTACAAATAACATAATAAACTCCTTCTTTCTGCATTTACATAATTGATTTAACGAATAAATATAGTCACTACTACGTTCTGTATAAATAAGCTCGTACATCTATTCATTTACATAGGAATAAATGTAAGCACCATAGCGATGAAAATAGCAGGTAGCAAATTAGCAATACGAATTTTTCCAGGCCAAATAAGGTCAATACCGACGCAGAAAATCAAAATAGAGCCTACGTAGGACAGATTATCAATAGCTGCCTGTGTCATAAGAGGCGCCGCCCAATTAGCCATATAGGTAATCATAAGCTGCGTAATGCCAACAGGTATAAACGAAAACAATGCGCCACGCCCCAATGATGAGGCCATAACCATTACAATAATACCGTCAAGGATGCCTTTTAACAATAACGTTTGGTAATTACCAGACAAACCATCTTGAATAGATCCCAATACGCCCATGGCACCTACAGTAAACGTAATAGATGCAGTAATGAAAGCATTAGTAAACTGCGGGTCACCGCTGTTGCCAGTTTTGGCTTTCAGCCAGTCGCCTAAGCGAATAATCCATCGGTTAAAATCAATAAGTTCGCCGATAACGGCACCAATAACCATACTAATGATCATCATGAGAGGCCCCGTCGTCTGTAACGAGCCATTTACGATGACCAACATATACTGCATAACACCGCTCATACCGAGAAGCAGCACAATAACGCCACTGACCATCATGAGGGTTTCTTTTAAATTGTCTTTCATCCCTCGCCGGAACACAAGTCCTAGTACACTACCGACGATAATGAGGGCCACGTTAATGACCGTACCTAACCCTGGCATAGGTATTTCCTTTCTAACGCCTATGAAAGCTTCGTAAAGCTCCGTAATCATTCCATATATGCGGCGTTACTACGCTTTAACAAACACCACATCTGCTGTGTCATTAATATCCGCAAAGCACGGACAATCTCTACCATGGTCATTAATAAGACCGCTAGCTTGCAAATGGGAATACACCGTAACAGGACCTAAGAACTTGAATCCTCGTTTCTTTAAATCTTTGGCAATGCATTCAGATAATTCATTCTTAGCAGGAATATTGCCTTCTGGATGCCCTTCATAAACGATTGTCTTATGGTCTGTAAAAGCCCATATATACGCGTTAAAAGAACCAAATTCTTCTCGAATTTCTAAAAACCGCTGGGCATTATTAATAATCGCTCGAATCTTACGTTCTGCTCGAATCACATTAGGCGCATCCATAATACGCTCTACATCCGCATCAGTATAAGCTGCTATGATATGATAATCAAAATGATCAAAAGCAGCCCTCAAATCTTCTCGCTTATTGAGCACCGTAATCCAACTGAGGCCACATTGCAACACCTCTAACATAAGATGTTCAAACTGCTGCTTATCATCATGAACAGGACGTCCCCATTCATGATCATGATAGACCTGATATAATTCCGTTGTTGGCCACGTACAAGTGTGCATGATGAACTCCTTTTGATGTGGAACAATACTGTATATCTATAATTACTGTATATCCATCATTAGCAACAACATATGCGGTTACTAATGATTGAGTAATCGTTAGGATTATTATATCATATATTTTCGATATGGTAAGAGTGGATATGGTAAATATGTGTATAAAAATATCCTAACACTATACTAGCGTTAGGATATTATCTATGTACCTATTGTACTGGTGAAAGCCAGCTTTACACAAACTGTGCTACAGCATAAATGGCTACAGCGAGGCAGATAAGGTGGATGATGACCATCACTGGCGGAGCTAGGCGAACAGGGAATTTCCGCTTTAACAATCGTTTGATGGCCTCCGCACTAGCATCGCTGTGAACGATTAAAAGAAATGTAGTCGGGATTTGAACACTACTATTAATCAACCGAACCACCAGCACACCAATGAGACCTAGGATGCCCCAATATATATAAGTGGGAAAATGAAAATACATAATAGCAATAATAAGCCCTATGATATCAAGGGAATAATAAACGATGCCAATGACCGTCGCCAATGCAACAAGCACCTTCGTTGTACCTTCTGACAATATCTGCAAAGCACTATTTCGGACGTTCTCTATCTTCTCCTCTCGAAGATTAGCCATTCTAGCATCTTCGCCCTTCATATACTTACGCATATCTCTGTAATCTTCTTTTAACGAGTACACACGGTAAGCTAACCAAAACCAAAGATACAATACGACCATGCCTGATGTGTGTTCCATAATGGGCTCCTTTGTAAGAAAAAATATATAGTCTAACTATATCTAGTAGTAAAATAGACTATACTACCATACTACTGAAGAATGATATATATATACTCCCTCTTGCAGATTCGTAGGTACTATATGCTATAATATGAACAAAGGGATAGCAAGTGTGTGGAAACGCTAGGCTCATCTCAGAATAAATTACAAATTTAAGCGAGAAATGGCCTAGTGTTTATAACATTAGGTCTTTTTTCTATTTAAGAATCAAGACTACAAGGGTTTATTTCTTAAATACAAATAAATACTCATGTGCGATTAACAAAAAATTATATTTAACACTATTTGTTTTCCAATATCCTGTAGCACGACAATTATGTTGTTCTTTAATAATTAATTCTTTTAATTTAAATCCAGTGTTCTCAAAAATCCGCATCACATCAAAAGACATTGGTATCATATGTCCTTTTTGTCTAGTGTCCCCCATTAAGATGGCACAAAATTTATCTTTTTTAAGAACTCGATAAGATTCTACTGCAACAGCCTTCATTTCCTCTAAAAAATCGGGTACTTTTAATTGTGATAAATCACCATCTAATCCATCACTATATTGAATAATATTGGCATACGGTGGATGAGTACATATAAAATCAATACTCTCATCAGATACAAAATCTAAATGACGGGCATCACCTTTATATAATTTGACTTTACCCTTTGCATTTTCATATTCAAAATCAACTTTATCTTTACAACGTTCAAGAGCCACATCATTGATATCTACACCAATAATATTACGATTCAGCAATTTTGCTTCTACTAGCGTAGTGCCTCCTCCAGCAAACTGATCTAATACTAAATCCCCCTCGTTTGAATAGCGAAGTAATAAATTACGGGGAATATACGGAGACCAATTACCTCTCCATTTCGCATCATGTGTAGCCCAATCTCCACGTTTAGGAAAGGACCAATGTGTGGTCATTTCTAATTCAAAATCATCAGGTTCCCATTTTTTTATCTTTTTAGCCGTTGTAGCCATTATTTAAAGACCTTTCGAATAATATTACTTTCCAAATCAGAAATACTATAAATATGTTCCATCACATCAAAGGTTTCTTTTAAATTATTTCGTGCACTGTTCCAACCATAACCATCTGTAAACCACACAAAAGTAATATCCTTAATCGTATCTGCTTCTAAAGCTAATGTTTTATAACTGCGAGCAGTTTCATTCAATTTGCTCCCACCACTACTATAAAAATTCGTTTCAATAACATATAACATAGCTTCTGTTTTTACAACAAAATCAAATCGCTTCTCAGTCGTACCTTGATTAGAAATAGCAGATAGATCAATCCCCCATTTGTCTGTAATTTGATGAATATACATTTCTTTAAAATAGTTTACATCTCTTTCAAATCCAGCTTGAAGAATAAACTTTTCTACTAAATCTTCCATCAAATGACCACCACGATTTTTACGGCCATTTGAATCTAATCCTGTTTCTACACCAGTCACATAATCAACCAAATTATTAATGATATGGGAACTAAGCAAATCAAACAATCCTGTTTCTCGCATAAAATACGTATATAACTCAATATCTTCTTCTGTCGATAACGAAGCTGTTTTCGGATTGAAATTAAATGAATGCCCTCCATTTTCGTCTTGGCAATAAATTTCATTAGCTCGTACGGCTATTAATATAGGAATACACTTTATAATTTCAGGATACTTTGAAAGTAACAACTTAAATTCATTTTCAATATTTCCAGATCCAATTAAAGAATTAAGAATATGCAACTCAATTTTAATATCTTCTACATTTCGATAAACTTTCGAGAAATCAATATAATATCCATAATTTGCAATGCTCTTTCTAAAACCACTTAGCCATTCCATAAA
Source organism: Veillonella agrestimuris (assembly GCF_943193065.1). Classification (GTDB taxonomy): domain Bacteria; phylum Bacillota; class Negativicutes; order Veillonellales; family Veillonellaceae; genus Veillonella; species Veillonella agrestimuris. Next base: position 7,120 of record NZ_CALPCS010000006.1, read on the forward strand.
ATCTCTATGTGCCATATTTTTCTCCATGATTAAAAGTTAGATATAAGTAACTCTTTAATTTTTCCTCGTTTATTGCCATTACTATTAATCATTCGTGCTGCTTCTATACGACGTATAGTATGGGCTGCATATATATCATCAAAAAAGTTATCCTCTTCATCAATATTTTTAGGGTCAGAATTACTAAGAACAATTTTAGCCCCTTTTTTACTAATAGCATTTACAAAGTTAGCCAATTCTTTTTGTTCTTTATCATTAAAGTCGTATTCTGTGTAAGCAGTAAAACTAGCAGATTCAGTGATTGGTCTATAAGGTGGATCAAAATATACGAACGTCGATGCATTTACAAAAGACTCGGATTGTTTATAGTCTCCATGAACAATAGTTACACCTTGCAACCGCTCTGATACAGCCTTTAAGTTTTTAGCATCACAAATGGTAGGTCGCTTATATCCGCCCATAGGAACATTAAATTGACCTTTTTTATTAACTCGATATAACCCATTAAAACAAGTTTTGTTTAAGAAAATCATGAGTGCTGCTTTTTCTAAGTCTAACTCATCACTTTCTTTAGCTTTTAACTCATTAAAACGCTCTCTTTTTTCATAAAAATAAACTTTACGTTCTTCATTTTTAAGAGGAATATATTCATCCTCCATCACTTGTAACAGTGAAATAAGACCTTCTACATCATCTCGTATCGCTTTATAAGCATTAATCAATTCCGCATTAATATCACTAATATAAACTTCCTCTAAATCATAGTGATTAAGAATATCAAATAAAACAGCACCTCCGCCTACAAATGGTTCCGCATAACGAGTAATATTGTTTTCTTTAAATGGATAATATTCTTGAATAGTGGACAATAATTGACCTTTTCCGCCCGCCCATTTTAAAAATGGTTTAATTGATTCTGTTATCATTGCTTCTGAAGCAATCCTTTCTGATTGAGTCTTTGTAACGCCTAAGTTCTCTCCTTGATAACGTGAATGTCGCCCGTCTTCAGGTTTTTCTGCATCAGCAGGAATAATCCACATATTACCTACTCTTTGAGCAAAATTAATTCTACCGTCAGAACATAAAGAAGCCACTCGACGTTGAGAAATTCCCCATTTGTCGGCGGCTTCTTTCGCACTTATATATTGTATATATTTCATAATGCCCCCCTTCCAACATCTTATATATATTTTATTCTAGATATGGAAGGATAGCAAATGAAATTTATAAAATTTTTATTTAACCAAAGTTAAAAATTCTGTAAGCATCTCTGTAAATTCATAACGTGTTTCACCATTACTATCTACATATTTTTCTGATTCTCTAATTTGTTCTACAGTCATTTTTGTCCAAAATTTATCAATAAAAGTACTCCTCTTTCTCTTTCTTTCTTTTTCATCGCTAGAAGGAAGTCCAGAAAGAATTTCCGCTTTTGCATCACAAGTATCTGTTAGTTTATGTCCCTCGTAGCCCTCTATTACAGAAACATCTATATAATTTTCAATTTCTCTCTTTCTAGTGCAAAAAGCTTTTATTCCATCTTTCTTAAGCTTTTCAATTTCATTTTTATTATCAGTGGAATGTGTTGCGCCTTCATCAGAATCCATTAAGATCCCCCATGGTAAACCAAATTGCTCAACTAATTTATGATTTATCCAATATTTTAAATTCTTACATCCAGATATAGGTATAAATCCAATTTTTGCTTCTACTAAATCTTCACTTATATATTTAGCATTTGAAAGCTCTTTCGATAGATGTTTAAGAAAAGTAATGTCATCTTTTCCCTCAACGAAAATTAAAGCTTTTACATGCGGTGGAATAGCCTCTGGAAGAATACCTAATTCATCACAAATCTCTTGAAGCGTCTCATCGTCCGATGTTTTTATCGTTTTTACTCCATCTATCGAAGTGATAAATCTTAAACCATCAAGTGGTACAGCTGAAGCTAAAGCTGGCGTATGAGTAGTAAATATCACTTGACACGCACTAGAGTTAGCTAAATCTTGAAATGCTTTTAAAAGCATTTTCTGATGTTTAGGATGTTGTGAAGTCTCCGGTTCTTCAAATGCATAAATAATCTGATTTTTATCTTCTTCTTCTAATCTTCGTTCTGCTTCTGCTCTAAAGAAATTTAATAAAATCAAACGCCTAACACCACTTCCACGTTTATTTATAGGAATATTATCATCTGATTTGATAGTTAATTTAAATAATGACTCAAACTTAGGTTCACTTTTAAATTCAGAACTCAAATGTTTTGCTATATCAGGTGACATTTCTTTAAGTTTTTCTAATGTTCGTTCAGCTGTTTCACAAGCAGCCTCTTGAACTTGTTGTTTTATTTTATCTAGTTCTTCATCTACTAATTTTAATGCTGCTTGAACTGCTATCTTCATCGGATCTGTAACCTCAGGATCATCATCTCGACTAGGTCTATCCGATTGGAATAGCGCATACGTAGGTAAGTACGTTTTAATCTGACTATAAATCTCTTTATTTATAGAAGCATTATAAGAATCAGGATTTAAATCCAAATTTTTAGCTCTTTTCTTTAAATCTGAATTTTTCAAAGAAAGTAAGTCACCATAATCCTCACCTTCTGGATGTAAACATCTAATAAAAATTGATTCTTTAGGTGTACTACTAGTTATCTTGTAATGTTTTACTATTTCTAAATCCTTATCTTTATTTAATAAATACTCCTCTTTAAAAGTTGTACGTACTTCTGTATCTACAATTATCGACTCAGGTAAATCATCAAAGACACATGAAATCTCTATTTCTTGCTCTTCCGCTTCTATACACAAATCACCTGCATCTATTTTTACTAATTTATTATTAAAGAAAATTTCTAACGCTTCTAAAATAGTAGATTTCCCAGCATCATTTCGACCTATAAATGTAGTTAAACTTGATATAGGGATATCAATTGCATCCTTATATCCTCTAAAATTCTTTAATCTTACTGTTTTTAAACGCATAAAGTATCTCCTTAATTCAAAATCAAACATCCTAAAATCCATTAATAATGCAATTTCGACATTAAGAGCAGATTCTCTTGTATCAATCTTTAACTTCATAAAAATTTAATAAAAGATATTTTAAAACGCCTATAGAAAGCAGTTATAATCCCAAGAAATCTAACGGTATTTCATTATAGAAGTAATGACATCCCATTTGTTCAATATAAGTTAACGTATCGCTGTATTGTTTTTGCTTAAACCAATCATTTAAAACATATAAATAAACAACAAAATATTCTAATTCTGAAAATAGTTTTGAATATTCTAACAATTTAAAGTGGCAACTAGGCAACTTCTCATCAACAGAACCAGAACTATTCTGGAATTTTTTCTCGATAATATAAATATGCTTATTGTTAAAATTAATAAAACATTCGTCTGGTTCCCATCGTTTAGAATTGTATTTTGCATAATCAATATTATTTTCTTTTAATTCTAAAAAGTCCGTATACAATTTTCTCTTTGGCACAGATAAGCCTATTTCTATACCATCTTTTAATATCTTTGTACTATCAACTGTATATCCCGCCAATTCTAAAGCATCTTGTAAAGATGTTGTTTGCTCAAATTGTAAACCATTTATATTTGTTTGTGCTCCACCACCATGTGTGTTGATTCGCTTTACCATAATTTACCTCATTTCTCTTCATTAATATATTTATTATATCAAAGCTGTACCTTTATATAAGGATAAAATAAAAATGACCTAATGCTAAAACATTAGGTCATTTTTATTTCTATTCAGTTATACTCGCAAGAGACAATGATAGCTTTCACCAAATACTATCTCACATCCCCCAAGTTCTCCGCCAAATACCTGCGCAAGCGTTCTTGTTCGCCTTTCAGGTCTTCGAACCAGTCGATGGTCCAAATGCGGTACATAGGCCACCCCATTCTGCCGAGGACGCCTGGTACGAGGGCATTTCGATCTCGCATGGTTGGCAGTTTAGCATAGTTTGTGTTGTCCATAAGAATGGCACAGCCAAAGGTATCCTTGGAGTTTGGTTTCACCACGGCTAGTGGAATTTTAAATTGTGAAGTACCTACATTAGTACGCACGTCGTATCCTAAGGATTTCACGTACTCAGCAATGCGTTCTGTTAGGAAGTCTTGTTGACTATCAGCCACCACGGTTTGCGGCAATCGTCCCATTTGGGCATATTGAATGAAATCACGCAGTCCCCGTACGCCTTCTACCGTTTTCGTGTGCACCGCAATATCACTAGCCTGTAAGGTACTAATGATGTGCATTTCCTTACGCGCTCGAGATACGGCTACGTTGAGGCGTCGCCAACCTCCTTGTTGCCCTAGAGGACCATAGTTTTGGAATACTCTACCATTTTCATCTGGCCCGTAGGTAATGGAGAAATAAATGCAATCCCGCTCATCACCTTGTACATTTTCAAGGTTTTTCACGAATATGCTTTCACTCATAGCATCGGCAGCCTCGCGCAAATCTTTATCACTATCAAGCAAGGCCTGCAGTTTATCTTCAATGAGGTTCGATTGGGTCATATTAAAGGTAATAACGCCGATGGTTGTCTTCGTATCACCACTGCGGAGCCGTTCTTCGATGGCTTTCACAATGGCATTCGCCTCTGCCTCATTAGTGCGCGTTGCACCGCGGTCGTAGGTACCTTCAATATGTGTGAAAGTCACCTTAGACACGAGATCCGTCGGTGCTGGGAAGGTCATCATTTTGCTATCGTAATAGTTCATATTGGAGAAAGCAATGAGACTTTCACTTTGGGAACGGTAGTGGCAAGACAAGTATCGCTGCGGCATACTCACTGCTAAGCAGTCTTCTAAGAGGCTCTCTAAGTCTTCTACGTGGACATTATCTTCATCTACTTTATTGCCGTTAAAGAAATTCGTCGGCGGCATTTGTTTTGGATCCCCTACGATGATGACGTTCTCCGCCCGCGACATAGCCCCTACAGCTGTGCCTGTGCGAATTTGTGAGGCTTCATCAAAGATGACAAGATCAAATTTCGGGTACTCTAAATCAATGTATTGTGCCACTGACAATGGACTCATCAACATGCATGGCAATAATTTACGCATCACCTGTGCATTGTTGTTGAACAATTCGCGAATGGATACGCCACGTCCTTTGCTTTGAATGGCTCTATTAATTTGCGCCAATTGAAGAGACTCTTCTTCGGTCCACGTTAACGGACTTGGAATGGCATCTAACAAGGTATGAACGATTTGCTCTTGGCACAACGATTCTACTTCACCAATCAATGTATTGTATTCATCAATTTTGCCTTCCACTATAAGGCGGCTAAAATTCGACAATTCTGGCGACGTTTGGGTAAACAATTTGATAAGTCCATAGGACAGGCTAGCTTTGCCAATATCTTCTAAATGAGCTAAGTCTATCTCGCCTTCTTGTAACGCTTCTACAACGACGGATAACCCAGCATCTTTTAGGGCTGTGAAAGTATGTTGCAACAGCGACCATTCTTTCCACAAGTCGATATGATCACGCCACACCTGTACTTGACCTGCTACATTCGTTAATGCCTCGTCACTAATGGTTGTAAGCGATACTTCCGCACCTGTTAAATCCCATAATTCACGGCTAGATGCACGTAATGACTCTACAGCTGCAGCGAGTGCAGTAATATCAAATTTATTAGCACGCTGTACTAAATCGTACACAGGGAATACATCCTGTATAGTTTGAGCCATTGGGCTCACTTCCATATCCTTATAGTTAACCTGCGTCCCTTGCTTTGCTTGCGTAGCAACGGCCATCACTGTATGAAGGTCTAACAAGGCATCAACAGCGTCAAATCCAACTGCTACGGAAGGGCCTAGTACAGACAAGAGCGCGGCTACTAAATCGTCAACGCGGCGCTTCGCTTCTTGTAAGGTTTGCAACCGCTCTAATTCAGCGTCCCAGCTATCGTCTGTCACAACGTCTCCACCTTTGCGCAACGCATTAATTGGAGCTAAAGCTTTTCGTACGGCTTTGGAACGCATAATGAATGAGAATAGACCATTTCGCCCTGCCGTTACAGCCGTTGCTATAGCCATGAGGTCTAAGGTCTCCACTTGGTCTACATAATCTTGAAACACTTCACGACGTAATGCTTCTAAGTGCTCATTCAAATTAGCCAATTCTGCCAATCGTTGCTCTACATCTGCATCACACAACTTGTTCCATAACTCTCGATCGATAACTGTTTTAACAGATTTTTCATCTATTACATTGCTGAGTCGCATCATGAGTTCCACATAAGCTGGAGTCATCGTAAATCCATCCGCTTCTATCGTTCTACCCACTTCTGTTGTTCTATCTCCTGCACTGCGTAGTACAGCGTTCATAGAGACTTTCACGTCTTCAATTTGTGAAAGTATACTGTCACAGAGGGTCTTTACTGAATCAGCGTTCGTCAATGTATAGTCAGCACTGGTAAAGGCCTGCAGCGGATGATGATGAACATCACCGCGTAGTTCCATCACTACTTGTTTTACCTGACGCAACAGAGCCATCGTGTCATCCCACACGGTGGGCGTCATAGTCGTAAGCCAGTCCGTACTAAACCGTAAACTGCGGTATTCGGCTGGATATTGCTGACACAACGCAAGCATATCGTACAAAGAAACGCCTTGAGGACGCAGTTTATGAATGGCATTCATTTGGCGATTCAATTCATCCTTAATAGTTTGAAGCCGATTCGTTTTGCGCACATATTCTTCGCTTTGAGAGGCTTGTTTCATATCAAGAACGGTTTGTAGTTTATCTAAAACTACCCGTTTTTGCGTCTTACTAGAGTGAATTTCACCGCAGAAATTACCGAGTCCAATACGGCCTAACCGATCCGCTACGACGTTAAGAGCAGCCATTTTCTCAGCTACAAATAACACCGTCTTCCCTTGATACAATGCGTTGGCAATCATATTTGTAATCGTTTGCGACTTACCTGTCCCCGGAGGTCCATGTAGAACAAAACTAACCCCTTTGGAAGCTTCGATAACAGCTGCCAATTGACTAGAGTCGATACTGCTAGGAATAGCTAAGTCAGATACTTTATAATCTTCGTCTAAGCGCGTCAGATCCATAGCTTCCGTATGGTAATCTCCGTAACGACCATTCACCAACGCACTAACAACTTTATTTTCTGTTAATTTATCAAAACGATTGCGCAAATCATTCCACATAACAAACGAACTAAAAGAGAAGTTAGCTAAAAAGGCGGTTTCTACAATATCCCACATAGGCATGGACATAACAGCACGCCGTACAGTGCTAAAAACACCTTTCAAGTCAATGCCCGACTCATCTTGCGGTAATGGATTAAGGCCATGCAGTTGCAATCCAAAACTCATGCGCAGCATTTCTACCAAGGTAATATTAAACTGCGGTTCGTCTTCGCGAATGCGCATACTATATTGGTCATGCGTTCCCCGCACTAACTCAATAGGTACCAGTATAAGTGGTGCATAACGAACAGGTGGATTACCATCAGCATCTTTAGGTTCCTTTGGATCTATCCAGCGCAACAAACCGAGCGCTAAGTATAAAGAGTTAGCCCCGCTTTCCTCAATATTCTTCTTAGCGTCTCGGAATAGGTCTTTCGTCCGCTTTTGCAATTCTGGGCCCGTTAGGAAGGTATGCACTTGTCCCGCTTTGTAATCGGCTTCGCTAATGCGTTCCACCAACTCAAGTTGACTGTCCACATTAATAACCGTGGTACTGTCTGTAGATCCACTCCACTCTGCTACTTGATCCTTTAAGAGCAACGCTTTGCCGTCTGCCAAAGCATCTTCTAATGCTCCTAGACTGCTTCCCATGAGCTGAATCGTTTTTGGCCCTGGTTTGAAAGAAATCAAACTGTTGCGTTTAGATATATCTAGCAAATTGCGCATCCAAACCGTTTTCTTATCTACCTGTTGTTCTTTATCTAAATCAACAACATGCTCCTCTACAGTCGTTATTGATTGCCCTTGATCCGTCGCCGCATCAACAACTGTATTAGATGTATCAATTATAGTAGTACTACTCTCTTGCATTAATTCATGATGATTAGAATTAGCCTCAGTCATACTGCACCTCAGTTGATATATGGAAATGAATAAATAATCTTCATATTTATTTTAACATGAAATATTAGAGATATTTCATGTAACTTATAAATTATATATTTTAAAAAATTTATTATAATAGTATACTTATATATTATTATGATGATGACGAAAAGAATTATATTATAAAGTAATTATATACTAAGGAGATTACTATATGTATTGTAAAGAATGTGGTACTCAATTACCAGAAACAACAAAATTCTGCACTTCTTGTGGCAAACAAGTCATGAGTTCTGAATCTGTACCACCAACCCCTACATATCCTGTAAAAATATATAATTTGGATCCGTATGAACTGAGCGATCTAGACAATTTCAAATTTGTAGTAACAAAAAAATATGTAGAATTCAACGGCCGTGCTAGTAGAGGTGAATATTGGAGATATTCCTTTTTTTCATCTATTGTTGCATGTGCTATCTTATTTTTAGCTAGTATAATTGGACTCCTAACAAATGGATTCGTTGCAATAGGTATCTTTTATATAGCAACGATGATTATGGGCTTCGCTCTATTTTTACCAGGTTTAGCAATAACCGTGCGTAGACTTCATGATATAAATAAATCAGGATTTTATTTCTTGATAAATTTTATCCCCCTCATTGGTCCCATATGGTTCATTATTTTAATGATAACCAAAGGGGATTCATCCGCTAATAATTATGGTGAACCTACATCATATCTCCCCGTTACGACTGAAATTCAAAATAAATATAACTTGCAACCATCACCTACGTCACAATCTACAATATTATTGATTATTCTACATCTAGCCCTTCTCATTATTGGCATCGGCTTTATAGTAAATAGTTTAAAGTACGCAACATGATACATATGAAAAAGAGTAGTAGCCACATGGCTACTACTCTTTTTTCATCATAAATATATCTTAATTCAATGCGCTTATCGCTGCATCCCTTGTTTAAATGTTTCTAAATTAGCATCTGCTGCTTGTACCAACAATTGGGTATCTGCACCAATGCCAATAAAGCTAGCACCTAAATCAGCAAAGCGTTTACCTTGTTCAGGTGTCATTGCCACAGTTCCTACAGGTACACCTAATTCTCGAATGCGTTTGATGGCATATTCCATGGCTTCTTCTACTTCTGGATGGAAAATATTCAGTCCATGACCCATATCAACAGCCAGATCGATAGGCCCTAAGAAAATACCACCAATACCTGATACAGATGCAATAGCATCTAAGTTTTCAATACCTTTTTTGCTTTCAATTTGTGGCAAAATGCAAAGTTCATCATTAATACGTTCGAGATAATCAGGAATGCGACCATAGCGACCAGCCCGTACAGCAGGAGCCCCCATACCGCGATTACCTCTTGGTGCATAGGATGCCCAGTACATGATACGTTCTACTTCTTCGCCACTTTCTACTTTAGGAATGATAATATTGTGAATACCAGAATCTAAATACTGTTTTAAAATACCAGTTCCTGCTTCGGGAATACGTACAACAGGTGTTACATTATAGGGAAGGACGGTACGTGAAATTTCTACGATGGATCGCAAATCGTGAGCACCGTGCTCACCATCTACGAATAACCAGTCATAATTAGATGTAGCCAGTACTTCTGCCACTTCTGCAGAAGGAATCTCTTGGGCTATACCGTACTGAAATTTACCAGCTTCTATATTATGTTTAAATTCATTGTAAAGAAAATCTTTTGTCATTGCCATAAACAGGCTCCTCTCTCGTATAAATTAAAGCATTATAATAATTCTTTAATGCAGTTTTCCATTTCCTTTGGATCTGCCATTGGCTCAAAACGCGCTACCACATGACCATCTCGATCAATTACAAATTTAGTGAAATTCCATTTTACTTGGTCATCATCTAAATAATGAGGGTCAATGCTGTTCAAATGATCAGTCAACATTTGTGTTAAATCACTTGGTGGGAACCCTTTGAAAGGTTGCTGTTCAGTAAGATAGGAAAATAATGGTAACTGATGGGCATCACGAACATCAGATTTCGCCATAACCGGGAACGTAACGCCAAAATTTAATTTACAAAAGCTTTGTACTTCTTCATTTGTACCAGGTTCTTGTTCACCAAATTGGTTAGATGGAATAGCAATAATTTCTAGCCCTTGCTCTTTATATTGTTTATATAATGCTTCTAATCCATCATATTGCGGTGTAAAACCACACTTACTAGCCGTATTAACAATAACAAGCACCTTACCAGCAAAGTCTTGTAAGCTTTTTTCTTCACCAGATTTTGTTGGAACAGAGTAATTATAAATAGACATAACTAAACTTCCTCTCTATTAAAGCTGTTGAATAAGATAATTTTCATAACCAATACACTCTATAAGTTCTAATTGTTGTTCCATCCAGAATAAATCTTCTTCTTCATCAATATAATATTCTTTTAATAGTTCATAAGAAGTAATATCAAATTGTTGTGCTTGTAAACACTCTGCTAAAGCAGCAACGCCAGCAGCTTGTAATTCAGCTTCATGCGCTAAATATTCGCGTACATCTTCGTATACTGGCATAGACTCGCTTGCATTGTGCTCCACTTTTCCACCTAAATCAATGATACGATTCATTAATTTAACGGCAAAGTCTCGTTCTTCTTGTGCATGCGCTTTATATTTGTCACCTAATTTTGCGAAACCTTGTGCTAAAAAAATGTTACTATGAATTTCATGATTTTGCGAAGCTGGCAATATTTGATCCACTAAGCTTTGCAGTTGTTTAATAACATGTTCCTTTTTCATTTGAGAACCTCCTATATAGTTTCATACATTTCATTAACTATGAATAAAAAAATAACTGTAATCAAAAGGTAATCCTACCTTCTGACTACAGTATATCTTTTCGAAATATTTCAATCAATTACTAATAAAATCGATTTATGAAATAATTTCACAAATATAGAAAATTGTGAAATATATGGATAATAGCTCAAGCATAGAAAGGATATACCACTAATCCAAATAAGATCGGAGTATTTCAGGCATAGCCAGCGTAAAATAATCAGCAATCTGATCGACATCCATAGGCTTATCTTTGTGCAGCTGGAGTTCCATCATTCCCATCATACCGTAAAAATATGTCCCCACCTGAAATGTTAACTCTGCCAAGTTTTCTATATCTGCATGTGTATCAGTAATATAGGCCAACAATAAATCGGTGCTCCGTTCTATAACCTTTGTTTTAAAATTAGTCTCCACGGAAAAGTCAACAAGAACAGATTTATAAAAGGATTTTCGTTCCTCCATAATATGTATCAAATGAATTAACAACTCTTTCCATGTCAGCGTTGACCCTAGTTGTGCATACGCTTGTTCAACTTGATTGATGAAAATCCAATTCACTAAATCGTACTTATCTAAAAAGTGGTTATAAAAAGAACGAGATGTCATACCACAATTACTAGCAATAGCCCCTACCGTTATTTTCTGTAGAGGTGTTGTGCGAACCAATTCTAGTATGGATTCAGCAAATAATTCTTTTGTTGACATACGTTGTACCATAACACAATCCTTTGCTCCCATACATTAACGTTACTATAATAGCTTGTATGCTCGTTTCTATGATTGCTTCTTAGCAGGTTCTCTTACGGTACTACTACCTGCATTGACAGTGCTGCGCTGCTGTTTCTTCTGTTCTTCTTCATACTGCGCTACTACTGGTGGCGTTACTGGTTTGGCTTGCACGGTGCTTTTCATTTGTCGCGCCGCACGGGTTGCCGCGAGCATACCAGGATTTTTATACAGGGACTGCCCGCTTTCAGTAGCTAACGGCTGCTCGTGATAGAACACATTAGCATTGTAATAATTGCCTTGGCTCGATACGTCATACCGTAAACCTGCCATAGTATATACCGTAAAGTTAAGGGCATCAGCAGTGGCTTTCACAGAATCTTGGTCCACATACCAATTATTGCCATTGTACGTGTAGGCGTATACGTCTTGGCGCGCTTCCGCGGTATGTACAGAAAAACCTATCATAATGGCTATAAAAACAGCCATAACATAAATGTGTCGTATAATCATAATACCTCACTATAATAGACGATTAACATTAATAGAAAAAACGATGAACTACCAAATCGATGATACCTGTACCCCAAAATGTGTACTTAGAAATCAATTTTGCACTATTAATCTAGTAGTATTATATCATATGTGCTCATCCACCACCGCATCAAGATGATTCATCCTAAACTCCTCTACCACGTCCATAAATCCTTTATGGTGGATGGGGTTCTCGGTCATGCCAAACAGATGGCTGGTGCATTCACAGTCGGATGATCCAAATTGTGGTACATCCCATTGAGCCACCTGTCGAACGGCATCTGCCAAAGCGCATTCTACGTGTCTGCTCGTCCGTATAGGCAGGCCTGCAATCATGTCGCAATGACTGCGGAAGTAATCCATGTGCCAGTGCATTTTCTTCCGTTTCCGCTTGTGTCGTTCGATGCGCTTCGTCAAATTGGTTTTCGCCGATCCTACGTAGATGTAGTAGCCCGGACGGAATTGCATCATCCCTTTCGACCCTACCTCTAGCTCTAACTCGTGGTCGAGATACATCACCATGAGGTATACGCCACTATCGTGGGCTTCCTTATCTAAAACATGAGGCGCATACACACATTCATGGGCAACACTAGGCATAGTGAAAGTCTCATCCCAGGCTACAGCAACGGCTTTCCAGTCAAGACTAGGAGCCACGTCTTGGAAGGTCTTTGCAAACTCTAAATCGGTGTGATAATCTGGTAAGAACCATTGTGCCCGATCCCATTGCACGAGGAATAAGACGCCAGTATGGTACCCTTCTTGTTGTAATTCTTGAAGGTGCAGTAAATGCTTTCGACCTCGTTCCGTAATAGCATCAGGGAACATAGCTCCTTTGTTGGAAAAGAGGGTACACGATTTCACTTCTAAGAGGAAGTCATCCCCCGCATCATTGGTGAGCAGTAAGTCGAATCGCGATTTTCCTACCGTATATTCACGGCGTACTACGCGCCACTCTTCCCAACCGGGAATGAGTTTATGTTCAATCAAATGTTGTGCCACGTCGTTGCTGTAATTGGTATCTAGCATAATGACTTTTCCATCTCGCTTGATACCAACAACGCGGTATTTCGTTTTTCCATCTGGTTTATGGTGATCCACCACATACATGGTCACACCAGGAAACAATAATTCCCACATACGCCCCGGATTCGGCAAATGGGCAAGAGCGCTCTCACCATTGACGTCGACGTTCACCACAAAGCGATTCGGACGGCTTTGGTATGTCGCTTTCAGCACCGTATCATATAATACTTTCATTCTATCTCCTTATAGTAAATTTCTTATGTACATCCCTACTATTATACACTACCCCCTCCATACACCCTCTATGCACCAAAAAAGGCCGCCTCGTGGGCGACCTTTGGGCATCTCCATTCAGACGCAGTGAAGATACATGGTGATAAGTATGTAATTGTTTGTTATGTAGTTGTTGTATGGTTTGCTTGTAAGGTATGTTGTGGTTTATATTGTGCGAGGATCGCTTGCATCTATGGGGGTAGATGCAAGTGGATGAAAGTAAGTCATTCATCATCACTGCAACGATTGTTCCGAGATAAATTACAAAATGGACTTGTGCAGTTCATAGATAGTTTGCCTATGCACAATTTTGTGCATAAGTTGTAGCCGTTATACTAACGGTGTTGTTTGAGTTGTTACTTCGTTAGCGCTAATGAATTTAGATAATTCAGTATCGCCAGCGCCAAGCACGACTTTGTGAGCTAAGAGCACATTTGCCGCTTTTCGAGCTTCTGCCAAAGTCAATCCTGCGCGTGGTGCGCTAATGCTAATGGACGTATTTTTGCCGTCCACTGTAGTAAATTTAAGATATACTACGCGTTTATCTGCCATTGTATGTCCTCCTTTCCCAGCGTATCTGGCCTACCTATAATCCTAGAGAGGGTACTTTCATCCTCACTGGTGACGGCCACGGTGCTGTTATAATGGATCCCTTATTCACCAAGGGACACTTCGTTGATGCGGTACACGTCAACCATGTCGTAGCTGTACAATTCAGCCAAGGCAGCGCCTACCGTTTGGATTGCTGCATCAGTAGTGTCTTCCGCAATACGTGTGAAAGTAACGTCTTTATATTTCGGTTCATCTTCTGTACCGATATTAAAACGCAATACTAATTTCGTACGTTTCAGTTCAACCATCTGATCACCTCCTTTCACCTATATACATTCCTGAAAGGTCACAGTGACAATGGCTTTCACAGGGATTAGTACAATATTAATGTTTCACGTGAAAAAATACCCTTAATTCATCAATCAAGGGTATAATAATAGAGGATTTGCTATATTTATTATTTTTGTAGCTTAAGATACATTATTTTTTGGAAAAATAGTTTATACTAAGTACAAAGAAAGAAACACGGCACACAACAGACAACGAGTCTACGCCGTGCACGAGTATCCTAAGGATACATCAGATGATATAACATATAAGAATTAACATCGGTTACGATAGAATAGAGGTTTTTATGGCACAAGTAGCAGGTAATTTACAACGCATTCGAAATGGGGAGCGCCGGTATGCAATTACACCGCGCATTCCTGCTGGTTTCATTCAACCGGAGCAATTGCAAAAATATATCGACGTAGCTAATACATTCGGCGCCGTATTGAAATTAACAGGCAGCCAACGCATTATGATTACGAATTTGAAAGCAGAGGACGTGGAGAAAGCGTGGGAGATGCTCGGTATGGATCCAAGTTATCCTATGTCCAACCGCGTGCGCAGCGTCAAAATTTGTCCTGGTACGACCTTCTGCAAACGAGCAAAACAAGACAGCGTAAAACTAGGCATGCAAATTGAAAGAAAATATATTTCTAAAGAAATGCCAAGCAAAATGAAAATCGGTGTCTCTGGTTGCCCGAATTCCTGTTCTGAAAGCGTTATGAAAGATATTGGTGTCATCGGTACTGTCGATGGCTGGCAAGTCTACGCTGGCGGTAGCGGCGGTGCGCACCCTCGCTTTGGCGATTTCATTGCTGCTGTAGCGACAGAAAAAGAAGCGCTCCAACTAGTGGACCGCATCATCGAATATTACAAAGCCCATGCTCAAATCGAGCGCATGGGGCAATTCATTGACCGCATCGGCATCGACGCGTTTAAAACAGCTGTGCTTGAAGACTTTGAAGGCAATGCTGTAACAGATGCAACAGCTATCGGTGCCTTTGCCGGCGGTGCTAGCTTTGGTACAGCAGGCAGTACAGTTTCTAGCTCCAGTGCTAGTGCTATGAATGCTCCTGGTGCTTCTGACTCCAACGGTGCAGTCGATTCTGGCGCTGGCCCTGAAATAGTGACTCCTCACTTAACAGCAGGTGATGCAATTAACGAAAACACCATCATCCGGGACATCGTCGATACGTACCCGGATCTAGTGCCTGTATTACAAGGCATCGGCATGGGCTGCCTTGGTTGCCCATCGTCCACATCGGAACCATTGTGGCAAGCCGCTGAAATCCACGGCTTCAACGTATACGATTTGATTGAGAAATTAGAAACAGCTCGCAAAGGCGCGTAATTCACGTGTAATTCGAAGAACTATAATACACCGCATAATATGACAACACTCGCTATAGCAAGCCAAAGAGTTACGTCATAGACAATCGCCAAAGAGCATTGATATAAGGAGGTCCTATGTCCGCATTTTTAGGTCATATTCACCATTGGTTATATAAGAAAATTCAATTATTAGTAGAACGAGAACAATTGATTCTGGAAAAGACGCGCAATGTGGTAGATGATTTGGCTGATGAACTTCACGCCATTTCCGTCGATACTTACGGTGCCCCTATTGATCCAGCATTGCCATTGGCAGACATCATCGACCACGATAACATTCACGGTTGGTTGTCCAAACAAATCAACGTGGCATCCGTTCGCGAAGCGGCTTTCATTAAAGACATGCTAGACACGAATTCCGGCGATAAAGGCGTTCTCGTTGTAGCTGCTATTCTCGATGCCTTCGCTACACAAGGCCACGCGGCTGGCGTAGTGGCAAAAGAGGACTTGAAAGAAACCTCTGCTCCAGCCATTTACAACGCGTTACAAAACTTCTACGTTAATGGCATGCCTTGCGACGGCGGCGACACCGTTGTGGAAGACAGTGCTGAAACGTTCAGCTGGGTTGGCGACCATCGCCTCCAAACCCCATACTGGCGCACAGCCGGCGTAGACCCGCAATTCATGCAGCTCGCTTACAAAACATGGTTCGAAGCCTTTGTGAAAGCCATCGCTCCTGATTTCGAGCTCGTCACACTAGACAATAACGGCACACCACTGTACAGCATTAAGAAAGTAGCGTAACTATTAATAATTTATCCCTATGCTATAAAAATTTTCACCTATATTTCCTCGTAATACACAGGAGGTACAACTATGAACGGCACAGTAAAACAAGAACTAGGTGTATTATTCGAAGGTCCTAATTACGTGGTCGTCAAAAAAGGCGGCGTAGCAGGCGACCAAGTAGAAAAACACAATCACCCAGAAGCTAATGTCATCTTCACAGTCGTAAAAGGTAAAGTACAAGTCTTCCTCAACGAAACAGAAGAACACCTACTCACACCAGGCCAAGTACTTCAGTTCAACGGCGATAACTACATTCAAGCAACGCTTATGGAAGATAGCGAGTTTATCGTAAATCTTATTAGAAAGCCCTAAATTCTGCTAATTCTATGATGTAACAGATTTATACGTTATAGCACTAAAAAAGATACCCCTGCAAAAGCGACTTTGACCCTGCCGAATAGGCAGACCCGGTCAGTGGAGCTTTTGCGGGGGTATCTTTTTTACCCTAAAGAAAGGAAAATTATTTAGCGCGTACGCGTTTAATTACTTCATCTGTAATATTTTCAATGCGGCTATTACCGTCAGCAGCGCGGATTGTGTATGGGTCGTCAAGTACTACGTCCATTTTTTTCTCTACGCGGATAGCTTCGATTGTGTTGTGAATGTTTTGCATCATTGGTTGAGCAATTTTGTTCACTTCATCGTTTTCTTTTTGTAACAATGGTGCTACGGATTTATTGAATTCAGCTTCTGCTTGAGCTTGATCTTTAATTTTATCAATCTCTTGCATTTTTTTCTCGATTTGTGGGCGGTATTGAGCGTCTACTTGTTTCATTTGCATTTCAAGCGCGCCGTAACCAGGATAGCTATTTACAACTTGGCTCATTTGTACTACGCCAATATTAGCTGCACTAGCTACTGCAGCAGTAGCAGAAACAGCGCCTACAACTGCTAGCGTTGTTAATGTTTTAGTCAATTTCATCTGAGATCCTCCTCAATATATAGTATGCTATGGCATGCATAACGAACTACATCTACTATATCAAATCATTATGATTTTAACAAGCCATAACAATATACTCTACTATATCATAGTTCATTTAAGTTGTATACTACTAAACACAAGAATTTGTGTTCTATAGGATTCAAAAATTTGATAGCAAGAGTAGAAATAATTGGCCACAAAAAGGACTCATAAATTATGAGTCCTTTTTGTACATTATTGTGCGTCATCGTTGATGTAAATATATTTGTCAGATTTCAATTTAGACACCAAATCAGGCACTAAACCAATCAAGCGGTCAAAGCTGCTGCTGTATGGGTTTCCTTTAATGTTGAACAGTTCAATGCGGTCCCCTTTAATAACGAGAACAGCGCTTGGCTCCATGCGAGCACCGCCACCACCGCCGCCGCTTTCACCATTTTTAGCAGCGTTGTTGTGATTTGTATTCGTACCGAAACCGAAGGTGACGTCCACGAAAGGCACTAATGTAGTGTCACCGATTTGCACCGCTTCACCAACTACAGTTTCCACCTTAATCATATTTTTGAACTTTTCAAAAAGGGTTTCCAAATTTTCTTTTACATTGCTAGTATCCATCATCATACCTCCCGGTCTACTTTCTATTGCGGAACGTCTCTCATTCCTAATTATATCACGAATCTCTAATCGTTCGTGCATCTACAAGCTTTCATGCATCTGACTTCGTTCGTACATCTGTCAGCTTTATTCAGCACTGGCTGTGCCTAATTGTTCAGCCTCTAAGGCAGCTAAGATTTTCGCTTCTTTTCGTTTAATCCAGAGGACGCGTATAGTGTCTCCTATGAAAGATCGCATCGGTTTTGACAACAAGAATCGTGTGCCATGCCAAGCTAACACGCCAAGGACGATACGGCCTTTGATATGACCGCTCCCTTCTGTTTGAAAGCGCATATAGTCGATATTGATATCTTTCGTCGCTTCTGGCCAAATGGTGTACATAGCAGCCGCCAACATGCCGTTTTTATAAGGATCACCTAAGCCGATGAGGCCTTCTAAATAGATATCCCCCGGCTTCGCATGGTTCGTACATCGCTTGCCAACCAATAATAACTGACGCCACAACTCTACATTCGTTACATGTTTCATAAACCAGAACGTCGGAATCTCTGATTTAAAGCTCGCCACAGGGTCATTTGGATCAGGCCCCTGAAAGCGCTCTACAACGGAGTCTTTCAAGGTCTTAATTTTAGTCAACACGCCACCTTTTACGGTGCCGTCTTCGTTGAAACTCACTTGTGTTACTACTTCATCGTCCTCAGCTGCTGACAGCTCATCCCCCGTCACAACACGCTGTATATTATTTGTAGACGGTTCAACTGTGCCCGTTCTTTGCGTACTTCCATCAGCAACGGTACCATCAGTAGATGCCATGTCTTCGCTAGCAAAGGTTGTATCCGCAGTACTGCTTGCAGATGTATCCATAGTGGCGCTCGGCGCTGTCGGTCCTGTACCTTCCCCAGACATGGCTTTCATCATTGCCTCTGCTTGAGCCGCCATAGGATCGTTGTCGAGTTCGGCCATGGCCGCTTGGTACTCTTCGTCTACCCGCTGTTCTAGCCACTCTTCGTAGTCTTTCACAGGGCCGATTTTCTGTTGCCCTAAAATGTACAGTTCCTTGAAAAACGGTTTATTCTGAAAGTACGCTAAACGCAGCGATAGGACGCGCCACAGCCATTTGATGGACAGTTCTACACGATATGGCGTGCGGCCATTAAATTCTAAGCTATATGTGATGGGCGTTAGCAAAATAATTAGTATGAGCGCTATTAGTATGAGCACTATGACGAGTGCTATCATAGCGATTGTACTCAACCGCATCACCTCCTATATTACTTAATTTTCAATCCCTTTACGGGCCATGACTCCTTGCAAATAGTAATGTTTCACTTCTTTCATTTCCGTCACTAAGTCCGCCGCATCGATTAATGCTTCTGGTGCGCCGCGGCCTGTAAAGACGAGCTCTGTTTGTGGATGACGGGCTTTCAGTAACGCCTCTGTTTGTTCCCAACTGATAAGATCAAAGAACAAGGCCATATTATATTCGTCGAGAATGACTAGATCATAGTCGCCACTTTGGATGGCCTCTACAGCACGGCGATAGCCTGTTTCGATAAGCCCTACATAGTCTTTTGGAGGATTGCCCGATTCGAAGACAACCACTTCGTCGCCCCATTTAGCCAGCTCTTCTTTACTTTTCATTCCTTCTTTGATGATGAAAAATGGCTTGCCCACCGTTTCTAAGGTCATATTCTCAAGAGAGGGTAATACATTATGTTCACTATATACTTTCGATTTCATAAATTGCAAAAATAAAACCTTTTTGCCCGCCCCGATAGCACGGATGGCAAGACCGATGGCAGCCGTCGTTTTACCTTTGCCTTCACCAGTATAGACTTGTACATAGGCTTTCATAGATATACCTCCGTTCATATATATTAATTATAGCATATGCATATATAAAATAACATGTATGCATAAGAATTTATGCATAGAAAAAGGCCCTAGTAAGTGTTAACACAGTACTAGAACCTCTTATTAATTATATATGCCTATTTAGTTACTGATGGGCAAAAATACCATTGGATCCACCGGCGTGCCATTAACGCGTACTTCATAGTGCACGTGAGGGCCTGTACTTTTACCAGTGCTGCCCATAACGGCAATCATTTGTCCTTGTGTAACGCTCATGCCTGGTGTGACAACGACAGCGCTGTTGTGGCCGTAACGGGTCACAAAACCGTTGCCATGGTCAATTTCAACAAGGTTGCCGTAACCACCATCGGTGTAACCTGCAAAAGTGACAATACCTGCTGCCGTAGCTACGATTGACGTGCCATAATCATCAGCAATATCAATGCCTTCGTGGAATGCACCAGATCCGTACACAGGATCGACGCGGCCACCATAAGGAGACGTAATGACCCCTTTGCTCGGCCAAATGCTTGGCGTCGTGCTATTAGCATAGCCACCGGAACCGGTCATGAAATTCAAGTCTTGTAAGGCAGCGATATTTTGGGCGCCGCCATCACGCAAAATGTTGCGCATCGTATAAAAGCTAACGAGTAGCTTTTGCGCATCTTTATCGAGCCTCGATAAGCGAGACGACAGTTGCGCCGCCGTTAGCGGAGCACTTACTTCGCCATCAGCGGCTATTTGCTTTGGGTCTTCACCATCACTACCGCCTTGAGACGGCGTACCAGTTTCAGCACCTTTTAGCATTTGTTTATTTTCTTCACTAATTTGATTTAAATTTTGGATTTTTTTATCCAACACGTCTGTTTTTTGCTGCAACAATTTCAACTGCTCTCGTTGCAACTGCGTTTGTTGGCGTAATTGTACAATTTCTACTTGTCTTGCAATGCCCCATATCATTAAGCCTAACGATACAATGAGTAAAACAGCGACGATAACAGCGCCAATTTTACCTTGTCGTTTCGTCAACTGCAAAGTTACGTTGTCATCGCTGACAATTAACAAGGAGCTCAGAAAATTAGGTAGTTTCACAATTCTCTTCCTTCTAGTTCTGTTAGATACCTTTTCGATTTTGACTACTATTCACGGTCTAGTTCGACTCGTTATCCTTTATTTTACCGCTACGGAACTGGACAAGGTTTCTTCATTTGTTCGTTCCCCAAGAGCTTCGTTGAGACTTTCCAATTCTTCTTGTGAAAGATTAACGAGACTTTTACCTTTTACAATAGGTTTGCTGAAAATACGCGATTCGCTGCGTCCGTAAATACTAGAAATACAGACCCCATTGTTGTTGCCATCTAGCAAGGTCAACGAAAAGGATAAATCGTTGCCAATGTTTTCAAAGGCATTATATTTTTTAAAACCAATTTTTTGTAATGTACTGCCTTGGACACTGCGGATGTGCGCCTGTTCAGACACCACATCTTGTAAATTTTTAGCAGTGTCGCGAATTTCCGCTACTTCAACGGACAATTTGCGCTCAATGCTAGCACCGTCTTCGCCTTGCATGAAGAAATGATATTTCTTCGTCAATCGATTTAAATTGATATGTAATATGATGCAGTAAAGCAACAAAGCGATGGTCAGTACAAATCCTAGCAAACCGATGTACGGTTGTAATGATTCTAACATGTTGGACCCCTTCTACTGTTGTAATTCATCCAAAAAAGGACTTATAGCACGTTCTAGTATACCATGTAAGAACGCTATGAGTACACCATAATTTACTATCGGTGTTCCTTGTACTACCGCCGCATCGATACGGCGCAGCACTTCACGGCGCGTGAGCATGCAGGCGCCACAGTGAATGATCAAATCGTAATCGCTTACATCTTTTGGAAATGCTCCACCACTGGTGAAAGTCAAATCTAATTTGTCATGTCCTTGTTGTTTTAGCCAGTTAGGAATTTTTACGGTACCAATATCATCACATTGACGACGATGCGTACAGCCTTCGCTAATGAGGACTTTGGAACCTGCTTTCAGTGACTTTAGGGCCTCTACGCCGGCCACTAAATCTTGCAACTTCCCTTTATAGCGAGCCATCAAAATGGAAAAAGACGTCAATGGAATGTCTGGCGGCGTCATAGCATTCACAACGCCAAAGGCTTGGGAATCAGTAATGACTAACTTCGGCTTTTCTGAAAGCTTCTCCAACATAGCCGGTAGTTCTTCAGTTTGGCATACTAAGGCGAGACCTCTTCGGTCTAAAATGTCTCGTATCGTTTGCACTTGTGGCAAAATAAGACGCCCTTTAGGAGCCGCCTCATCGATAGGACAAACAAGGATAATCGTGTCCCCAGGCTCTACAAGACCTTCTAATAAACTATGCTCACCTTCTATATCGAGAGGCGTTAAACCACCTAACAAATCGAGGAGCTCTAAGCGCTTGTCACTAGACGTGAAATTAGCATACCCTATAACGGTAGCGACCTTAGCTAATTCCTTATGGTCATTAATATAAGCTTCACCTGATGTGAACGTCAGATTATCAGAGTCTACTTGTTGTGAATTCAGGACTTTCGTTTCAATTTCATTAATAAACAACGCTATTGGCACATTCTGTTTCTTTAACTGTTCTAGCCATTTCATGTCTTCTACTGTCGGGGCTTCATCAGTGCGCAACACATACACAGCGAGGTTGATTTTTTTCATGACCTCTTCTGTTTTTTCAATGCGCAAAGCTCCTAGCTCAGTATCATCATCGATGCCTGCCGTATCAGTAATGATGACAGGTCCCAACGGCAAAATTTCCATGGCCTTGCTCACAGGATCCGTCGTCGTCCCCGCCACATCGGATACGATGGACACAGACTGATCTGTAAGCATATTAATTAACGTCGACTTGCCCGCGTTACTACGGCCAAAAAAGCCGATATGAACGCGGTTCGCCTTAGGTGTTTGTTCCATATATCTCCTTTCTTATATAGTTCTTATAAATACGTTCTTATACCTGTCCATCCCTATGTATACGCTTCCTATATACAGTATGTTTATAAAATATAATCTTTATATATGTATGCCTTATGAATACGCAGAAAGCGCAGCCTGAGGCTACGCTTATGTGCTATGTTTAACTCTATATACTATATAGATGTATATACTAATATCTATATATAACGTCATGTCTCGGTATGACGCCATGTACAGTGATTTACACGCGGAATGTCATACCGCCTTCTTCGCTGCCCCCTTCTTGAGACTCCATATAAGCGATGAGGCGTGTCAATTCTTCTTCCGAGGTGAAAGCAATTTCGATTTTGCCTTGCACTTTTTTACCGCTTCGGAACTTAATGGATACAGGAGAGCCTAAGCTCAACTTCAATCGATCTACTAAGGCCCGTACTTCCGCTGTATCTTGCGGATGTGCAAAAGTAGCTTTAGCCGTTTTTTTGTCCATCATAGCTTTTACGAGCTGTTCTGCTTGTCGAGCACTTAACTCGCCGTCTTTGATACGTTCTGCTGCTTCTACTTGTTGAGCCGCTGTTTTAAGAGCTAATAGTGGTCTCGCTTGGCCTACCGTTAAATCCCCTTCAATGAGGTCTTTTTGTACAGCTGGCGCCAATTTCAATAAGCGCATCATGTTTGCAATATGGGAACGGCTACGACCTAAACGGGCAGAAATCATTTCTTGCGTTAATTTATATTTGTTCATCAACCCTTGATAGGCTAAGGCTTCTTCAATAGGATCTAAACCTTCACGCTGCAAATTTTCCACCAAAGCCACTTCTGTCATTTCTTCAGTGTTGTAGTTTTTCACTACCACTGGCACCGTTTCAAGGCCTACCATTAAAGCCGCTCGGTATCGTCTTTCACCAGCAACGATTTGGTATTTTTTATTTTGTTTGCGTACTACGATGGGCTGAAATATGCCTAGATTTTTGATAGATTCCGCCAACGTAGCCATCCCTTGCTCATCAAAGTGCTTCCGCGGTTGATCCGCATTGACTACTAATTCTGATATAGGTAATTCGTGTATTTCACGAGCCGGCAAAGCAGCCTCTAGAGAGGTGTTATTCATCAATGTTGCTAAACCTTTGCGCTCTTTTTTTTGTTTTACTGCCATAACGCTCCCCTTGTTGATGATATATATTACGTCTATCTATTGCTATATATTACTATTACATCAATTATGTACAGCAATTATGATTTAGCCTATTTCGACGCTTTAATGACTTCCTTTGCTAATTTGCTATATACAGCGGCGCCTTTCGATTTTGGATCATAAATAATAATAGGCTCTCCGTAGCTTGGCGCTTCACTGAGACGCACATTGCGAGGAATAATCGTTTTATACACTTTCGTACCGAAGAAAGCTTTCACCTCATCCGCCACCTGAATGGACAAATTCGTCCGCCCATCGTACATAGTGAGCAACACCCCTTCAATTTCCAAATCTCGGTTCGATGTTTGCTGCACAATGCTAATCGTTTTGATGAGCTGACTCACCCCTTCTAAGGCATAAAACTCCGTTTGAATAGGAATGAGCACGCTATCTGCTGCTGTGAAAGCGTTAAGTGTTAACAGACTCAACGACGGTGGGCAGTCAATGATAATAAAATCATAATCATTCCGCACAGGAGCAATAGCTTGTTTCAAAATTGTTTCACGTGAAACAACGGGAACTAATTCTACTTCTGCCCCAGCCAATTCAATAGTAGCAGGCGCTACGAAGAGTTTTTTCAGCATCGTCGGTTGAATGATTGACGTAATATCGTCACCATCGATAATCACATCGCGAATACAAGTTTCTAGTTCTTCTTTTTCAACACCTAAACCAGAACTAGCATTTCCTTGCGGATCCAAATCAATGAGTAATACTTTTTTACCAGCATCAGCTAAGCAAGCACTCAGATTAACGGCCGTTGTCGTTTTGCCAACGCCCCCTTTTTGATTCGTAATAGCTATGACTTTGCCCACAATTTCACCTCACCTTATCGTTCAAACAATTCATTTCATTATAACATAGCTACATAGAAATACATAGGAATGTATTATGAATAATATTGAAACCATACATCAGCATACCACATATAACTTTTATCTATGGACGAACGGTATTAATTTATATGCAGTTATACCCCTCTGAAAGCTTTACATTAGAGACTGTTATTTTTATACTATTAAAAGATATACATTAACTAAGATACAAAAGGAGGTCTTACCATGCCAATTTACAACGGAATGCTTCCAATTATCGACAAAGCAGAAATGAAACGGTATGCAGGCCTTCGCCATGCAGAAGATTTTCCGCAACACTTAATCGATGAAGCTTGTAAAGAGGTACAATTATTAGCTGTCCCTAAGGGAATCTATCAGGAATACGATTACGATCCTGACAGCAACACTATCCTCAGCAATCCACCATTACTCGTTGAAGGCGCCATAGTAGAAAAACATTTAGGTAAATCTACCAAAGTGTGCGTCTTAGCCGTAACGATTGGTGAAGATGTGGAAATACGAAGCGAACAATTATTTAAAGAAGGCAATTACACCTTAGGCTTGTTACTAGATGCAGCAGCTACTACGGCGGTCGAACAAGTGGCTAACCAAGTGAATGACGTCATCAACCGCAACGCAAAAAAACAAGGCTACACACCTACGTGGCGCTTTAGTCCTGGTTATGGTGACTGGCTTTTGGAAGTGCAACCGCACTTAGCGAGCATCATCAAAACCGATCAAATCGGCTTAGACGTAACGGAAAACTTTTTGCTCTTTCCAAGAAAATCTGTAACAGCCATCATCGGCTTTATGCCCGGTGACGAAACGCTAGACACAAAACGAGGATGCTCATCATG
This sequence comes from Veillonella agrestimuris, assembly GCF_943193065.1. Taxonomy (GTDB): domain Bacteria; phylum Bacillota; class Negativicutes; order Veillonellales; family Veillonellaceae; genus Veillonella; species Veillonella agrestimuris. Next base: position 32,903 of record NZ_CALPCS010000006.1, read on the forward strand.
TTCACAACAAAATTGCACTTCTCGTAAATTGCCAGAGAAAGAACAAAACAAAAACTAAATTGTTTCACGTGAAACATATCAACAAATTAAATTAACAAATAGTAATAGTATATAAGGAAAAGTGTTATGTATATTTTTGACGGTGCTACAGGCACAATGTTACAAGCAGCCGGATTAGAAGAAGGCTATGCTCCGGAGCTATACAATGTAGAGCGACCAGAGGTGATGAAAGATATTCACGTCCAATATTTACAAAGCGGTAGTGATATTATTACGACCAATACTTTTGGCGCGTGCAGTTTAAAATTAGAAGACTACGGTTTAGAAGATAGAGTACGAGAAATCAACTTAGCTGCCGTAAAGATTGCCAAAGAAGCCATTGCTGAGCACAAACCAGGTGCCCGCGTAGCTGGATCGATGGGTCCTACAGGTCGCTTTTTACAGCCTTTAGGGAATATGACCTTTGACGACATTTATAATACCTACCGCGAGCAAGCCGATGCTCTCATCGAAGGTGGTGTAGATTTCATCATTATCGAAACGATCATCGACGTGCAAGAAATGAGGGCAGCCCTTTTGGCTTCCTTAGATGCTCGTAATGCAGCTAACAAAACGAAAGAGGATGTAAAGATTATTTGTCAGTTTTCTTTCAGCGAAGACGGTCGTACTATTACAGGTACACCACCAGAAGTAGCTACTATCATCGTGGAATCTATCGGTGCGGATATTATCGGTATTAACTGTTCCTTGGGACCAGAGCAAATTACACCGCTCATTGAAAAGATTGCAAGCGTAACGAATTTGCCTATTAGTTGCCAACCAAATGCTGGTATGCCGCAGCTTATTAACAAGCAAACAGTATTCCCATTAACGCCAGAAGAAATGGGACAGCTCATTCTTCCTATTGTTGACGCCGGCGCTACTTATATAGGCGGCTGCTGTGGCAGTACGCCAGCGCATATTCAATCTATTGCGGAAGCTGTGAAACAACATACACCAAAAGAGCGTCCTCACGTAGAGCCAAAAACATATATTACAAGCCGTACCAAAGTGTTAGAATTAGGCCACAATGTGAAGCCACTCATCATTGGCGAACGAATTAACCCAACAGGGCGCAAAGTATTAGCGCAAGAATTGCGCGACGGTTCTTTCATCCGCGTTAAACGAGATGCCTTAGACCAAGTCGAAGCAGGGGCAGATATCCTTGATGTAAACATGGGTGTAGCTGGAATGGACCAAACACCGTTGATGGAACGCGCTATTCTGGATTTATCTATGCTCGTAGAAGTGCCGTTATCCATTGACACATTGGACCCAGCTGCTATGGAGATAGCTCTTAAAAACTATCCAGGCCGTGCCCTCATTAACTCGGTAAACGGCGAAGAAGAGTCTATCACGCAAATCATGCCGTTGGCAAAACGATACGGAGCCGCCTTATTGTGCTTACCGTTATCCAGCGGCGATTTGCCAGAAACAGCAGAAAAACGAGTCGCTTTAGCTGAAAGCATCGTCAATAGAGCCTATGAATACGGCTTAACAAAATACGATTTACTCTTAGATCCTCTCGTATTGACCTTAGCCAGTGGTGAAGATAGTGCTCGTCAAACATTGAAAACGTTGCAACTGTACAAAGAAAAGTTTGGTTTCCCTACAGTGATGGGCTTATCCAATATTTCCTTTGGTATGCCACAACGTCCATATTTAAACGGCCAATTTTTAACCATGGCTTTAGCGTCTGGTTTGACCACACCTATTATGAACCCTCTCGATTATAGCGCTAAAAAAGCCTTCGTAGGTGGTACAACATTACTTGGTTGGGACCCAGGTTCGGCACAGTTCATTAAAGAATATGGGCACGAACAAATCGACCCTAACGGACCAAGTGTACACAATGGAACAGCAGGGGGTCCAATGGGCGCTTCTGCATCTAGTACATCAGGAAATACTAACGCCATCAATCATGACAATCCACTAGAGGCTATTAAAGCCGCTGTGGAACAAGGGGAAAAAGAAGCCGTCGTAGACTTTGTTAAACAAGCCTTAGCGGATGGTATCGATCCTCTCGATATTACGAAAAAAGGCTTATCCGAAGCGATGAACATCGTAGGCGAAAAATTCGGTTCCGGCAAATTATTCTTGCCACAAGTTATGCTCGCTGCAGAAACGATGCAATCTGCTTTCAATACCATCAAGGAAATGATTCCTGCTAGTGAAAGTCTCCAAAAAGGGACGATTATCGTAGCCACTGTAAAAGGAGACATTCACGATTTAGGAAAAAATATTGTGTCTGCCTTGCTGGAAAACAATGGCTACAAAGTCATCGACCTTGGGAAGGACGTGGACGCAGATGTTATCGTTCAGTCCATTAAAGATAACAACGCTCTCATGGTTGGTATTTGTTCCCTCATGACTACGACGATGCCACAAATCGACAATACTATCGCAGCCATTCGCAACGCCGGGCTTTCTACGAAAGTCATGGTTGGTGGTGCCGTAGTGACCCAAGAATACGCTGACCAAGCAGGGGCCGACATTTATGCAAAAGACGGTATCGATGCCGTTAATCACGCGAATAACTATTTTGATACAATTCAGGCTTAATAATTCTAAGCTAACGATTCATCCATCTAATAGGAACTTAATGTATATAAAGAATATTAGCGTTTCATGTATGAGGAGTGTTTATGAATTTACAAGAAAAACATAAGGCCGGTAAATTCACCATTACTGTTGAATTAGACCCGCCTAAAAGTAGTTCTGCGCAAAAAATATTCGACCAGGCGAAGCGATTGAAAGGCAAAGTGGATGCCATCAATATCGCCGACAGCCCTATGTCGAATATGCGTATGAGCCCTATTTCATTATCTTATTTATTGCAACATAACGAGGGGATTGAAACCATATTCCACCTCACATGCCGAGATCGAAATATCATCGGTTTACAATCGGAACTTCTCGGTGCAGCGGCGCTAGGAGTGAACAATATTTTAGCTCTCACTGGTGACAATCCGGCCAACGGGGACCATCCTTTTGCAAAAGCCGTATTTGAAGTCGATTCCATGAGGCTCCTCGATATTGCTAATTCCTTAAATAAAGGGAAGGACCTAGCTAGTAACGACTTAGAAGTGCCTACCAATTTCTACATTGGCACCACTGGTAATCCTGGGGCAGAGGACTTCGGGGTGGAACGCCAAAAATTAGTGTCTAAAATTGAGCACGGCGCAAACTTTGTACAAACACAACCTATTTACGATTTGGAACAAGCGAAACGATATATCGATGCGATGTCCGATTTGAACGTTCCTATTATGCTCGGTTTAATTCCTTTAAAAAGCTTCAAAATGGCGACGTACTTACACGAAAAAGTACCTGGCATCAGCCTCACCCAAGACATCCTTGATCGCGTCGAAAAAGGCGGAAAAGAGGCGGGCACAGAAATTGCCATCGAAACATTAGAAGAAATCAAAAAGATTGCTTCTGGCGTACATATTATGCCACTCAACGATATCGATACAACATTGTATATTATCAATCACGTGTAGCCAATTCTAGAAACAAACATACCTTGCAATGAATATAAGCCCTTAGAGGCAGAGAGCTATAATTATTATATAAAAACCCTTATACGATGCTATATAATCAAAATGATTAGCATGTATAAGGGTTTTATAATGATTATGTGTTTATTACCTCTAATGGTTTATATTCGTATATAGTACAACCGATATATAATTCTACACTCTTACAATTATATCTTCAATAATTATAGAGGCATATCCTTAATAGCCTTCGGCTTACGTGGATATTGCTTTGGTGTTTTTCCTGTTTTTTCTATGTACACCACAGCCCGTGTATCATCAAGGGTAGGGAGGGTTACTTGTTTAACATCTGTAATGCGACCTTTTAAAATATCTAAGGCCTTTGTAGACTCTCCAATTTCCTCTTCATAAATAGCGCCTTTCAACGCAATCATATAACCACCTTGCTTCACATAAGGCAATGTCCATTCTAACAATATAGGCAATCGCGCAACGGCACGACTTGTCGCTATGTGAAAGCTTTCACGGAAGGACTGGTGGCTCAAGTCTTCAGCGCGACCGTGCAAAGTAGTACAGTTCGTTAAGTTCAGTTTTTCAATGATTTCATCGAGGAAGTTCAGCCGTTTTTTAAGAGAATCGAAGAGAGTCACTTGCAAAGTTCTGTCGTAAATGGCCAGTGGAATTCCTGGAAAACCGGCACCAGTGCCAACATCAATGATGGTAGATTTCGGGTTCATAATCTCAGGATCGTAGCAGGAAAGGGAATCTATCATGTGTTTTACAACTACTTCTTTCATATCCGTAATGCCTGTAAGGTTCAGGAATTTATTGGTTTCAATCATATGCGCATAATAGATATAGAAATCCTTAGCTTGCGATTCTGTGCAAGGAAGGCCGAAAGCTGCCATTTGTTCCATCATGTATGATACAAATTCCGCTTCCACCGCAATAGGCACATCGTATTTTTCTTTCATAGTGACTCCTAGTGTAGGTTCTAGTGTAAATAAAAGGTAAAACTCAATTATTCGCGCTCTAAGCTAGTTTATATCATCTTTACAGCACTTGATATGCAAAAACAGTAAAAAAGGGAATAGAGACGAAATAAGAAGGTCATTTTTGAGAGACTCCACAACTATAGATAATGATCTATGGATCTAACAGAGTCAATGATATTATATTCTAGTATACCACATAATAGATTTTCATTTTATATACTGCTTTCTCATTTAAACAATTAATTGAGAAATCGCTCCATCTTTTTGGCTATCTTTTATAGGATAATTCATCTCTACATCTCCATCATGTAATCCTATATTCCTTCTATCATCTATTTGTATTTTCTCAGAAGACATTCTACAATAATCTCATCCATCTTTTCCTATATTATTCATTGATAAAATTGCATAAATATAATTTTAAAATCATTTTATCTATTATGATATGGATATGTATACAAAACAGCCCTAATGCATTAATCATTAGGGCTATTATTTTTATTCCTATATTTAGTTCCTTTATTTACTGCGATGGTATTGTTCTAGCTGTACCAACAGTACCGATACGTCCGCTGGAGAGACCCCAGAAATACGGCTTGCTTGACCGATGGAGTGAGGGCGGATCTTAGTGAGTTTCTGTTGAGCTTCCAAAGAAATGCCTTTCATGTCCATGTAGTTCCAGTCTGGAGGGAGTATTTTTTCTTCTAATTTGCGCACTTTATCGACTTGGTCCAGTTGTTTTTTAATATACCCTTCGTAGGTAATGGAAATATCAATTTCTTCTTCTACATCAGGGGTAAATCGTTTTAAACCGAATGCATCGGCTACGATAGCGTAGTTCAATTCATTACGTTTCACCAAATCATAAGCATGAATGCCTGTTTTAATAGGTGCTGTCCCGATGGATGCAAGGATGGCTTGCGTTTCTTTTGATGGGTTCACAGGAGTTGCTTTCAAAAGAGTGAAAGCTTCTTCTAAATCTGCCTTTTTCGCTGTAAATTTCGCCCATCTGTCGTCTTTCACAAGACCAATGGCACGACCTTTTTCAGTGAGGCGCAAGTCCGCATTGTCTTGTCGCAATAGCAAACGATATTCGCTGCGGCTCGTCATCATGCGATACGGTTCTTCTGTACCTTTTGTCACTAAATCGTCGATAAGAACGCCAATATAAGCTTCTGAACGAGCAAGGATGAAAGGATCTTTCCCGTCAATCCAAAGGGCTGCATTAATACCTGCCATAAGACCTTGAGCGGCCGCTTCTTCGTAGCCTGATGTACCATTTGCTTGGCCAGCAGAGTAGAGACCTTCAATATGTTTCACCTGCAAAGCCGGTGTCAATTGTGTAGGGTCTAAGCAATCGTATTCGATAGCATAAGCAGGACGCATGATTTCTACATTCTCAAGCCCCGGAATGGTGCGCAAAAACGCATATTGCACGTCCATAGGAAGGGAGGTACTCATGCCTTGTACATACATTTCATTAGTACCATTGCCTTCTGGTTCTACGAACAATTGATGACGCTCTTTATCGGCAAAGCGCACCACTTTATCTTCAATGGAAGGGCAATAACGAGGGCCAACACCTTCGATTTTACCGCTATACATAGGCGCACGATGAATATTGCTGTGAATGATATCGTGAGTTTCCTTATTCGTGTAAGTGAGCCAACATACTTGTTCATTGCGATCAATCCACTCATCCATAAAGGAGAAAGCGTGGTGATGTGTATCGCCTTCTTGCATTTCCATATTGTCTAAATTGAGCGTCCGTTTATCAACGCGCGCTGGCGTACCCGTTTTAAATCGCATCAATTTAATACCGTGGTCGAGAAGGGATTGGGAAAATACTTCCGACACGCGTTGCCCATTAGGACCACCAATATAGTCAATATTACCGATGAGAATTTTGCCTCGCAAATACGTACCCGTACAGAGAATAATAGCTTTGGCGCCGTAGAATTCACCTAATTCTGTAACGATGCCTGTTACCTTGCCATCTTCTACTTTTAGTTCCGTTACCATAATTTGTTTCACATTCAAATGATCCGTATTCTCTAAGGTTTCTTTCATCATTTGTTGGTATTTGAATTTATCCGATTGGCAACGCAAAGAGTGAACGGCAGGGCCTTTCCCCATGTTGAGCATACGCATTTGAATAGCCGTTGCATCTGCATTAATAGCCATTTGCCCGCCTAAAGCATCGATTTCATATACGAGATGGCTTTTACCAGGACCACCAATAGCCGGATTACATGGCATAAGGGCGATGGTATCTAAACTGATGGTCGCCATCAAGGTACGGTGTCCCATGCGTGCACAAGCGAGAGCCGCTTCACAACCCGCGTGACCTCCACCGATGACGATGACATCGTAATTGTCTACTGTATACATATTTGTTGATTCCTTTTTATATTTTTATTCCTATTATTTCTGCTTACAGGTCATTTTACCCTGCCGGGTCGCTCGCTGAGCATTTTCTTATTTTCTCCTCAGTCCTGTTCCTCACTGTGGATTTTGCTTCGCAAAATCTTCGTCGCTCATGTGGATTTGCTTCGCAAATCTTACTTCGCGACATAAGCGACTCCTCACTACTTGTGCGTCGCTTTACTCCTTCAAGTAGGCTACGCTGCTTACGTTCGGAACAAAGTGATGCTTGGGTTTCTTCGTCGCTTTGCTCCTCAGCTCCCTCAAGCCCTACTTTTATTTACCTAAACAAAATCTACTGAATAGTTCGTCGATCATGGTTTCGCGGATGCTGTCGCCTGTGATGTCGCCTAGGAGTTCCCAAGCGCTGCGAAGGTCGGTGGCGATGAAGTCTACTGGCATGCCAGCGTCGATGGAGGAGAGGGCTTGTTCGATTTGAGCTTTCGCTTGTTCCATTAAGCTAATATGCCGTACATTACTAATCATAGTTGTGTTTGTTTGTTGTACAGCGCCGCCGTATACGAGTTCTTTTACCCATTTAGAGAGGACAGCACTGCCTTCTCCGTCTTTAGCGCTAATCCGTTCGATGGCTGTAAAAGTTCCTACTGCCTCGATGTCAGCATTGGTCACGACTTGACCAACATCTGCTTTATTTAGCAAAACGATGGTATTTAGACCAGATACGGATGTGAGAATGTCTTGTTCTTCCGATGTTAACGGTGTGGACCCATCGATAACACAAAGAACGATGTCTGCTTTATCTATATATTCTCGTGCTCGTTCTACACCAAGGGCTTCTACGGTATCTTCTGTATGACGAATGCCCGCCGTGTCGATGAGTTTCAAAGAAATACCTTCAATGGTCATAAATTCTTCAATACTATCCCGTGTCGTTCCTGGAATGTCCGTTACAATAGCACGGTTTTCTCTCAACAAAGCATTCATCAAACTCGATTTACCCGCATTAGGGCGACCAACAATAACCGTCATAATCCCATCTCGAATGAGGCGCCCCGTGTTGGCCGTCGCCAACAACTCGTCCATACTGTGCAAAATAGGCTGTAACTGTGCGCCCACTTCGCGGCTTGTCACGTCTTCAATATCTTCTTCAGGATAGTCGATAGTCACCTCTAAATGGGCAATCATAGTAATTAGCTGTTCCCGTAAAGAACTAACAAATTTAGATACCGTTCCATCTAATTGAGACACCGCAAGAGAGAGGGAATCTTCCGTTTTCGCTTCAATAATGTCGATAATGGCTTCCGCTTGCGTTAAATCAATACGACCATTTATGAAAGCCCGCTTCGTAAATTCTCCCGCATCTGCCATGCGCACACCGTGACGCACTAATAATTTCAAAATCTGCTGTACTGGCACAATGCCACCATGACATTGAATTTCCACTACATCTTCCGCTGTATACGAATGAGGGCCGTGCATTAATAGCAATAATACTTCATCAATCGTCTGATTCACCTCAGGATCAACGATAGTTCCATATTGAATGGTACGATTAGGGCGTTCACCTAAAGGCACCGTACCGGCGCTTTTAAACAATGTATTGACGATCGTAAAACTATCCTTGCCACTTACCCGAATAATACCTACACCACCAATCCCCGGCGGTGTAGCAATAGCTGCAATTGTATCATCTATATACATACTATCTTCCTTATGTTGTTATTGATATATTATACCTTCTGATATGTCTATATCTTCTCGTGAAAGTTAAACTAAACCAACCTTCCACGCAGAAGATTACCTTAGGTTAGCTTTCACCATAACCTATGTACTATAGTAGTATATCATAAACTATATTGATTCATAATCATATCTTGGGCTAAAAATGATATAATAATAGATATTTTTAGGCAACAATCCTCGCTTCAGCATTAGCGATATAATGTTAGAAACCCCTCAGAGGTGCGAACTCTGAGGGGTTTCGTGCTATCTATTAGAACATAGCACACTCTTTCTTTGCTTATCTATATTATAGCATAGCTATTATAATAATCAAACGATAAAATATAGAAATGCTATTTTATTCCTCATGATTCAATAAAGACGGACCGTATTGATTATCATTTGGTTGCGTCGGTTTTACCAATAGATACAACATAATTAATTCAATAGCAACAATAATATAAAACAAAGCAAAAGTAACTATGGCAGCGTGTTTTTTATTATTAAATAATTCAAATATACTAATATCAAACAGATATAATGACGACCCTAATCCAATTGGTAAATACAATAGTAATATATACCATCCACTTCGATTGACATCATGTAACCGCCTGATTGTTACTGTTATATTTGGAATAAAAAGAGCAAACCATACTAAAAATCCAACGATACCATATATACCAAGTTTAAACTGAATAATAGTATCGATAGCATCAGCCAATAAAGTAATCCAAAAACCAATAAATGCAAATGACCAATATTCCTTGCGGCTTGCGCGACCGGAAAAGCTAGAATACTTATATCTTACTGTATCTTTGAATTGACCCCATATACTAAATTCTTTAACAGCTTTTTCTACTGTATTATTTTCATTACTATTCATACTACAACTATCTCCACTTATTATTATTTAATTTATTATTTATTCAACAAAGACGATCCATATTGATTATCATTTGGCTGCGTCGGTTTTATCATTAAATATAAAAGATAGATAGTTCCTAACACAGGAATAATTTGTATTAAATACCAAAACCCACTTTTATTTATATCATGTAAACGTCTTATAGTAATAGTAAGGCTAGGTATCAAGAAAATAATATATATTGTCTTGCTAATGGCTTCCTTTGTTCCCCATATTTCGTCTAATATCATGGCGATGAAAGTAATCATAATAGAACATAATACAAAGGACCAATATTCCTTACGACTCGCTCGACCAGAGGCAGTAGCATACTTGTATTTCATAGTATTCACAAAATGTTCCCATATACTCATTTCACTCATATCCTTACACCTCATTAATCAATCTATCATTTTACAGATACTATACATATAGTATACTCTTATAAAAAATAAACTAAAAGCTTATAACACAAAACCTCTCTACCGACTATAACAATTGGCAGAGAGGTTTTTATTACTCTTTAGGATTCAACAAAGACGGACCATATCGATTATCATCTGGCTGCGTTTTCCGCAATAGTAAATACCATAGGTAGATATGAATAGTAATATATATAACAATAAACAAACCCATAGCCCAAGCATGTTCTGGATAATCTCCAAAGCCTCCAAATATAGATCCGAAAAAGGATCCTACAAAGGCTAAGAATTTAACAAATACAGATAAAATCCCTACTGTATAGTCTAGGTTCTGCGTTATAGCGTAACTGATTCCATAGAGGATTGGTAACAATATGAGTGCATAAGGCAATAACAAATACCACCCGCTTTTATTAGAATCGTGAAGTCGTCTGACTGTAATAGATAAACTTGGAAGAAACATAAATAGATTATACAAAACGACCAAAAACATATACACATAAACCGCAATGGTAGCGTCATCCCTTATAAATCCACTAAGTACTACATTAATACCCATACTAAAGACATAATTAAATAAATAAAAGGATAACAGTTCTGCTCTGCTGGCACGCCCCGAGAAAGTGGCATATTTATATCGTATAGCACCATAAAAATGATCCCACGCGCTAGGCTCTTTTTGTATAGCATCATAGGTGGCAAGTTTCACTTGTTCGTCTTGTATTTCATTATGTTCTACAGATTCATATTGAACCTGTTCTTGTTCCATATACTCTTGTTGAGTCTGTTCATTTCGATTCATAGTACATCTCCCTATACAATGATAATTATATATTGAATCATACAAAAAAAACTCTTTCCCGTCTATAACAGAGGAGAAAGAGTTTATACTAACTATATAGACTAATAAGCGATTACACTAAAGAAGGACCATATTCATTGTCTTCTGGTTGTGTTTTCTTTAATGTTAAATACAAGATGTAAAGAGCACCAAATAAAGGTACTAAGTAGATAAAATACCACCAACCACTTTTATTCACATCATGTAAACGTCTTACTGTAACAGAAATACTAGGTACAATGAAAATAACGCTAACTAAGTTAGAGATTATTTCATTTGTTTCAAAGGCAACATCTAATAAAGCTGCTACAATAGCAAAAATAATGCTAAATAAAACAAAGGACCAATATTCCTTGCGGCTTGCACGACCGGAGAAAGTAGCAAATTTATCTTTCATGGCGCTTACAAAATGGCCCCATATACTTAGTTCATTCATGTAATGTCCCTCTCACATAATACTTTAAATATACAAAATTATTATATATTAGCATACATTTACACTAAAGACGGACCGTATTTATTATCACCTTGTTGAGTAGGTTTGAGCATTAAATACAAAAGATATAAAGTGCCTACAATAGGAATCAATTGAATAAAATACCAAGCACCACTTTTATTTAGATCATGTAAACGTCTTACTGTGACAGCAATACTAGGCACTAAAAATACATAAGAAATTGAATTGAGAACGCGATCAGGCAAATCCATCATACCCAATACTAGACCTGCTATAGCCATAAATATAATATAAAATAAAACAAAAGACCAATATTCTTTACGGCTAGCACGACCTTTAAAAACGAAGAATTTATTCATAGCATTTACAAAATGGCCCCACATACTTAATTCATTCATGTTATAACTCCTTTTAATAACTCTTTTACACAAAAACATATGTTATAGAATATCATAAAGATAGCACATAGTATAGTAAAAATCTTACTTAATAAAACAAAAAACTCTTCCCCATCATACCAAGATAGGGAAGAGTTTTTGTTATATTTAATTACTAGTAAATGATAGTAACAATATGTGGATTCTATGTTATTTCTTATAATGAATCACTACATAGCGGAATGGTTCTTCACCGGCGCTGCTCGTTTCAATATGTGCATCCCCTTGTAAAGCGCTATGAATGATTTTGCGTTCAAATGCATTCATCGGTTCGAGGGATACTTTTTGACGATTTCGTTTTACTTTAGCAGCCAATCGTTTCGCCAAGTTAACGAGCGTTTCTTCTCGGCGGGATCTGTAGTTTTCTACATCTACTACGATGTGGCAATGGCCAGATACTTCTTTATGGGCTACCAAATTCGTTAAATATTGAATGGCATCTAGTGTTTGACCGTGTTTACCGATCAAAATACCAAGATTTTCACCGTGAACTTGGAAGGTAATTTTATCTTTCGTCATCATTTTTTCGATGAGCACAGACAAACCCATTTGTTTGAACATATCATCCAAGAATTGTTTACCTTTTTGAGCAATTAATTCTTGTGTTTCTTTTGAAAGTTCTTCTTTCTCTTTTTTACGGCTTTCACCAAAAGAGCTGCTATGAGTAGCATCATTAGCGTTGTTAGCAGTATCTGTAGAAGCTGTAGCCTCTATATCAGCTACACCCTTTGCTGTTTCGCTATCTACTGTAGCCACTGGAGAAGAGGAGACAGCGTCAGATCGTTCTTCTATAGCTGCTCGTTCTGTAGTGGTAACATTAGCTTTCACAGATGTAAAAAACAAGCGAACCACTGCTGGTTTACGACCGATACCAAGAAAACCACTGGATGGTTTTTCAATGACTTCTGTTTCTACTAGTTCGTGTCCATCTATAGCTAACTCAGCTACACCTTTAGCAATGGCTTCTTCAATAGTTTTAGCAGATACATCGATAAATTCCATAGTGCCTCCTATTTATTAGCTTCTAAGCTTTTGTAAATGAAGTGCTGTTGCACAAATTGGAACACATTAGAGACTACCCAGTAGATAACGAGGCCTGCTGGGAAGTTAAGAGAAATATAACCAATGAAAAGTGGCATAAACCACATCATAATTTTTTGTTGGCTCGCCGCAGCGCCAGTAGCACCTTGTGATGTTTGGCGGGACATCATCCACGTAGATACGGCACTAAGAACCGGTAAAATGTAGTATGGGTCCGTTTCGCCAAGGCTTGGTAACCATAAGAATTGTACGTACGCTGGATTGTACGGATAATCTTGTAAAGCCCAAAAAATGGCAATCAAGAATGGCATTTGCACCAATAATGGCAAGCAACCAGCCAATGGGTTTACACCCATTTCACGGTACATTTTAGCCACTTCTTGTTGCATTCGTTGAGGATCATTTTTGTACTTTTCTTGAAGAGCCTGCATACGTGGTTGCAATTCTTGCATGGCTTTCATAGATTTAATTTGTTTTACTGTTAAAGGTGCCAAAATTGCTTTAATGACAAGAGTCAACAAAATGATGGCAATGCCGTAACTTGGGAATCCTATCATTTCTGTAAATTGGAATGCGTACGTCAACAATGTACGCATAAATTCAATGATAGGGTTAAACATAGACGATAAAAATTCCATAGTGCCTCCTAAACATGCAGGTTCGCTTCGAAACCTTTGCGTATCTATATCGTTATGGTATGGTCTATATTTCATCCATACAGATACTTCGGTATTTCCAAATCTGTGCTAATTATACGAAAGTTCCTACTCATCAACACTTCATAGTGCTTATGAAAAAATGAGTTACGGAACAGGATCATAGCCACCTTTGTGAAAAGGGTGGCAACGCAAGATCCGTTTCAAACCTAACCAGCTACCTTTAAAAGGTCCGTATTTGTCGATAGCCTGCAGAGTATATGTGGAACAAGTTGGGTAGTATCGGCAACACCCCGGTTTTGCTGGTGATATGGCCACTTGGTAAAACCGTATGAAGAGATGTAAAAGTCGTTGTAATACTGTTGTCATAGTGCTTCCTTTCACCGTAATTCTAGCCCATGTATATGCCAGAAAACTACGTATATACAAGAATAGGACCACCGCGCGGTACAATTGCCACACATATGGTCCTACATAGGATTATACTAAGAGCTTGCTTTTACGCAATAAGTACAGTATTTCCTTTTCCGCTCGTTCATAGGTTGCGTCCTTCATAGGGCCACGTCCAACTATAACAATGTGATAGCCTTCGCGAATTTCATGTTGATGCAATCGATACACTTCTTTCATCAACCGGCGTGCTCTGTTTCGATCCACAGCACCGCCTATTTTTTTACCCGTCACAAATCCAATACGGGTCTTTTCTTTCGCTACAGGCATACGGTAGATAACACATAAGCGACCTACTTCGTATTTACCATGCTTATACACAAGGCGATATTCATTGTTGTTGATGATGCGTCTTGTTTTTCGTAAGCGGTAATCCATTGTCGTCCGATTCCTATAGAACAGAAAAACTTGGCAAGAGCGCCAAGTTTTCTCAAAAGCTCTTGTGAGCTATATATTATGCAGACAAACGTTTTCTGCCTTTAGCACGTCTTCTTTTTAATACGAGACGGCCACCGATAGTTTTCATACGTTCACGGAAACCATGAGTACGTTTTCTCCAAAGCGTATTTGGTTGATAAGTACGTTTCATTAGTAAAACACCTCCTCGTTCATTTTTTTGTTTTACTTATACCATAACAGGCTAATTATATGGTTAAAAACTAAATCTGTCAATAAATATCGTTAAAATAAGACCAATAGATTCGTAAAAATAATATGGTATGACCAATCCAATATGGTCTATCAAAAAAAATATGGTCTCTAAAAAATAATGTGCTCACGATCTAATGCGATGATCATAGTTATCCACAGACAATGTGACAATTCTATCATTTTTTGGTAAAATTGATGTACTATTTCAAGAAAATTGCCATGATTACCTTTGAAAAAGGGGATAACTAATAAAAGTTATCCACATTTTTATTATTTTCCCTATTCACAAGAGTAAATCATATAATAACTGAACTTTTACATATTGAGAAACAAGTTATTCACAACTTATACACAGTTATTTCACAGTTATTCACATTATATTTGGCAATTATCTACAATTTACCCACAAATTACGCCAGTTTTTATAAAAGTTATGCACAAGGGGTCTATAATGTCATCGAATGCTAATGATTTAAATACCATATGGGAAGATATATTAAAAGAAGCCCATAAATTTATGCCTACAGTTCTCTTTAAGCGCGTTAGTAGTTCTATTATTCCTATGGATATCGATCATAATTCTATCCATATTGGCGTGCTACAAAGTTATATGAAAGACGTCATCGAATCCCAACCAGTCGTGAGTCGCCCTTTACAAGAAGCTATCACAAAGGCTACAGGATCTCCAAAATCTATCGTCGTTATCGACTTGTCTGCAGATGAGGAAGAACAAAGTGAACCAGCTAATTCCACAGATAACATGCCTCATCAAGAAGAGCTGTATACGCCATCTTATAACGAATCAGTGTTCATCGACCGCCCCCAAGTAGATCCTCAACCCATGGTTAGTGACTTAGGAATTTTAGGAGACGAGCCTGTACGCATTCCCGATGAACCGATGATACCGCCAGTAAAACAAACACCATCAACTACACATTTTCAATCAACAGATACGATAATTGACTTGTCAGCATCAAATTTAAATCCAGCTTTCCGTTTTGATAACTATATTGCAGGTAATGCCAACCGTGTCCCTTTTGGCGCTGCTCAAGCTGTAGCAGAACGTCCTGGTATCATCTATAATCCACTATTTATTTACGGACCATCTGGTCTCGGTAAAACCCATTTGATGCACGCCATTGGGAATGCCATTTCTGAATCACAACCGAATCTAAAAATCATGAGTATTACCAGCGAAAATTTTATGAACCTCTTTGTTGAATCCATCAAAAAAGGGCAAGGCGAAATGTTCAGAAATACATTCCGTAACATTGATGTATTAATGATCGACGATATTCAATTCTTAGATAACAAACAAGGGACAAAAACAGAATTCTTTAATACCTTCAATGAATTATTTAATAAAGGAAAACAAATCGTTCTCACATCAGATACACTACCTAACGATATGGATCAATTCGAAGATCGCATTCGCTCTCGCTTCCAAGCTGGCTTTGTAGTTACTATGGAACATCCTGATATAGAAACGCGCATGGCTATTTTAAAAGCCTTAATAGAGCGAGAAAATATAAAAGGTAATATCCTCAATATTAATAACGATGCTATTCATTACACAGCCCTTCAATTTGATGAAAATATCCGCAAATTACAAGGTGCTTTCACCCGATTAATTTCTACTGCCTCTATGGAGCGCAGAACAGAGCCTATCGATTTGGAATACGCCAAGACTACGCTGTCTCCGCTCATTACGACGGAACGCGTTACTTATGTAGACATAGAAACAATTCAAAACTATGTGAGCAACTATTTCAACATCAAAAAACAAGACTTACTTGGTAAAAAACGAAAAGCCGAATTCGCTTTCCCTCGCCAAGTGGCCATGTACTTGTGCCGGGACATTATGAATGAAAGTTATCCAGAAATCGCGAAAGCTTTCTCTAGGGATCACACAACTATACTTCACGCATACGATAAAATTACGAAGGAAATCGAAAAAAATCCAGAAGTGAAAGAATTAATTCGTAAAATTAAATTAGAATTGTCCACTGGTAATTGATTATCTATGATGAAAACTCTTAACTATCCCTTATACAGTACATGTGGATAACTATGTGGATAGATTGTGTATAATTTTGTGGATACATATAAGTATCTCATTTTCTGTGATTATGTGGATAACTAGGTACAATGAGACCACAGGTTTATACACAGGCCATGCACCACGCTATGACAATAACAAAAAGGCTTTTACACACATGCACAAGCCCTATTACTAAAACTACTAAAATTACAAAACAATCAAAACCAACATTAGTAAACAGATCTATCGTTGATTATCTATAGAGCATCTACATAATTTCAAATTAACTATTTACAAACAAGAATATGATGAACATATAAAATCAACGATTATCTAATATAGCTATTAATAACAAGATAATGTAAAACATATCAAATCAATAATAAGGAGATTACAATGAATATTAAATTCCCAAAAGCCAACCTCCAAAAAGCAATCAATGTATTACAAAAAGTATCTCAAAATAAAACGAGTTCTAATTTGCCTGGCGCTATTTATATGACCACAAAAAACAATCAAGTTGAATTACAAGGTAACGACTTTGAACTAGGCATTAAACTCACAATTGATGCAGACATTTTAGAACCAGGTACACTCGTTGTGGCATCTCGTTACTTTCAAGAATTGATTCGTAAATTGCCAGGCGACACCATCCAATTAAATAAATCAGAAGATGAAAATACTTTAAAAATCACATCTGGTTCATCTGAATTTAAATTAGTTACTCTTCACCCTGATGATTTCTCTTTAGTCGAACAAATTCATGACCAAGATCATTTACTCATCGATAGTCAAGCTATGAAAGAGTTAATCGATTTAACAAACTATGCTGCTGCTAGCGACGAAGACCGTCCTGTATTTGCCGGTGCTCTTCTCGAAATTAAAGATGCTAACGACAAAGAAGTAACTATGGTAGCTACCGATACGCATCGAATGGCTGTTAAAAAAGTCCAAATCGATGAACCTGCTACATCTCCTATGCGCATTATCATTCCAACGAAAACATTAGCCGAAGTGTCTCGTTTATTGCCAACAGACAATCCGTCTATGATTAAAATCATTTGGAATCGCAACCAAATCGTATTTATCTTTGAATCTATTTATATTATTTCTCGATTGATTGAAGGCACATACCCTGAATACGAAAAAGTAATTCCTTCTCAATTTGACTCTAGCGCTGTCATTGATCGCCGTGAATTTGCTGGCGCCGTAGACCGCGTATCGCTCTTAGCGAAAGACATGAGTTACAACGTCATCCGCTATGACTGGTCTCCAGAAAACGTAACCTTGTCTAGCCAAAATGCAGAAATTGGCATGGCTAAAGAAGACATTGCTGTAGAATTTAAAGGCACACCGTTTACGATTTCTTTCAACGGTCGCTATATTTCAGATATCCTTCGCCACAGTTCTGGTGAAAGCATTCACTTATATTTGAAACAAAATGGTCCTGTTGTAATCCGCCAAGATAACAACGCCAATTATACTTATGTAGTAACGCCAGTGCGTACTAATAACTAATACATGACTTAATATTAGTTATTCGTTGAGTTATTTATATTAATGTTAATAGTAATAACTCGTTTTTATAAGTTGTGTATGTATCAATGTAGTCGATATGAATAAATATTAGTTTTATTTATGTATATTTAATTATTATTTATACATATACTATGAGTAGTACATCCCATGGATATAATTTTAAAATATCCATTCCAGGAGGACATATGGAAAAAGACGTACAACTTGTTGTAATTCACACCGAGTATATCCAAATCGATCAATTATTGAAATTGGAAGGTGTTATCGAAACAGGTGGACAAATTAAATCACTCATTGACGATAAAGTGTTATTCTTAAATGGTCAATTAGTGACAGAAAAACGAAAAAAATGTTATCCCAAAGATATCATTTCTATAGATGGATTAGATGTAGATTTTGTGATTACCTCAGAGGAGGAATAATCGGTGAGAATTAACTCACTGCAACTATTTCAGTTTCGCAATTACGAGCATTTAGATTTATTACTGGATTCGGATATTGTCGTCCTCTATGGATCCAATGGGGCTGGTAAAACAAATATATTAGAGTCTATTTACGTAGGTACCATTGGTAAAAGCCATCGCACCAGCGATATATCAGATATGTTGTTATTTAATGCTAATGAAGCGGGCATTGTGATGAACTTTGAAAAGAAAGAGACACCGCAAAAGGTAAATATTAAATTATTCCGCCAAGGGCCGAAAGATATTCGCTTAAACGATACGAAATTATCCCAAAAAGAATTGATTGGCACATTAAATACAGTCATATTTTGTCCAGAAGATTTGCAGCTCATTAAAGGTAGCCCTTCTGGACGGCGCCGGTTCCTCGATATGGAAATATCCCAAACAAGTGCTACTTATTATCATCAATTGTTGCAATATAATCGATTATTGCAGCAGCGCAATACATTGCTAAAAGAATACCGAGGCAAACAACATATTCCCCTTGCAGAATGGGATATACAGATTGCTGATATAGCTTCCTTTATCGTAAAAAAACGGTTAGAAAGTTTGAAGAAAATTAATTTGCTTATCGATTTGATGAATCGCAAATTGACAGGTGGATTAGAAAATCTCACTATTGGTTATGAACAACCTTACGGTGAAGACGGCGATATGGTATACACCAAAGAAGCATTTTACGACTTGTTGCAACAACATTTGACTCAAGATCGACATCGCATGACTACTAGCGTAGGACCACATCGTGATGATTTACGGTTTTTCTCGGATTCTATTGATTTAAAAAAATACGGTTCTCAAGGGCAACAACGGACTGCTGTACTTTCACTAAAATTAAGTGAATTGGAATTTATTAAATCTGAAGTAGGCGAATATCCTGTATTGTTATTAGATGATGTACTAAGCGAGCTCGACGAATCGCGGAGAACGAATTTATTGCAGTTCATTCACAAACGGATTCAAACGGTCATTACCACCACAGATATCCATGATTTTAAAAATTTACCAGGGGTTCAATTGATTCATTGTAAAGAAGGACAGATCCATTATGGAAAGCCTTGATCTATTACTAGGAAAAGGCCTACAGAAGTTAGGCATTTTAGAACAATTTAAATTGAATACCATTGTTCATCACTGGAAAGATGTAGTTGGTCCTATTATTGCGTCTCATACGAGAATTATTGATATTAAGCCTCCCCGCATCGTCATCAGTGCTGATACATCGCAGTGGATGCAAGAAATTAAGATGAACGAAAAGCGCATCATCAAACATATTAATGATTATTATAAGTCCGATGTAATTACAGAGATGCGCCTTATTATGCAGCGCCAAAGTTATATCAAGCAAGATGAGGAAAAGCCTTTAATTTTAGAAAAAGAAATCAAAAGCCGAGATTATATTCAGTCCAATAAAATCGTCTTAACCGATGACGATGTAGATCGCATCGATAGTATAGTAAATAAAACAAATAATGAAGAATTAAAAGAAGCATTTCGGAAATTGCTCATTAGTCGTTGGAAAAAAGAAATCCATTTGGAACAGCAAGGCTTTCAGCGATGTGAGCGGTGTCATGTGTTAATGGATAGGAACAATCAGTATTGCGTGTCTTGCGAATACGATTTGTACAGAGAAAAAATCAATGGCATTAAGACCTTCATTCGCAATTATCCGTACTGCAAATATGGGGACTGCAAGCCTCATATAAATTGTACATTTACTGAATTTTCTACGGCTATGAGGGAATTAATTTATTTCTACTTAGATAAGATTTATAAAGGATCGACGAGCCGGAACCATATGTATATGGCGGCTATGTTAATTACCCATAAAAAGCCTGATGAATTGACAGATCAACATGTGATTAATTTATGTAACAAATATCGGTCTAAATTTTTGGATGAAGAAAAGCAAAAGGAATTACAGGCTCTGCGAGGTATTAACGAATGGGAAGCGATTAATGAATCTAATAATAGCTCTGAATTTCAAGATAATAGTAAATCATAGATTATAATAGTATTCTGTTATAGAGCTTTTACAATAAGAGGTTATATGTACGTACATATTGGAGAAAATGTAAGTATACCTATTGCTGCCATTATTACGATGGTACAAGTGGATAAAGATTTGAAGAGCCCCATTGCTCATTACGCTGGGGAAGTCCTCAACATGGTCCCTGCTAGTGATATTAAGACTTATATCATTACAGATGATTATGTATATGGATCTGGTATATCCTTAAAAACATTAAACAAGCGGATTCATGAGTTTTATAGTATAATGAAAAGATAAGTTTAATCATAAAATATGTAATATCATATGTTTTACATAGTATGAGGAGGAGTTTGTTTCATGCCTGAACAAGTTTATGGAGCCGAGAATATACAGGTATTAGAAGGCTTAGACGCGGTGCGTAAACGCCCAGGGATGTATATTGGTAGTACGTCTGTGCGCGGTTTACATCATCTCGTATACGAAGTAGTAGATAATTCTGTAGATGAAGCGCTCGCTGGTTATGCAACGCATATCGAAGTGTCCATCAATGAAGACAATAGCATTACTGTTGTCGACGATGGTCGCGGTATTCCTACAGGAATGCATGAATCTGGTATGTCTGCAGTGGAGCTTGTATTGACGAAATTGCATGCAGGCGGTAAATTTGGGGGCGGCGGATACAAAGTATCTGGCGGTCTTCATGGTGTAGGTATTTCCGTAGTGAACGCTTTGAGTGAATGGACGCGCGTTCAAGTGTCTCAAAATGGTATCATCCAAGAAATTACCTTTGCCCGCGGTCATAAAACGTCAGAATTGACGGAAATTGGAAAAGCTGACAGCACAGGTACGACTGTTATTTTCAAACCAGATGCAGATATTTTTGAAACGACTATCTTCAGTTTTGATACATTGAAAGCGCGCTTACAAGAGTTAGCGTTCTTGAATAAAGGATTGCGCATTACTTTGAGCGATTTGCGCGGTGACGAGCCTCGCGTTGAAAGCTTCCACTACGAAGGCGGTTTAAGTTCTTTCATTACATTCCTTAACGAAAATAAAGAAGTAGTGAACGGCGAAGTGATTACCATTGAAAATACAAAGGACGATGTTGTGGTAGACGTAGCCTTACAATATAACGATAGTTATAGCGAAAATATTATGTCCTTTGTTAACAATATCAATACTATCGATGGCGGTACTCATTTATCAGGTTTCCGTTCTGCCTTGACGCGTACCCTCAACGATTACGGCCGCAAAGCAGGTCTTATCAAAGAAAATGAGTCTAACTTGTCCGGTGAAGACGTGCGTGAAGGCTTAACAGCTGTTGTATCTGTAAAAGTCTTAGAACCACAGTTCGAAGGGCAAACAAAAACAAAATTAGGCAACAGCGAAGTAAAAGGTATTACCGATGTAATCGTGTCGGAAGGATTAAAAACGTTCTTAGAAGAACATCCGCAAGATGCGAAGAAAATTATCGAAAAAGCGACTATGGCTAGCCGTGCTCGCGAAGCAGCTCGTAAAGCCCGCGATTTAACGCGTCGTAAAAATGCTTTGGAAGTATCTAGCTTGCCTGGTAAATTAGCAGATTGCTCCGAAAAAGATACATCTATGACAGAAATTTACCTCGTCGAAGGTGATTCTGCAGGTGGTTCTGCAAAACAAGGTAGGGATCGTCGATACCAAGCAATTTTACCATTGCGCGGTAAAATCTTAAACGTAGAAAAAGCTCGTCTTGACAAAATTTTAGCAAATAACGAAATTCGTTCCATGATCACTGCCTTTGGTACTGGTATTGGGGAAGAATTCGATATAACAAAATCTCGTTATAATAAAATCATCATCATGACCGATGCTGATGTTGACGGTGCTCATATTCGTACATTGTTATTAACATTCTTCTACCGTTATATGAAACCACTCATCGAAGAAGGTCACGTATACATTGCACAACCGCCTTTATACCAAATTAAAAAAGGCAAATCTCAATGGTACGTATACTCCGATGCAGAACTAGCGGCTAAACTTGATGAAATTGGTCGTGATGGCATAGCTATTCAACGCTATAAAGGGTTAGGTGAAATGAATCCTGAACAATTATGGGAAACTACGATGAATCCTGAGAATCGTACGATTTTACAAGTTAGCTTAGAAGATTCTATTGAAGCTGATAAAATCTTTACCGTTCTTATGGGCGATAAAGTAGAACCTCGTCGTAAGTTCATTGAAGATAATGCGCAATACGTTCGTAATCTAGACTTATAATCAGAGGTGATTATGGATAATCAACAACAATCAAATACAAGTAATCAATCACAAGGCAATCCTAGTGGACAAGAAAAACGAGATATATCCAGTGTAGAATATACATCAAATACAGATAAACATCTAAAACGGTCTCTCAAAGCTCGTCATATGAATATGATTGCTTTAGGTGGCGCTATTGGTACTGGTCTTTTTGTAGCTGGCGGTGAAGTAGTGAGTACTGCCGGTCCTGGTGGTGCTTTAGTAGCCTATGGTCTCATTGGACTTATGGTATATTTCTTAATGACATCTCTCGGTGAGATGGCTACATATTTACCTATACCTGGTTCTTTTGGTACCTATGCGAAACGTTATGTAGATCCTGCTTTTGGTTTTGCCTTAGGTTGGAATTACTGGTTTAACTGGGCCATCACATTGGCTGCAGAGGTCCTTGCAGGGGCACTTATTATGAAATATTGGTTCCCTGACGTGCCTGCTATCGTCTGGTCCGCTCTATTTTTGCTCATCCTCTTTGGACTCAATTACATGTCCACCCGTTCCTTTGGTGAAAGCGAATATATTTTCTCATCCATCAAAGTTATTACGGTGTTCGTCTTCTTATTCTGTGGCTCTATGCTCATTTTTGGTATTGGTGGAACGTCTCCAGGATTTGAAAACTGGACTGTTGGAGAAGCGCCATTTGTCGGTGGATGGGGTTCTATTCTAGCTATTTTTATGGTAGCTGGTTTCTCCTTCCAAGGAACAGAGCTTATTGGTGTTGCTGCAGGTGAAGCAGAAGAGCCTGAGAAAAACGTGCCAAAAGCAATTAATTCTATTTTCTGGCGCATTTTGCTCTTCTATATTGGGGCTTTCACAGTGATTGGTTTCCTCATTCCTTACACGGATCCAAATCTATTAAATTCGAGCATTGAAAATGTGTCCATCAGTCCATTTACGCTTGTTTTTGATCGCTTTGGATTTGCTTTTGCAGCGAGTTTTATTAATGCCATTATTTTGACGGCTGTATTGAGTGCAGGGAATTCTGGTCTTTATTCTTCGACGCGTATGCTCTATGCACTGGCGAAAGAAGGACAGGCGCCACAAATTTTTGGTAAGTTGAACAAAAAAGGCGTGCCTGTGCCAGCCCTTATTATGACCACGGCTATTGGTTTATTTGCTTTCTTAACAAGCTTCATTGGTGAAGGTACGGCATATAGTTGGATTGTTAATATTTCTGGTATGTCTGGATTTATTGCATGGGTAGGTATTGCTATCTCGCATTACCGTTTCCGCCGTGCTTTTAAAGCACAAGGTAGAGACCTTAGCGAATTGCCGTTTAAAGCTTCCTTGTTCCCATTTGGTCCAATTATGGCCTTAATTCTCTGTATCTTTATCATTGCTGGTCAAAACTACTCTGCCTTCATGGGTGAAACCATTGACTGGTACGGCGTATCTGTTGCGTATATTGGTTTACCAGTGTTCTTTGCAGTGTACTTAGGTTATAAATACACGAAGAAAACAAAACTAGTGCCGCTGAAAGAAGTAAATTTGGATCGCGATTTTGATCGATAGATATAGATCATCTAGTATAGATACTATATTATTTTTATAGATAGTAAGTGATACCTAGATATGTAAAATAATCAATTATATATGCAAAAAAGAGCCCTTTATGAACCGACCTCCTTAATGTTAGATTTTTGGTCTAACTTTTTGGGGTCACATCATTAGGGGCTCTTTTTATGTTATACTTTAACTAGGTAGTTAAGCATGCTTGGCTCGTCAATCTGTAACAGATTGGCGGTGATGTAATGAATATATACAAAGTTTTAACCTTAATGATTAGCTTTGGTATACTCGTTGCCACGATAATCATGGCTGCTAAATGTTATTAGTAGCATGAAAAAAAGCTAAGTGAAATGAATCACTCAGCCGTTTCTCAAATCTTATTTGTATTACGAGACGAGCTGAGCGGTCCAATGCTTAACTATCTCTTTGTAATTATTATAGCACATATCGTCAAGGTATCCTATAGGGATGCCTTCGTTCAGATATCGTTTAGATATTTTTATTTATATAAGGAGATAAACATGATTATTACAACAACTATGCATATTGAAGGCCAACCAGTTAAAGAGTATAAAGGCATTGTATTTGGTGAAGTCGTGGAAGGCCGTAATTTTGTTAAAGATTTTATGTCTGGTATCCGTGATGTTGTAGGTGGCCGCAGTGGCAGTTATGAAAATTCGCTTATGAAATCTCGTGAAGCTGCATTAGAAGAAATGGCACAACGAGCAAAGGAAAAAGGTGCCAATGCTGTTATTGGTGTATCTATTCAATATGATACAGTAGGACCAGAAGGAGGCATGTTAATGGTGACTTGCAGTGGAACAGCTGTGGTCATTTAGATAGTAATTTGTTTTAGATAGATGTAACTCTTTGATAAAAATTTAAGCATAAAATAAACCCCTAGGAAAGTGATTTTGACCTTGCCAAAGGCAGAATAGGTCTTGGAACTTTCCTAGGGGTTTATTTTTTTATATGATTTTATAAGTCTATTTATATTTATTTAATTCTATAGTAACTAGCGTACATCACGGGCAACACAATAAGTGTTAATACTGTAGCCACCAGTAATCCACCGCTAAAAGCGATAGCTAGTGGACTCCAAAATACGGATCCCATAAGCGGTATCATACCCATAATGGCTGCTGCAGCTGTTAACATAATCGGTCTAAAGCGCAATGTAGCAGAGTTAATAATGGCTTCTCGTGGTTCTTGTCCTTCGGCGCGATGAATTTCGATTTGATCCAATAAGATAATGGAATTTCGAATAATCATGCCCGATAAGGCGATAATACCGAGAATAGCCATGAAGCCGAGAGGTGTTCTCGTAATATTAAGAGCTAGAACGACTCCAATGAGGCCTAACGGAGCTGTGAAGAGAGCCATCAACATGAGCGGAATTTTCTTTAGTTGGAACATGAGGATGGTCATGATCACGAAGAGCATAATCGGCATAGGAACAAGCAATTTTTGTAACGCTACAGTACTACGTTCGGCAGAACCGTCTAGCTCAATAGTATAGCCTGTAGGTAATTGGCTTCGCATAGTTGATAATTTATTATAAATCTCTTTCGTTTTCGCATTGCCTAGTACGTTAGGCCCAACATTAGCACGAATACCGATAGTTGGCATCATATTGCGGTGCCAAATAATACCTTCTTCTTGCGTCATAGAAATGTTGGCAATTTGGCTTAAAGGCACGTACGAACCATTACCCGTTTGGATTGGTAATGACGAAAGGGCCGATAAATTATGTCGTTCATTGTTCCCCAATCTGAAAGTGATAGGTATGGTTTGATTACCTTCATAATATTCCCCTGATTTAGTGCCCGATAACAGGCTTTGTAACTGAAGGGACGCAGTGTAACTATCGATGCCTAGCAAGCGTGCTTTATCAGGATCGATATGTACATTGGCGACTGGTTCTGTGTCAGGCCAGTCGAAAGCGATATTACTTAGCTCTGGATCTTGTTGCATCACTGCTTTTACATCATTAGCAATAGCTTTTACTTGGGATGCATCTGGTCCAGATACGCGGAGCATAACTGGGTATTTAGATGGTGGACCTAGTTGGAGAAATTGTACGTTAATGAGAGCCGATGGGAAAGTATCGTTCAAGTAAGCTTGCAATTGGTTATATAAGGCTGTGCGGTCTTCTAAGGATTTGGTTACAATCACATATTGCAAGAAATTGGCCCGTTCTAATTCTGGTTCCAGATTTAGAATAAACCGTGGCGAGCCTTGTCCTACATAGGAAGTGAAGGTCTCGATAGATTTGTTCCCTTGTAAATAGTCATTCAATATTTTCCCTTGTGCCGCCGTATAGTCGATGGACGAGCTTTGTGGGAATTGCATAGATACAATAATTTCATTCCTTGTGGAGGATGGGAAGAATTCTTGTTTGATTAGTGGAAATGATAATAGGGAGAGTATGAAAGCTCCTATAGTGATGATTAGTACCGATTTATGGTGACTGAGAGACCAATGAAGGATGCTTTCAAAACGGTTATAAAAAGTGGCGGTTACATTGTGAATAAAACGATCTTTCTTAGTCCATTCTGATTCTGGTTTAGGTTCTTTCGTTTCAATGATTTGATAGCCTAGAACAGGGCTGACGAGGACTGAAGCGAACCAAGAAAGAATGAGGGCCATAAATACGACGATGGACAGGGATTTTGTAAATTCTGCTACCATGCCGTCCGCCAAGGCAAGAGGTAAGAAACCAGCGCATGTAATGAGTGTACCAGACAACATTGGAAAGGCTGTTGATTGATAAGCAAAGGTAGCTGCACGCCAGTGATTATAGCCTTCTTCTAACTTTAAACTCATCATTTCTACGACGATAATGGCATCGTCTACGAGAAGGCCTAGGGAAATGATAAGGGCCCCGAGGCTCACCTTATGGAGGTATATGCCATTTTCGTACATTAATACAAACGTTGTGGCCACCACTACAGGAATGGTTAAAGCTACAACGATGCCAGAGCGGATGCCAAGGGATGCAAAACTTACGATGAGAACGATGGCAATAGCTTCAAATAAGGATTGAGAGAAATCACCGATGGATTCATCTACGATTTTCGGTTGATTTGATACTTGATCTAAGGATAAACCAGCCGGAATCATAGGACGAATGGTATTCAATTTCGCTTCGATAGCTTTGCCAAATTCGATATTGTTAGCTCCTGCATCCATGGAAATGGCAATGCCAATAGCAGGGGTGCCTTCGTAGTAAAATTGAGGACTCGATGGATCTACATAGGTTAAGGTTACATCGGCAATATCGCCAAGTCGTATAGTTTGATTATTGATGCGCAATGGCATTTGTTTTACTGCATCTACACTGTCAAAGATACCGTTTACCCGAATATACACATTATTTGTGTCCGTATTAATCATACCAGCCGGTACCATAGCACTTTGTTGACGCAGCGCTGTCAATATATCTTGGGAACTTACTTGATAAGATGCTAATTTATCTTTATTAATCGTTACATCTAGGGATTTTTGTTGTACCCCAATGAGGCTGATTTTCTTAACATTTGGCACAGATAACAGCTGACGCTTTACGTCTTCTGCGTATTGTCGTTTCTCTTCGTAACTAAATTCATCGCCTGAAATAGCGTAAATAATGCCATATACGTCGTCGAAGCGATCATTAATAATCGGTCCTTGTACGCCAGATGGCAAATGTCGCCATTCGTCGTTGATCATGTTGCGCGCTTCTTCCCAAGAAGGACGAATGCGTTCCGATGGAATGTCTTCTTTCAAATTGATATAAATGACAGTTTTATTACCGTCTGTAAAGGATTTTGTATAATCTAATCCAGGCAAATCGCGCAGTTTTTCTTCTAATTTGTCTGTCACTTGTTCAGACATTTCTTCTGGTGAAGCACCAGGCCAAGAGACGCCTACCACCATAGTACGCATGGTGAAATCAGGATCTTCCATACGGCCTATATTCGCATACGAAAAAATACCGAATGTCATCAACACAGCGATGAAATAGTAAATAATAGATTTATGACGAAGTGCCCAATCGGCTAAGTTGAAATTCTTCATTGTTTAACCGCCGTCCCTTCTTGTAATTGCTGCGTTCCCGCTGTAATGACAATGTCTCCTTGTGAAAGTCCACTAGTAACGACAATAGAATTATCTCCAAAATCGCCAGTTTGAATAGGTGTTACATGAGCTTTACCATCTTTGATGATATACACAGCAGGATTACCAGTGTTGTCTTTGATAAGCGCTGTGAGTGGTATGGATATGGTTTGTGATGATGGGTGTTTAAGAATGACATTCGTAGTCATACCTAATTGCACCGATGGCGGTGGATTGAGCAAAGAAATTTTTACCGTATAGGTACGGGCTACAGGATCTGGAACAGGTGAGATTTCTCGTACCACACCTTGTACACTCACATCGGGAAGTGCCCAAAATGTTACGGTTGCATCGGTACCAACTTGTACAGACGATAATTCTTGTTCTGGTAAGGCGATAACTGCTTCTGGTTCATTCCCAGCTGCTAAGGTACCTATGTTTTGGCCAGCTGCTACAACTTGGCCTACCTCTATATTGAAAGCTGTCATAATGCCGCTTTCAGGAGCTACAAGGGTAGTATAGTTATTTTGATTGCTACTCAAATTCAGGCTCGCCTGTGCTTGTTGTAATTGAGCTTCAGCGGCACGCAATTGGTTTTCCATTTGATCTAATTGTAGTTTACTTATGGCTTGTTCTGCGTACAATTGTCGATATCTATTGGCATTGACTAAAGCTAATTCATACGCCGATTGTGCTGCTGATACAGCACCCTCTGCATTAACCACTTGATTGATGGTATCTATATTGTTAATTTGAGCCAGTACTTGACCGGCTTCTACAGTGTCTCCCACAGTAACATATTTGTTGATAATGCGGCCTCCCACTTGAAAGGCTAAATTCGTTTCTGTTCGATTGTGAACGGTGCCAGCATAATTAGCATTTGCTGTCGATGCTACATCGCCTACTGTTATGGTACGAACCTTAATAGATATATCTTTGGTAGGCTCTTCTGAACCACAACCAGCTAATAGAGTAGTACTGAGGAATAGTAGAGGTAATAATAGGGCGTATCCATACGATTTGTAACGACGGAATGTACAGGTAGTCAGCATAGGGTATTCTCTCCTTTAAATATGTATTTTTATATATGATATATAGGTAGTAGTTACATGCAGTTAATTATTGAGATAGACCTGCATAGCAGTACATATCTTTTATACAATTAAATATACTACAGTAGATTTAAAATAGCTACTCATAAATGATTGAATGTATAGAATACATTACTGAAATAGTAAATTAAATACATATATTACATATGTATATAAGTAAGTGTTATTTTAAATGCATTTAAATGTAAATTAAATATTATAAAAAAAAAAAGAAAATAATATGAGTTTTTTAAAAAGTATGGTACAATAATACACATATGAAAAGTATACATTTCAAGTGCACTTAAATCATATGTTAATAGCATATAAAAGGATATATAGCATATATAAAATGTATATAATTATTTTAGAATGTAGTGTGTTAAAAAGGTTAGGAAGGAACTGAATAATGAGAAAAACATTATTAATGGCTGCTGTACTTGGTACACTTAGTGCACCAGTATGGGCTGCTACGGAAACATTTATTGGTGGTGCAGATAATAGTACTAATATTAGTAATCTATCAACTATTCAAACAGTAGGATATCAATTAAATGGTGCTCGTACCACAACATCTATTACAGAAGGTAGTGGCTCTGGTGTAGTTGGTACATCTACATCAGGTAGTGGTGCAAAAACATTTGCTGCTGTATTAACGGATCGTCGACTTGCTGGTGGTACTGGTGATGGATTATATAATACAGCACTTACTTATACTGATGCTGATGGTAATACTCAAAATGCCTATATTTCTCCTGTATTAACAAAAGTAACATATGATACAGATACAAGAAATGGTATAATTAATGTCCTTGGCCAAAATATTTCTGGTGTCGGCGTAGCTAAAATGAATGATAAATTAACTTTAGCAAATATGAATAACTATTCTCAACCAGGTCTTTCTGATGGGATTACATACAATATGTTAAATGATGATATTGTTCAAACTGCATTAAATGCCCATGCTACAGGAATTAATGCATTGGCTGATGCTGCTGCAAATCTTGACACACGTATTACTAATTTGACAATTAATAGTGGCAGTGGAAACTGGTCATATACAGATCGAGAAGGTAATAAAGTTGTAAAAGGAACAGACGGTAATTATTACAAAGAATCTGATTTAGATGCATCTGGTGCTCCTAATACAGGTGCTACTGCAGTTGATACTAGTAATATCGTAAATAGTGCTGTTAATGTAGATGGTACAACTACAAACCCTACAGTAATTAGCAATGTAGCTGATGCAGTAAAAGCTAATGATGCTGTCAATAAAGGCCAATTAGATAAAGCTGTAGCAGCAGCTAAAACAACAGTTTCTGCTGGTAATAATGTAACAGTAACATCAGAAGTTAATAAAGAAAATGGTAGCACTGATTATAAAGTAGCTGTTAATAAAAACTTAACTGGTTTAGAAACAGTAGAAGTAGTAAAAGATGGTATTACTACTACAATTGATGAAAAAGGTGTAGGTGTTACTGATGGTACTAAAGCTGCTATTTACAACCAAGATGGCATGAGTGTAACTGACGGTACTAATACTACTATTGTTGCACCTGGTGGTATGTTGGTAACTGATGGCACGAATACAGCTATTTACGATGCAAATGGTGTTAA
This sequence comes from Veillonella agrestimuris, assembly GCF_943193065.1. GTDB lineage: Bacteria > Bacillota > Negativicutes > Veillonellales > Veillonellaceae > Veillonella > Veillonella agrestimuris. Next base: position 64,056 of record NZ_CALPCS010000006.1, read on the forward strand.
AGCTGGTGATGTGAGCATTACAAATAATGGCGTTGATGCAGGTAACAAAACTATTATTAATGTAGCTGATGCAGTGAATGCTACTGATGCTGTTAACAAAGGACAATTAGATAAGGCTGTAAGTGATTTAGACAAATCTGTAGCAGCAGCTAAAACAACGGTTTCTGCTGGTGATAATGTAACAGTAACACCAAGTGCTAATGCAAATGGTAGCACTGATTATAAAGTAGCTGTTAATAAAGATCTTACGGGTTTAAATTCTGTAGAAGTAGAAAATAATGGTGTAACTACTCGAACAGATGAAAATGGCGTATTTGTTACTGATGGTACTACTGGTGCTATTTATAATCAAAATGGTGTAAATGTAAGTGATGGAACGAATAATACTGTTGTTTCACCAGGCGGTATGATGGTAACTGACGGTACTAATACAGCTATATATGATGCAAATGGCATAAAAGCAGGCGACACAAAAGTGACAAATAAAGGTATTACTATTGGTGATATCAATATTACAAAAGATGGTGGCATCAATGCAGGTAACAAAACTATTACTAATGTAGCTGATGCAGTAAATGATACTGATGCTGTAAATAAAGGCCAAATGGACAAAGCAATTGCTGGTTCTAAAGTAACTTTAACAGAAGGTAATAATATTGCTATTACACCAACTACAAATACAGATGGAAGCACTAATTATGAAGTAGCTCTTGCTAAAGATTTAACAGGTCTTAACTCTGTAACTGTAGAAAACGGTGGTGTTAAAACAATAACTGATGGTTCTGGAGTAACAGTATCTAATGGTACTAAATCTACTACATATGGTCCGGATGGTATCAAAGCAGGTAATGTAACTATTACTAGCGATGGTATTAATGCAGGTAATACAGTAATTAGCAATGTAGCTGATGGTGTAAATCCTACAGATGCAGTTAATAAAGGTCAATTAGATGCGATTTCTAATGGTACTAAGCAATTATCTAATCGTTTAGATAAAGTAGGTGCTGGTGCAGCAGCATTAGCAGCGTTACATCCATTGGATTTCAATCCAGATGATAAATGGAACTTCGCAGTTGGTTATGGTAACTATGCTGGTGAAAATGCTATGGCAGTAGGTGCTTTCTACCGTCCAAACGAAGACACTATGTTTAGCGTAGCTGGTAATATGGGTAACGGCGAAAACATGATCAACGCTGGTGTATCTTTCAAATTAGGTCAATCTAGCGGTGTAACAAATAGCCGTGTAGCAATGGCTCAAGAAATTAAAAACCTTAAAAATTCCGTTGATATGTTGATGAAACAAAACCAAGTATTAGCTAATACAATTGGCGAAATGAGCGGAAAACAAATGATGTCTGATGGTGATTTCAGCGATGTACCAATGGATCACTGGGCATATGGTTATGTAAAATCCTTAGCACAACAAGGTATTATTGAAGGCTATCCAGATGGCATGTTCAAAGGCGACTTAGCGATGACTCGTTATGAATTTGCTGCTCTTCTTTACCGTGCATTACAAGCAGGTGCTACTATTGATGGCGATATGAAACGCGCTATTGATGAGTTCAAACCTCAATTAGAACGTGTTCGTTTAGCTGATACATTCCGTATTGATCGCGTTTCTGGTAAAGATAACGACCGTCATAAAGTTGACCGCGTTCGTGTAAATGGTCAAAAAGGCCGCGACGTATATGGTAACCACATTACTGTAAAATAAAAAGTGATTTACATACAAAAATACCAAGAGATAGTATCTCTTGGTATTTTTGCGTTTATATGTTGTTATATAGGAATAGTAAGTTATCATTTGAGAGAGAAATGATATAATTTACATGCTATATAGTAAATGAACATAGTACTAATTGGAGAGCATGACTATTATTTACTATATAGGTATAGGTATAGGGAGAGTCTTACTATTCTATATATAGGATACCACATATAATTAAATAATTGTATTCTTTCTTAAATTTTATTCTACAATTAAGCCGATTTATAATATATTTGATATATGATTTTTAAAATTTACAGTGCTATACTATACATAAGATAGCAAGCGAGTTAGGCTCATCGTTAAGGCGGTGATACTATGAGAGTTTATGAAGCGTTATCATTGATGATAGCTTTTGCAACACTTATAGTCATGATTCTTAAATAGAAAAATGACCTAACGCGTAATGCACTAGGCCATTTCTCAAGTCTATTTTTAATTAACTTTGAGATGAGCCTAGCGCAGCACACGCTTGCTATCCCTTTATCTATTATTATAGCATATGTAGGATAAGTAGAATAGAGTAAATAAGATTGATTGAAGGTATATGGGTAAGAAAATACACCCCTGGAAAAGCGACTTTAACCCTGCCGTAGGCAGACCTGGTTATTGGAGCTTTTTTGGGGGTGTATTTTTATCTAAATACGCTAGATGTATTTTTTATACTATTCTTCTACCGGTTCTTCAACAACTGGTGGTTCATAAGTGACGAGGATTTTATCAATACGTGTATTGTCCATGTCTACTACTTCAAAGGTGTAGCCTTCCCAAGAGGTTTTATCGCTTTCACGAGGAATGCGGCCAAAGAGAAGGTTTAATAGACCACCCATGGTTTTGTATAAATCGTCTTCTTCACGAGGCAGTTCTTTGTCGATGTGAAAGAAGTCTTTAAATTCGTCAATATCGAGGAGGCCATTGACGAGCCAGGAGCCGTCGCCTCGTTCGATGATGCGGTTCTCTTCTTCTTGCATTTCTTCTTCGCCAGATGGCATAAGACCGACGATTTCTTCCATAATGTCGTGTAATGTGACGAGGCCTGTAAATCCACCGTACTCGTCGAGGACGATGGTTTCGTGAACACCTTCTGTACGGAAAATATTGAGCAGTTTCATGAGGGATAGAGACTCTGGCACGAGGACCGGTTCTTTTAGACAAGATGTAATAATAGATCGTAGTGAAGTATGAGAGGTATCTATTTTGGAATCCGTAGATTGCTTAGATTGAGCAGAATGTCGCGTAGTAGCTGGTGTGTTAGCGGCGTTGCTTTCACCTTGCATGAGCTGCACTAGTACGTCGGATACGGTAATAAACCCTTTGAATTCGTCTAAGGAATCTTCGCCTACAGGAATACGTTGATAATTTGATGTTTTGAGAACATCCATAATTTCGTCGGCGTCACTATTGAGGTCGATCCAACGGAGTTGAGTCCGCGGTGTCATAACATCACCAGCATTCATATCCGCCAAGTGGAATATATTTTCTACTAAAATAGGCTCTTCCTCTTCGTAAGCGCCCATGGCCACACCTTCAGTAAGCATTTTATTGATTTCTGATTCTGTTACGGGTGCTTCTTCTTTATTTTTGACACCTAATACTTTCAGCAAACCTTCTGTAGATAGGCCTAAAAACAGTACAATAGGTTTCAATACCTTTGAAAGCCATGAAATAGGCTTAGCTACGATGAGCGCAATGGATTCAGGATTGTTAAGAGCTAATCGTTTTGGCACTAATTCACCCATGACGAGGGATAAATAAGTAATAATAGCTACGATTAAAAAGGAACTGATAGACGCAGCATAGGCATTAATGCTAGGGAATGCTTTCACCAATAATTGTTCAAGAGGAGCGGAAAAAGTGGCACCTGAGTACAAACCTGTTAAGACGCCGATTAAGGTAATGCCGATTTGAATGGTCGATAACATTTCGTTTGGATTGTCTGCTAAATCCACTGCTTTTTTGGCGCTTTCATTGCCGTCCTCAGCCATTTCCTCAAGGCGGCGCTTGTTAGCATTTACGATAGCTAGCTCAGTCATTGAGAAGAGTCCGTTCGCAATGATTAAGGCAATAATGATAATAAAATCTAAGGTCAGATCACTGTCCATGTATAATTGCTCCTTGTATAGAATGAAATGAGTAATACTATTATTATATCATACTGGGTTACATGGTATACTAGATTATATAAAAGTAATGAAGTAGGATATGATTATGAACACTGACGAGCAACAATGGGAACACATCTTGAATATAAAAACAGCGGGTCGTGATGATAGTCACTCCGATTGGGAGCATCATCCGTACGAGCCTACCGATTATCCTGTGCTAGAGCGTTTGGCTAACACGGGGTACATCGGGAAACGTAATACATTGCTCGATTACGGCAGTGGCAAGGGGCGAGTGAGTATTTTTATGGCTTACCAAACGGGATGCCAGTCTATCGGTATTGAATATGATGAGCGCCTCTATGCGCGGGCTGTCGTGAACGGTGAAAGCGATGCCGCCCGGAACCGTGTGTCTTTTGTCCTCGGTGACGCAGCTACGTATGTAGTACCTCCTGAAGTAGATCGATGCTTTTTCTTTAATCCATTTTCACTGCATATCATTAAGCGAGTACTTGCCAATATATTCGACTCTCTCTATGCATATCCACGGCCTATGCAATTCTTTTTCTATTATCCATCACGAGATACGGAAGCTTTTCTCAATGAACACTGGCGATTGCAATTAATAGAAACCTTACCATGTGATGATTTATTTGATGAAGAGGACGAAAAAGAGAAAATACTGATATATAGCGTTTTATGTTAGGATATTGGCTCAAGATCATTATATTGTTATGGATAAAAACCTAGTGGAACCAAAATTGAAATTCTCTAGTAAATAGTCTATATTTCAGCGGAAAAGTTTCATCACATTTGATATAATATAATACATTACGATTAATTTTTCATTAATTTAAAAATGATATAATATGTATACCTGTTTTCATTATATTCAGTAAGGCCTAGGCCTTAGAGGAGGTATATCATGGAACATATTGATGCTAGTGTGATTGATAAAATTCGGAAAGCTTTGATCAATCGATATGACCGGGATCAGCAAATTCAACAACTCATCGAAGAAATCGGTACAGAAGAAGGTCTTGGTGAACAAGATTTAATTGTTGTATATCAAGCGTATTTAGAATTGAAGGAACGCATGCAGTATACGGCGAATTTGGTGGATTTGTGGAATCAAATCGAATCCGTCCAAGACCGTATGAATCTGTTGCATACCTATGACCGCTTAGAAGAGGATTTGTGGCGTCACGACATTGATATTGTGGACACAGCAGACTTGGAAGATGTTCCGCAAGAGGATGAGAACACTGAGAATCTTGATGAGGAAGACTTTCAGTTTATCGGTGAAGATGATTCTGATGATGAATTAAATGCATTTGAAGACGACCTAGAGGATGAACATTTCCAATATGTTGGTGATGATGAAGATTACGATGATAACGCTATGTATTACAACAGTGACGAGAAACAGGCAAGGTCTAACAAAGAACAAAAAGAATTAGATAAGCAGAAGAAAAAAATAGAGAAGCTTTTGAAAAAACAGATGAAGCGCATTGAAAAAGAATGGGCTAAGATTTCTGGGAAGTCTAATAAAGGCGATAGAAAAGATAAGAGCTCAAAGAAAAAAGATAAAAAGGACAAGGACGCTAAGAAGAAGGATAAAGAGTCTAAAAAACATAAAGACTCCAAAAACTACAAAGAAACGAAAGACCTGTTAAAAGCTTTAGACAAACGAGAGAAAAAGGTTAAAAAAGATAAACCGAAACAAGAGAAATCTAATAAAGAAAAAAAGAAATAGCCCTAGTGTCTCATAAGCACAGTGCTGCGGCCTACAATGAGAAGGACCGAGGCTGTGGCAAATGTAAGCGCTGTAAAGGGCGTAAGTGTAAACGGTATATTTAATAGAAAACATAGTTACTTAACAATCAATAGAGAAGAAAAACGTATTTGTTATGAGGAAGAATTAAGGTTCACATAATGTATATAAGGGATAATGGTATGCAGGGAGAGATGGCGAGTCCTTGGCAACGATGGGTCACAGGCATACAGCAAGAAGCGAAAGCACTCGCATTTTTTGCTGTTTTATTAACTATATTTCGTATTGTATTTTTAATTATATTTCAATTGCAATTGGCAAACGCTTCTATAGCGGATATAGGTATGTCCTTGTGGTTGGGGTTTCGGTTGAGCCTAAAAACAGTAGGTTTTATTTCCTTGGTAGGATTAGTTATAGCAACGATACCAAAGGTATTGAATCTTCGATGGCCGGCACAAACGATTCGTACTGTTTGGTATAGTATTGTTACTGTTATCCTTACATTGTTATTCTTTGGGCGAATTCCATTTTATAGGATCTTTAACTCTTCCTATAATGCTATGCTTATTAATGGTAAAAACGACGACATATCTGCCATTATTAATACAGCTATTAATGAATACCATGCTATTCCCTTTTTGATTGGCGCATTGATGACTAGTTCTTTGCTGTGCTGGTTATTGGTGAAAGTATTACATACGCATACGTCTGATTGGTATCCTAAAACTAGAAACACACAAATTGGTACTGCTATAGCAAGTGTGATAGGTCTTGCTGTTCTCTTTGTGCTATTTCGTTTTGGTGGAGCCTTTTCCTATACACATTCTATTAACTGGGAAAGCGCAGCTCGTCTTAATTCTAATGTGTTAAATGAAGCAATTTTAGATGATGTACAGGCCTTATATCGAGTAAGAACTATTGCAAAACGGATTCATGCACTAGAAACTGTACAATTAACTGCAGATGAATTAAAAGCGGCTATTTCACAAGTGGGTGGTAATCCATATAGTAAAACCTTTGATGAGGCTTTCACTAAGACGATTACGACGCAGCGTTTAGAAACAGCGCCGCAATCGATCCATGTTATTCTTGGGGAGTCTTATGGATTATGGCCGTTTTTACCAGAATTTAACAAACTCGGCACTTATATTGTAGGACAAGGGCGTAGTATTGAGCAGAAACAAAATGCGATGCATACGCAATATGCATTGGCTCAAGGAACGGGTACAATGCCTGCTATTAACGGATTATTAACAGGTATGCCCGATGTAGGGTTGTATCCAAACTACGAAAAGGTTAGTTATGAAGCTCCTTATGGGTTAGGTATTGCGTCGGTTATGAAACAATTGGGATACAAAACCGTATTCTGGTATGGTGGATTCAGTACATGGCAAAATGTGAAAGATTTTGCTTTGTCTCAAGGATTTGATGAATTTCATGATGCATCGGAAATAGACAGCACTGCTGTCAATGCGTGGGGCGTTGATGATGGTGATTTATTTAAGGCTATTTCTGCGTATATGGATGCCCATAGAGGTGAAAAGATTATCAACGTCATTATGACTACCTCGAATCATCCACCGTATAGCATCAATATAGAGAAAGAAGGCTTTAATAGTAGTTATGTAGCATCTAATTTGCCTAAGTCTATAGCGAATACAGAACAACAAATTAAGGAGTTAGGTCATATTTGGTACGCCGATCACGTAATGGGACAATTCGTCCAACGTGAAGAGCAGCAAGACCCGTCGGCGTTGTTTGTCATTACTGGAGACCATAGTGAACGATTTACCTTTGCTAGCGAAGAGGGACCTCAAGTGACATCAACGATTCCATTAATTTTTTATGGTAAAGGTATACAACAAGAGTGGTTAGGGCAGGAATCGTTTGGTATGAGTATTCAAATGATACCTACCTTAGCTGAGCTTGTCGGCCGTCCAGGGCAAACCTATACATCTATGGTACCGAGTCTATTTGATTCATACCCATTCGTATTTAATCATCGATTATGGATGGATTCCACAGGGATTCATGGGGAACATCAACCTATGCCTGGAGAATACCGTGAGACTATGGATACATTGAGAACATTGGCAGCGTGGCGCATGAAACAGGGGAATGTGATACATTAAGTTTCGGTCTTTTTTATTCTGTGGGTATTTTAATCGTGAATAGATTCTATATTGTATTGTAAAAAGGAAATAGGTATGAAGTTAGTATCAATTGTAATTCCTGTATATAATGTAGCGCCTTATTTGCATGAATGTATCGATTCTATTATCAATCAAACATATAGTAATTTAGAAATTATTCTCGTTGATGATGGATCAACGGATGAAAGCGGCTATATTTGTGATGCATATGCTGCACAGGATCATCGTATACATGTCATTCATCAAGCTAATGGTGGACTTAGTGCAGCTCGTAATACTGGCATTGCAGTAGCTACTGGTGAGTATATCGGTTTTGTAGATTCTGATGATTTTTTAGATATTAATATGTATAGCACATTAGTGTCTCATTTAGAATCTAATGACCTAGATATTATAGAATGCAATGCATATCGATATAAAAACAAACATACTATTAAAGCTAGCAAAAATGATGGTCATATAACTATATATGATCACGACGAAGCGTTACAGCTAGCTATGTATGATGGATTTACAGCGGCTTGGAATAAATTGTATAAACGCAGTATTTTAGGGAACATTCGCTTTCCAGAAGGTAGAAAATTTGAAGATTCAGCTACATCCTATTTGATTATTAATAACGCTCAACGAGTAGGTCACATTGATTTGTGTTTATATTATTATAGACTTAATCCTAATTCTATAACACAAACCTCTTTTGATGCTAAATCGCGATGGGATTTTGTATTAGGCTATATAGAACGATTAGAATTTGCTACCACACATCAATTACCATATACTTCTGATTGCAACAGTTTATTAATGAAAGCCTGCTTATCTTGCTTAACAGCGTATTATGCACAACCAAGTGATACAAATAGACAATATTATGAACAATGCGCAGACTTGATTCGTCAATATAGAAACAAAGATTCGTATAGTCAATTAAGTGGTAAATATAAGCTATTTCTGTATGCATTCGATCGATTTGACGTAATACATAAAATAGGTGCAACATGTTCTTACATGGCTAAAAAAATAAAGTCATAATAAGAACTAAAGGGGATACAATGGCAACAGTAACAGTTATTATTTTAGCGAAAAACGAAGAACAAAATATTAAAGACTGCATTGAAACCGTTAGTTTTGCTGACGAAGTATTAGTCATTGATGATTTCAGTACTGATGCAATGCCTGATATTGCTCGTTCTATGGGTGCGCGCGTGGTACAGCACGCCATGAATGGCGATTGGGGTGGACAACAGACCTTTGGCATTCAAGAGGCGAAATCGAAATGGATCCTCTTCCTCGATGCGGACGAGCGAATTTCCCCTGAGTTAGGCGAGGAAATTGTACGCGCCGTTCAACAAGATGAACCTAAGGCATATTGGATGCAACGACGCAATAAATTCCATCACAATGAAGCTACTCACGGTGTATTGCGCCCTGACTATGTGCTTCGTTTAATGCCTGCAGAAGGCAGTTATGTGGAAGGCTATGTACACCCTGCCATCATTACACCTTATAAAGAAGCTAAATTACAAGGCTCTATGTACCATTATACCTATGATAATTGGCACCAATACTTCAATAAATTCAACAATTACACTACGTTGGCTGCCGAAAAGTACAAAGATGCTGGTAAATCTTGTTCCTTTGTGAAGGATATTTTAATTCGTCCTAGCTGGGCTTTTTTTAAAGTTTATTTTCTCGATAGAGGATTCTTAGACGGTAAAATGGGGTTTATTTTGTCGGTTAACCACTATTTCTATACTATGATTAAATACGTCAAACTCTACTATTTACTAAAATCTAATGGGAAACTGTGAGGTATATCGTATGCGCGTTGCTATTCTTGAAAGTATCATAATGCCTGCCGGTCATGAAGTGGAATTTGATCGTTTACTTATTAACGAGCTGAAACGGCAAGGGCACGAACCGATTTTCATGGTTCCCGAAGACTTTACCTTCAAAGTAGATTATGACGTAGATGTGGTGTATCTTGAGGGGGGGCCTGTAGTAACCTATGCAGGTGCACCAAAGTGGAAGAAACCGTTTCTCTCTTTATTGCGAGAAAAACGGCGCCGTGCATGGTTTAATTCAGCAGCAAAACTTATAAAAGAACATCATGTTGATGCCCTTATCATTCCTACAGCTACGTATCGCTATGTAAAAGCTTTATTAGATACATCTCTTAAAGATGCAGATGTGCCAGTTCATCTTATATTCCATGGGATTGGTTCTGGTGAGTTAGAACGCTTCTTAAAACAGGCTTTCAAAGCTAAACCATATCCTAATGTATTTTTAGATGTCATTACATTGCGGGATGATATGTTGCGTCGGAATTTGCCTCGTGTATATCCGTTAGTGCCACCTGTATTTACGCCATCTACAGGAGAGCAACCAAAGTTTATTACGCATCAGCCTTTGCGATTAGGTTTTTTTGGACAATTTAGAAAAGAGAAAAACATCATTCCTTTGCTGGAGGCTTTCAAAGGTGCGCAGTTTAATGGACCTGTAGAGTTACTCGTTCAAGGGGCTACGGTGACACTGGAAGATGGAGAATTATTTGAAAGCATTGCTAGAGAGTATAGTCAGGTACCTAATATTTCGTTTCTTCATGCTAGCTTAATTGGTGAACAATGGGAGCGAGCATTGCTCGATATAGATGCTATTCTTATGCCATACGGTGCTGAACGCTATCGCTATCATTGGAGCGCTATGTTGTATACGGCCATAGGTTTTTATAAACCAGTGTTAGTATCTCCTGAAATTAATCCCGAGGTATTAACCACCTATCATATTGGTGAAGTGGTAGATATTCAGTCTGTTGATACGATTCGAAATGGATTAGAATCATTTGTCAATCAATTGATTGATAATCCATCTGTGTATCGAGAAGGATTACAACAAGCCAATGAAGAGTATAGCCATTATGGGTTAATTAGAGGTATCCTAAGAGGTATGAATTCCCAAAATACCATTTAGTATTGTGGGAGTGTCTGTGAATCACTATTGTAAGAGGCATAACATAATTACTAAGGAGAGTATATGTTTCAATATATGAAAGATCAGTGGGCCAATGGGCGCGCTATTTACGGCTATAAGTCGTGGCGTGAAACACGGCGCACTACATTGCATTTTTTGCGTACTCTATTCCACAAACGGGAAGTAATGGAATATAAAGCTTTTTTTGAAAGCTACAAACCTGATATGCATATATTAGATAAACAGGAGGGGTTATACGAATTATTAAGTCGTATCTTTTTATTTAAAGAATCGACATTGCGTGAGCGCATTGATGCGGTTATCAATCATTTTACTGCTCTTGAAACAGTATTTACAGACGAAACGATTGCTATGTTATACAATCCAGAGGAATTAAAACCACAAGGGTTAGAACAAGGTATTCTTCTGTGGTCCGACAAAGAATTGAACATGAAAGCGCATCTTAATTTTATGACCGGTCAACGAAAAGAAGGTTTAATGACTATTCTCTTAACTCTTGGCGATGAAGGGGTATACCATGCGAATATTCGTCTAGGTAAAGGTTTGAATGGTGAAAGAGCCCTTTGGATTGGCACTATTCAAGGTTATAAAGACGGTTTAGATAACGCAAAACATATTACAAAACAAATGCATGGCTATCGGCCGAAAAACTTTATTATCTTCTTAATTCGTGCCTTGGCTAAGGCTTGTAGAGTAGATAGTATGTATGCTGTATCAGATGAAGGATTTTATGCCAATACTCACATGGTGCGGGGACATAGAGCGAAGGTGGCAGAGCTAGACCCGTTATGGAAAGACATTGGTGGGACTGTTACAAGCGACGATCGATTCTATATGATTCCTTTAGAAGAATATCGGAAACCGTTAGAAGATATAAAATCACAAAAACGGAGTCAATATAGAAAACGGTACGAATTGTTGGATAAATATGAGCAGGAGATTGAGGAGAATTTGAAATCGTATTTAAAAATTCATAGATACGATAGTTAGTACATAGGATGAGCAAATAATGGATGTAAAAAAGTATATAACCTGGGAAATTTGCATTGCTATTTGTATTACCTTAATGGCTTGTATTACGCGTTTATCTATGGCTTTGGGACAAGTGTTTTATGGCGTTGCTATTTTATTAACTATTTTTTATATGTATAAACAACGAACACAATTGCAGGTGCCATCTTTTTTTAAAAGCTATAGCATAGCCTATGTATTAATGCTATTTTCTTTATTGCCAGCAGCGCTATTAACAGGAGCTCCTGTAACAGGATTTATGGAGTTTGTTAATGTGTGGATATGGCGCGTACTACCTTTCTTTATAATTGCTATTGTATTGCGTGATGAGCATATTATATATAAAATGCTGGCTGGTTTTTTCGTTGTTTTTGGTATCGATAATGTAGTGGCTTTTATACAGCCTCTCATTCAATATACTGGGGTAGGAGAAGATAATCGAGGCTGGGGATTTGGTAGTAGTACCCTTACCATTGCAGGGATTATGGTTATGGTAGTGCCTGTACTAGTAGTTACGTTTTTAGACAATAAGTACCCTAAGTATTTGCGCAATAGTGCATTATTTTGTTTAGTTTGTACTTTTTTTGGTATGTATGGAAATAAGAGTAGGGCTGCATGGTTAATTAACTTTATTACTATGCCTTTAGTAGCTCTGAAATATATAATGAAAAGTTGGAAGGCTATAGCTATTATAGTTTTAATTGTATTGGCTATTGTTGGATTATCTTTGCAACCAGCAAAAGAACAACGATTTACTACATTATTTGATTTTGATTCTGATGGATCTAATTTAGGACGTTTATATGTTGCTACTAGTGCTTTAGAGATGTTTGAGGACCACCCTTTTACAGGTGTGGGTATTGGACAATGGAGAAATGTTTATGAAAATGGGTATAGATTACCTGAAGAAACACAGCATTTATACCATGCACACAATAATTTTCTTCAATTGTTAAGCGAAACAGGTATTATAGGTACATTAGGCGTTACTTTATGTTTCTTATTTATATTTTGTGATATCTTTAGACGATGGCGCATAACTAAAAATCCATCTTATTTAAGTACGTTATTTGTTATTGCTGGGTATATTTTTGTTTTTGGACAAGCTGAATATACCTTAGATAATTCTTCTGGAATGCGTATACTTTGGTTTTTAGCAGGATCGTTATTAATGCTAGGAGAGAAAGATTACAGTAAAACTTTAACATCTAAATAATAATAGGTGTTTTGATAATAGTTACATGTAAATAAAAAAGACCACTGTACATTCAGAAAACCGAATGTACAGTGGTCTTTTGTTTTGCATTTATTACGGCCGACAAACATTACAAGGCACATACCCTGCATTAACAGCTTCTTGGCGAGTATCAAAATGAACTCTATGGTGATTGGCTATACGTGATTCATGATGACAACTTTCACGATGAAATTTATAGGTATTAGAATTGCCTGTATAGGCTAATATTTGAGCGCATATACTGAAGATCATTAATGCTAATAATAAAACTTTTTTTGCTAACATAACTAAACTCCTTGCTATACAAACTATATAACGTTCTTCGTGGAGAAGAAAACAAATTATTATATATAGTAAATTATATTTTATTGTTTTTTGCAATAGATTTATAGTGAAATGCAGATTAAATTATGTGGAATCCGTTTTTCATTATCATTTTCAGTAAATCTAGTTTATAATAGATATAATGGGAGTTGTATGTGCATTTATTACTATCATGCAAATCATATAATAAAGGTAATATACAAGGGGTCAGTTATGAATTTATATAAAAAGCAAAAATTAACTATGCCGCTCATTCACTTGATGACTGTTGGCATTGATTATATATCCGTTGTATTGGGGTTAATGGCGGCGTATCATTCACGAATCGCTTTGTCATTTATTCCAGTGAGTGCTAATTTTGAATTGGAAAGCATTTACACCTTTTTCATTGTGCCCATCGTATTCATTGCTACGTTATTCATAAATGAAGCGTATAATATCGATATGCCCTATTGGGACAAGATTAAACATATTTTCCGAAGCATTACCATCGGTGTAGTGGTGTCCATAGTCCTTATGTATGCGGGGCACGTGACAAACGAAGTATCCCGTTTATTCGTAGGGTTTACGTATATCTTTATTTTATTATTTACCATTATTTTCAGGTTCATTGCCTATAAAATCTTGAATAAAATGGGCGTGTTGCAAATTCCATATGTATTGATTGGGGCTGGAAAAACAGCGGAGTTAGTGAATCGATCCATCAATCGCATGCCTATACCGTATTTTAAAATCATTGGCTATGTGGATGATAATCCTAAATCTGAAAGTATCGCTACAGAATATCCCTATCTAGGCAAGTTTGATGATATAGAGAAGGTCATTGAAGAAACAGGGGTGCAGCACGTATTGGTGTGCGCACCAGGTATGGAATCTAAGAAATTAGTTAGCTTAATCAATAAACTACAATTAATGGTCCGTCGTGTAGCATTTGTACTAGAACTATTTGGCTTGCCAGCTAGCAATATTAGTGCTCGCGGTTTAATGGAAGAACAAGCTATCGTTATCCGTGTTCATAATAATTTGGCTCGTAGATCCAATCGTTTCTTAAAACGATTATTTGATATTATGGCGACCCTTATAGGAGGGATTTTTATTTTACCTATCGTAGGTATTATAGCTCTGTTAATTTATTTGGATTCGCCAGGACCAATCGTATTTGGTCATAAACGAGTAGGACAACATGGTAAAGAGTTCCCTTGTTACAAATTCCGTTCCATGATTCCAAATGCCCAAGAATTCTTAGAAGAGTACTTGAAAAATAATCCTGAAGCACGGGAAGAGTGGGAACGTGATTTTAAATTGAAAGACGACCCTCGTGTAACGAAAATTGGAAAATTCTTAAGAAAAACGAGCCTCGATGAATTGCCACAATTGTGGAACGTTTTAATGGGTGATATGAGCCTTGTAGGCCCTAGACCAATTGTACGTGCCGAAGTAGAAAAATATGGTGATTATATCAATGATTTCTACTTAGTACCACCAGGCATTACCGGCGTATGGCAAGTATCTGGTCGTAGCGATACAACCTACGAAGAACGTGTCCTTATGGATTCTTGGTACGTACACAACTGGTCCGTGTGGATTGATATTGTGTATTTAGTGAAAACGGTTATGGCTGTTATAAAATCTAAAGGTGCTTATTAATAGTTTAGTAAGGAGATTCAAATATGAATACAACATATGATTATTTAGTAGTTGGTGCCGGCCCTTTTGGCGCGGTATTTGCTCACGAAGCACATAAACGAGGCAAATCGGTTCTTGTTATTGATCGTCGGAACCACATTGCAGGTAATTTGTACTGTGAAAGCAAAGATGGTATCAACATTCATGTCTATGGTGCTCATATTTTCCATACATCTATGAAACACGTATGGGATTATGTGAACCAATTTGCTGAGTTTAATCACTATGTAAACAGCCCTGTAGCTAACTATAAAGGTGAAATGTACAATTTGCCTTTTAATATGAATACATTTTCTAAAATGTGGAATATTCGTACTCCTCAAGAGGCAGAGGCTATTATTACGGAACAACGGAAAGCCATTACAGGGGAGCCTAAAAACCTAGAAGAACAGGCTATTAGCCTTGTTGGTACAGATATTTACGAAAAACTTATCAAAGGTTATACAGAAAAACAATGGGGCCGCAAATGTACAGAATTGCCAGCTTTCATTATTAAACGATTACCAGTTCGCTATACTTATGATAATAACTATTTCAATGATCGCTACCAAGGCATTCCAATCGGTGGCTATACAAAGCTCATCGAAAATATGCTAAAAGATATTGAAGTGCGTTTAGGTGTGGATTTCTTAGAGCATCGTGATGAGTACAGTGCGATGGCTAAGAAAATTATCTATACTGGTCCTATTGATGAATATTTTGGCTATTCCGAAGGGACATTGGAATATCGCGGATTACATTTTGAAACGGAACGATTGGAAGAAGAGAATCACCAAGGTGTAGCCGTTGTGAATTATACGGAAGGTGATATTCCGTACACTCGTATCATTGAACATAAACACTTTGAATTCGGCACGCAGCCTGTGACGTATGTGACGAAAGAATATCCGCGGGACTGGAAGCTCGGAGAAGAAGCGTACTATCCCGTGAACGATGTGAAAAACCTCGATCTCTACGCTAAATATGTAGAATTAGCGAAGCAAGAAGAAAACATCATCTTCGGCGGTCGCTTAGGAGAATACAAATATTACGATATGGATAAAGTCATTGCTAGTGCTTTGAATTTAGTAGAACAAGAACTGTAATATTATATTGTAAAATTAGGTTTATTAAAAAATAGGAGTTACATATGAGTGATACTATTGCTGCAATAGTAGTTACATACAATCGGAAACAATTATTATTAGAAAATGTTAACGCTCTTTTACAGCAAACAATAAAAGATAAAGTTACTATTGTTATTATTGATAATAATAGTACGGATGGCACTCATGAAAGTTTAATGCCATTTATTGAAAATCAATCGATCACTTATATCAATACAGGCGAAAATTTAGGTGGTGCTGGTGGCTTCCAATTTGGTATGAAGTATGCAGTAGAGCAAGGCTTTGATTTTGTCTGGATTATGGATGATGATTGCATCCCTCAAAATACTAGTGCAGAGGAATTATTAAAGGCTTATCATTCCGTAAATGGGAAATGTGGATTCTTATCTAGTAAAGTTTTATGGAAAGATAAATCAATTTGTACGATGAATGTACCTCGTGCCACAATGTATAAGAATGTCACTGATTTTGATAGTCCTATGGTGCCATGTGTAATGGCATCATTTGTCTCCTTTTTCGTATCAAGTGACGTTGTTAAAGAAGTTGGATTACCAATTAAAGAATTCTATATATGGACAGATGATTGGGAATATACACGACGTATATCCTTGAAATATCCTTGTTATCTTGTAAATAATAGTGTCGTTATTCATAAATCGAATAGTAATATTGGTGCTAATATAGCTTCTGAAGCTGAAGATCGGTTAGACCGATATAAATATTTATATAGAAATGATGTCTATTTATACCGTAGAGAAGGTATTTCAGGATTTGCCTATGAATGTGCTAGACTTTTATATCATTCATTCTTAGTACTAAAATCAAGTGCATCTAGAAAAGCATTCCGATTGCGTACTATATGGGCATCTACTTTAGAGGGATTATCTTTTAATCCACCTATTGAATATGTCAAAACTAAGGATTAATAATGAACATTTTACTAATCTCATCAGATAATAATAAAACCTCAGGTGCCTTTTTATGTCTTGTTGAGTTAGCAGAACGATTGCAAAGAATAGACAAGCATAGGGTAGTAGTGGTTTTACCTAAGTCAGGAGATGGACAATTATTATTAGATGAACGCAATATTGAGTATATATTAGTGCCAATGTTAAGTTGGGTTGTATTTAATAATATGTCGCTTGCATCAATTGCTAAATATATTATTAAGTACATGGGACTTATCTTTAACCTATATGCATTAATGCGATTGTGTTGGATTATTCATAAATATAAGATTGATATTGTCCATAATAATACTATTTTCACCTATGTGGGTGCATTAGCAGCGCATATTATGGGAAGGTTGGTTATTTGGCATATACGTGAAAGTTTGAGAGATGCATTTAATTCTAAAATTATATTCTCTAATGTGGGATATAAATTAATTAATAGCTCAGATCAAATTATTTTCACGTCAAAAAAACTACAAGATAGATATCCTGAGATATCCCAATCTAATAGTCGAGTCGTTTATGATGGAGTCCCTTTAAAGTTTTATAATACCCATTTTATATTAGAAAAGAACATTGTTACTCTTGTAACGATAGGCCATTTAAATGCTAATAAAAATCAGAGACTTCTTATTGAAGTACTCGGTAGCCTCTATAAAAAGGGGGTTTCTAATTTTCAGACCCATATTGTTGGAGATGGAGAATTAAAAATTGAGCTGATAGATCTTGTCTCTGAACTTGGTTTAGAAAAGCATATTAGATTTGAAGGAAGGCGTTCAAATATAGAGGATATATTACTATCTTCAGATATTCTTGTATCTACATCTATTGCAGAAGCTTTTGGACGAACTTTAGTAGAAGGTATGATGAGTAACTGTTTGGTTATCAGTGCTAATAGTAAATCGAATGCAGCTGATGAATTAATCGATGATGGTGTTACAGGAATGTTGTTTGATATAAATAATCCATCTGATTTAGAAAATATATTATCAGATATTCTTACATCATCAGATCGGAGATGCTATCAAAATATAGCGCTTCAAGGAAACAAAAAAAGCCTTGCATCATTTTCGGAAGATGTAAGTTTTTATAACATGCTTGAAATTTATGAGTCAGTGATAAAAGGTAGAGAAGTATAATGAATGATAAAATTCTTACTATATCAATAGCTGCATATAATGTAGCATCGGTTATCGATGATTGTTTAGCTAGCTTAGTAAGTAGTCGCTATATAGATCAATTAGATATCATTGTTGTTGATGATGGTTCAAAGGATGATACTCCTCAGCACGTAGAATCTTTTGTTGAAAAATACCCTAATAGTATCCGCTATGTGGGGAAGGAAAATGGTGGGCATGGTTCTACTATTAACACATCTCTTAAATTAGCGAAAGGGAAATACTTCAAAGTTATTGATGGGGATGATTGGGTCGATACAAAAGAGTTTGATCGATTAATTGAATTTTTAAACCAAGCTACTGAAGATTTAGTTTTAACTGATTATGATGAAGTGTATAGTCATAGCTCGACCCCAGTACATGTATTACCTTATTTAGATAGAAATATAGAATATAATTTATCAAGTTTAATTAACTTTGATTATTTACCAATGCATGCGATAACAGTAAAACTAGACACGTATTTACAAAAAAATGAGATGATATCAGAACATCGATTTTATGTAGATACAGAGTTTGTATACTTCGTTCTATCTAGTATCAATAATTTTATAATCACTAATGGATCAGTATATCAATATAGATTAGATCAACCAACTCAAAGTGTAAGTAGTATGGGTATATTTAAACATATTGAAGATTTACCGTATATACTTCTTCGTTTGTTGGGCTTATATTCTAAAGAAAGTAATATTGATAGTGATAGAAGTCAGATTTTATTTAATATTATTGCATCAAGATATAAGCTTTTATTTTATTGGTTTAGTATAATTACAGACTCATCTAAAGACGCTATTCTTATTAATTTTGATAAGACTGTTAAAAAAAATTATACCAGTGTGTATAATCGAATTTCTATCGGGAAATATGCATTGATACGCTTAAATTATAGTTTAGGTTTAGCAATAGTAAGAGCTATGCGAAAGCTAGTATAAAGAAAGAATTTTATAATTGAGGGTAGGATGAATGGTATTTAAGCCGACAAAGCTTATAGAAAATATTTTTTCTATGGTTTTATTGCGTGCATTAGAATATATTCTGTCATTTTTGCTGATTCCTTATTTGTTGATTGTTTTGGGACCAGCAAATATGGGAAGTATTGTCTTTGCACAAAGTATAATGGCATACTTAGTGCTTATATCTAGTTACGGCTTTAATTTAACTGCTCCACGAGCAATAGCTAAAGCAGAGCCTATTGAGTATGCTCAACTATTTTCTAAATACATGTATGGATCAATTGCCTTGGGCGGGATTGCGACCTTCTTATTATTAATTAGCATTTTTGTATGTATGCAAATTGGTATTGAAATTGACCTTGTTTTGTATTTAGCTGCTTATACGGCTGTTATTGGTAATATTATATTCCCTATTTGGTTTTTCCAAGGGATTCAAGAAATGAGATACATTACTATATTAAATTTAGCGGGGAGACTATTATGTATTCTCGGTATTTTTACTCTCGTAAAAGATCCTGAGGACTATAGGTTGGCAGCTTTACTTTTGTCATGTGCGCCATGTATTTCTGGAATATTATCTTTAATCTTATTAACTAAACGATATAACTCTCTATGGACAATACCTAAATGGGGAGAATTCATTGTAATCTATAAGGAAGGATGGCTCATCTTTGCTTCTACTATTGTTATAAATCTTTATACTACAACATCTATTATTATTTTGGGTTTACTCACTAATAATACTGTCGTTGGTTATTACAGTGCTGCCGATAAGTTATTAGGAAGTATTCGAAGAATGGTGATGGCTGTAAATGATGCGGTATATCCACATATTAATCGGTTATTAAAAAATTCTTATGTGGAAGGCATAAAATTCTTAAAGAAACAGTTATATATCTATACAGTTGTAGGGTTTTTAGGCGGATTAATACTAGTTTTCTGGGGAGATTTTATTATTATTTCCTTATTGGGTGAAGAGTATAGAGAATCTATTATATTGTTTAAAATTATGGCTTTTGTACCTATGATTGTTGCCATGAGTAATGTATTAGGTTATGAAACTATGCTTTCCCTACACATGGAATCTATTTATAGCAAAATTTTAATGATAGCGGCTTGCATAAGCTTACTTATTATCGTTCCATTAACATATTATTATGGCGGGGTTGGGACTGCTGTAACAACGATAATAACAGAGATATTCGTAACTTGTACTATGGCATATGTGATTTATCGCAAGAAGATTTATAAGATTTAATAAAGTTAAAAACTAGTTTCTCTAGAAAAGGGAAGTCATTTAGGAGACTCTGTTGAATCTATTACGATCAATCACGCAAAGGCTCTTTTAACACCTTAAACTGGTGCTATTGGGGGGCCTTTTTATCTTGGATAGAAACGAAAGTTTAAAAAGAGTATTTGGTTTATTGATGTTGTTGATTTTTCTAAAGTTAATGATTTGTTTGCATGTCCTTATTCTGTATGGGAATGTGGTTCTAATAAAAGGCAAAATGGACTACTTAGAAGCTTTATACCTAAAGATAGGTTAGCAATACTTTTGGGATATTGGGATAAAATTTTTAAGGTGTTGCATTAAGCCTATATACTCTTTAGAGGTATATAGATAAGTGCACTATGAATTCGTTGTGTATTAAACCAATGTACATAAATTTAAAAGGGATTTAGTAATGTAATGGAGGTATAATTTATGAATCCGTCTATACGAGATGGTTTATTTTATTTAATTGTGTTATTTACAATTTTTACTCAAATTCCGAAGATCCTTCAATTAAATTTTATAGGTGGGTTTTTAGGAACTGATTTAAGCTTCTATCCTATATTAATTGGGGTATTATATTCATTTTACATTATATACAAGAATAAATCTGAATTAGTAATAACACGAGATGATAAAATTTGGGGAATATATATCGTGATTTATATTGGTATATTACTCATTTCGTTTATCCATGGTCTTGTTATATATCCTTATTATGATGTTATTTTATCCGGTCCAGTAACTCAAGTTGAAAAATTACCTATGATACAAAAAACTTTAGCATCAATAGGGATACATATTGATGCTAATACGCTATTAATGTATTCTATGGTTTTGAGACCTATTAAAATTTTTGTAATAGAATGTTTTTGGTATTTTACGGTTCCTTATATGATATATAGTTGGTATAAATTTAATATTAATAGAGGAATTAGAATATTAGTAAAAGGTACGTACGGGGCTACCATTATTGTATGTATCTATTCTATATTAGATATATTATATTTATGGGGCAATTTTTCAGCTGAACATATATTAAGTATCCTTAATCCAGTAGTTCATGAGATAAGTAGTAATGGGACTTGGTGGCCACCTCTTTTTTGGAATAATCAATTAAGGTCTGTATTTGCAGAACCATCTTTTTATGGGATTTTTGCAGCTTTTGCGATGCCTATTTTATGGTATAAGCTAATTGAAGTGACAAACAACAAAGAACGAATTATAAATATGGTTGTAATATTTATGTTTAATTATGGGTTGTTTTTGACTCGAGCCCGAACTGCGACTATCTTGTTACTTATTGAATTGTTAGTGCTTATATTTTTTACTATATGGAATAAGGAAAAAACTTTTATTAAGAATACAGTATTAGTTTTATTCTGTTCGCTATTAGCTTTTGGGGGAGCTATACTCTCTTTAGATGTTATGCCTGGAAGTCCGCAAAGTACAAAACAAATTTACGAAGTAGAGAAAAAGGATACTGTAAAGGAATATGTAACTGACAATATAGCTTCCGCTGTTAGTACTGACAAAAGGAGTAATCGTGCGCGGTTATCCATTATTGAATCAAGTGTAGAAATTGGAAAACAACATCCATTACTCGGGGTAGGAACTGGTTTTAGAAGTTCTTATACACCTGATTATCTTTCCACTGAGGCATTAAATGATCCAGAAGTTCAAAGCTGGATTCAATATCAGAAGGAAAGAGGTTTAATGCAGTCTGGATTTCCTAACTTAAGTGAGTATGCTGTTCGTTTTGCAGAAGGTGGAATTTTAGGATTATTAATATTTTTAGTTGCTCCAGTTTATTTGGGTTTTAAATTACTTAAGGAGATATTCCGTACAAAGAATTTAATTAATAGAACTCAATTAATTTTTTTCTTTATTTCGTTTTTAGGGATTATGGTAACAGGACTTATCAATAATTTGAGTATTACTTGCTGTTATTATATTTTAATGGGACTTGGATATGCTTTAATAAAAAATCAGTCTGCTTAATTGTAAATTAAAACTGGACGCATAAATAAATCCATAGTGAAAACTGTATATTATGATTTAGATGTCTGATCAAAATTTAAATAGATAATCACTATGGATTATTTAGGTGCTTTATAACTAAAAGGGATGCCTATTAACAATGTTTCTGATAGAATGTTATAACAAGCAATCCAATGGTGTAACAATTTGCCTCGAGAATTACTACACTATAAAGTACTACAAGATATCTTTTTAGAAGAAGTTAGAAAAATAGGATTGTTAAAGACATTAGAAAAGAGATTATTCTGTCAAGTATATTGTTGATTTTTCTATAAGCACATTTTCTCCTCCATACATGATTTTTGGTAATATATTATATAGAATAATGATATGCTATAGATATATTTTATAAATAGTGACAGACTTTATTATATTTACATATTTTGTAGTAAACTAAACGAGAATTATAGACTCTAGTTACTATGCTAAATATAGAACATATGGAATAGGAGCAGCAATGATGAATATTAGAGTTTTAATAGCAACACATAAGCAATATTGGATGCCTACAGAATCTGTATATATGCCTATTCACGTTGGCCGTGAAGGGAAAGATGATTTAGGCTATGTAGGGGATAATACGGGTGACCATATATCACTTAAAAATCCTAATTACTGTGAATTGACAGCCTTATATTGGGCTTGGAAAAATTTAGACGCCGATTATATCGGCCTCGTTCATTACCGCCGGTATTTTACTAATAAAGAAGTGCGTTCCGTAGAAGGTAAAAAAGAGCAAATTTTGACTACTGCTAATTGGGAAGAGTTATTGAGTAAACACCCTGTTGTAGTAGCCGATAAGCGTAAATATTACATCGAATCGAATCGTTCACATTATAACCATGCGCACCATAGCGAAGGATTAGATGTGACGGAAGAAATCATTGCCGAGCTATACCCTGAATACAGTGCAGCCTTTATGAAGGTTTGCAATCGGACTTGGGCACATATGTTCAATATGTTTGTTATGCGTCGCGATTTGTACGATCAATATTGTGAATGGATGTTTACTATCTTAGGGGAATTAGAAAAACGTGTCGATATTTCTCATTACGATGTTTACGAATCTCGTATTTATGGATTTGTTAGCGAAATTTTACTCGACGTATGGCTTGAGAAAAATGAAATTCCTTATAAAGAACAAAACGTATCCTTTATGGAACCGCAGAATTGGGTGAAAAAAGGCGGTGCCTTCTTGTTGAGAAAATTGGGTATTAAATAAAGTATTCTAAAAGACTAACATGAATACACTTCTCAGGGAATAGTGGGTATTGTTTTATTATTAGTTGTAAATCCTAAATACTATAAGAAGAGAAAGTAAGGAGATTTAATGAAAACAACGGTGAAAAATCGTTTAATTGAAGCATATAATCAATTAGAAACTGATGATGCTAAAACTGCAATTAAATACCATTTTGAGTATAATTTAGTACAAGTTAATCTATATTTTGATAATTATGATTTTAAGAATCCTAGCTTATGTATATTTTTAAAGTATAAGGAGCATAGTTATTTCACAACTCTTAAGATGAATAATACAGGGGGCAGCAACCAATATTTAGACAAATTAAATTCAACAATACGTCATCAGATTATTGATGATAATGGAAAATTACTCTCTTTTTTTGAATGTATTGATACACATATTTTAGAGAGAAGATTTGAGAAAATTTATTATGGTACTGATAAATCTTTTAATCAAGCGATGAATAGTAAGAGAAAAGAGAATGGGAATGAAGAGTTTTCTTTTATAAAAGGGATTAAGAGAGGTATTATGTCTGATAAAATGGAGAACTGGGTACTTCAGAACACATCTGTTAATTATGGGGATATTAAATTGGTGAAGACAAAGAAATATACATTTATAAGGACAAATGATATTACTAAAAGAATAAAGCTTGATATTATCTTTGAAAATAAAGGTCTTCGATCAGCATTTTGACGTAGAGAATTTTAGTTAAGAGTTTTAGCTTTATAAATGAAAAACGGAGTAATACAATGTATTACTCCGGCTAAATTTTATCCTATAAACCTTATGGTGTTATAAGATAGTTTTTGTGTAAATTTACAGGGGTAGATTATTTTGACTATCTCACAAAGTGTGTGTGTACACTTTATCTTCTTTTTCTGGAGCCTCAACAATACCTTTGGAGGAAGCCATGATTTTTATAAGGTAAGCCATGTTTTTACCGAGAATGCGCATGATTTGGGTGCCTTCTATGTCTTGTACTATTTCACCTGGTGTTGTGCCGTAGATGATATTCCAGTAGTTTGATGTAGGGATCATTATTTCAGAATAGGACAGGTAGTAATTTAACTCGTTTAATGTAGAAATACCACCTTCACGGCGATCTGCGACAATGGCTGCACCTACTTTATGGCGGAATAAGTTGCCATTAGATGTGCTCACATAGAAGAGTCGATCTAGGAAGGATTTCATTGTACCTGGTACGCCAGAATAGTGAACAGGAGATCCTAGTAAAATTCCAGCAGCTTCTTTTACTTTTTGGATGGATTCGTTAACGATGTCATTTGTAATTATGCATTGCTCATTTTGTTTCATGCTACAATTGCCACATGCAATACAGCCACGAATTGACTGGTTTCCAACATGGATGATTTCGAATTTAATACCTGCCATTTCTAATTCTTTGCCTACTAATTGTAGGGCGTGATACGTGTTGCCATTAATTTTAGGACTGCCGTTAAATGCTACTACTTTCATTAGAACTTTTTACCTCATATATTATATATAATAGTGTGTTAGTAAGTGTAATTATTATAACATAGGTTAGTATTATATAATCTGAATTATAGTATGTTTTGAGTTTAGTTAGAGTACAATATATAATCATTTTTTAGGTAAATATAAATATGGATACGCCATAACTACCATTTTATGTTATCTTTTATTAGAAAAGTTGCTATCTTTATGGGTAACATTAGGAGATATTTTTTATTATGAAAAACTCTATTATAGAATTATATCGTTTTTGTGGTGCAATCGTGATAGTTTTTCATCATGGGTTTATATTTGGAGAAAGATTATATTTTGATACAGGGTGGATATTTGTTGAGTTTTTCTTTTTATTAACAGGTTATTTTACGGCTAAGCATTTTAATAACATGGATAATATTGAGGTAGAAAATATACCGCAAGTTGCTGTAAAATATAGCTTGAGAAAAATATATAGAACTACTTTATATGCATGGATAGGTATATTTATTGGTTTTGTTGCCTTATTAGTGAAACCAAGCTCTGGAGATATAAATATTGTTACATTGATTGCTTCAATACCCGTTAATTTGCTTTTTTTGGGAGGGACTGATCTAGGAAGTGGCCTTTATAATTTTAACTCTCCCTTATGGTTTATTTCGAACATATTAATTTTCTTACCAATTATTATTGTATATATGTATAAAATGAAGAATTTATACATATATATTTTTTCTTGGATAATTCCATTAGCTTTATATTCTTATAATCTTGAACACATAGGCATGAGTATAACTTGGGATGTAAGCCATATGTTATATTTTAGAAGTATAGCAGATTTAATGTTAGGAACATTTTTATTTTATGTTGTAAAATGGGTACAAAAAGCAAATATTAAAGTCATGAGAAATATATCTTTACTACCAGTATCATTAGTAATATTTATTATTTATATATTAGGGAGTATATTCATAGATATGAAAGGAACGACGATATCATTCAGTTTGATATTATTTACTTTCTTAGTATTATTAATAACGTTATTGGTGGATGATAAAATTCCAAAACAAGTAGACAAAGTATTTACTGAATTAGGTTCACTTTCATTACCTATTTATTGTATGCATTTTCCAATTATGCAGTTGGTTCAATTCAGTGGAATTATAACAGACTATGTATTTAAAGGTGTAATATCTATAATAATAGCAATAGGGATAACTTATATTTTACGTTATGTTAAGTTAGTGTAGTATGAAGGTCAATTAGACAGAGAGGTACTTCAACTTGTTTCATTTCTATAGGTTGACGCATCAATAGCAATGAGGACAATATGAAATGTAAATGTCCCCCCCCCCCCTACATACTAGTAGTATAAGGGGAGGCAAGAAAATAATTAGAAGGGGCTGTAATGAAATGAACAAAAATCTTCATTTCGTTACAGCTTTTTTTGTCATTGTGATTGAGCATTGTCTGGATATGGATGAAAGTATGTTTTGAAATGATTTAAAGTCTTATGTTTTTCAAACATAGATTGTAGCATTCTGATGATTTCGTCTTTTCTTTTACCGTTTAAATCGCTTTCAAGGTCATCAATACCAGCGAGTTAACATTGAATAATTTTTCTGCTTCTTTAGAGTCCTTATATAAATTTTCAATTTGATTAAAATTATTATATGTTTCTAAAATGCGACGAATAGAGGTTAATAAATATTCTGCTTTACCGTGAGTGTATAGCCAATTAAGTTCATCTCATAATGCCTCATACCTTGTTTTAATATTGTTCTTTTTTCTACTTCTATAATATCCGTAGTCATACCATTTTTTATTAGTCTAAAGGTTGCTTTATTCTTTTTATCCTTAAACCATCAGTTGCATCTAGTATTTATATAGAAATGAGTATTTAAATATAATGATTTGATTTTTTTTGACGAGTGATTAGAATCTTGTAAATGATAAATGAATCATAAAAAAGCAACAACATTTTTTTCACCAGTGCTAAGCGTTTCTATTTTTCTTGGATTACCTTAATGATCTAGAATTTGATAGACTCCTTTTTGTTCAGTAGAAGACGCGTTGGCTAGAGTAAAAGAATGACTTCCAAGTCCTTTTATAAATTTATTTATGTATTCTATAGCGAGGTCTTCATTTACAGCTTACCGTTTCAATTCTTGGAGATTATTTTTATATTTTAGTAATTCATTTTTTTATAAATTAAAGTATTATTTGCAGCATTATATTCTACTTGAGCTACTAAGCAACTAGTTTTATGTAATTCATACTCCGAAGCTTCATGTTCTAGATCAACGTAATGTTTGCGTAAAAGATTATTAGCATTTTGTTTAATTTTTTCTATGGCAAGATTCGTGATACTGATTTACATGTATTTGCGAACAAAGGGGTTTTGTTTAGAAAATGCATACCCACAATGTGTATAGCTATATCTCCGCGTCTATATTTACTAATTAATATACCACATTGAATCATTATATTACAGTACGAATCCAGTAATTTTTTATACGTTTGGTTGCATGATGACACTTTGGACAAATATATTCTTGTTTGATATTGTGTAAAACTCTGTATAATTTTTAATAGGCATATACGCTCACATCTTTTTAGGACTTTGACATTTGTATTGTAAAGCATGTGAGTGGTATATGCTTATTTTTTGCAAAAAAATAATGTTAGATGTGCCACCTTGATGGTGACACCCCAACATTTATTATAGGCTAAAAATTATTATTTAAACTAGCATGGATGGCATTTATAGTTTTGCCTTTAGTCGTTTTGATAGATGTTGTATAGACTTATTGGTTACCTTAATAATGGGGGTATCATCCTTAAACTTTCTTTGTGCTCTAATTACATAATCATGAAAATTACCATTATCTTGAGTTATCAGTCTTACATGAGGTAAATCTTGATGTTTTTTCCGATATGAAATAGTTCCTTTATATGTATATTGATTATATACTCTATATAATGGAACTGGCTTGGATTTTGTATTTTTTTTAGCAATACTATTTACGGCCTTTGACATTTTTCCAAAATAGCGTGAGAGTGTTTTATTTCTTATAGATACATTGTTACCATCAAAAGAGAAACCTAAATAATTTATAATTTTCTTTTTCTTATTAGGATTATTAGATTCAACTGTGGAAGTATCTGAATTAGTATTTAAGAAATCTAAATTAGTAATTTGATTAGAGTTTATTTCAAATATATGACATTTTTCGTTTTGTAGTGTAATACCTTTTATCGAATTACACTTATTAGAGAACTCTTTCAAAAGTAATTTTAAATTGCAGGTACTTTTTGGTATAACTAAAATAAAATCATCACTGTAGCGTTGATAAAAACCGTGATAACTATGAGTCCAGTTTGTAATCGATTCATCCCAATGTATCATATAGATATTAGATAAAACAGCACTTATTGGGGTTCCTTGTGGAATGCCATATGATTCCTTATGTGGACTAATATTTATTTTATCAGATGATCTTACAGCGGCCATTGTTAGGACTCTACCACTATTATTATTAAAAGAACTACTATTCAATAATTTTCTGTGGGCAACAGAATCCTTTAGTTTATGGTACTTAAGTATATCTTGAATACTAATTGAAGAAAATCTAGTTATATTCTTAAAAATATTATAGTAATCTTGAGGGAGTTTGCGATTTTTTTTGATTTTAATGTTTTTATGACTTAATAAATCAATTAGGCATTCTTTTAAATACTGATGGTCAAGAGAATCAAAAAAATGAGTAAAATCTCCGATAATCACATAACAATCTTTATTATCTTGTTGTAATGTCCTAATAAAATTGAAAGCATTGTAGGCAAAATCAATATTACTCTTTCCTAAATTAGTCCTATATGCTACTGGTGCTGTTGCGAATCCATGGTCTGATATATAACAATTATATAATTCATTTAACTTATAACTATAATACCGATAAATCCAGGAATCTATATGTGCGGTATAATAGAGCTCTCGTTCTTTTGAATTATCTACTCGATTATTTTTCCATTTTATTTTAGGGATAGTGAAATGGATAAGTGGATAAAATCCATGGTGTGCAACTTTTTCCTTATTAAAAATATAGCTCTTTACTTGTTCATAAGAAACCCATACGTCAAAATGATTATATTTACGAGTTAGAGTTTGAACTTTAGATTCCCATTTTAGTAAGTCCATATGCTCCTCATTGCAAAACCCACGAGTTACCAAGGTGGAATGGAAAGAGACTCGTGGGTATACTATTTACACCATATATAATTTTTATATAATCGTCCACCAAATTAGGCCTATAGACTGTTGTCTGTAGAATTCCGTCATTACAATTCATGTTACAATAATAAAGGAGATAATCAAGCTTATGCTCAATCATAACTTTTATATCATACCTATGATATCAATATACGCTGTAATCATATGGTTGGTCACTAGTGTTCT
Source organism: Veillonella agrestimuris (assembly GCF_943193065.1). Lineage (GTDB taxonomy): Bacteria > Bacillota > Negativicutes > Veillonellales > Veillonellaceae > Veillonella > Veillonella agrestimuris. The sequence continues at coordinate 93,783 of NZ_CALPCS010000006.1, forward strand.
AGTAACAACTCAATATAATTATTGGCGGCAAGATACGAAACTTTCTTCGTACTTGCAATTCATTGGTCTCCTTTAATGCAATCAAAGACTCATTAAAGTAATTTTATTATAGCAACCTATTAAAACTAAAGCAAGGTATTAAATTTTATTGTATTTAAGGGGTGTTCTTTTTCTTTTTGTTATTCTATGCATTGCAACGAGTTTTGTGTTATCATGCACATATAGCATTTCATTATCTTTATATCAAGATAGTAGTGTGCGTATCTTGCTGATACAGACTAGGCACAACCTTTGTATGAAATCGTATATGTCTTGGAAGACCGTACAGTGGAATATTGTTGTTTATAGGAGTCCCTAATCGCTTGCGTAGCAAGTGGTGTATTATGGACTTCTTTTTATCTTCCCGCAAATTGTAACGGTGAACACTCTGTAGACTGACAGATATGTAAAATTCACGCGGTTTTCTATGTGTTGTACTTGGCAAGTATTGAATGTACAGTTGAATTCTCTACTAAAACTTTCAATGGTAGGATGGATAGCTTTACGAATAGAGGTGTTGTTTTGTAATGTAACAATATTTTTCATATTATCTGTGAGTATGCGTTGAGGCATACCATCTAGTTTTCCAAATAACATGTAAGTAGATGTAACAAAGTACTTTGCGAACGATTTTGCGTAACATAAAAGAGTTTCAATCGAGAATAACTCAGTATTAAGACAAGTATATTTAATATACTATTTGCATCTAAAAACTTAACATTTTCTTTCCAATCTAGTTGTGCCTGATAGTCTTATAATGATAGGTAGGTTGTTTGGGGTGTACGCCTTTATGGGTATTAAAATAGTGTTGACACTCCTTCCTTATATCTAGAAAATATTGTCTAAAGGTAGATTCTGAAACGGCTAATTCATAGTTATCATATAAATATCTCCATAATACTGCTTTATAGTGAAACTTTTTCGGAGTTATGTCATCTATAGTAACTCGTTAATGACGGGTCTTAATGTATTGATGGAGGAAGTCTCTTTCCGCTTACTACTAGGTGCACTTGTTTGTGTGCCAATCTTTGTTTAAAGTTTTTTCTATACGAGCAAAATTGGGTTTCATTCCAGTAGCCTCGTTATATCATCAATTACCTATATTTTTATACTATATTTATACCTATACATAGTATTTCTAAAATAATGAGTTATTGAGTGTTTTGATACTGTAATAACTTGCTCCGTAAATTATTATACTATAAAATAATTTAGGAAGTATTTTAGAAAAAGTAAGATATCAGTAGATTTAAAGAGGATTTGGTTTTATATTACAATTTAAGTAAGAATGAAAATTATTTATTAATGTGAATAGGTGTATCATGTATTTAGTAAATCAAATTAAAAAATTTTTTTAAGCAGGAAATGGGAAGAAGAAAGAGTAACTATAAAAGAAATATAAAATGTATGAAACGTTTTTTTAGTTCTCTTAGGAATGGTACGTATATTAGTCGATATTTACGAAAGTTTTTTGTAAAACGATATAAAACATACCATAGACAAAGTACACTTAGGTTGAAGGAATTGTTAATGGTTAAATCAGCTAGTTTTAATAGTAGTGAATCATTGATGTGGAAAAGTGGGTTAGTTGGTGCTATATTAGGAAGTTTAATACCAAAGATAGGTGAATTTTCAGAATATTTGACTTTTAGTGTGAAGACTGTTGATATGAACTGGGCAAATTGGGTTATAATAGGATGTCTTCTTTTAGATATATTAATGCCCGTTATTTCTTGGATAATATCAGTTTTTATGGGACTTTCAATGTCATATACATGGCGTTTTTATTTCTTATTTTTTTATTGCTTTAATAATGTTTTGTTTAATCACGAGAGTACCTAATATAGATTGGATTCCTTTGGTGGTAATTATACTTTTTCTATTAAATATATTTAACCTTATTATTACTGTCATCGATGTATTTAAACAATGTATGATTATTGAGTGTGATATTATTAAACGTATACTCGTAAAACGGGGAATTGAGTTAATTTAATCAAATTGTTTGTTATATCGGTATTATTTAAATTTGATATGTATGCACTCATATTTACAGAAGAAGTATCTACATTAGAAAATATCTTGCATGAGGTTTTCAAGCAAAATCAATGACCACCCGTCTAACGGGTGGTCATTGATTTTGCCTCATAAGCCTTAGTTTGTTATAGATAATTATTATATAATTTTGCAGAATAAATCAATATGACTATCGTATATACTTTATCTTCTTCTGGTGCTTCTACGACGCCCTTTAGCAGCATTCATGACTTTCATAAGGTAAGCCATGTTTTTTCTGAGGACGCGCATGATTTGGTTGCCTTCCGTGTCTTGTACTACTTCATCTGGTGTTGTGCCATAGATGATATTCCAGTAGTTTGATGTAGGGATCATCATTTCAGAATAGGATAGGTAGTAGTTTAACTCGTTTAACGTAGAAATACCACCTTCGCGGCGGTCTGCGACAATGGCTGCCCCTACCTTATGACGGAATAAGTTCCCATTAGATGTGCTGACATAGAAGAGTCGGTCTAGGAAAGATTTCATTGTACCTGGTACGCCAGAATAATGAACAGGAGATCCTAGTAAAATACCATCAGCTTCTTTTACTTTTTGAATGGATTCGTTAATGATGTCATTTGTAATTATGCATTGCTCATTTTGTTTCGTGCTACAATTGCCACATGCAATACAGCCACGAATTGATTGATTTCCGACATGGATGATTTCGAATTCAATGCCTGCCACTTCTAACTCTTTGCCTACTAATTGTAAGGCGTGATATGTGTTACCATTAATTTTAGGACTGCCGTTAAATGCTACTACTTTTATTAGATCTTTTTACCTCGTATATTACAATAGTGTGTTAGTAAGTGAAATTATTATAACTATAGATTAATATTATATAATCTGAATTATAGTATGTTTTGAGTTTAGTTAGAGCATAATATATATAATTATTTTTTATTATCGAATACACTCTAAAAATAATCTAAATCTTCTATCAAATCTAGTATTAAGTTTTTTAGGCATTAGCTGCAAAGTTAAGACTTCATTTTCTATATTTACGAACCCAGCAGATAAGAGTCTTAAATATAGATATTTATCTATCGTGGCAAAACTGTGAGTTTCGACAGGTCCTTTAAAGTCGGTATCATCTCGTGCATTTTTGTATAGAGTTTCAAGGTTTGTAAAGTCTACCTCTTGTGGTTTTATATCCAATGTTAATAAGGTTTCTAGATCTGAAGAGAGTAAACGATCAACAGCAATAGAAAATTCCTTAAATGTATTCCAGTCTATTTTGTCTACAATAAAATTATAAAACAGATGGCCTATATAATAAGCTTTATCTTCTTCATTGATAGAGTCTAAACATATGATAATCCATTTTAAATCATCATTGAGTTGGTCTTTTTTATCTATATATTTCTTTTTATATTTTTCTTTAAATCTCTCAACGTCATGATTGGAGTTTAAAGCTACTATAAATTTACAAAATTTGTACATAAATACTTGGTTTGGAATATTATGAATAAGTTTTACCGCTGTAGTTAATGATTCAAATATTGGTAAGCCTCCATGGAGGAAATCCAATATACTTATTCCTGTATTGAAGCTATCTTTTAGTATTTCTTCTGCTGGATTTTGTGGGATATTCATAGTGCCTCCTCATTAATTAATCTTTGGTTATGTTACTATTATTATAGTCCACAGTGAGTATCTTGGTAATAGTATAAATAAAGCTGTAAACATTCATATTCCACCTGAAAATTTATAATAAAGTTAAATATGGATTATGAAAATTAATCAAAAATATTAAATAATACAATTCGAGTTATAAAATAACAGAAGGTAAACCCATGAAAATCCTAATCACCGGCGGTGCCGGCTTTATTGGTAGTAATTTTATATACTATCTTCTCAAAACACATCCGTCGGATGAAATTATTTGTGTTGATGCTTTAACCTATGCAGGGAATCTGCATACGTTACAACCTTTGTTAGATAAGAAAAGCATCTGCTTTTACAAGGCGAACATTACTGACCGAGAGGCTATTGACCGTATTGTTAAGAACGAACGGCCCCATATCATTGTTAATGTCGCCGCTGAAAGCCACGTGGATCGTTCTATTGAAAATCCAGGTATTTTCTTAGAAACGAATGTGTTAGGAACGCAAGTATTGCTTGATGCGGCCCGTAAATATGATGTAGAGCGGTATCATCAAGTATCTACTGATGAAGTGTATGGTGATTTGCCGTTAGAGAAATTAGCATTAGCTTTCACAGAAAATGCACCATTGCGTCCATCTAGCCCATATGCGGCATCTAAAGCAAGTGCTGATTTGCTCTGCCTAGCATATAGTCGTACCTATCAAATGCCTATTACTATATCTCGTTGTTCCAATAACTATGGCCCCTACCAATTCCCAGAAAAACTCATCCCTCGCATGATTATCAATGCATTACATAATAAAAAACTACCTGTTTATGGAGCAGGTAGCAATGTGCGAGATTGGTTATATGTAGAAGATCATTGTGCAGCGATTGATCTTGTTATGCGCAAAGGAACGATTGGTGAAATTTATAACGTTGGTGGGCACAATGAAAAAACAAATTTAGAAGTAGTTAGTACTATTTTGAAAGCACTCAACAAAGATGAATCACTCATTGAGTTTGTAGCAGACCGCCCAGGACATGATTTGCGATATGTTATCGACTCTACCAAACTAGAAACGGAATTAGGGTGGACACCGAAATTCAGCTTTGCTGAACGAATCCAATATACTATACAGTGGTATGTTGAATATGAGGAATGGTGGCGAAACATGTTGAATGGTTCTGATGCGGTTTAATCATCGCCGAGTAGGTAAGGAATAGTTTGATTCATTTATCGTAGAAATCAAGTGCTAAAAAAGGGTATAATAAAATAGTAATCACAAATGATACAAATCAAGTTAGTGATATAGTTAGTTAATATACCATCGATGCGATCACCGTTAGGGCGGATTGTGTCGTGTACAAGGAGTTAATATGGTACGATTAAGATTGAAAGAAAATAACGATACTCATGCTGTATACGAATTTTTACCAGAAGGTAAAGAAGAACGTATGGGCGTGCTCGGTATTGTGAAAGCAACAAAAGAAATTGAGCGCATTCAAACAGAGCCAAATGATTGGGCTTATCGGGCCTATGCTATTAGCAAAATGCAAGGCTATGTAGATGCTAATGTGTATCCAGAACAAGATTTTGGTACTTGGTATTAATAGTATATTGGAAAAACCGCTCTCTACAGTTATAAAAAAGACTGTAGAGAGCGTTTTTTAGTTTTGATTTAATATATAACGTCGTTAAATATTTTTACCGCACAAAGTGTGTATACACTTTATCCTCTTTCTCCGGCGCCGTCACTATGCCTTTAGCTGCATCCATGACTTTCAAAAGGTAAGCCATGTTTTTACCGAGGACGCGCATAATTTGTTTGCCTTCTTCGTCTTGTTCGACTTCGCCTGGTGTTGTGCCGTAGATGATGTTCCAATAGTTAGATGTAGGAATCATCATTTCCGAGTAGGTAAGGAAATGATTTAATTCATTTAGTGTGGAGATACCGCCTTCTCGGCGGTCAGCCACGATAGCAGCACCTACTTTGTGGCGGAACAGGTTGCCGTTAGAGGTACTCACATAGAAAAGACGATCTAAGAAGGATTTCATCGTGCCAGGTACGCCAGAATAATGTACTGGAGACCCTAGTAAAATACCGTCTGCTTCTTTTGCTTTTTGAAGACATTCGTTAATGATATCATTGGGAATCACACATTGTTCATTTTGATTACGGCCACAACCACCGCAGGCAAGACAGCCTCGGATGATTTGATTGCCAACATGGACGATTTCAAATTCAATACCTGCTGTTTCTAGTTCTTTACCTACCAATTGTAAAGCATGGAATGTATTGCCATTAGCCTTAGGACTACCGTTAAATGCTAGGACTTTCATAGGGAACTTTCACCTCGTATATTACAATAACTATCATACATAATCACTGCTCGTAAATCTCTCTTTGTAAAGATGTAAAGTAGTGATTAGGGAAATAAGTGTAATTATTATAACATATACCTTTTCATTCTAAATCTTAAAAAAAGATTTATTTTTACACTGTTCTTATATAGTTCCATTCATAACTCCAGGCAAATCCGCATTTTTACGGATTTGCCTGTTTTTGTATCTTCCTGTATAGTGCAAGTAAGCCTAGGCAGAAAGGATATATATGACACATGTAATGGAATCTGTAACATCCACACAATCTGCAAGTTCTGTAACAGCTAAACAAATAGCTACACAATCAACCAAGACCATTGTTTGTTCGCCTCAAGTATTGGCGGCTGTCACTGATGAAAGTTTAGTGCGCTTATGCCAAGGCGGAACATTGAACGTTTAACGGTATAACCAAGATAGGTGGTGTTTTGAGGACATCACCTTAGATGCCATTCAAACGGAATTATGCCACAGGTATAGGCCGCTTATTAGAAAATATGCTCGCTTGTCTACTCATGATAGTGTAAAAGAAGACATTGAATCCTTCCTTTGGGTGCTTTTTATTGAAGCTATCCAACGGTATGAATCGGAAGGAGAGGTACCTTTTGCTGGTTACGTAAAGTCCGTTATTCATTATGGACACCTACGGTTTTATAAAAAAGCCGTCAACCAATGGCGCCACGAAGTGACATTGCCGCTCTTAAGCGATGATGAAGAGCTAGCCATGGATCAATTTCCTGATGATATTGCTATTGATCAAGAGGTTCTTGCGGCAGATGAAGAGCATAGTTTACGCCGAGAGTTGTGGCGAGCTTTTAAAGAGTTACCCATTACGCAGCAAGAATTATTGCATCAGATTTATCAAGAAGAGCTGAGTTGTGCCCAAATTGGTCATATAACACAGACTACAAGGCAAGCCGTGCAACAGCGTCATAAGAGGGCTTTGGCGCAGTTGCGGTCACGTATGATGCATTGATGTAAGAGATATGACATAGTTGATAGCAGATAATAATTGATAAGAACTGCATACACGGGCAGTGTAATAGTACATAAACCATAGTATGATAGTGCATAAATATTGATTATAATGTGTGCTAGCATGGAGGCATTATATGAGCAAAGAAACAAATAAAAAAATAAACAAATAAACAAGAAAATAAGTTGTGATCACACTTGTCTACACATATCAGTTAAGTTGTCTGTGAATTAGATGAAGTTATTCAAAAATCCATGGAAATGTATATTTATATATTTACAAAAACAAATGATAGATATACAATAAAGTCATAAGAATCGCAGCGAACTTTTACAATAACACATGTGTTGTTAGCAAGACATTATACTCGAGGAAATTAAGAAATTATATATACTATTACAAATATGAGAGGAGTTCAGAATGGAACAATACTCTAAAGAAATTCCAACAGTAGATATTATTGCATTACACAATTATTTGTATGAAGAATCATATGATGAGCATGAAGAAGGTAATTATCTTTGCTATCTCATCCCCACCTATGAGAGTGGTGGGGATAGCACCTATTGCTATTACTTAAATGGACGGAATATGCTCATTAACAAGTCTATTAAAACTGTTCTTCGTCGACTGACCGAAGCGGAAGGTTTACAATCTGAGTCCATGTTATCTATGACGGGAACTAAACCCATGTACACTGACCCAAGAACCTATGGCCCCCATATGACGTTTGCTTATCTTAAAGTACGTCAACCAATAGGCCGTAGTTCTGTGTATGGCATGTTTAATGTTATATTGCCTCATGCCTATAAGTTGAGATCAGGCCCAACTAAGGATACGTGTTTTATTCAATATGATGCGTTTGACCCTATTCTAATTTACCATTCTCTTCATCGTGCAAAGCGAAAAATACAAGAGGCTAAGGAAGAGCATCGATGTTATTTGGAACGATGGTTTCGTTATTTAACAATGACCTCTAATAAGACGGCAATAGCAGAATTAGTTGCTGCGTGGCATTCTTTGTCAGATCTAAGACGGTAGTGGTTAGCCCTAGTTATTATGTAGTTGCTAGCCTCAGTTATTATATTTAGCTATCATATATAATCCTAATGCATAGGCCCATAGTCCTGTGCATTAGGATTTTTCATTTTTCCATGGTCTAAGTTGAGAAAAACTGCTATAATAATAAGATACGAAACTAGGTAGTGTTAGTAAAATGAGGTGAGATTGTGGCAGACCAACAATGGTCCCATGGGAATATTCATCCCGTTCAGATTGATAAAGAAATGAAAAATGCCTATATCGATTACGCTATGAGTGTAATCGTTATGCGTGCTTTGCCAGATGTGCGTGACGGTTTGAAACCGGTACATCGCCGTATTTTGTACGCTATGCATGAAACAGGTATGACACCGAATAAGCCGTACAAAAAATCGGCTCGTATCGTCGGTGATGTATTGGGTAAATACCATCCACACGGCGATAGCTCCGTGTATGATGCAACGGTTCGTTTGGCGCAAGATTTTAATACGCGTTACCTCTTGGTAGACGGCCACGGTAACTTTGGTTCCATCGACGGCGACAGCGCTGCGGCGATGCGTTATACCGAAGTTCGTATGGCGAAAATTACAACGGAAATGCTTGCTGATATCGACAAGGAAACGGTTGATTTCATGCCGAACTATGATGAAAGCTTGCAAGAACCGACTGTATTGCCAGCGAAGATTCCAAATCTTCTCATCAATGGTTCCAGCGGCATTGCCGTAGGTATGGCGACAAACATTCCGCCACACAATTTAAACGAAGTGTGCGACGGCTTAACGATGCTTATCGACAATCCTGATGTTACCGTAGACGACTTGATGAAAGCTATCAAAGGTCCAGATTTCCCAACAGGGGCGTTAATTCTTGGCCGCGATGGTATTAAAAAGGCTTACACAACAGGCCGGGGCAGCGTAAAAATGCGTGCTCGTGCCACTATAGAGGAAATGTCCAAAGGTAAACACAAAATTGTGGTTACGGAAATTCCTTACCAAGTCAATAAAGCGCGAGTTATTGAAAGCATTGCGAACCTTAGCCGTGATAAAGTCATCGACGGTATCACAGCTCTTCGCGACGAGTCTGACCGTCAAGGTATGCGCATCGTTATTGAATTGCGCGCCGATGTACAACCAGATATCGTATTAAACAAATTATATAAACATACGCAATTGCAAGAGTCTTTCGGTGTTATCATGTTGGCACTTGTAGATGGTCATCCTCGGGTGTTGAACTTAAAAGAAGTACTTGGTTACTATTTAGATCACCGTCTTGATGTAATCGTACGCCGTACGCAGTTCGAATTGAACAAAGCGGAAGCGCGTGCTCACATCTTAGAAGGTTTGCTCATTGCTCTCGATCATATCGACGAAGTCATTGCTACCATCCGCAGTTCTCAAACTGACGAAATCGCGCGCAATGCGTTGATGGAAAAATTCGGGCTTTCAGAGAAACAAGCAGTAGCCATCCTCGACATGCGTCTACGTCGCTTAACTGGTTTAGAGCGCGAAAAAATCGAAGAAGAATACAACGAATTGTTGGCATTAATCGAAGATTTAAAAGCTATCTTAGCTAGCGAAGCGCGTCAACGTCAAATCATCAAAGAAGAATTGGACGATATGAAGAAGAAATACGGCGATGCCCGTCGTTCTGAAATCACTATCGACACCTCTGATCTTGATGTAGAAGACCTCATTGCCGATGAAGAAATGGTGATTACCTTGACGAAACAAGGTTACATCAAACGGATGAATGCTAATGTGTACCGTAATCAACATAAAGGCGGTGCTGGTGTTATTGGCATGAAAACGAAAGAAGACGATTATGTAACCCAAATCATGCATGTGCGGACGCATAATACATTACTCTTCTTTACATCTACAGGCCGTACGTACCGTTTGAAAGCCTACGAAGTGCCTGAAGCAGGTTCCCGTAATTCTCGCGGCACTGCGATGGTTAATGTATTGCCACTCGCGGTGGGCGAATCGGTGACTACAATGATTGACCTCGAGCGTATCCAAGAAGATGTGAACTTATTCATGGTTACAGAACAAGGCGTTGTGAAGCGTACTGCTATTGAAGAGTACCGAAACATTCGCCGTTCTGGCCTCAATGCCATCAACCTTGATGAAGGGGACCGCTTGATTACTGTAACTATTACGACTGGTAACCAAGACATCCTCATTGGAACGAAGTTAGGTATGGCTATTCGTTGTAATGAAGAAGACGTACGCCTCATGAAACGCGCTGCTCGTGGTGTTCGCGGTATTAAGTTGAAAGCTGACGACGTAGTTGTAGGGGCTGGCGTGCTCAACGCTAACGAAACGGAAGTGCAAGTCTTCACGATTTCCGAAGAAGGCTATGGTAAACGTAACGATGCAGATGTGTATAATGTACAAAAACGTGGCGGCATCGGCACGAAAAACTTCCGTATTACCGACAAAACGGGCGACGTAGTGGCCGTTGAAGTAGTTCACAACGATGATGAAGTGATGCTCATTTCTGAACAAGGTAAGATCATTCGATTCAACATGAACTCCATTGCTGTGAAAAAAGGCAAAGCTATTTCTGGTGTGAAAACACAAAACCTTGATGAAGGCGATAAAGTAGCTGGTGTTGCTGTTATTCCGGCAGGGGAAATGGACGAAGATAACTAACATATACACAGGCGACTACCGAAGGGTGGTCGCTTAGTGCTTTGTTGATAGGAGTAATTATGAAACAATGGATAACAGCCTTCGCTGTGGCGTGGGCTCTTGTAGTAGGCGGATTTAGTACAGCCCAGGCGGCTGATTGGTACTACATTAACGCCGATGCCGATGACTCGACATGGTTTATCGACAATGAAACAGTAGAAAAAACAGATAGAACAGCGCATATTTCTGTAAAAGTAAACAATGTAGAAGGTTACACCTATGTGTATGACGTAGACATTGATCGCGCTAATAACTTATGGACTGAAAACAGTGTGAAAGTATCCACTACAGCTGGTATTCCTCTTTTTGTAAATCCTGAGCGGCAAGAACCAGTGGAAATTAAAAAAGGTTCTATTGGTGAATTAATTAAACAGGCCATTTGGGGAAAAGACGCATAATATGTAAGCTAAAGGTCGTACTATATAGGCTGAAGGTGTATATTATATAGGCTAAGAGCACATACTGTGCACGGGAAAGACAGTTCATTTGAGTGAATTAGTCTTATATGATATAATACAATTGCATGCTATGAATCGATAGTCATGTAATCATTAGGATCGACGAGGTGAAAGATATGAAAAAAACTCTATTAGCAGGTTTAGCTGCTGCTGTTATTTGTACTTGTAATGTAGGTAATGCAGATGCTGTGAACTGGCAACAATTCGGTTCTGATAGCGCTGGTGTATCTTGGTTTATCGACGTAGACAGTGTACAACGTAATGATAACTCTGCTACTATCGATGTGAAAGCTCAAGATTCTGAAGGTTTCCATTTCATTGCTACAGAAGAATTTAACCGTAAAGATAAAACCATTCGAGACGTAAAAGTAACATTATATAACCCTCAAGGTTATGTAGAAGCGGAAGATCCTGTAGACAATGTATACCGTCCAGTTAACGCAGGCTCTCCATCCGAAGCAGTATACTACTACTTATGGGCACCTGAAGAGAATGCTACAGTAGACCAAGCAAAAGCTACAAAAGTAGACAAAAAAGCTGATAAAAAAGCTAAAAAAGAAGAGAAAAAGAAAAAATAATGGTTAACCTATAAAGGCTAGTTGGATATCCTAAAAAGGCCCGTCTAAGAACATCAGTATCTTAGGTGGGCCTTTTGTAGTTCCTTCAAGTTTACAACGGTACCCTATAACCTTGGTAGGGTCATGCTGGGAAATAAAAAAATAGCTCTCCACTTGGAGAGCTATTTTTGTTGGGTTAGGTGTATATTGTGTGTATTTGTGTATTGAATTATTTTTGAACAGACATGTTCAATGCTTTTGCTACCCCTTCGCCGTATGCAGGGTCACATTGGTAGCAGTGTTGGATGTGGCGTTGTTTGATTGCCTCAGATACGCCAGTCATAGCGCGAGCTGTATTTTCGAACAACAATTGTTGTTTTTCTGGAGTCATGAGACGGAACAATTTGCCTGGTTGTGTGAAGAAATCAGAATCATCTTCGTAGAAGTCATATTGGTACGCTGGACCAGTTACATCTAATGCCGGTTCTTTGAACTCTGGTTGGTTCAACCACTCGCCTTTTGTATTTGGTGCATAACCAATGGTGCTGCCATGGTTGCCATCAACGCGGCCTAAGCCGTCACGATGATACATATTTACAGGACATTTAGCAGCATTAACAGGGATTTGGTGGTAGTTTGTACCTAAGCGGTAACGTTGTGCGTCAGCATAGGAGAACAAACGACCTTGTAACATTCTGTCAGGAGAGAAGCTAATACCAGGAACGATAGTGGAAGGTGCGAATGCAGCTTGCTCTACGTCTTGGAAGTAGTTTTCTGGGTTGCGGTTCAATTCCATTTCGCCTACTTCGATAAGAGGGAACTCATCGTGGTACCATACTTTCGTCAAGTCGAATGGATTGTAAGGCATAGCTTTTGCTTGTTCTTCTGTCATTACTTGGATGAATAATTTCCATTTCGGGAAATCGCCTTTTTCGATAGCGTCGAACAAGTCCTTTTGATGGCTTTCACGGTCGTTAGCAATCACATCAGCTGCCTCTTGATCAGTGAAGTTTTTAATGCCTTGTTGAGATACCCAGTGGAATTTCACCCATACGCGCTCGTCGTTAGCGTTGATCATGCTGTATGTGTGGCTGCCGAAACCGTGCATAGTACGGTAAGAAGCAGGGATACCACGGTCACTCATAACGATAGTGATTTGGTGAATTGCTTCAGGAAGGCTAGTCCAGAAATCCCAGTTAGCTTCGGCATCGCGAAGGTTTGTTTGTGGGTTACGTTTTACGGCACGGTTCAAATCTGGGAATTGCAATGGATCGCGAATGAAGAATACCGGCGTATTGTTACCAACGAGGTCCCAGTTGCCTTCTTCGGTATAGAATTTAACAGCGAAACCGCGAATATCGCGTTCTGCGTCAGCTGCACCGCGTTCGCCTGCTACTGTGGAGAAACGAACGAATAAATCGATTTTTTTACCTACTTGAGAGAACACTTTTGCTTTTGTGTATTTTGTGATGTCATTTGTTACTGTGAAAGTACCGAATGCACCGGAACCTTTTGCGTGCATGCGACGCTCAGGAATCACTTCACGAGCAAAGTGGCCTAATTTTTCCATAAGCCACACGTCTTGCATCAATACAGGGCCGCGTTTGCCTGCTGTCATAGAGTTGTTGTTGTCTGGCACAGGTGCGCCAAAAGCTGTAGTGAGCTTTTTGTTGTTGTCACTCATAAGACAATCTCCTTTTCTTTTACTTAAAATGTAAATTGTAATGTCGTATAACCCTTACATGAAATACCTTACAAATTAAAACTTTTTGAAAGTACGGATTCATGAAATGGAAAATCATTATCCGTTGAATTTATTATACATCAAGATATTTTCTTGTACAAGAGTTTTATGAGTATTTTTATACGAATGTTGTATATCGCTGAGATTAAAAAGGAAAGATGGAAGACAAAGGCGAAAAACAATCCTTTTATATACTATTATATAAAGAGGAGCATATAGGTGGAGGTCATTTCGCTTGAAAGAAAAATGCTCGTTGAATTTTGCTATTCCCTTATCAATATATGTTGCTCTTGCCCTTGCAGGTTTTTGTATATACCATATATAGGGGCTGAAAAAGGGGTGTTATACTAATTAGCCGAACTTAAGAAGTAATTAGAAAAATTTACAAAAATCCCTTGCATTTCAGGCCTTAGGTGTACTATAATAGCAATACAGTCGCAACAGCGATGGAATAGATACCCAAATCTTAGGTTTTATCTATGATTTGAGGTATTTTTAATTTTGTTTTTCTAGCCAATAATGAAAGCAAGATTAAATGTTAAAAAGATTATAAAAAAGTGTTGACTCACTATAGTGAACATGATATTATAGTCTAGTCGCCAATCGGCGGACCTAGTAAATGATAGGTCCGAAGGTGGTAACAGATCTTTGAAAACTGAACAATGATAGGTAATCAATCGAGAGATTGAACATATGCCAGAGTGCGGGTTTTGACATGATCAAAACCAACCATAATTCTAATGTTGCCATGAGCAACAACAACAAACAAATGAGCTATTCAAATAGCTTCAAGATATCTTGGAGAGTTTGATCCTGGCTCAGGACGAACGCTGGC
>NZ_CALPCS010000007.1 GCF_943193065.1 Veillonella agrestimuris
ATGCTTATTTTTTTTGCAAAAAAATAATGTTGGTTGTGCCACCTTGATGGTGACACCCCAACATTTATTATAGAACCCAAAAAAGCAGGAACCGAAGTTCCTGCTTAAGGACGAGTTATATCCGATTAATCCATGCTTTGTTGTAAATTATGTGCTCTACGAGCAGTCACCAACTTACGAACCATGTAGATGATCAAACCGATAGATACAGCTACGGCACTGCCTTCCATTGCTTCTACCCCACATGCGTAGATTGCATAAATGCAGTAAATCACGCCTAATGCTGCTACAATGTTAAAGTTTTTAATACGAGATTTTGCTAAACCAGATTGACGCATCATAGTCGGTACTGCCAAGATGCACAATACATAAGGCACTACATTTGTAACAACGGCTAAGTTCACTAATGTTTCAAATTGTTGACGTAATGAATCATCAGCTGTGAATAATGTCAACACTGTTTCGATAGCGAGCAAAATAAGTACGCCACGAACCGGTGCATCTTTGCTGTTTACACGAGCAAAGACTTTAGGGAAATAGCCTGCTTCTGCTGCACTTTTAAATACGCGGGACAAAGTGAATTGCCAGCATAATAAAGCGCCGCAACAAGAAATAACCATCGCTGCCATTACAATATTAGCCACTGTATCATTGAACATATACATGAAAGTTAAACCAAATGGCGCATTAGAGTTAAGTAAATCAACGTTAGGCACAATACCTGCCATTACGTTTGTGGACAAGATGTAAATCACCGCCACTGCTAATGTACCAGCTACTGTAGCAATTGGTACGTTTTTCTTTGGATTTTCCACGGCATCTGCATTAGCTGCAGCAGATTCAAAACCGAGAAAGCCCCATAATGTTAACGCTATAGATTGTTTAAAGGCATCGAAGAATGGTAAGTCATTCGGATTCCATGCCGCCATATACGTACTAGGGTTAAACCAGAACCATCCGATAGTTCCGATAGCAAGAACGGGAACGATAGATCCCCAAATAGTAATATTGCTGAGTTGACCAGTGAAGCGATTGCCTCTGAAGTTCAAAATAGCTGCAAACCACAAGAGCACGATTGTCACTTGACTAGTTTGCGTTGCATTAAGGTCAACACCAAAGAAAGCTGCACCATAGCCCACGGCAGATACCGCAATAGCTATATTAGCAATGATGAGAGATATGCTGTAAGCATAGCTCGCCATAAAATGTCCAGTTTTACCGAAACGGTGTTCTGCATAACCGCCCATGCCCCCTTTATTTTGGGAGAACATACCCGCTTGAGCAAAAATATACGCTAATAAAAGCGCACCCACAGCTGTCACGAGCCAAGATAAAACTGAAATAGTACCAACTTGAGCCAAATTAGTTGGTAACATAATGATCCCAGCTCCTAGCATATTGGCTGCTACCATTGTGGTTAGCTGGAAAACAGACATTTTTTTAGCGGTCGTTTTCATGTATCAATCCCCTTTCAACAGGTGAATTTTTTCTCGTCCATAATTCACTTAATTATCTAATAATACCGCTAAGTACAATCAGTTCCTGCTGTAATGGGCGGGAATGTGAAAGTACTGTTTTTATTTATATTGTGAATTAATAATAACACCCTCTAAGCTAAATGAAAAGTACTTTATTGGCGGACAAACTCTATTACACGAATTGAATAAAACCATAAAAAGTATATATAATTTAAGAATATTTTCAGCATTTTGACATTAAGGTTACTGTTTTCTCATTCTTAATTCTTTATAGAATGCAGAAAATCATGATCTATTCCGTTTATCGTGTACTACTAGAATACTTTAAAACATTCACAGTCTATTCTATGCGGACATTTTTCTGCAAATTATATATTTAAAACATGCAAAAAATCCGAGTAATCTCAGAGATCACTCGGATTAATCATATAATAGCCATTAAGATAACCATTAATCATGCAATCAATTATTCTTGTACTCGCTCCACAATGGCTTTCCAAGCGGCGATTTGTGCCTCTTCTTCAGCCACAATAGCGCGACCATTGTTACGTTGTCGTTCTACGCATTCATAAGCAGTGCCAGAGTAATTATTCCGCCCTGACACGCAGGCTTCGATAGTGATAGCATCTAAAATATCGGCATCGAAGTGTTCGGAAATAGCTTTAAAATCTTCTACTGTTAAATCTAGTAAAACGCAGCCTTTTTCAATACAGTGATGTACCGCATTGCCAACAACCTCATGGGCTTCACGGAAAGGTACACCCTTTTTAGCTAAGTAGTCAGCCATATCTGTAGCATTGGAGAAATCATCATCTAATACGGCTTTCATACGACTGCCATTTACTTTCATACCACGAATCATAGCAGCATTGATAGATAAAGCAAATTGCACTGTATCAATGGCATCAAAAATACCTTCTTTGTCTTCTTGCATATCTTTGTTGTACGTCAACGGCAAACCTTTTAACGTCGTCAACAATCCAAGCAAGTGTCCATAGGTGCGGCCTGTTTTGCCACGCACTAATTCGCACACATCAGGGTTTTTCTTTTGTGGCATAATGCTAGATCCTGTACAATGAGCATCGTCTAACTCGATAAAGCCAAATTCATTTGTGGACCACAAAATAAGCTCTTCGCTAAGGCGGCTAAGGTGCATCATCACCGTAGATGCAAAAGCTAAAAAATCGACTACGTAATCTCGGTCGGATACGGCATCCATACTATTTTCGTAAATACGAGAAAACGCCAGCAATTCTTGCGTATAGCTTTGATCGATACCATAGGTACTCCCCGCCAAAGCACCGGCCCCTAATGGCATAATATCGGCATGTTTAAACACTAAAAGAAGTCGATCAAAATCCCGTTCTAGCATAGAGAAATAAGCCATCATATGATGACCAAAAAGCACTGGCTGCGCCCGTTGCAAATGGGTATAACCAGGCATAATAACATCACTGTATTTTTCAGCCGTTTCGATGAGGGCTTTTTGCATATCTACGATGAGTTCGCCCATTTGAATAACAGCTTTTCGTACATACATATGCAAATCTACCGCACATTGATCATTACGGCTACGACCAGTATGTAAACGACCGCCTGCTTCACCAATATCATCGGTTAAACGCTTTTCAATATTCATGTGAATATCTTCAAGGGCTACAGAAAAAGGAAATTCTCCTGCATCGATTTGTCCTTTAATTTTCGTCAATCCTGCGACAATAGCGTCGCAGTCTTCTTGCGAGATAATATGTTGTTTTGCTAGCATTTTAGCATGTGCTTTACTACCTGCAATATCTTCGGCGTACATCCGCGCATCAAAAGCGATAGAAGACGTAAAGTCCTCTACCGCTTTATCTGTGCCTTTTGTGAAACGCCCGCCCCACAATTTAGCCATTATAAACCTGCCTTTTCTTTCATTAATGCATTAATTTTTAACGGTAAACCAAAGAGATTGATAAATCCTTCCGCATCAGATTGATCGTATACGTCATCTTCTTCGAAGGTTACAAAATCTTCACTGTATAAGGAATATGGAGATGTACTACCGGCAGAGATAATATTACCTTTGTACAATTTCAATTTTACTTCCCCTGTTACAGTTTGTTGTGTACTATCTACAAAAGCTTGTAATGCATACATTAATGGAGCAAACCACATGCCATCGTATACAAGCTCAGCGTATTTATTAGCAATTAGTTCTTTATAATGGTATGTAGCTCTATCAAGACAAAGGTATTCCAATTCTCTATGAGCATACATAATAATAGAACCACCTGGGTTTTCATAAACACCACGAGATTTCATGCCTACCAATCGGTTTTCTACGATATCTACAACGCCTACACCGTATTTAGCACCAATGGTATTGAGCATTTCTAACAATTCCAACGGTGTTCCTTCTTTGCCATCTACAGCTACTGGAACGCCTTCTTTGAAAGCAATCGTTACGTAGCCTGCTTCATCAGGTGCTTGCTCAGGTGTTTTTGTAACAAGATATACATCATCTTTTGGCGCATTAGCAGGATTTTCTAAATCTCCACCTTCATGAGATAAGTGCCATACGTTTTGGTCCATAGAATATGGATGTTTTTTAGTCGCCACTACAGGAATATTGTGTTTCGCTGCGTACTCCATGCAGTCTGTACGGGATTTCAACTCCCATTCGCGCCAAGGAGCGATGATTTTCATATTTGGCGCCAATGCTTTAATAGCCAACTCAAAACGGACTTGGTCATTCCCTTTACCTGTAGCGCCGTGAGCAATAGCCGTAGCACCTTCTTGTTTAGCAATATCAACAAGGATTTTACCAATCAACGGTCTCGCAAAAGATGTACCAAGTAAATATTTACCTTCATAAATAGCGCCAGCTTTCACAGTGGGCCAAATATAATCTTTTACAAATTCTTCTTTTGCATCTACAATATATGCTTTAGACGCGCCAGAAGCGATTGCTTTTTTCTCTACTGCATCGTAATCCTCAGGTTGACCTAAATCTACACAAACGGCGATGACTTCAGCACCGTAGTTTTCTTTTAACCAAGGAATGATAACAGATGTATCTAACCCACCAGAATAAGCTAACACAACTTTATTTGCTGCACTCATAATTACACCTCACACAACTTATATCGAGTCAAAGAACAACTCACTGTTATTATTATACTACTAAGAAGCAAGTATATTTTCTATCTCTATAGAATACATGAATTAGTATATCATTGTATATTTATAAAATCAATACTTATTTTTATGCAAGTCGTGAAAATTTATGCATCTGAATTTCATCAACTTCTCAACTACTGCCAAGTACTTCTGTAACCATCACTATTCCTCTCGCAATCCCAAGTCTTGTTCATAAGCATAGTCCGCTTCCGCTTGGGTAATCATGTCTTGAGCAACCATTTCTTGAAGCACTAATTTTTGACGTTTTTTCACTGCCTCATAATTAACATGAGGATCTAAATAGGTGGGAGCATTCGGCAAAGCTGCCAACATAGCAGACTGTGCCAACGTTAAACGCCCTGGACTCGTCCCAAAATATCCTTCAGCCGCTTCTCTCAGACCATAATAATTATGCCCATAGTAAACCGTGTTTAAATACATGGTAATGATTTCGTCTTTGTCGTAGTAATATTCCATTTCAATAGCTAATATAGCTTCTTCTATTTTACGGCTCATAATCCGTTTCGACGATAAGAATAGATTTTTCACCAATTGTTGTGTAATGGTGCTGCCTCCTTCTAATGTTTCGCCTGCCACTGTATTAACGTAGAAAGCACGAATCACACCGAGCACATCAATAGCACCATGACGATAATACCGCTTGTCTTCAATAGCAACAAGAGCTCGTTTTGCATTTTCTGGAATAGAGTCAGATTTCACCCATTTTTCTGGTGGCACGCGTCTCTCCAAAGCCTCCGAAACATGTTCTTTAAATGTAAAGACTCGGTAAATTCGATCACCACGGCTCAAGGTATCTTCATTTTGTTCAATGCTTTGCTCTATCGATGTATGAGCACCACTTACACGATTTGTACCTTGATAACTGTTATACCAGTCGTACATATATAAGGCTGCTAAAATAATCATAAAACTTATTATTAATCGTTTTACATAGCGAAGAATTATCATATATTATACCCGAATTATATATTTCCCCTTGTAATGCAATCTATATTGATTGTATTGTACCACAGATTCTTCATAAACTATATAACATTACTCATTCTAGCTAAATCACAGTCCATCTATATCTATGTATTGTATTCCAACTATATAATGACGTATAATGAAACAGATGATAAAACATGCCCAGTGGGAGGATATTATGAAACAATGTATGGATTCAGACAATTTACATCGTCGATTGCGTAAAATTTTAGGCCAAGTTCAAGCTATCGATCGCATGGTTGATGAAGACATCCCATGCGAAGACATACTAAGCCAAATTAACGCAGCTAAATCGGCGTTGCACAGAGTCGGTCAAATCGTACTAGAAGGTCATATTAACCACTGCGTACGAGACGGTATTGCTCATGGCGATGTAGACAAAACGATTAGCGATTTTACTACAGCAGTAGAACGGTTTGCTAATATGGGCAAATAAATTACCATATTAATGCCGAATACTCAACTCATGTTAATAGCCTAATAACCTAAAAACTAAGAGAATCTGACATCACCAAAAATCCCCCTTACAGACAGCATTTAACTGTCTGTAAGGGGGATTTTTATGCTATCAATATTACTTCTTCTTTAAATCTACTAGTCGTGATTTGTTGTTAAGAATTCACTCAATGCTGCTACTGCTTCGTCTTCATCACCGCCATCTGCAGTCAATACTACGGATGTACCTTTTGTAGCGCCTAATGTTAAGACTGTCAAAATAGATTTTGCGTCTGCTGTTTTACCATTCGCTGCAATTGTTACTTTAGATGCGAACTTAGCTGCTAATTGTGTGAAAGCCGTCGCTGGACGAGCATGTAAACCAGATTCATTTGTAATTTCTACTGTTACTTCTTTCATGTTCTACCTCTTTTTCTTCCATATATGGTGTAATTCACTATATGTATTGTATCAAGTTATATCATTTGAGTTCAAGATATAAATTCCCTAATCCCTGCCTATAGGTATCGATTCTATATGACTAGTAAAAGCATGATAAAGAACCTAGACTAATCCTTTTTCTTCCAATACCGATTTAGCATACGCCGTAATCTCTTCTGCTGTATCTAATGTTAATACATGAGCCGCCACAGCTTCGCATTCTTCTTTTGATACAGAGCGAAGGATATTTTTAATAAGCGGTATGGATGAAGCCGTCATAGAAAACTCATCGAGCCCTAAACCTAAGAGAATCATCGTTGCCATTGGATCTCCTGCGAGTTCACCACACATACCAGTAAACTTACCTTGCTCGTGGCTTGCATCGATAACACCTTTAATAAGGCGCAATACGCCAGGATGTAGTGGTTGGTATAAATGACCAATAGCTTCATTCATGCGATCTACAGCTAATGTATATTGACAAAGGTCATTCGTACCAATGCTGAAGAAATCTACATACTTAGCTAAAGTCGGAGCAATCACTGCCGCCGCTGGTACTTCAATCATAATACCAACTTTGATGTTTTCATCAAAAGCAATGCCTTCACTACGAAGCTCATTCTTACACGTATCCAACATAGCATTAGCGGCTTTCACTTCCTCTACAGAAGCAATCATAGGGTACATAATATGAATATCCCCAAAAGCACTAGCCCGCAACAAAGCACGCAGTTGAACTTTGAAGATGTCAGGACGATTTAAAGAAATTCGGATTGCTCGATAACCGAGGAACGGATTCATTTCTTCTGACAAGTCTAAGCATTTTAATTCTTTATCCCCACCGATATCCATAGTACGGATAATGACAGGTTGTCCTTGTAGCTTTTCCGCAACTGCTTTATATTCTTCAAATTGTACATCTTCTGCAGGAAGGTCATCATTTTCCATATAGAGGAACTCTGTCCGATATAGACCGATACCTCGAGCCCCCATAGTAACCGCGTTATCCGCATCTTTTGCTTTACCAATATTGCCAAACAAATCTACGCGGTGACCATCTGTAGTAACGGCGTCTAAATTAGCAGAGTCTTTTAATCGTTTCAATTCTTCTTGGAAAGCCTCCGCTTGCGCACTATAGTCTGTCCATTCTTCATCGCTAGGGTTCATCAAAGCTACCCCGTCGGTACCAAGAACGACAGCGCGAGCACCGTCAACGAAGCTTTCAATATCACCAACGCCCATAACGGCAGGAATTTCTAAAGTGCGAGCCATAATGGCAGCATGTGATGTAGGTCCTCCAGCAGCAGTAATAATACCTTTCACTACGTTTTTATCGAGAGATGCCGTATCAGACGGAGTCAAATCAGGAGCTACCAAAATAACCTCTCCCGAAATATGAGATAATCCGCGTGGGTTCATGCCGAGCATATTCCGCATCAAACGGTCTCCAATATCTTTAATATCTGCGCCTCGTTCTCGCATGTACGGATCATCCATGCTAAGGAATATACCTGCAAAAGTATCTATCGTTTGAGCCGTCGCTGATACTACATTAGTACCAGTAGATTCAATAAGCGATTTAATGCCATCCGATAATGATGGGTCTTGTGCAATTTGCATATGCGCTTCAAAAATAGCCGCCTCTTCTGGCCCCATATCGATTAATGCTTTTTGACGAATCGTATCTAATTGTTTTAACGTCGCCGCCATAGCAGTAGCAAACTTTCCAATTTCGTTTTCTACTTCGCTATCTGCTACTGTATTGTCAGGTATGATAATTTCTTCTTGTATATATTTGTACACATTGCCTACTGCAACGCCACGAGATCCAGAAATACCCTCAATTCGCATCTACATTCCTCTTTCTATACTGATAAATTACTGTATTTTTTATTGTAACATTTCTAGGTAAAACAATAAAGATATATAAACCGCTACAGAGCCTTTATCTTGTGATATAATGCTATATAATATAGAATATTAAAATAATACTAAATTATATATTAAAGAGTAAAAATAAAACTATAAAAAACATAAAATTGATTATATGAAGGAGACATCATGAAACTAACAAAAATGCATGGTTTAGGCAATGATTTTATTCTCTTTAGCGACCCACAAGGAGCTTCTAAAGATTACACAGAATTAGCGATTCGCCTCTGCGATCGCCGCACTGGTATCGGTGCCGATGGCCTCTGTGTAGTAGTGCCTTCCAATGTAGCCGACGTACGCATGCGCATCATCAACTCCGACGGTTCAGAAGCTGAAATGTGCGGTAATGGTATTCGTTGCTTTGCCAAATACGCTTACGAACACGGGGAAATCAATACAGAATCTTTCACTATCGAAACATTGGCGGGCATTATGAAACCGACTTTAACCGTAGAAAACGGTAAAGTCACACTCGTTACAGTAGACATGGGAAAACCATTCTTCAAAAGTTCAGATATCCCTATGAATGTAACGATGGATAAAGTCATCGACGTAGACCTCGATGTGGCAGGCGAAACTGTAACGGTAAGCTCTGTCTTATTAGGCGTTCCTCATACAGAAATTTTTGTTGATAATATCGAAACAGTGCCCCTCACAACACAAGGCCCTATATTGGAAAAACACGAAGCCTTCCCGCGCAATACAAACGTAAACTACGTAGAAGTAGTGAATGATCATCATATTAAAGTGCGTACTTGGGAACGCGGCGCTGGTGCTACACTAGCATGCGGTACAGGCTCTTGTGCATCTGCTGTAATGGCCTTTGAAAAAGGTTTAACAGGTAGAGAAGTAGATGTAGAGCTTTATCTCGGCACATTACATATTAGCTATTTAGAAGATGGCACAGTCCTCATGACAGGCCCTGCAGAAGAAGTATTTGAAACGAACCTTCCTATTAAATAGTTTAAAAGAAATTATTATCTAATACATCATCCATTAACGACTATGAAAGGTCTTCAACTATGAAATGGATACAACGATTATTACAAGCCTGGTTATTATACCGACAAGGACGAGCTGTATTACCTACCAACACAGGACTTTTGCTAGCCCTCATCCTGTCTATAGCAGTCATCCTCATATCCTTATGGATTGGCCTATCCATAGGCCTCGCCTTAGTCGCCGTATGGGGCATATTTACATACGCCCTCTACCGTCAAGGCTTTGCTATTAAGGACTTATTACGCATGTCTTGGGAGCGAGGGAAAACATCAGTAGTTGTCATACGAATTCTCCTCCTCATCGGTTGGCTTACGGCGATGTGGCAAGCATCGGGAACAACTCCTATGATTCTTGCTACGTCCATGGAGTTATTACATCCCCAATATTTTATTATTAGCGCCTTTCTACTCACTTCTATGGTGAGTTTGCTCATTGGTACCTCTTTTGGTACAGTGGCGACCATCGGCGTAGTACTCATAACCATTGCAAAAGCTGGCGGTATTCCACTGGGTATGGCAGCTGGTGCCATCATGGCAGGCGCATATGTAGGCGACCGTAACTCTCCCATTTCATCAAGTGCCGCCTTAGTAGCCAGTTTAACGCACACTACAGTAAACAGCAATGTGCTTCGCATGTTAAAAGACAGCATTCCAGCTTTAGCTGTAAGTGCTGTTATATATCTTTTATTATCTACCTTTTATCCTTTAAGTTATGAAAGCAGTTACTTACCCGATACAATTCACTTCTTGTTCCATCTCCATTGGTCCTTATGGATTCCAGTAGCTCTCATTATTGCTTTATTGCCTACTAGATTATCCATTCATTGGCCTATCGCCATGAGCGCTGTAGCGGCTGCTATATTAGCAATGATTCATCAACATTACAGTATTAACCAGATTGCACAGTTTTCTCTATTTGGCTTTCAGCTGCCTCATTTTAATCCTCTTGCAGAAATTATTAAAGGTGGTGGCCTTCTATCGATGGCTATGCCTATATTAGTCATTTTTATGGCTTGCTCTATTGCAGGCATGTTAGATAATACTGGAGTTTGGACTGATCTGCGACGCCTCTTAACTAATTTACGAGGACGATCTCAATTGTATGGTGCCAATGTTATATTAGCATTTATCACCGGAGCACTTGGCTGTAGCCAAGCAATTTCCGTTATTATGACTCATTCCATTATGCGCACCACTTATGCAAAAGAAGGGATTAAAGATGAAGATGTAATGCTTGATTTTGAAAACAGTGGCATTTTAATTTCCCCATTATTACCTTGGAATATTGCTGCCTTCGTGCCTATCGTTATGATGGACGTATCATCAACAGGTTATATTCCATTTGCTTTCTTCCTTTACGTAGCACCGCTGATGTATTGGTATCGACTTAAACGCAAGGAGAGTTTATGATTTACACAATAACCTTTAATCCTGCATTGGATTATATCGTCCGTTTAGACCACTTAGATACGGGCACAATTAACCGTACCAAAGAAGAATATATCCTAGGTGGCGGCAAAGGTATTAACGTATCTATCGTACTTAATAATTTAGGAATGCCCACAACTGCATTAGGCTTTATTGCCGGCTTTACAGGAAATGAAATCGTCCGACAGCTCAATGAATTTGGTGTTTCTGAAAATTTCATTCGCCTCAAAGAAGGTCTTACTCGCATCAATGTGAAAGTAAAAGCCTCTACAGAAGAAACAGAAATCAACGGTCGCGGTCCTATCGTTTCAGACGAAGAACTACAAGCTTTATATGATCAATTGGATAGATTAACAGCAGATGACATCCTCATCCTGGCAGGTAGTATTCCATCTAGCTTGCCAAGCGATATGTATGAGTGTATCATGCAACGTCTCGCAAACAAACATATTCCTATCGTAGTAGATGCTACGAAAGATTTATTGACCCGCGTGTTATCTTATAAACCGTTCCTCATCAAGCCTAACAATCACGAATTGAGCGAATTATTTGGCAAAACCTTAACCTGCTCTGAAGATCTCATTCAAGCCGCTAAGGAATTACAACAACAAGGTGCCCGTCACGTCCTCATTTCTATGGCTGGTGATGGTGCTATTCTAGTAGCCGAAGATGGCACGATTTATACTAGTCCAGCACCTAAAGGAGAATTAATTAATTCCGTAGGTGCCGGAGATTCTATGGTAGCTGGATTTATGACAGGTTATCTTAAAACAAAGGATTTACAAGAAGCCCTATACTGGGGCATTGCTACTGGTTCCGCATCGGCTTATTCAGAAAATTTAGCCACATTACCAGAAGTAGAGGCTCTATTAGAGGAAATTAAATAAAAATTCTAAATAAATGTCTATAATTAAATAAAATCGCTATTACTAAAGATTAAATAAAAGCGCCATCAAAAGATTATATAACAAGTTTTATCTATTTCTAAATATGTGCAGTAAGGAGTACACATATGCAAATCAGAGATTTATTAAAAAGTCAGTCTATTTTACTCAACGCAACACCAAAAGATAAAGCAGATGCTATTCATATCTTAGGGGACCTCATGGAGGCTAGTGGCAATTTATCTAACAAAGACGAATATATTAAAGCCGTATTCGCTCGTGAAGAATCTGGCTCTACGGGCCTTGGCGAAGGCATTGCTACACCTCATGCTAAATCAAGTGGTGTCAAAGAAGCAGGCCTTGCCGCTATGGTCGTACCTAATGGGGTCGAGTTTGAAGCCCTCGATGGCCAACCATCTCGCCTTTTCTTCATGATTGCCGCCCCAGAAGGAGCCGCTGATACACATGTAGAAGTGCTCAGTCAATTAGCAATGATGATTATTGATACAGACTTCAAAGAAGCCCTCATTGCCGCGAAAGATGTAGATACCTTCTTAGCCTTAATCGACGCAAAAGAAAATGGTACTTTTGATCCGTCCGTAGAGGGATATATTGTAAACTCTACAAATAACAATAGTTCCACTTCTACTAGCAATACTACTGATAACAGCACCTCTACAGACGATACTAGTGCTGTAGCAGAGACTAGTACAGTAGCCACTAACACGTCTACAATTACTGTAGACCACCCGTATTACGATGTATTAGCTGTTACTGGCTGCCCTACGGGTATTGCTCATACTTATATGGCTGCAGAATCATTAGAACGAAAAGCAAAAGAATTAGGCATTTCTTTGAAAGTCGAAAAAAATGGTGCTTCTGGTGTGAAAGATGCCCTCACAACAGAAGAAATCGCTCATGCTAAAGCAATTATCGTCGCTTCCGATCGACAAGTAGAGATGGCACGCTTTAACGGCAAGCCAATGATTCAAACAAAAGTAGCTAATGGCATCAACAAAGCAGAAGAATTATTAACGCAAGCGATGTCTGGCACAGCGCCAATCTACACAGCTAGTGCCGAAGAAGAAACAGCTACTAGAGCAGATGCAACAGATAGTTTCGGCCGTCAAATCTACAAGCACTTAATGAACGGCGTATCCCATATGTTACCATTCGTTATTGGTGGCGGTATTTTGATTGCACTCGCTTTCTTATTCGATACATTCGATCCTGCAAATCCATCTAACTTTGGTTCTGGCACAGCGCTGTCTGCTTTCTTAATGCAAATTGGGGGCGCTTCCTTCGGATTTATGTTACCTGTATTGGCTGGCTATATTGCTATGAGTATTGCTGATCGCCCTGGCCTTGCAGCTGGTTTCGTAGGCGGTTTATTGGCTAACCAAGGGGGTTCTGGCTTCTTAGGTGCTTTAATTGCTGGTTTCGCAGCTGGTTACCTAGTATTACTTGTGAAGAAGCTGGTTTCTGGCTTACCTGAGTCATTAGAAGGTACTAAACCAGTCCTCTTCTATCCAGTTCTCGGTGTATTATTCATCGGCATCGCCATTACATTCATCATCAACCCACCTGTATCTGCCTTAAACGAATGGCTCATGACATCCTTACAAACGATGGGCACAACAAGCCGCGTATTATTAGGCCTTATTTTCGGCGCCATGATGTCTGTTGACATGGGCGGCCCTGTGAACAAAGCAGCCTATGTTATCGGCACAGGTGCTCTTGCTACTGGTGAATATGGTATTATGGCAGCCGTTATGGCTGGCGGCATGGTGCCACCTTTGGCAATCGCCCTTTGTACTACATTCTTCCCTAGCCGTTTCACAGAAGCAGAACGCAAATCTGGCGTAACTAACTATATTATGGGATTGTCCTTTATTACAGAAGGCGCTATCCCATTTGCTGCAGCTGATCCAATTCGCGTATTACCAGCTTGTATTATCGGTGCTGGTACAGCCGGTGCATTGTCCATGTTCTTTGAATGCACATTGCGTGCACCACATGGCGGTATCTTCGTAGTACCAACTATCGGTAATCCACTATTATACCTCGCATCTATTGCAATTGGTGCCATCTTGGCATGCCTCATTTTAGCAGTGGCAAAAAAGAAAGTATAATCAATAATTAAATACTCCTAAGTATGTAGAAACCACCTTTAACCACGGAGACCTAGATAAAGGCCACTAATAAAGAAAGGACCATAATAGAATGTAAGCCTACATTCTATTATGGTCCTTTTTATTATATTCTACTATTGTTTTAACATATGCTTATATATGAGTTGTTATTCCTTTTACAACTAGATTATTTATCAGTTGCATCTGTTTCTGTTTCTTTATCAGTATCAGCTACTGCATCTGCACGATCTATAGTTTCTTTAATAACAATATGCCCATCTTCTACATCTGCTACTAATTGTTTCACATCAAGGTGATCTAAATAGAAGTCTGTTACATTATCACGAATTTCTGTTTCCATAACGCGACGCAACGGACGAGCACCCATGTCTTTGTCGTAACCTTGTTCCATTAATAATTCTTTCGCTGCTTCTGTAACATCTAATGTAATACCTTTTTTCGCCAATGTAACGTTTACTTGATTGATCATTAAGTCTACGATTTGTTTTAAATCGTCTTTAGTTAAATGATTAAACTCAATAACCCCATTAAATCGGTTCAAGAATTCTGGGCGGAAATATGGTGCAATGCGTTTCATAATATCAGCTTCGCTATCATCATCGCTACTAGAGCCATAACCAAAACCTGCATTCGATGTGGCGATAATGACTGTATTTTTAAAGTTTACCGTATTTCCTTGGCCGTCTGTTAAATGACCGTCATCCAAAACTTGGAGCAACAAAGTAATGACTTGTGGGTCTGCTTTTTCGATTTCATCGAATAAAACAATAGAATACGGATTGCGACGAACACGCTCTGTCAAGGTATTGGAGTTATCATCATACCCTATATACCCTGCAGTAGCGCCAATCAATTTAGATACCGCTGTACGATCACTGTATTCAGACATATCTAAACGAATGATAGCATCTTTTGTACCAAACATATCGAAGGCCAATTGTTTTGCCAATTCAGTTTTACCCACCCCAGTAGGTCCTACAAATAGGAAACTACCAATTGGGCGATTGCCTTCATCAAAGCCTGCCCGATTACGACGAATGGCTCTCGATACAGCTTCTACTGCTTTATCTTGACCAATCACATGTGCCTCTAAGCGTTCTTTCATGCCTTTTAATCGTTCAATATCAGATGCTCCCATTTGAGATACAGGAATACCTGTCATCCGTTCTACCGACTCTGCTACATCATTAACAGAAGCGACAACTTTTTGGTTTTCCGTATGGTTATCGATTTCTTCTTGTAATTTCTGAATGCGCATTTTTTCGTTAATAGCAGATTCGTAATCTTCTTTGCGAGCATATTCTTCTTGTTTCTCTTTTGCCGCTGTCATTTCTGCTTCTAACGTTTTAATATCAGTCACTGGATGTTGTGATGCCAAGTGAGCGGCTGTTACATCGATTAAATCAATGGCTTTATCTGGTAAGCTCCGTTGCGGAATATATTGTACAGAATAATCAACAGCCGCTTTCAATACGCTATCTGGCAATTCAATATTGTGATGAGCCTCATATAATGGACGAAGACCTTGTAAAATTTTGAAAGTATCTTCTGGGGATGGCGCATTGACTTTGACTTCATTAAAACGACGCGCTAAAGCAGCATTTTTCATAATTGTATTGCGATATTCATCTTGTGTAGTAGCACCGATGACAGTTAATTCACCACGAGACAATGCAGGTTTCAAAATATCTGCCAACCCTTTAGAGCCTTGACCATCACCAGTAGACCCAGCACCTAAGATTTGATGAATTTCATCAAAGAACAATATAATATTACCGGCTGCTTTGACTTCTTTAATTAGGTTTTGAATATTTTCTTCAAAAGAACCTCGATATTGAGTGCCTGCTTCTAAACCAGAAATATCAATAGAAATAATTTCTTTATTTTTAATAGCCGCTGGCACATCGCCATTGACAATAGCTTGTGCTAAGCCTTCTACAACAGCTGTTTTACCAACACCGGCATCACCGACTAAAACTGGATTGTTTTTCGTACGACGCGCTAAAATCTCTGCCGTCTCTTGGATTTCTTTATTTCTACCAATAACAGGATCTAATTTCCCATTACGAGCTTGTTCTGTTAAGTTTGTACCTAATTTTGCTAAAATGCCATCTTGTTTCATAGCACCTTGTTTGTGACCTTGTAAATCTTCACCATTAGGCAATTGACCAGTTTGACGGTAGTAGGCAAATTCTTCTGGTGTTACTTCACGACCATTAATTTTATACAATCGTCGTTCTGTAGAATAACCACCCATATTACCCATTAAGTGATTAAATAAATCATTCATACTTGCAAATTCATTACCAAAGTTATTATTTTTCATATATATTACCTCTCTTTTGACCTTTTGACTTTAATTTATGTATTTATCATACAACCATAAGGTCAAAAAGTCAAATATTTTTTTAGTCTTTTTTTGACTTTTTATTTTAGCAAGACTTAAACTCTAAGAAAAATCAATAAATATCTGTATTTTTAAAAGACAAAGAAAAAAGACCTATAGCCAAAACTATAGGTCTTTCATCACTCATATCATGACAAGTCATCTAATAAATCGATCGAGACATTCCATTTATAATGTAGTCTATGCTTCTGGGAATAAGGCAGTAGATAAGTAACGTTCACCTGTATCCGGTAAGATTACGACAATATTTTTACCTTTATTTTCAGGGCGTTTTGCTAATTCTGCAGCAGCCCAAAGAGCTGCACCAGCAGAAATACCTACTAATACACCTTCTGTACGACCAAATTGTTGAGATGTTTTGAACGCATCATCATTAGTAACTTGGATAATTTCATCGTACACATCTGTATTCAATGTATCTGGCACAAAGCCAGCACCGATACCTTGAATTTTATGCGGCCCTGGTTTGCCCTTAGACAATACAGGAGAATCAGCTGGCTCTACAGCCACCACTTTTACATCTGGATTTTGTTCTTTTAAATATGTACCTGTACCAGTCAATGTACCACCAGTACCTACTCCAGATACTAAAATATCTACTGTACCATCAGTGTCTTGCCAGATTTCTGGGCCTGTTGTTTTATAATGAATCGCTGGGTTCGCTTGATTTACAAATTGTCCCGCTTCAATAGCTCCAGCTGTAGCCGTCACGATTTCTTTCGCTTTCGCAATAGCCCCTTTCATTCCTAATGCACCATCAGTTAACACTAATTGAGCACCGTAGCCGAGCATCAATTTACGACGTTCAATAGACATCGTTTCAGGCATTACGATAACAACCTTATAGCCTAATGCAGCACCTACGGCAGATAAACCAATACCAGTGTTGCCAGAGGTAGCTTCTACAATAGTACCTCCTGGTTGTAATTGACCAGATTCAACAGCTGCTTGAATGATAGCTGCAGCGATACGGTCTTTTACAGAACCGCCAGGATTAAAGTATTCTAATTTAGCTAAAATATTAGCCTCTGCACCTTGACTTTCACCAAAGCGAGTAGCTGCCAACAAAGGTGTTTTACCGATTAATTCAATAAAAGATTTTGCGATGTTAGACATAATGTTCACTCCTTCTGTTATCACTAGACACAGTGTCTATTAGATTGATCCATCCCAATTATCGTATTTAGCATCTAATTTTGCATAAGTACCGTCAATGACATCTTGTAAAGAAACGCCACCTAAGTAATCATGAATGTAGTTTTGCAAACCCGCCCAAAAGCCAACGGTCCGCTCATTAATGACGGCATCTGTAGAAACACCTTCATCAAGGGTAGAAATAATAGCCATCGATTCTTCTGTGGCCAGCAAAATTTCAATAATACTATAGTCTTTTGGATCTTTTGCTAAACGATAGCCGCCGTATTTACCGCGAATACTATCTACTAATTTAGCTGCTACTAAGCGAGCTACAATACCTTCTAAATATTTTTCTGATATATGTTGTCGTTCTGCCACGGATCGTAGGGATACAGGTTTCTCTTTGCCTTGTTCAGCCAAATCTATGAGAACCATCAATGCATATCTCCCTTTTGTGGAAATTCTCATGTGTCCCTCCTTTTATAACCTTGTACGACGATAGGAATTAATTACATTATAAAATATGCCTTACGAAAATGCAAGTTTAAATGCATACAAAAAGACCAGCCTCGCGGCTGGCCTTTTTGCGTATAGTTTGTAGTTTGTTATATGAGGTTTACTCCGGTGAATTGGAGAGGG
Source organism: Veillonella agrestimuris (assembly GCF_943193065.1). GTDB lineage: Bacteria > Bacillota > Negativicutes > Veillonellales > Veillonellaceae > Veillonella > Veillonella agrestimuris. The sequence goes on from NZ_CALPCS010000007.1 coordinate 18,106, forward strand.
TTTCACCGTGTAATGGGACTTACCAGTGTCGTCGGGTACGACCTGTGCCCGTTTATGTCATTTGAGGAGGTGTTGTAGGTAATTAAATTTTACCTACCATATCTAAAGTCGGTTTCATCGCATCTTTACCTGGTTTCCAACGTGCTGGACATACTTGGTCACCATGTTTAGCAACAAATTGTGCTGCTTGTACTTTGCGAACTAACTCTTCTGCGGAACGGCCAATCCCCATATCATGGATTTCTGCAGTTCGTACGATACCTTCCGGATCGACTACGAACGTGCCTCGATAGGCCATAGCAGATTCTGGATCGAATACATCAAAGAAATCAGACAATTCATGTTTTTTATCAGCTAACATGAAGTACTCGATTTTATTGATGCTAGGAGATGCATCAGACCATGCTTTGTGAACGAATTCGGAGTCAGTCGATACGGAATATACTTCTACACCTAATTCTTTCAATTCTGCATAAGAGTCTTGTACATCTTCTAATTCTGTTGGGCACACAAATGTGAAATCTGCTGGATAAAATACAAAGACAGACCATTTACCCAATACATCTGCAGTACTAACCTTAACTAGGTCAGGTTTTCTAAAAGCGTCTAATGTAAACTCAGGAAGTTTTTGACCAATAATAGACATTATGTCCTCCTTGTCTCAACTTATATACTATCGTATTACTAATGTTGATGTACTTACATCGCTTTCTATATTCATCTTTGTCTATATATTATCACGAATCATTCTGAATTGCAAGCATTATTTTTAAATTTCTCGATATATTTTTCCGAAAATTTTCGATAAGTTAATTCAACTAAGAAAAAGGAGTCCCTTAGGGACTCCTTTTTAGTCTTGCTTATGTGTTTATGCTTTTAAATCTAATACAGCGCCTACAAAGCCACGGAATAATGGGTGCGCATTGTTTGGGCGAGATTTAAGTTCTGGATGGGCTTGTGTACCTACAAAGAATGGATGATCTTTGATTTCAATAGATTCTACAAGACGACCATCTGGAGATGTACCAGAAATAACGAGACCTGCATCTGTCAATTGTTGACGGTATTCATTATTGAATTCGTAACGGTGACGGTGACGTTCGTAAATAAGGTCTTCCCCATAAGCTTCATGGGTTTTAGTACCTGCCTCCACTTTACATGGATAGATACCTAAGCGCATAGTACCGCCTTTTTTATCTACATCTACTTGATCTAACATTAAATCGATGACTTTATAACGTGCATTTTCATCGAATTCGCTAGATGTAGCGCCTTCTAACCCGCATACATTGCGGGCAAATTCCATAACAGCAGATTGCATACCTAAACACAAGCCAAGGTAAGGAATATTGTTTTCACGAGCGTATTGAATAGTACGGATTTTACCTTCTACTCCACGACTACCAAAGCCGCCTGGTACAACGATACCTTCTACGCCAGCAAATACCTCTGCGGGGTTAACAGATATATCATCTAATTCTTCAGAATCAATCCAGCGAATATTCACTTTTGTACCTCGTTCAATACCGGCATGCCCCAATGCTTCTACAACAGATAAGTAAGCATCGTGCAATGCTACGTATTTACCAACGATAGCTACTGTAATTTCTTGTGTAGGATTTAAGATTTTATTAACCATCTCTTTCCACGCTTCCATATTGCATGGACGGTTTTCTAATTCCAATTTGCGAATCACAATGTCATCAAGACCTTGCTCTTGCATCATCAATGGCACTTCATAGATAGAGTCGCAAGTTTGATTTTCAATAACCGCATCTGGTTCTACGTCACAGAATAAGGCTAATTTTTCTTTCATTTCATCGGAAATATGTTTTTCACTGCGACATACGAGGATATCTGGCTGAATACCGATACTACGCAATTCTTTTACGCTATGTTGGGTCGGTTTCGTTTTCAATTCCCCTGCAGCATTAATATATGGCACCAATGTTACGTGAATGTAAAGTACGTCGTTGCGACCTACTTCTTTTTTCACTTGGCGGATAGCTTCCATAAAAGGCAAGCTTTCAATATCACCAACGGTACCGCCGATTTCAGTAATGACTACATCTGCGTTATCCTCTTTACCTACGCGATATACATTTTCTTTGATTTCATTCGTAATGTGAGGAATAACTTGAACAGTACTCCCTAAGTAATCACCTTTACGTTCTTTATTAATAACAGACCAATACACTTTACCTGCTGTAATATTAGAACGTTTGCTCAAATTAATGTCGATGAAGCGCTCATAGTGACCTAAATCGAGGTCTGTTTCAGCACCATCGTCGGTTACGAATACTTCCCCATGTTGATAAGGGCTCATCGTACCTGGGTCAATGTTAATATATGGGTCAAATTTTTGAATTGTTACATTAAAACCACGGTTTTTCAACAAACGGCCTAACGATGCTGCCGTAATCCCTTTACCAAGAGAAGAAACAACGCCACCTGTTACAAAAATATACTTAGTTGCCATGATGCCTCCCATCTATTACATTTTTTCCGGAGCGGAAATACCTAAAATACCAAGCCCTTGACGAAGGACAAGAGCGATAGCGCTAACTAAACCCAATCGAGCTTGCTGCAATGCTGGTTCTACGCCCATAATTCGACCTTGACGGTAGAAAGAATGGAACATACCTGCTAAATCATAGAGGTAACGAGCAATGCGATGCGGCGCTCTATGTTCTGCAGCTTGCAATACTTCTTCAGGATATTCAGCTAACTTCTTAATCAATTCTAATTCCATTTCACTAGTGAGTGTAGTGAAATCAGCATTGCTAACATCACCAATATCAATGTTCGCTTCTCGCACTTGATTGTAAATGCTATGAATGCGGGCATGTGCATATTGAATATAATACACAGGGTTTTCATTACTTCGTGATTTAGCTAAGTTAATATCAAAATCGAGTTGACTATCAAGAGAACGCATTAAGAAGAAGTAACGAGATGCATCAACACCTACTTCTTCGATGAGTTCATCTAATGTTAATGTGTCACCACTTCGTTTCGATAGTTTAACGAGTTCCCCATCGCGGAACAAGGCTACCATTTGTAGCAACAAAATCGACAATTTATCTGGATCAAAGCCGAAAGCCGCCATAGCTGCTTTCACACGACATACATAACCGTGGTGATCAGCCCCCCAAATATCGATCATTTCTTTAAAGCCTCGTTCATATTTATTCCGATGATACGCAATATCAGCGGCTAAATAAGTAGGAACGCCGTTATCACGAATGACAACACGGTCTTTATCATCACCGTAATCTGTGGATTTCAACCACAATGCACCGTCTTGTTCATAAACAGCACCAAGGTTTTTCAACTCATCTACGGCATATTTAATTTCGTCTGTTTCGTGTACAGTCCGTTCGGAGAACCAATTGTCAAAAGTTACGCGGAAATTGCGCAAGGTTTCTTCTAAGCGAGCTAACTTTTCTTTCAAACCAGCTTCTTTAAAGAGAGCGATACGCTCCACTTCTGGCATAGCCAGTAACGTATCATTGCCGACTTCTGCAACGATGGCCTTCGCCGTTTCAATAATGTCTACACCGCGGTACCCATTTTCAGGGAACACTAAGGCCCCTTCTGGCACCTCAAATTCAGGCATCGTCCCATCATCATTGCGTTTCGGTGGGAATACTAATGGCGTCCCTTGCAATTCTTGAAAACGATACTCAATAGACAACGCCATATTATCGATTTGATTGCCTGCATCATTAATATAATATTCCGATTGTACATTAAAACCTGCAGCGCGCAACAAATTCACTAACGCACTGCCGTAAGCAGCACCGCGACCGTGACCTACGTGAAGAGGACCGGTTGGATTAGCACTCACATATTCCACTTGGATCGTATCTTGTGGACGAAGTTCGGCTTTGCCATAAGCATCGCCAGCTTGTAGTATGGCTTTCAACGTGTCATAAACCATATCAGATTTCAAGAAGAAATTGATAAAACCTGCTCCGGCTACTTCTGCCCGTTCTAACCAATCGAAATTCATGTGATTCACCAAAGCATCTGCAATAGCGCGAGGATTTTGACGTGCTACGCGAGCAGACTGCATAGCAATATTTGTTGAAAAATCGCCGAATTCTTTTTGCGGTGGCACTTCGAGAACGATGTCAGGATATTCCCCAGCAGGCAATGCGCCGCTATTAATCGTTTCTTGTAATGCTTGTTCAATCCCCGCTTTCAGGATTTCCTTCATGTCCATCTTCTGCATCCTCCTGCACATGTATATCTAACTGATTATAAAATTGCCAATCTCCTTCAATGGAGATGTCATAACCTAAATGAACGTGTCCAACGCCTTCTTGAACACCTACTGTCAATTCATGAGTTTTTACAACCATAAGGAATTCCCCAAACGGTGTTTCATAAACGGACTCACGCTCTTCACCACGAACATATTGGTGTCTCATATTAACAGTTCCTGTTCGTAGTAATACAATAGAGTCTTCTTGAATTTTGATGGTCGTTTTAACCCCTTCCATCCCTGTCACACTAGACTCTTCATAGCGTATATATTGGGTGCCGTTTTTTTCATGCCAAGTTCCTGGAGAGATTAATTCTACAACAGTATCCTTGCCATCAACATCTCGTTGCACACTTTTAACGGACACTAGAACCCGTTTCATACATCACCCTCCATGGTACGTAACAATATCACTATATTATATCATATAGCTACTTTATTTTGAATAAATCATTGCCTTATACGGACTCTACAGTTACAGGATTATTAGGCCCTTTAATGAGCTTTAATTTATTAGCTTTTGTAAGACCTTTGATGGCATGTTCCCGAGCTTGCGCCTCTTGTTTTTGATGAAAGCTTTCATAATATACCAACGTAACAGGGCGACGACCTCGCGTATATTTAGCGCCTCCTTTGACGACACCATTATGGGCATCTAGGCGGTGATCTAAATCGTTAGTCCACCCACAATACAAGGTTTCATCGGCGCATTTCAATATATATGTGTAATACACTGTTTCCTTTGTACTCATTGTGATCATCTAATAGGGACGATTATTTCGTAGCGTCATCTGTAATCGGCTCAATAGAAATAGAGTTGATAATTACTGGTTCAACCGGTTTATCTCGATTATCTGTTTTCACTTTACCAATTTTCTCTACTACGTCCATACCTTGTACAACGACACCGAAAATAGTATGTTTATTATCTAAATGTGGCGTAGGGCCAAGCGTAATGAAGAACTGAGAGCCCCCTGTATTTGGGCCGCGATTCGCCATCGCTACAATACCCATACGATTAAATGTTAAATCTTTGGCGAATTCATCAGGAATTTCATAACCTGGTCCACCTGCACCCGTACCACTAGGGTCGCCACCTTGAATCATGAAACCATCGATAACGCGATGAAATGTAACACCATCGTAATAGCCTTCTTTCGCTAAATGATCAAAGTTTTTTACTGTAATAGGCGTTTTGGAACCGTATAAACGAATTTTGATTTGACCATAATTCGTATGTAATACAGCATACTCATCAACAATAGGAGCATTTGTAAAATTAGGCATTTTCGTCGCCGTTGTTGATGTTGTGTTTTGTACCGTTGGAGGCACTTGCTCTGCCTTATTAAAACCAAGTGCACCTACACCTACTAACGCACAGCCAGCAATGACTAAACAAGTTATTTTTTTTATATTCATGGTACACCTCGTCATACAATTTTATATACAATAAGGCATGATAGATACTATGACCACCTTCACAAAGGCGAGTCATCTGTCATGTCCTAGTTCAATAAAGAAGAGCCGCTCAAACCATGAGCGGCTCTTTTTTATTATATCATATTTTGCAAGAATTTTTTATGCCCTTTGTCAGGTCCATTACATAAGAGTTTGGATGCTTTGAGAGCCTTTCGCTTTCACTCTCAATTTCACAAGATTACCTGCTTCGTCATAGACAGCGTCAATAGATGTATCATCAATAAAAGTAACGCGACCTGTGCCCTCTTGCGCTACTTCGTAATGCACCCCTTGATTCGGATCCCACCCCATCTTAGCTTTATCGAAATAACCACGATAGGACTCTTTAATAGCTGGGTTTGTTTCCCCTTCTTGTTTAAATTTATTAAGAACAGTGATTATCATATCCACATTTAAATTATCAATAGGATAGAAGGTTTGAGCAATTTGTTTTTTTCCATCCCCTATAACTTGTACTGGTTCACCATCGCCCCAAGTATCATTATTTAAATCATAACGATACCGTAACAATTCTGTCGTTCCTGGTTTCACAACATCTACTTCTAAGGACTTATTCCTACCCAAATAGTTTATAGTACCTGAAATTTGTACAGGTGCCGATTTAAGTTCACCTTTTTCTTTTAATTTACTAATAGCTTTAGTCCAAGTATCAGCTTTAGATAGTTTATCGGCTAACGCTATTTTAGCTTTCTCTTCTTGTTGCGCCACTTCTTGCACGGCTTGCTCAAGTTTTGCTTGTTTTTCTTCTGGCGTTTCACCACAACCAGCCACAACGAATAAAGTTGTAGCTAATAAACCAGATAATAATAGACGAGATAAGATTTGTTTTTTCATAACTTTCTCCTTCAACAACACACAACGCATTATTCACCCATATATTCTTTATGTAAAGCCGGGTAGGCAGCTTTGAAATCTGCGGCTCTATAAATTTTGCCAAATATTAAGGCGTCTGGATTACCTCGTTCATTAGGGTCATCTTCATTGACATAAACAACATCAGGGAATGCTTCATCTAAGCCGAATCTAAATGGATAATTCCCTTGTCTTTGAATATACACTTCCGAATGCGTCTTCATAGGACCAGTATATACATCGTTACCAATAGATGTCGTTACTTCTCCATAGCGGATATTTTTAACGGTCCCTTCACCGTATTGAACATACCAAATAGCATACACCGATTCCGTTGGATTCAAAATCGATTTCATATCATGGTCTGTCACCTGAAAGCGTCGCTCTTCCCCGCTCGGCGTCACCAACACATGTTCTCCTGGATCAAGATCAAGCGTTTCCATACTATGAGCAGCTAGAGTATAAGACTTACCATCTAAAGTAAATGTAATAGCCCCATCCGTAGGATTATCAGCGTATGTCGTTCCTTTGTAATAAAAGGACTCGAAGAGATATTTCACCTTGTCAAAACGGCCACAACCGGCTGTAACAACAACGGTTACCATTAGCATGGCAATAGCCGTCAATTTAAACCCTATTCTCATAGCGCCTCCCTATTTAACACACTATATAGCCTTACACACAGGCAATAGCTAGATTCTTCACCATTGTATTATTGTTATCATTATTATGTCAATAACGCAATGAATAGCATCTATGCTAATTTCACAAGCCCTTTTATGCACTTGTTAAGCCACGCCATATGCACCAGTTTTCTCAAAGGAATGTAAAACTGCTACCTTAATCATACAGTGCGACCACCTTACACCCATCCAAAGTATTTGCAAGCATTATAGATCCCGTCTTTGTCACAATCAGTGGTTATATAATCGGCTTTTGCCTTCAGTTCATCACGAGCATTCCCCATAGCAATGCTAAGCCATTCTGGTTTGAACATAGACAAATCATTGTACCCATCGCCGAAAACAACGACTTGGCTCGGATTCATCTGGAAATGTTCAATCATATCATAAATGCCCCGTGCCTTATCCATCGGTTCATAAAGGATGCATCCATCACCGTACCGAATCAAATCTTCCGTCATATGTCCGAGCCGTCGCTCTTCCTCTTCATTTTTGAAAAATACATACATTTTATAGAAATCTTCTACTTCGTGAAAGTCAAAATTCTTATCTACCGTCGTTTTAAATACGTCCCAGTCAGGATGCCATTCTAAAATTTCTTCGTACGGCGTAATTCGACCTAAGTGATTTTTATCAGTTACAGCCCACGGTATGCCATTTGTCTCTAAATGTTCTAAATATTGGATACACATAGCTCGGTCCATACCGTTCATCACTTTCAATTCGTTATCAATGGTCACGCTATAACCGCCATCAGCAACAAAGTCCACAAGTCCTGCTCGATCAGCAAAGCGCTTTGCATCCACTTGAATGCGCCCCGTCGCTAACGCCAATCGATGGCCTTGCTTTTTTAACTCTTCTAAACAGTATTGCGCACTATCTGGAATTATACCATCAGGCCAAACAGCTAAGGTATTATCTATATCAAAAAAGAAAAATTTCTGTTCCACAAGACCTCCTTATACAATCTATGACACCATCTACTGCACTATATAACGATATACCATGTACTGCACTAGATAACAATATGGTGAGCAATTACACAGCCTATCTCACTCACCCCGCATCTCGTCCTGACATCAATTGAAATCGCTTCACCTGCTTCACATCAGGGTATTTCTCTCGATCTACATCGCTCAAAAACATCACTAAAGGCCGTACATACATATCGCGGTTATCATATAGTTTTTGATATACAACAAGTTGTTCTCCCGTTTCAGAATGAGTGGCTACGTCTAATACATAATAGTACATTCCTTTAAAGTGACGATAGAGCCCTCCTTTTACAATGGTGTCGTTATTTATTTCTCTATCATTAATTATTTCCATAATCCTCCGCCTTTCACTTCATGTCTATTCTATTATATACCATGATAGACTAGATGATATATGCCACATTAGCAAACTCCTTTCAACTTAACAAAGAATATAAAAAAGCCGTCACCTCGTAATCACAAGGTGACGACTTTCACAGTTATACTGTTATGATTAATTTTTAGAAGTTCTTACGAGACTTTTATGAATTAAGCCTACAATAAAACCAAGAATGGCAAAGCTTACCCAACCCATACCAATCATTTGGAACGGAATATAGCGAACAAAAAGAGTTTCCAAGAATGTCGGTTCCAAACCAGCTGCTTCTAAACCGCTCATTAATGCAGAAATCATAGTGAATGCAATAGTCCAAGCGTACACAGCACGATGACCGCCAAATAAGGAATCGCTCAAAGCCAATAAAATGATAACAATTGTTAATGGATACAAGAGCATCAATACTGGAATTGCAGCACTAATAATCGTTTTTAAACCAAACATAGCAACACCAAAGGCTGCTAATGAGAAAATCACCACATATCCTTTGTAACTAATTTTGCTATAGAGTTTATGGAAATACGTACTACAAGATGTAATAAGACCGATGCTTGTACTCAAACATGCTAGCAATACAATAACAGCCAAAATTACTTGACCTGCAGCTCCAAAGAGATATTCTGCACTAGCAGTCAGTACAGGAGCACCTGTATCAAACAAACCAAAACGCTCTACACTAGTAGCACCAATATTGGCAATAAACACATATACAATACCAAGAAGTGCGACTGCAATAGCGCCAACTTCCATAACAGTTTTCGTTACAACTGCACGAGATGTGGCACCACTGAGGCGAACGAAGTCAATAACCAAAATAGCAAATACTACTGAAGCCAATGCATCCATCGTATTATAGCCATCAAGAAATCCCTGAAGCATTGCCGCACTCGGCGTAGCATATGTTTCTTGTGGCGCCGCATATCCACCAAGAGGTGTAATAAAAGACTTCACAATTAACAATAAAATGACTAATAACAAGGCTGGTGTTAAAACATTGCCAATGCGATTTACCAGTTTGTGAGGACTAATAGAGAGCCACAGTGAAATACCAAAAAAAATCACTAAAAAGAGCGGTTGTAGATCCATAACAACACCATCAGTAAAAGGCTTAATAGCAATTTCATAAGCTACTGTCCCTGTACGAGGTGTGGCAAACATAGGACCAATACTCAAATATAATGCCACTGTATAAATAAGACCGTAAATAGGATGCACTCGACCAGCTAATTCTTCGACGTCTTTCGTACCAGAATAGCCCATCGCCATAACGCCTAATAACGGTAATCCTACACCAGTAATAACAAAACCAGCTAAAGCCCATCCCACATTAGAGCCTGCTTGTTGACCTAATGCAGCTGGGAAAATAAGATTCCCTGCACCAAAGAACAGGGCAAACAACATCATACCTATCGCTAAATACGCACGCTTAGATAGATTTTGATGTCCATCCATAAGGTTATCCCCCTTTATTATTAATATAGTTAAGACACAATATTTTATATTATAACTAATATAGACATAAGGTACAACTAAAAGAGAGATAAAATATCGAAACTTTTTAATATTTTATCTCTCTATCTATTCTATAAAATTATATGATTATATACATTTATCTCTAGTTATAGTCGTCGAATATGGACTTGCACATCATAGAACGTACTGCCCCATCCTTCATCAGTAGGACGGCTCGCAGTGAGGGCGTTGATAGCCACATGAGGATCGCTACTTTGCCGTTGCCACCACAAACCGAGGGAGACTATAGTTCCACGCCGAACCGCTTCATCTCTATAAGCTCTAATTTGAACTGTGCCTCGCTCATTATAAATTTCTACTAAATCGCCATCATTGATGCCGCATTGGTCTGCATCTAACGGATTGATTTGCAATTTCATCGGTTCTGGATCATCATATTCCAGTTCACAAAAACTAGAATCTAATATGCGAATATCATTGCCATTAATGAGCCAGAACGGCGCATCATCACCATAAGGTTCTAGATAGTTAATTAAAGGGATGCGCTCTCTTGGATTGAAAATTTCGATTTTCCCAGACGGCGTTTTAAATTCCAATTTATGATTCTCTGGCAATCTAATTTCTACTGGTTCCCCTGCTAGCAATAGGTCCTCTTCCTCTTTTGAAAGTCCTGGAGCATCCTTGACGATAGCCTGAATATGGTCTACTTCTGACATCTTAAAAAATGGATCATCTAAACCCATTCTTTCAGCCAAAGCGGCTATAACATGCCAATTCGATTTCGATTCCCCTATAGGATCTATGAGCTGATAAGCAACGCCTAGCGAATAATGTCCATAAGGATTATATATATCATTATGCTCTACCGACGAAGTAGCGGGCAAAATAATATCGGCGTAGTTACAAGTGTCCGTAAAGAAGCGTTCATGGACTGTAACAAAGAGATCATCTCGCATCAACCCTTGACGTACTAAATTTTGGTTAGGTGCTGTAATGGCAGGATTGGTGGAATAAATATAGATACTGTGGATAGGCGTTGCATTAGGAGCCGTTTCTAATCCATGTTCATATAATGCATTAGGATTCGTTAAAAGATCCCCCAATAAAATCATAGGCATCACACGCGGCGCCGGTACAGGATTGTCAGGATTTTGCATATGTTCTTTATGAATAAACTCTCCTGTTCTAGCACTCGATTGGAGTCCTCCACCGAGATGTTGCCAAGCCCCTACAACAGCAGGCAAGCTATTAATACATCTACAGTTCATCGACCCATTACCATATCGCGACAATCCACTGCCAAGACGAATAAAAGGCGCCTTCGCTGTACCGTAAGCAATTGCCAATTCTCTCAGCTGCTCAACAGGAACGCCACAAATATGAGCCACTCGTTCCGGTGGAAATTGAGGTAAGACTTGCTCCACTAATTCGTCGTAACCTTGTACATATTGATCAATAAAAGCTCTATCATGAAGACTTTCTCGATGGATAATATGCATCAAGCCTAATGCTAAGGCCCCATCTGTACCTGGTTTTACGTACATGTGATGATGAGCTTGGTCAAAAGTATAAGTTTTATGAGTATCTATAATCCAAACTTGGGCTCCATTTTTCTTTGCCTTATTAATGTCGTGCAATATGTGGACATTGGTAGCCGTCGCATTGATGCCCCAAAGGATAATAAAATCACTGTGCTGCGCTTCTTGCGGCTTCATAGCGATTGTGGAACCGTATACAGATTTGAAAGCCGCCTGTTTAGCAGTCGCACAAATGCCGCCATCTTGATCAGTAGCGCCAAGACAGCGGAAAAAATAGTCTCCTGCTGCACCTTGTACATTTCCCATGGTACCTGCAAAGGAATACCGCAGGATGCTTTCTCCACCATAATTGGCAAGAGTTTTCTTAAAATTTTGAGCCACAGCATCAAGAGCTTCGTCCCAAGAAATCGGCACGAACTCACTAGGACCAATGCCTTTTTTGCCAACCCGCTTCAACGGCGTCGTCAACCGCTCTGGCGAGTGGATCGTTCGCTCATAGTGTGCCATTTTGGGACACAATGTGCCCCTTGTAAAAGCATGCTTTTTATTCCCTCTCACACTGATGACTTTATTATTTTCTACCCTAACGATAAGCCCACAAGCGTCGGGGCAATCGTAGGGACATACACTATTATGTTCTGCCATACACACACCATCCTCTCTATTTAGAACTACCTCTTCTATGTCTATCATATACTTTTTTGTCTACTCCGCCAATGTATCTCTACATTTCTATGAGACAATATATTGAATAAATGTTAAGGCTTATTTGTATATCAATTCATTTGTTATAACTTTTATAAATTTGTTTTTCATCTGTTATCACTTTTTTGAATATATACTCTTTAAATGTGCCAATAATATCGATAGATTTCGGTACTTATCTGTATTCTTTATGGGTCAATTTTTATAATAAGCAATCAAAAATTCACCTTATTTTCCAAAAATGCTATGCATGCATTACATAAATGCATAATGATTAATTTTTAGATATTTTCTACAGTTTCACCACTTTTTTATAATTTAATCACCCTTCCCTATATATAGTTATGCATATTAAGTAATGTATTTCATTATGTAAAACTATTCAATATTTCTATATTCTATGCTATACTGACAGTGTCATTTGAGAGGTATAGAACTCCTTATGCGATGGATATGGAGTGGCTATATCTAGTACATTTTTTCTGAAAAGAGGTTTTAACAATGGCAGAAGCAAAAAACACAGTGCTATTCCCTTATGAAACACTAAAAAAACTTTGCATGGACGCATTCCAAAAATTCGGTTTCTCCGAAAAAGAAGCAGACATCATCCAAGACGTGCTTTTGACTTCCGACTTATTCGGTATTCAAAGCCATGGTATGCAACGTATGGTTCGTTACCATAAAGGTATCGAAAATGGCTTGATTAAAATCGATGCAAAACCAGAAATTGTACATGAAACTCCAGTATCCGCTGTTATCGAAGGTAACGACGGCATGGGCCAAGTACTAGGCTACCAAGCTATGGAAATGGCTATCGAAAAAGCTAAAAAAACTGGCGTTGGTATCGTATCTGTGCGTAACTCCAACCACTACGGTATCGCTGGCTACTACGCAAAAATGGCTTCCGACCAAGGTTTAATCGGCTTCTCTTGTACAAACTCCGAAGCAATCATGGTTCCTACATATGCTCGTCAAGCTATGCTTGGTTCCAACCCAATCGCTTGGACAGTACCTGCTGATCCTGTAGATTTCTTCTTCGATTGCTCCACTACAGTAGTAACTCGTGGTAAATTGGAAATGTACAACAAAATGGCTAAAGCTACTCCAGATGGCTGGGCTGTAAACAAAGACGGCGTTCCTTCTACAGATGCAGCAGAAGTTCTTGGCAATATCTCTCGTCATGAAGGTGGCGGTATCCTTCCTTTAGGTGGTGCTACAGAAGTTCTTGGCGGCCACAAAGGTTACGGTAACGGCATGATCGCTGAGTTATTCTCCTCCATCTTGTCTCAAGGTGGCACTTCCAACAAATGTATGGTTGGTGGTCGTTCTAACATCTGTCATGGTTTCATGGCTATCGACCCAGCTGCTTTCGGTGACCCAGCTGCTATCAAAGCTCACTTCTCTCAATTCTTAAAAGAATTACGTGAAGCTCCAAAAGCTGAAGGTCAAGACCGTATCTATACTCACGGTGAAAAAGAATTTGAATCTGTTGCAAAAGTTAAAGCAGAAGGTATCCCTGTACTTAACGGTACAATGGTAGAAGTTCTTGAGCTTTGCGAAGCGTTAGGATTAGACTTCTCCTCTTACTTCGGCGATTACAGACCTGAAGCACCAGCTAACATGTTCAAAGGTAACTACTAATACCTGCCATCATAAAAATGGCTTAACTAGGACATGTAGTTAGCAAAGGAAAGGACATAAACTGGGTTTATGTCCCTTTTCTTGCTTTTATCCTCGATGTAAAAAACATCGACTTCCATTATCACATGTATGATATGTCTATATGTTATTTTTATTTAAATGTTGTATTATTTAACTTTTCAATTTCATAAAATAGCAATAAACTCATCAAAACTGTTGATTGGGGAGCTGCCTCGTCCTAGGCGCTATATAAAAGTTTATATTTAACGAAAGGATGATTCCTCAAATGAGTGCCTTAACAGTACTTTTAGCCCTTGCGCCAATCATCTGGCTTATTGTGGCTCTAGCAATTTTAAAACTACCTGCATGGAAGGCTACTTCCGTAGCAGCAATTGGCTCTTTTATTATTGCCATTACCTATTTCCAAGCGGATCCAATGATTATGGTATCTGGTGCCCTTGAAGGTGCGGCTCTAGCAATTTGGCCAATTCTTTTGGTTATTACTGCAGCTATCTTCGTATACAACCTTGTGGTTCATACGAAAGCTATGGAAACAATCAAAACCATGTTATCTTCTGTAACTAGCGATATGCGCGTACTTGCATTATTACTTGCATGGGGCTTTGGTGCTTTCATGGAAGGTATGGCTGGTTTCGGTACTGCTGTTGCCATACCGGCAGCAATGATGGTAGCCGTTGGTTTTAACCCATTAAAATCTATTATAGCCTGCTTAGTAGCAAACTCCGTTCCTACTACATTCGGTTCCATCGGTATTCCTGCTACAACGCTAGCATCCTTAACTGGCCTCGACCCAGTTCACCTTGGTACATTCATTTCTGTTCAATTGTTCTTATTAAACGTAATCGCACCGTTCTTCGTAGTTATGATCATTGGCGGCGGTTTTAAAGCTTTAAAAGGTGTATTCCTTGTAACACTATTATCCGGTCTTGCTCTTGCAGTACCAGAAGTATTGATCAACAAGTTTGTTGGTCCTGAATTGTCTGTAATTTCTGCTTCCATCGTAATTATGGCAGTAATCGTTATTTGTGCAAAACTATTGCCTACAAACGATGCTACTTACGAAATCCAACAAGCAGAAGCACCTAAAGTATCCGCTGGTGAAGGTGTGGTTGCAGCAATGCCATTCATCTTGATTTTCATCTTATTGCTATTAACTTCTAAATTATTCCCAGCTATTAATGGTCCTTTGGCATCTATTAAAACATCTGTGCCAATTTACCAAGGCGAAGGTGCTAAACCATATACTTTCGTTTGGATTGCTACACCAGGCATTATGATTTTCATCGCTGGTATCTTTGGTGGCTTAACACAAAAAGCAAGCCTCGGTGAAATCTTCGGTACATTAGGTAATACAGTGAAAAACTTAAAATTCACATACCTAACGATTATTACTGTTGTTATGACTGCTAAATTAATGACATATTCCGGTATGACTATCGAAATTGCTAATGCTTTAGTAGCCGCAACTGGCACTCTGTACCCAGCATTCTCCCCTCTAGTAGGTGCGTTAGGTGCCTTCTTAACAGGTTCTGGTACAAATGCCAACGTATTATTCGGACCATTACAAATCGCTTCTGCACAAAGCTTAGATCCTACAAACTGGCAAGATCTTGGCTTCTGGTTAGCAGCTGTCAACTCTGGTGCAGCTGGTATTGGTAAAATGTTATCTCCACAATCCATTGCGATTTCCATCGGTGCCGTAGGTCCTGCTTTAAAAGCATACTTTGAAACAAACAAAGACATTCCAGCTGAAGAAATGAAAAAATTAGAAGGTGAAATTGAAGCCAATGTTATTATGACAAGCGCATTCAAATACTTCTTAATCTTCATTATCATGCATGGTGCTATTGCTTACTTTGGTCAAGCTTACATTCATGACATTCACAGAATTTTCTTCTAAAAGGAAAAATAATTAAAAATAGGAGCATAGATATATCTATGCTCCTATTTTTATATACATTTTTAATTATCAATACTTTCACTTAACGCTACATAGCGATTTGCATCAGCAATAATGCTATTTACTTTATATTGTAATGCAGCCAAAGCGCTTCCACCAAGATATAAACGAGTTGGAGGCTGCTTCATGGATGCTACTTCTAAAATAACATCCGCTACTAATGCAGGGTCTCCAGATTGATTATGGTTTAATCGATCCAAAGAGCGCATAGTTTGTGCCGCAACATGATATTCTGCAATTTGCTTTTCTGGACGTTTCATAGAGGAATTATCTAAGAAATCAGTACGTACACCGCCAGGACAGATAGATGTAACTTGAATATTAAATGGCGCCACTTCTTCACTAAGCGCTTCGCCAATCATAATAACAGCTGCTTTTGAAGCTGAATAAATACCTTGTGCAGCTCCTGTTACAGAGCCAGAAATGGATGCTAAATTAATAATATGTCCTGATTGTTGAGATCGCATATGTGGCAATACTGCTTGTGTAATAGCTAATAAGCCAAATACATTTACATCAAAATTAGCACGCACTTCATTCATAGACATTTCTTCTACAGCGCCAAGAATAGCATATCCCGCATTGTTTACGAGTACATCAATACGGCTGTATTTTTTCATAACCGCATCAATAGCCGCTTTAATGCTTTCTTCTGTAAAAGCCATCGATAAGGCTGTAAACTCATAATTTGTAGAACCCATAGCATCCTTTACTTGTGCTTCCAATTTTTCTGCGCTACGACTTGTTCCTACTACAGCATATCCAGCTTGCAATGCTTTAAGAACAATTTGAAATCCCATGCCTTTTGAAGCACCTGTAACGATTAACACTTTTTTATCCATACAAACTCCTTTATATACAATATAGGTCTTATAAAGCCTACATAATATGCCTTATATAATTATAAAATAATATATTTTGAGAATTATAAAATATTATATACTATTAATTATAAAAAGGGTACCATGTCATATGACAGGGAACCCTTTTTATTGTTTAATTAGTTATCGCGTTCAACGCTCCATTTTACAAACATTACGTTTTCTGCATCAATTTCGAAATCATATTCATAACCGTTGTATCGAATTTCACCTTCATATTGAAGACGACCATTTTCATAGTCACGTTCGAATTCAGTTACATGTGCATATGTTGCACCTGGCACACGAGCTAACGCCGCATCAAGAGCAACTTGTTCATTAGATGTATACGCACTAACTACAGATGTAGCACCAATCGCCATTACAGCACCTAATACAAAGGTTTTCATAATATGTTTCATAAGTATCTCCTATCTATATGTACATCATCATTAATTGCCATTCCAATTAATTCAATACATAAACTAAAACCAATCTATATTTATTATAATCGATATAGATTGGTTTTGTCAAATTCATTTATTCCCTAAACTTGTAACCATCTTTTCATCATGCTACAATACTACAATAACTATTATTTCTATAAAACTAGATAATATATCGAGTAATTGCCATTCTGGTCAAGTCACCTCGATGTAGGAGTACCCTATGACAATAAAAAAAACCGTCCCTTTATACCTCGTTATATTTCTCGGCTTATTGACGGCTATAACACCACTAGCAACAGATTTATATTTACCAGCCTTGCCAATTATGCCGAGCGAGTTACAAACGACGACATCGCTCATTCAAATGACTATCGGTATTATGACCTTTGGGATTGCCTTTGGTCAATTATTGGGTGGTCCATTAAGTGATAAATTTGGTAGAAAAATACCTCTCATTATCGGTAATTTGCTATGTGTCATTGCCAGTATCGCTTGTGCTTACGCACCTTCCATCGAAATTCTCCTCATTGCCCGTTTCTTCCAAGGCTTTACAGGATCTATGGGCGTCGTTATTGCCAAAGCAATCGCTCGAGACTACGCCTCTGGCCAAGAGTTAGTGCGCCTCATGTCACTCCTTATGCTCGTCAACGGCTTAGCTCCCGTTATCGCGCCCCTTATTGGTGGTCAATTGTTACTCTTTTCTACATGGCGTTTTATTTTCGTTATTCTGTCCATTTTCTCAGCGCTCCTCTTCATAGGCTCCCTTCTCTTTACTGAAAGCCTACCTCCAGAAAAACGGCTTCAAGGTACGCTAGCAAGCGCCTTTTCTAGTTATAGTATATTGCTGAAAGACAAAAGCTTTATGGGGCAAACCTTAGTGCAACTCTTTGCTTTTGCTGCCTTCTTCGCTTATATTACGGGCTCCTCTTTTGTGTACCAAAACATTTTCCATTTAAGCCCTCAAGAGTTCAGCTACATGTTCGGCATCAACAGTTGCGGCCTCATTTTAGCTAGTTTCATTACCTCTAAAATTAGTTCCTTTGTAAAAGTCAAAACGATTTTACACTTCAGTCTATGGCAATTAACCATCGGTTCTACCCTATTCTTACTAGCCATGATCTTTGATTGGTCCTTTATTGCTACCTCTTTAATCCTCTTCTTTACGGTATGCACCGTATCCCTCTTTGGCTCTTCTGGTTTTTCCATGGCTATGGCGAAATATGGCCACCTCGCTGGCACAACCTCTGCCATTCTCGGCTTTTCTGGCATGTTCTCAGCCGGATTTGTAGCTCCTTTAGTCGGCATTGGCGGCGAAAACACTGGTGTTCCTATGGGTATCGTCATGGTCGCCTGTGCCGCGTTAGCCCTGATTTGTTACTACATATTTATCGCCAATAACGATTAGCTGCTAAGAACGATTTAATTGTAAAGATGGCTAAACGTTAAAGTGACTAACTTTTAAAAACGATTAGCGTTTAGAGATAACTAGATTCTAAGGACGGTTAAGTTCTAAGAACAATTGAAACAAAATAAAAGCTGTCATTCATAACATATATTGTGAATGACAGCTTTTATATATATTACTCAAACATAGTAGCTAACAAGAGTTTTAAACGATTAGCTTGATTTACGGCACTGGAACCAGGGTCATAGTCGATAGCTGCAATGCGAACGTCTGGGTATGCTTCTGACAAGGTTTTAACCATGCCTTTACCAGTAACATGGTTCGGTAAACAGCCAAATGGTTGCAGACAAACGATTTGTTTCGCTCCTTTTTCGATAAGGTCGATCATATCGCCAGTGAGGAACCAGCCTTCACCGCATTGGTTGCCAAGGTCGATAAACTGAGCTGCTTCTTTTGCCACTTCAGTCATGCGTTGCAATGGATCAAAGTGTTTCGATGCTGCTACGGCTTTAGCATATGGCAATCGATAGAGCTCTAGCAATTCCCGTGCCAATGTACCGAAGAAGCCCGATAACCATGTGCCATCTAAATGCTTAGCCCGATACGTGCTATCCATAGCGCAATACAAGAAGAAATCTAGCAAGCCAGATGTAACGACTTCGCCCCCTTCTTTTTCAATTAACTCATTGATATGGTTATTCGCACTAGGATGAAATTTTACATAAATCTCCCCTACTACACCAACCCGTGGTTTTGGTGTATCTTTACGGATTGGTAATTGATCAAAGTCGTTAATGATGTCTTTAATGTACTTATTGTATTGACGGAGACTAGCGGTAGTAATATTTTTCCGCAACTTCTCAATCCAATAGTCACATAAAGCATTGGCAGATCCCGGATTTGTTTCATATGGTCTCGTAGCCAATACACATTGCATTAAAGCATCGCCGTATACAACGGCTTGAATCATCCGATGCAAGAAGGTCTTCGTCAATGTAAAGCCTGGTTGTTTTTCCATATTGCTCGCATTGAGAGATAAAATAGGCACTTGTTTAATACCTGCATCAATCAATGCTTTCCGGAGATAGCCGATGTAGTTCGTTGCACGGCAACCACCCCCTGTTTGAGAGATGATAACCGCCGTTTTATTAACATCGTATTTACCAGATAACAGAGCGCTCATCAATTGGCCAACAACGATGATGGCTGGATAACAAGCATCATTGTTAATATATTTAAGACCAATTTCGATATCTTCCCGCGTAGGAGCTGGCAACATTTCAAAATCGTACCCTTCTGCTTTCAGCACTGGCTCTAACAGGCTGAAATGGAGCGGCGACATTTGTGGCACTAAGATTTTGTAAGACTTTGCCATATCTTTCGTAAAGACTACGCGCTCATAATCGTAAGCAGGTGTGTCGTCAACGACAGGTATTTCTGGCGCCTCTGGATTATGATGGCGACGCATACTCCGTTCCATTACGGATTGTAAGGAACGCAAGCGGATAGTAACGGCACCTAAATTCGTACCTTCATCAATTTTGAGAAGCGTATGAATTTTATGTTTTGCCGACAAAATATCTTTCACTTGATCCGCTACGATGGAATCGAGACCGCAACCAAAGGAATTGAGTTCTACAATTTGGAACCCTTCTGTACGGCTTACAAATTCAGCAGCTCTATATAATCGGCTGTGGTAGGACCATTGATCTACGACGCGGAGATGTTTGATGTCTTCTCCTAATGGAGCTACACCGTCTTCCGTAAGTACCGCCATGCCAAGGGATGTAATAAGTTCTGGAATACCGTGATTAATACCAGAGTCCAAATGGTATGGACGACCTGCCAAGACGATAGTCGGTACTTGTTCTGCTACGAGGCGAGACACGACCTTCTTCGTTTGCTCCCGATAGTCCGCCTTGCACTGTTCTTGCTCTGCCCATGCCACTTCTACAGCGTTAGTAATATCTTTTTTAGAGAAATCCAAATCTTTGAGGACTTTTACCAAGGCTGGCACAAGAGATTTTTTATCTGCCAATGGCAAGAATGGTGTGTAAATAGGAATTTCTTGGAGCACGTCTTTCATATTATTTTTGATGAGCTCCGGATAGGAAATGACCATCGGACAATGGTAGTTATTGTCTCGACTGAACTCTTTCGGGCCGTGCTGTACGCAAGGATACCACACTAAGTCAATTTGCTCCTTAGCTAAGTCCCGAATATGTCCATGTACGGCCTTTGCTGGGTAGCACGCCGTATCCGACGGGATAGTGTCGATAGCCTTATTATATTGATCTTTTGTAGTCGCTTCTGACAGAATAACTTCGCAACCCAAGGTGTGGAAGAAGGTAAACCAGAACGGGAAATCTTCGTACATATTGAGGACGCGCGGAATACCTATACGCAACTTACCGGAAAATTCTGGTAAGTTTTGTTTCATATAGTAATCGAAATAGCGGCGCAATTTAGCATCCACCATATTTGGTACGGGCTTGCGTTTTTCTTGAATCATATCACCAGCACCGCGGTCACAACGGTTGCCTGTTACATAAGTGCGGCCGTCAGAGAAGGCATTAATAGTGAGCATACAATTATTAGGGCACAGTCCACAATTGCGCATCGAAGTAGATACGTGCAAAGAACGTAACCCTTCAAGATCTAAAAGACCGCTCACTGCAGTAGCTTCTTCCGCTGCTTCAGAGGCTAATAAAGCCATTCCATAAGCACCCATCAAACCAGCTATGTCAGGGCGAATCACTTCGATACCCATCAGTTTTTCGAAGGCTCTCAATACCGATTCATTGTAGAAGGTACCACCTTGTACAACAACGTGTTCCCCTAACTCTTTAGGGTCTTTTACTTTTAACACTTTATATAAAGCATTTTTAATAACGGAATACGCTAAGCCAGCTGCAATGTCTGGCACTGTAGCGCCTTCTTTTTGCGCCTGTTTTACTTTAGAGTTCATAAATACAGTACAACGAGACCCTAAATCAATAGGCATAGGCGCTAACAAGCCTTCTTTGGCGAATTGATCGATAGGCAAGCGCAAGGACGTAGCAAAGGTATCAATAAACGAGCCACATCCAGAAGAGCAAGCTTCATTGAGGCCGATGTCTTCAATATAACCATCTCGCACTTTTGTACATTTCATATCTTGACCGCCGATGTCCAAAATAAAAGACACATCAGGACAGAAGAATTGGGCTGCTCGATAGTGAGCGATAGTCTCTACTTCCCCAATATCGATGCCAAGGGCGCGCTTCAAGAAGGCTTCACCGTACCCAGTCACACCAGAATGAGCAATGTAGGCCTCTTTCGGCAATAGGGAATAAATATGTTCAATTAATTCTTTCGATTTTTCTAACGGCTTTCCGTGATTTGGACCATAGTGGGAAAAAATGATTTCCCCTTTGCTATTAATAAGGACTACTTTCAATGTCGTAGACCCTGCATCAATGCCTAAATAACAAGGTCCTACCGTTTCTTCAATAGGCGCTTTAGGTGTAACCGCCAGGTTGTGACGGGCACGGAATTCTGTTAATTCCTCTTCGCTGTTAAATAGTGGCTCAATACGGTCTGTCGCTTCCATCGGCAACCCTAATAAGTCCCCAATTTCAGCGGTTAATTCACCCATCGTAATATCTCGACAAGATCCGCTCATGAAGGCAGCACCTATAGCGATAAACAATTCCCCATTGTCCGGAATGATGCGATGTGCTTCATCTAGTTCTAACGTATCACAGAAACATTGGCGTAGTTGTGGCAAAAACGTCAATGGACCGCCGAGGAACGCTACATTACCTTCTATTTTATGCCCACATGCAAGACCTGCTATCGTTTGATTAACGATGGCTTGGAATACGGATTTTGCAATATTTTCGTGAGATGCCCCTTGATTTAAGAGAGCTTGTACATCTGTTTTAGCAAACACACCACAACGAGCCGCTATAGGATAGATAGCATCAGCATTATTAGCCAACGCATTCAATCCAGATGCGTCAGTTTGTAATAAAGTCGCCATTTGGTCGATAAAGGCACCCGTACCGCCAGCACAAGAGCCGTTCATACGATGCTCTGCGGTTTGTCCTAAATAGGTTACCTTCGCATCTTCTCCTCCCAGCTCAATGATCACATCTGTTTGAGGATATAGCGCTTTGATGGCCTTCGTCTCGGCA
Organism: Veillonella agrestimuris; assembly: GCF_943193065.1. Taxonomy (GTDB): domain Bacteria; phylum Bacillota; class Negativicutes; order Veillonellales; family Veillonellaceae; genus Veillonella; species Veillonella agrestimuris. The sequence goes on from NZ_CALPCS010000007.1 coordinate 40,991, forward strand.
ATCACTTCTTGGACAAAAGGAATATGGACCTTCTCAGCCATCGCCATGCCACCAGAGCCGGTAATAGCTACCTGAACCATAGCATCTTCACGTCCCACTTGGGCCTCTTTGAGCAATGTATGTACAGTGTCTAAAATATTTGCATAATGTCGAATATATTGTTTGTACAAATATTGATTATGCTCGTTCATCAAAACAACTTTTACCGTTGTAGAACCAACATCAATACCCATACGCAATATAGGCTTCATACGAACCTCTCTCTTACTGAACTTACTATAAATCATATCTTACTAATAAATATATTAGTTATTTGTAATGATTCTTATATAATATAGAAACTCTTATACTTATATTATACAACATCAAGATTTATTATTTTATGAATGATATATATCGATAGTGTATGTTACATATGCAAAAAAGAGCTACAATGAACAACTTGCCAATTCATTGTAACTCTTCTCGGGGTGTGTAATGGATGAATTATAATTACTATTCATCCATACCTATTCGGTGTATTTATTATAATATAATTTATAAATTTTAGCAAAAACTTATTTATAAAATTTAATTATGTATTTATAACCCAGTAATTATCTTATATTTATATACATTTAATTTTCAAATTATTTTAATAATTCTCTATAACTTCATCATATCAGCAAAGGTACCTACATTAACAAACATATATTGTGTCGTTTTCAGCATTTGTACCATTAAAATAGCACCTGTTCCTTCCCCCATAGCCATATTAGCTTGAATCGGTACGTCCACTCTTTCAATATCAATTTCCTGTAAGGCAATGAGCATCCCCTTTTCCCGAGATACATGAGAAGGAATAGCAACTTGTTCAACTCTTTTATCTAAATGGAAAGCACAAGCAGCCGCAACAGCAGAAATAAATCCATCAATAACAAAAGGAATCCTTAACTCTGCACAACGCACCATAGCCCCAGTCATAGCCGCTATATCAAATCCCCCTACATGGGCAATAATGGATGGCACCGTTTGCAACGACTCTTTATGAAGATCCAATGCCTGTTGCACAACCCCACGTTTTCTCGTCATCAAATCTTCTTTATCAGGCCACGAACCAGGACCTACTGTTTCCTCTACTGAACGACCTGTTAACGCTGATAACACCGCTGCTGATGTAGTTGTATTACCAAGGCCCATTTCCCCAAAGGAAATCAAATTCACACCTTTGTTTACATAATATTGAACTCGTTCTTTGCCTGCTGTAAAGGCCTTATCAAATTCATCTATAGTCATAGCTGCCTGATTCATAATATTACGAGTCCCTTTCGCAGTTTTACGATCTACGCCAATACCATCATGACTAGCAATGCCCACATCTACAACTTCATAGGGAATGCCATTAAACTCACAAAAATGAGTAGCTGCCGTATGGCCTAATACCATGTTGCGCGACTGCTTTTGTGTCACTTCGTAGTTGTAGCCTACATAGCCTTCCATATTACAACCATTATCAGCGGCAAATATAATATGCTGCGGTTTAATGATGCCATCAATACGCCCCCAGGCATGGCAAATTTTCCGAAAATATAACTCCCACAAGCCTAATCCTCCAGGAATTAAACACTTGCTCTGGATAAATTTAGTTATGTCCTCTTCTAAAACTTCACGAGGAACCAATACAGTATTACTCATGATTCTATCTTTCTATATTATCTAACGTTTGTATATTGAAACTCTTCGTAAAAGTATATCACAGAAAACAATAAAAGACCTTATCTTTCGATAAGGCCTTTATATAAAATATCTTTCATCTACTATGAATCTGTCTAATTTACGCACCTTGCAACGCTGAACTTTCACCATCGTCATCGCCAAGTGTACCTTCTAGGTCGTGATCAACCATAGCACATACAGCAGAGTCAGACCATACGTTTTCAGCTGTTTCAATCATGTCGATAATTGTGTAGATTGGCAAGATAACGCCAAGCAAGCCTATTGGTGCGCCGATGGAGCTCATCAAGGATAATGTCAAGAAATAGCACCCCATTGGAACACCTGCATTACCAACAGCAGCGAGAACCGAAATGAACAACCAAGCAATCATAGTGCCCATTGTCAATTCGATGCCTGCATTTTGCATGACAAATAAGGATGTTACAAGGATGAAAGCAGCACAACCGTTCATATTGATGGTTGTACAAATTGGCAATACGAAACGTGCTACTGCAGGGTGAGCTTTCAAATTAGATTCTGCAGAAGCTAATGTAACAGGTAGTGTAGCAGCAGAAGATTTAGTAAACAAAGCAACAGCTACGGCTGGAGACATTTTACGGAACACGGAAATTGGGTTCAAACCGCGGAATAATAAGAACAACGGTAATACAATGAAGAATTGAATCAAGTTACCACCGATGATTACACCTGTGTATTTACCAAGAGCACCAACGATAACACCAGCTTCGATTTGAGCCGCCAATTGACCTGCGAAAGCAAGAATCCCAATTGGCAATACATACAAGATAGCTTTGATTAAGGTGAACAATAATTCTTGTAAACCAAACAATACCTTTAATACCGCTTCGCGACCTTCTGTTTTAGGCATAAATGCAAAGGCAAGACCTACAGAAGCGGAAATAAACATAACAGATAATACATTGCCTTGTAGGTATGGTTGCAATACATTATTAGGAATGGCAGATAAAATATGATCGTAATATGTAACAGAGCCAAGTTTTTCTGGCACATCTGCCACACCAGCACCGATTACGTCTAATGGTAAATTACCTGGTGCAATGTAGAGGTATAAACCTAATGCCACTGCAGATGCCGCAATGGTAGTTAACAAGGTGTACGCTAAAGCGTGACCAAAAATACGACCTGTATCTTTTTTGCCTCCCAATGCAGATAAAGTAGTAATAACTGCTAACGATACTGTTGGAATAGCGATAAATTGGAATAGCCGAGTAAAGACAGTGGCAATAAAATCAAATAATTCATTTAATACAGGAATGTTTTGCCATCCTAAAATAGCCCCAATGATAAGAGCGCCCATCCACAAAATAAATTGGCGCAGCTTTCCTTGACCACGACTTTGGAGCGTAATCTCTTTGGCTAGTTTGTCGACATTTTTATTATTTTCCGACATAGTAACACCTCTCCATTCTACAAATTAACCTACCTATGAAACTAAGAGTAGTTTCATACTTTACATTTATTAAAACCTATTATATAAGTATGTTTTAAAATTGTCAAACAGAAATTTAATTTTCACATATAGAAATAACAAAATTATCCTTAAACTAGTTCTTTCTAGAATTGAGAAAATATAGTAACAGAAATATTTAAAATTTTCGAAAAGTCAAGTCTTGAATACATCGATTTTTTTGGTATAATGTAAACATACTGTATGCAATGTGAAAGAAAACTACAATATATTGTAGTTTTCTTATTTTTCTGTTCGCATACGAATTTATAGATTATTTATTATATAAAGGGGATTAAAATGGAAATTATGATTAAAAAACGGGATGGTCATGTCGAACCATTATCCGTTGAAAAAACGAAACGTATGATTGCTTTCGCATGTTTAGGTTTGGATTCTTGTGATCCATTAGAACTTGAAATGGATGCAAAATTACAATTCGTTGATGGCATGACAACTAAAGAAATTCAAAAAACATTAGTACAAACAGCCATTGAAAAAGTAATTTCCAAAAAAGACGATGGTTTTGGCAATCAAGTTAATAAAATGAACCAAGACTGGCAATTCGTAGCAGCTCGACTCTATTTATTTGATTTATATAAAGAAGCGGCTATCACTCGTCGTTACAAAGCATTCGGTTATGGCAATTTCCCAAACTTAGTAGAAATGTTAGTGGCCGAAAAAAAATATGCTGACTTTTTCCTGACTGAATATACACCAGAAGAATTACAGGAATTAGGCGATTATATTAAACCAAAGCGAGACTATTTATTTAACTATGAAGGTTTAAAACTATTATCTGATCGTTATCTTGTAAAAGGTTTCAACAAAGAGATTTACGAACTACCACAAGAGCGATTCATGGCTATCGCTATGCACTTAGCTCTCGTGGAAGGAGATAAAAAAGTAGAATATGCAAAAAAATTCTACGATTTAATGAGTCAATTAAAAATGACTACTGCTACGCCTACATTAGCTAACGCAGGCACTCCGTTCCATCAATTATCTTCTTGCTTCATTTCTGGTGTAGATGATAATTTATGGTCTATTTACGACGTAAACAGCAAATTCTCTCGCGTATCTAAACACGGTGGAGCCCTCGGTATCTACCTTGGTAAAGTACGTGCCTTAAACTCTGATATTCGAGGCTTTAAAAACTCCTCTGGCGGCGTTATTCCTTGGATTCGCTTGTATAATGATACAGCTGTAGCTGTTGACCAATTAGGCAAACGAAAAGGCGGTGCTACCGTAACGCTCGACATTTGGCACAAAGACTTCTACGAATTCGTAGAATTGCGCACAAACAACGGTGACGATCGCCGTAAAGCACACGATATCTTCCCTGCTGTGTCCGTACCAAACATCTTCATGGAACGCATGATGGCTCGCGAAAACTTCACCCTCTTCGACCCTCATGAAATTCAAGCTGTCAAAGGCTATTCCTTAGAAGATTATTTCGACACCGATGAAAGTCAAGAGTTTACAAAACGTTATCTCGAATGCGAGCAAGACCCTAATATCCACGGCATCGAAGTGCCAGCCTTGGACATGATGAAAAAAATCATGCGTAGTGCAGTAGAAACAGGTACGCCTTTCATTTTCTTCCGTGACACCGTTAATCAAGCTAATCCAAACAAACACGAAGGTATGATTTACGCATCTAACTTATGTCACGAAATCGCTCAAAATGTTGGTTTTACAAACTTAGACAAAGAAATCATCAACGAAGATGGCTCCATTACAACTACAACAAAAACAGGCGACATGGTAACATGTAACCTTAACTCTATCAGCTTAGGCCGCATTACAGATGACGAATTAGAAGCTAATATTGCCCTTCAAATCCGCATGTTAGATAATGTTATTTCTATTAATCAAGCGCCAGTACCAGAATCTCGCATGACATCTGATAAATACCGCGCTGTCGGCCTCGGTACCTCTGGTTACCATCATTACTTGGTAAACCATAATATCCAATGGGAATCGGAAGAACATTTAAAAGTAGCCGATGAATTATTCGAAAATATCGCTTACTACGCTATTAAAGCGTCTATGGAATTAGCCAAAGAAAAAGGGGCTTATCCAGCTTTCAAAGGTTCCGAATGGGAAACAGGCGAATATTTCACACGCCGTGGCTATACATCTGACCGTTGGAAACAATTGGCTGCTGACGTAGCAAAATACGGTATCCGCAATGGTTACCTTATGGCTATCGCTCCAACTGGTTCTACCTCCAACATTGCAAATACTACGGCTGGTATCGACCCTATTTTCAAAAAATTCTTCATTGAAGAGAAAAAAGGTTCTTTCACACCGAAAACGGCACCTGATTTGAACAACGAAACATTCTGGTTATATAAAGAAGCGCACACTATCGATCAACAATGGTCTATCAAGGCTTGCGGCATCCGCCAGCGCCATATTGATCAAGCACAATCGTTTAACTTGTACATTACGCCACAAATGAAAGCAAAAGAAATTCTCGACCTCTATGTGGAAGCGTACAAACAAGGTATTAAAACGATTTACTACATTCGCAACCAGTCCCTCGAAATGGACGAATGTACTAGTTGTTCTTCTTAATAAATACGCATCTTAATTAGTAGTTGCTGTATAATGGTCTAAATACTATCCCTTTTACAAAGGAGTCCCTCAATGGAAAAGAAACTCATATTTAACGAAAACGGCGACCGTGGCACGCAAGCCATGATCGGCGGCAATACGACAAACCTTCGCGAATGGAACCGCATCAAATACGATTGGGCAAACCAAATGTATCGTACTATGCTCAACAACTTCTGGATTCCTGAAGAAATTTCGTTAAGCGAAGATGTAAAACAGTTCCCTTACTTAACAGATAATGAGCGTCGTGCATTCGACAAAATCATTTCTTTCTTAAACTTCTTGGACTCAATTCAATCGGAAAACTTGCCAAACTTGAGCCGTTATGTAACGGCTCCTGAAGTGGCATCTTTGTTAAATATTCAAGCATTCCAAGAAGAAATCCACGCCCAAAGTTATTCCTATATTTTGGACACTGTAACAAACCCAATTACGCGGGACAAAATTTATGACGAATGGCGCACTGACAAAAACCTACTTGCTCGTAACCGCTTCATCGCTGATGCATATCAACGATTCTCCGATGATCCTAGCGAAGCGAACTTGATCCACACAATCATTGCGAACTATATTTTAGAAGGTATCTACTTCTACTCTGGCTTTAGCTTCTTCTACACATTAGCACGCCAAGGTAAAATGACAGCTACCTCTACTATCTTCAAATACATCAACCGCGACGAAGTAACTCACCTCGTATTGTTCCAAAACATTATCCGTGAATTACGTCATGAACGTCCTGACCTATTCACACCGGAACTAGAAGCGAAAATTACAGACATGATTCGCCAAGGTGCAGAAAACGAAATCGCTTGGGGTCAATACATTACAGACGACAAAATCCTCGGCCTCAACAACGTTCTCATCGAACGCTACATCAAATACTTAGCGAACATTCGCTTAGAAGCCATCGGTTTACCACACCTCTATCCAGACATTAAAGACAACCCTATGGAATGGATTGAAGGCTTCTCCAACTTAAATAGCACTAAAACAGACTTCTTCGAAGCTAAAGTAACAAACTATACAAAAGCGGCGGCTTTTGATTTTGATGATTTAGTGTAAGAATTCCGTATATAAAAGAACCCCCCCTCTATTATCTCCAATTCGCGGACGGCCTACGGCCTGCTCAAAGTCGATAATAGAGGGGTATTTCTTTTTATTCATGCAATCTTCTTAGGCCATTGGCCTTCTTAAAGTCAATACTGGCAGGGTGTTTTATTTTCTCTCTAACATTTCGGTGGGGAGGTTCTGCTCAAAGTCGATAATAGTCGCATTTCCTCCCCCCGCTCTTTTCACTGGTCGTTTTAGCTCTGCACTAGCCGAAAAGAGCTTAGATAAGAGAAATAAAAGGCACGCCTATATTACATACAAAGAAATTTTTATAAATACGTTATAAAGAATAAAATAAAATAAAATACACCCTTATTATCGACTTTGAGCAGGCCCAATAGGCCCTCGCGTATTGGAGATAATAGGGGTGTTTTATTTAACTATCACGTTAGAAAACAAACAATTAGTACTAAAAAATAGTAAGTGTGCCTTTTATTGAGTTAACGTAACTATTATCCGGCTGTGTACGGGCTGAATCGACCAGCGAATAGGTAAGAACCCATTTTCCCAAGTCTACCAGCCATAACAGAACCAATTACACCAAGGACAATCATAACCCAAGCGTTTTCTGTATTAACACCTTGTGTGAAAGCCACATAGGATTGGATGCAAGAAAGGATAAAATAAGCGATGGTTAAGTAAATTTTTAATTTAGGTATCTTGGCTGTTGCTGTTTTATAGCGTAGTTTACTACCAATATAACCGGAAATACCACCAATGATAGCTAAGATTGGTAAAATCATAGCTGCCAATGTAACAGCATGAAACAATGTAGTAGCAATAGATGGAATTAACAATGCAATAATAGGAACTAAAAAAGTACCTGTTGTAGCTACGATTGGGAAATGTACCGCAATTGGATGTAAATGTAAGTCTAACAACTTATCCCGTTTTGGATCAATACGCCGTGGTGTATAGTCCATCCATACCGTCGCTGGATAACCACATGCTGGACATGCTTCATCACGCTTTGTCGCTTCTTCAATATAACCACATACACGACAAATTACCCATTTTGTAGCTTGCTCTTTATTCATCGGTTTCGCTGGGTTAGACGTCGTTGCTGCCGCTGCGGCTTGTTTCTCTGCTGTCATTTGATTACTCCTTATTACTCATACCTTACATTTATTTAAAATCATTATTTATTAGTATACCATATCTACAAAGAAAACACATCCAGAATACCTCCAATACATAGTAGCTTTTAGTCTGTCCGCGAATTGGAGGCAATAGAGGTGTCTTTACTTTCGCCCTTTATATAACGTAATACATATGCGGTTTCTTTATGAATTGATTAAAACACTTTTATCATAAAAATATGCGGGCATCCTTCATCAAGATATTCTTCCCCTTCTGCAGCATAGCCTAACGTTTCATAAAAAGGGCGTGCTTGTGCTTGTGCTGATAAGGAGCAAGATTTATATCCCTCTTTTCGAATGGCTGCTTCAGCAGCTATCATGATTTTGGCACCTAGATGTTGACCTCGGTACTCTTTTCGCACTGCCATGCGCCCAATGTGGGCGTCGCCTTCTTCCTCACCTGGAAAGAATCGACAAGTACCAATACCTTTACCATCTATGGATAAAAGTACAAATTTAGCTATATCATCAATATCGTCAAATTCTACTTCGAAGCCTTGTTCTTCTATAAATACATCGGTACGAATCTGTTTAATGTCATCATTAATATGATCTAAAATTTGAATAACCATAAATTCACCTCATGTTAACTATAGCAATACCCATATCAACAATTATATCACTAAAATTGTAAACGCTACATGTATATATGTAATCCTTATATAGCTAGCTATAATGCAATATTTTTTATTCTTTCATACAATACACTAAATAATTCTATAGAAATTTTGAAAAAAGTACTTGCATAAATCTTTATATTGGGTTTATACTGTATTCATAAATTTTAGAAAGGAGCAACCATGATGACTAACCAAATTAGTACAGCAGCAGCATTATATTTTTATTGGTTCTTTATCCAACGTACGGGTAAGGAACTATTTGGGCTGCGCTAATTTAGGAGTCAATGGCGGCTTAGAATAGTGAAAGGGCTACCCGTATAGCACATACGGGTAGCCCTTTTTATTTGCTACCTGTTGGGCTAGCTCTACTATTCAGGATGTTATTTAAGAGGAGAGTTATTATGATTATCACATTAAAATCAACAGCAACAGAACAAGAAATTAATGATTTACGTAGCAAATTAGAGGCACAGGGCCTTACTATTCACCCTTCCCAAGGTACGCATTACCATATCTTAGGTCTCATTGGCGATACATCGTCTGTGGATTTACGCCAAATTGAGTCCCTCAATTCCGTATCCAAAGTGACTCGTATTCAAGAGCCTTTCAAAAAAGCAAATCGCAAATTCCACCCTGATGATACCGTAGTCAATGTAGGTGGTGTATTGATCGGTGGCGGTCATTTCGCAGTCATGGCAGGCCCTTGCTCCGTAGAAACACCTGAGCAAGTATTAGAAACGGCGAAAGCTTGTAAAGCAGCTGGTGCTACTATCCTTCGCGGCGGTGCTTTCAAACCTCGTACGTCTCCATACTCTTTCCAAGGCATGGGCCCTGAAGGTCTAGAATTATTAGAATTGGCAAAAAAAGAAACAGGTCTTCCTATCGTATCCGAAGTAATGGATATTTCCCAATTACAATACTTCGATAATGTGGACATGTTACAAATTGGCGCTCGCAATATGCAAAACTTCAATTTATTAAAAGAAGTAGGTAAATTGAACAAACCCGTGCTATTAAAACGCGGTTTATCTGCAACTTACGAAGAATGGTTAATGGCGGCAGAATACATTATGTCTGAAGGTAACGAACAAATCGTCCTTTGCGAACGCGGTATCCGCACATTCGAACCAAAAACTCGCAATACTTTAGACGTAACTGCTATCCCAATGATGCACGAACTTTCACATTTGCCAATCATCATGGACCCTAGCCACGCAGCAGGTATGAGCCGTATGGTTCGTCCATTGTCCCTCGCATCTGTAGGTGGCGGTGCTGATGGCCTTATGATTGAAGTCCACAACGACCCTGCAAAAGCATTGTGCGATGGCCCACAAGCATTACGTCCAGATCAATTTACTAGCCTTATGAAAGAAATTAACGCATTACGCACTGCTCTTGTAGAAGCTACAAAATAAGAGAGAACACAAATAAGCTAGTATCTGATACAATAGATACTAGCTTATTTTGTTAGGAAAGGACAATCCTATGACCCGCATCCATATTAACGCATCTGAACCATATGACGTAATCATCGAATCCGGCGCTATTGGGCGTATCATCGATTACATTCAGCCCCTCAAGACAAAATGCCAAGTAATCATCGTCACTGATGATAATGTGGCAGCTCATTACTTATCCGCTGTGAAAGACCAATTTGAGAAGGCTGGTTACACTGTATTTGACTATGTCTTCCCTCACGGAGAAGCCTCAAAAAATGCAGCCCAATTGATAGATTTAATCGAATATATGGCAGCCCAATCGCTAACTAGAAAAGATCTATTAGTCGCTCTCGGCGGTGGCGTGGTAGGCGATATGGCGGGCTTTGCCGCAGCTACCTATTTACGGGGCATCGACTATGTCCAAATTCCTACTACATTATTATCTGCTGTAGACTCCTCAGTAGGTGGAAAAACAGCGGTTAATTTGAAAGCAGGCAAAAACTTATGGGGCGCTTTCAAGCAACCCATCCTCGTTCTCTGCGATCCAGATACGCTAAACACATTGCCTGATACAGAATGGATCAATGGGTGTGGTGAAATTATTAAATACGGTTTCCTCGACGTACCAGACTTATTGACACACTTGGAAAATAAACCGCTTCTTGACCATCGCCATAATGTGGGCCAAATCATTGCTCGTTGCGTACAAGCCAAAGCAGATATTGTAGAACAAGACGAACGCGAGTCTGGTGTGCGCGCCTTGCTTAACTTCGGTCACACCTTTGGCCACGGCATCGAAATAGCGAGCAATTTTGAAATTCACCACGGCTATGCTGTCGCTATAGGCATGATGTTAATGGCTCAAGGTGCGGTCAAAGAAAACGGCCTCAATCCAACCGTCGTAGATGCTTTGAAAGCTCTCTTAGAAGCTCATCAATTACCAACATCTACTTCCATTACTAAAGACGCGTTATTAGCCGCTGCTAAACATGACAAAAAAAGCCAAGGTGCAACGATTACCATCGTCGTTCCTACCAGTTACGGTTCTAGTCAATTGAAAACTGTAACCCACGAAGAATTAGCAAATTATTTAGTTTAATATATACTAATATCAATTATGTAATCTTATATAAGGAGTTTCCTATGCATACCGTTACAAATGCCATTCCTAGTGGTACGGTTTCATCTATCCCAGCCAAAGCCCATGCTCATCGCGCTTTAATCTGTGCTGCCTTAGCTACGTCGCCTTCGACGATTGTGCTCAGCAAATCATCAAAGGATATTGATGCCACTATTGATTCACTCCGTGGCTTAGGCGCTCACATCGTATATGATAATCAAATCGTCACCGTCACACCTGGGCCAGTACCGGCGGCAGGACAAATTCGCCCCCACGAATCGGGTACTACCTTGCGCCTATTACTCCCTGTAGCGGCATCTATCTGTGACACAGTAGAAGTAGATGCAAAAGGCCGCCTGCCAGAGCGCCCTTTAGAGCCTATGTTAGGAGAAATGAAATCCCATGGCGTTAGCTTTTCCAAAGAGGCGCCCCCTTTCACGATGACAGGACGCTTGCAAGGCGGCAATTTTGCTATGGTTGGGGACGTAAGTAGTCAATTTTTCTCAGGATTACTCTTAGCGGCACCACAGCTCAATGGATCTACCATTACTTGCACTACACCGTTACAATCGCGAGACTATGTACGATTAACTACAGAAACGATGAAGGATTTCGGGGTTCATGTTGAATACTCAACGACAACCATCGACAATTTGCAGACACAGGCGAACAAGAATATTAAACCTTCCAAAGATAGTATTAACAATACAGTAGAACAATTCATCGTCCCTAGTGGCTCTGTTTTCACAGGGCGTGAGAGCTATCATATCGAAGGCGATTGGTCCAATACGGCCATTTGGATGGTCGCTGCGGCTATGACTGGTCAGCCTATTACGGTTACCGGCATGAATAAAGAATCTATCCAAGCGGATCGCCGCATTGCAAAGGTTATAGAAGATGTGGGCTGTCAGGTCCATTGGGAGAGCATGAATATTACCGTTTCCGGCCGTGCTACGACGCCGATCCAGGCTGACCTCGAACAAATGCCAGACATGCTTCCTGTTATGGCTGCCTTGGCTTGCTCCATTAAGGGTGAAAGCGCTTTCATCAACGGCGCTCGCCTTCGTTTAAAAGAATCGGACCGACTCGTTGCGGTAGCTAATTTAGTGCGTGATTTAGGTGGCTCCGTTCGCGAAAAAGGAGACGATTTATATATTATAGGTTCCGGCACATTGCGAGGTGGTATGGGAGATTGTGTTAACGACCATCGCCTCGTCATGGCTGGCACATTGATGGCTCTTATTAGTGAAAGCCCTGTAACGCTCAAAGATAGCGAAGCCATTACTAAATCGTACCCTCACTTTTTCGACGATTGGAATATGTTAGGAGGAAATGCTCATGTCATCTAGCTTTGGCAAAACAATACAAGTCTCTACCTTTGGCGCCTCTCACGGCTATGCTATCGGTGGCGTCGTAGATGGATTGCCTTGCGGCCATACTATCGATATAGAAGAATTGCAACGATTCTTAAAGCGCCGTGCACCAGGGCAAAATCAATTACAAACACAACGCAAAGAAGCAGATGTTCCGGAATTTCTGTCAGGCCTTGTAGACGGCATGTTGAGCGGTTCTCCACTGGCCTTTATGATTCGCAACACATCGCAACATTCCAGCGATTATAATAACTTACGCGATATCCCTCGCCCATCTCATGCGGATTTTACGGCCCGTATGCGGTACGGTGACAAAGTCGATATGCGCGGTGGCGGTCATTTCTCGGCTCGCCTTACAGCCCCACTATGCGTAGCCGGTGGCATTGCACTCCAACTTTTACGAGAAAAGGGCATCCATATTCACGGCCATTTAAAACAAGTAGGACCTATTACAGATGCTCCCATCGATATGGTCAATCCTGATATGAAAGCACTCGCTGCCATTGCAGAAGAACCTATCGCTATGATCGATAGCGAACAACGACAAGCCGTAGAAGCGCTCGTCATGAATCTCAAGAAAGATGGCAATTCTACAGGCGGCATCGTAGAAGTGGTAGCTACTGGCCTTCCTATTGGTCTTGGTAACCCGAACTTCGACGGCATCGAAAACCGATTGGCTCGCGTCATCTTTGGCGTACCTGCCATTAAAGGGATATCCTTCGGTGGCGGTTTCGATATGTGTTCCGCTTTCGGTTCTGATGTAAATGATGCTTTCACCATGGATAATGGCCGCATTACAACCACAACCAATTATAGTGGCGGTATTCAAGGTGGCATTACAAACGGCCTACCGCTCATTATGCAAGTAGGCATTAAGCCAACGCCGTCTATTTATAAAGAACAACATTCCGTATCCTTGTCCCAACAAGAAGATACGATGCTCGTCATCAAAGGTCGTCACGACCCTTGCGTAGCCCTTCGCGCCGTTCCTGTTATAGAAGCTGTTACGGCCCTCGTCATTCTTGATTTCTTAGGAGATATTGACCATGAACTTAGATGAAGTACGCCTTAAAATAAATACCATCAACGACCAAATGCTAGACTTGTTCAAAGAGCGTATGGCCCTCTCCAAAGACGTAGCAATGGCAAAAAAAGAAATGAACAAGCCTGTGTACGATCCAAAACGCGAACGCGATATTCTCGACGAAGTAACTGTCAAAGCGGGTCCAGATATGGACTTATATGCGCGCCGATTCTTTGAATCTCTATTCAGTTTGAGCCGTACTTACCAAGCGGAGCAATTATTCCAAGATACAGAGTTTACGCGCAAAATGAAAAAAGCCATTGAAGAGTCGCCGCAGCTTCCACCGCAACGCGGCCGCGTCGCTTGTGCCGGCGTATTTGGCAGCAATGCACAAATGGCTTGCGACCGCTTATTACCGCTTAGCCAAATCCATTATGTAACGGGCTTCCGTGCCGTCTTTGATGCTGTCGAGTCCGGCGAATGCGAATTTGGTGTATTGCCTATCGAAAATAGCTCCAACGGTTCCGTCAAAGAAGTATATGACTTATTGGAAGAGCGCAAATGCTACATCGTGCGAGGTACGAGAATGTGGATTTCTCACGATTTATTGGTCAAAAAAGGTACGCAATTAAGCGATATTCACACCATCATTTCTCATCCGCAAGCCCTCGGCCAATGTAGCCATTTCCTCGAAGGCTTAGAAGGTGTGACATTGCGTTCTTTCGACAATACTGCTCGAGCAGCTCAATTGGTAGCTGCTAGCGATGATCCAGGGGTAGCCGCTATTGCAGCGCCACAATGTGCAGAATTATATAATCTGTCCCCATTACAACGGAATATTCAAAATAGCGATAACAACTACACTCGCTTCATTTGCATTAGTAAAAACTTTGATGTCTATCCAGGCGCTAACAAAATCTCTGTTGTCACTACTGCCACACATGCCCCTGGTGGATTAGGAGCATTGCTTACAAAATTCGCCAACATTGGTGCCAATTTAACAAAACTAGAATCGCGCCCTATTGTAGGTCACAATTTTGAATTCCTCTTCTACCTCGATGTAGAAGGCTCCTTAGCAGATCCCAAATTATTATCGGTTCTCGCCGAATTACATGCTACACAAGATAAGTTCCGCTTGCTCGGCAACTATCCAGAACAATAAGGAGGCGCTATGACATTTGGTTTACTAGGCCGCAAATTGGGCCATAGCTATTCTCCTCGCATTCACAAAGCCTTAGGGAACAACGACTACCAATTGTTCGAAAAAGAACCGAGCGAATTGGCGAACTTCTTTAACGATCCTACATTGCAAGGGATTAATATTACTATTCCTTACAAGATTCAAGCCATGGATTACTGTGCTCACATCGATGACCGAGCCAAACGCATCGGCTGCGTCAATACAATGGTGCGCACCAATGATGAGTGGTACGGGTACAATACAGATTATGATGGCTTTGTCTATACCTTAGAACATGCAGGCATTTCTGTGAAAGACAAACAATGCCTCATCTTAGGAGATGGCGCTTCATCTCAAACAGTACACGTTGCTTTAGAGGATTTAGGAGCCCGTGAGATTATTCATCTATCTCGTCATATGGAACCACTCTATAGCGATGCAGAACGCTTTTACAACACCGCAGAAGTCATCATCAACTGCACGCCAGTGGGCATGTATCCCCATGGGCCATCGAACTTAATTGACTTGACGGAATTCACGAAAGTAGAAGGCGTAGTAGACCTCATCTATAATCCGACTCGTACAGTGCTCTTGTTACAAGCAGATATGATGGGCATCCCTTACTCTGACGGTCTCCCATTCCTCGTTGCTCAAGGCGTAGTGGCTGCCAATCATTTCCAAGGTGAAAGCTTCGGCGCCCAAGAGATTCAATCAATCTTAGAGGATATCCGAAAAGAAACAGAAAACATTATTCTCATCGGCATGCCTGGAGTCGGTAAATCGACAATAGGTAAAGCCTTAAGTGATGTTATGAATCGCCCTTGGGTAGATATCGACCATGAACTAGAAAAAGAAATTGGCCATATTTCTGCGTATATCGTAGAACACGGCGAGGAAGCATTCCGTCTCAAGGAAACAGATATGATCGCTAAAGTGGCCAAAGAATCTGGTCATATCATTTCTACGGGAGGCGGCTGCGTGACGGTGCCAAAGAACTTTGTTCACTTACGACAAAATGGCCGCATTTACCAGCTGAAAACAGCCGTAGAAAATCTAGAAACAGAAGGCCGCGTTCTCTCTACAGGAGGTGTAGAAAAACTGCGAGAAATCGAAGCCATTCGCACTCCGATGTACGAAGCCTTTGCACAAGTCATCGTCGATTACGATCGCAATTTAGACGAAACAGTGGCTACCATTGTAGAGGAGTTTTCTACTCATACTAGATAGCAAAGCAGTATAAAAGGAGCTGTAACTAACATGTGGGTTAACCACATCGGTTACAGCTCCTTTTTAGTTTTTCAAAATATGGCGTACTATCTCAATATAATGGATAGCACAGAAACATCTTGCTAATGAATGCGTTTACTTCTATGTTGTGTTTCATCAAAAATACCATCTACATCGATAGCATCGAGGATTTTCTTCAATGTGTGAACTTCGATTTGTCCTGGAGCGGAGCTTTTACCGGCAGAGGCAAAGGTCATAGCATTGCCAAAAACACTGCCACAAGCCCGCGTAACGGCTCCTAATGGCCCCATAGCAATCGTAATGAGTGGATCATTAGGATAGAGGGACTTTACTTCTGCCGTTGCTGCTAATAGATTGAGCACATCACCGCTAGTGCGCGCCATAACAGCAATTTTAGGGATATCGGCATGGAATTCTTTCATCTTCAATAAACGTCCTACAATGACTTCCCTTTCAGGCGTGCCGTTAAAGTCATGATTACTCATAACAACAGTAACATTGTGCATCTTAGCAAACTCAATAGTCCGCACCATCCGCTCTTGTTCAAAGAACAATTCAATATCAATAGCGTCTACGAGGCCTGTCGGAATCAGACGTTCCAACATAGTGAAATACTCCTCTGTGGAAATCGTCTTTTCCCCACCTTCCCCTTTTGTACGCCATGTAAAGAGCAACCCACGACCCTTCAACTTCGGTTTAATGAGCATTAACAATTGAATGATCGCGTCCATAGAACGAGCCCGCTCAAAATAATCTATGCGTAGCTCTACGATGTGGCATGCTAAATTACAAGCTACATCAATAGCATCTAAGATTTCTTTTTCTGTCACTCCCACGATAGGGATACAAATTTTAGTACCTTTTTCGCCGAGTACAGCTTGACCGATACGAACCATAGGTTGCCTCCTTTCTGCCCTGAAAGAGCAAAATGCCTTACATGATATACTGATAGTTTCCTAGTCTTTCCGCAAACGAACGAAGAACAACGCAATAGCGCCTAGTACAGGGGCTACAGCGATGGACATGAGCGCATATTGATAGTTCCCTGTGAAAGTCAACACTTGGCTCAACAACATAGGCGCTAACATTACGCCGATTTGGTTAAATAAATTAACAAAACCTGCTGTCGTACCGCGCAAACGCGGTTCTGCAGATTGCACCACAAGAGCATTGGTAAGGGCGCTATGCATAAAAGCCCCTACCCCCAAAATAGGCCCTACAATGAAGAGCATATCTACATTGGTAGTACTCGCAAAAAGAATCAACGCCGGTGCAAATAAGAACATAACGAGAGCTGCTAAGTGGTTTTTCTTAATAGGCAATAAATCCGATAAAATACCGATTGTCGGTTTTGCAATCAAAGCTGCTGTACCGAAAGCACTCATCACTTGGCCTGCGTAAATTGCCGTTACACCAAGCTGTTTTACCATATATAAATTGGCCCATTGCGTTACGCCCCACGTCGTACCAGTAGCGAAGAACCCTGCAATAGCAAGGAATTTAATATTTCGATTCTGGAGGATATGACGCAAGTTATCTTTCAAAGATGGTTTCTCTGTCAGGTCTACACCACCATCTTCTAGTGCACGTTGCGCCAAAACTTCAGCACTCGGTTTGCGTACTGTAAAGTAACTCAATAATAACACTAATAGAGGTAATGCCGCTGTCACAAGGAAAGCCATTTGCCAACCGTAATAAGTGGCCACAACAGGTGCGTATAAGTTAACCGTCGTAATACCAAAAGAGGTGCAACTCATGAAAATCCCTACCGCTGCACCACGTTGGTTCGGTCCAAAATGATCCCCTAATGCACTTAAGCAAGATGCTTGTACAGGACCAGATGCAATGCCAAGCAAGAAGCGCAATACCCATCCGTATGTATAACTATCGATGGTACTCATAAGGGCCGTTACAATAGACATGCTAAGTAAGCTGAATAAAATCGTCTTCCGATAACCGATGCGATCCGCCAATATACCGCCTGGTAGTACCGCCAATGCGTACCCCAAATAGAAGGCCGATAAATACGACGTCCCCATTTGCGGCGTAAAGTTCAGCGCTTCATTAACGATAGGCATCACCGAAGACCAAGACAACCGGACTACGAAACTAATCAAAAACGTAAGCCATACACTGATTAAAATTAACAATTGCGTTCTAGAAAAATTAAGTCTCCCCATACTAACTCCTTTCAATATATCAATTATTTATTATTATATGAATTACTTGCCATAATGTAAATAAAAATACCCCTACTAGTTACACTAATAGAGGTAAATAAATAGTATATGATATTAATTTAATGGCGGAGAGGGTGGGATTCGAACCCACGGCCCCTTGCGGAGTCACTGGTTTTCAAGACCAGCTCCTTAAACCACTCGGACACCTCTCCATGATGTACCATTATAGCAGATATTTCATATATGTGGCAATAATAAATCACCTATATCGTTCATAAGACTTTGTTCCTTTTAAAAATATGCGATATTCCAACATATAAGCAAAATAAAAGCCATAGACTTAGCTCTAAAATAAGTCTATGGCTTTTCCTATAACAGAAATTTTTATAGGATAACTGTCATCTTACTGTGCACCATGTAACACATAAATAGTGCTACGTCCTACGGTGCTATACATCGTAGCGTACGGTGCAATAGAGGAGTTGTTAAAACGAGTTAATTCTCCTTTAGGAACGATAATCATCTTCGCCGGACCTTGCGACAAGACTTTTACAAAATCATCCTCTCCGATTTGCTCCATAAGATATTTTTTATCCCACTCTTCGCTTCGTTTTTTATCGTCTTTTTCATTACCATTAATTTTAACAATATCTTTACCTGTGTAGTACACCGCAGATGCACTATACCCATTAAAGTAATAAATATCACCGTTAAAGCTTTCAATGATAGGCAAAATTTCTACTGAACTGCGTTGACGCACTAAACTAGATAATCCTTCTACAACGACTACAGAGGAAATAAAGATAGAGCCAATAACGATGGTAGCCAATAAGGAATAGGCTTTTCGTTGCCACCAGAACCATAACAAAGCAATAACAGCCATAGAAGCAAAAACATAAAGCAATCCGTAATAGCCCCATGGCGCTACAAAAGTAGCTCCTACGAAAGCAACCCATAAGAGCAATGTAGGCCCCATAACAATCCACCATACATAACGGGGCCGCTCTGGTGAAATAGCTTTCACAACGCCTATGGTAGCCATAACACTGAAAGGAACCACACTAATGAACGTATACAAAGGATATTTCGTAGCCATCAAGGTGTAAAACAAGACTGTGCCCACGCCCCAACACATATTGTACACATAGTACGGTTGTTTTTCTTTAAATCCTACTATCATACCGTAAATAACGGCACCTGTCCACGGTAAAGAGGCACCCAAGAAGATAGGTAAGTAATACCACCATACATTATCTTCTGGATGTTCTGACTGAGTGGCACGCGTCACATTATGTAAACCTAAGAACCCATCGATAAAGTCTTGACCATGCGTACTATACATATAACCATACCACGGCAATACAACGATGAGGAAAGCCAAAATGCCACGCCAATCAAAGAGGCGCGCAAAGATATGCTTTGAACGCTTCATAAGAGCAAAAACAAATAGTATTGCCCCAGGTAATACGAGGGCTACAGGGCCCTTTGTAAGAACGCCTAATCCAGAAAAGATATACGCAATGACCATGGCTCTCGGCGAGTTTTCAGTTAAACCGATATAAGCATAGGCCATAACCATAATCGTCGTATAGAGCAGTACCATATCGGTAATGATACCATGAGCCACTGCCCAAAACATCAGAGATGTGCCTAAAATGGATGAGGCTAACAAACCTATTAACCAGCGACCACTAATATAGCGAACCGCTTGGAACATAGTAGCTACTGATAACGCACCAAATATAGCACTTGGCAAGCGCGGCACCCAATCAGCGAAACCAAAAATTTTATAGCACAACGCAATGAGCCAATAAATCATAATAGGCTTATCAAACCAATAGGTACCATAAATTTGTGGGGACAACCAATCACCGGATAAGACCATTTCTTTCGCCGTTAAAGCATAATTTGATTCAACAGGATCTGTTACGGGTAAAATGTGGTTCCCTACGACAAAACACAAAAGCCAAACAATAAATAATACAGGCGTTAAACGAAATAGTTTCATAAAAACTCCTTACGATTTACGTCGGTTGCGATAGTATTTAAAGCCAAAGAATGCAGCAATAATAACGAATACAACTACCATAACAATTAATAATTCATGATTATATTCAATCAAATCTTGCCAATTATCACCTAACACTTTGCCAAGATAGACGAGCAAAATTGTCCATGGTATGGTCCCAAGAATAGTCCAAATGATGAAGTGCCACATTGGATAGCGCGCCATACCTGCAGGAAAGGAAATAAATGTACGAATACCTGGCAATAAACGGCCTACAAATACAGCTGTCCCACCGTGTTTGTTGAATAATTTTTCTGCTAGTTCAAATTTATGCTCATTAAAGAACACGTATTTACCGTATTTTAACAATAATGGGCGACCACCGTATTCCCCCATCCAATAGGACAATACCGATCCCACAATACCTGCTAAAGTACCGACCACAATGGTCGTATTCATTTCGAATACTCCTTGGGCCACCAAATAGCCTGCAAAGCCTAATATAATTTCACTAGGAATCGGTACATTGGCATTTTCTAGCACCATAGCAATAAACATAGCTGTATACCCGTAGGTTTCCATAAAGGCAATAATATAGTCCACTTGATTTACCTCAACTTCTATATACTAACTCAGCGCCTTCTCTTTTCTGAAAGTATAGGCGCTACTAACTAACTACTATAGTAGCTATATACTTTCTATTCTACCATAAAGAAAAGACCCTCACCACCGCAGAAATACAAAAGAGGCTGTAACGAGAACATCTATAATTAGCGTTCTGTTACAGCCCCTTCTGCATTATATTAGTTATAAGGGAGAACTAAGTATAATATTGTATTCTTAGGAATTAACCTACGAATTTAGTTACTGCTGCAGTATCAGTTAAGTGGCGTTTAGGCATACCCATTTCTTCTGGGGAAATACCTAATGCTAAGCCAACTAATTGAGACATATGTAAGATTGGCATATCAGTGTCTGCACCTACTACTGCTTTTGCTTCTTTTTGGAACATATCCAATTGCATTTGGCAAAGTGGGCAAGGAGTTACTACGCAATCAGCACCTTCTGTAGCTGCATCTTTATTGATGGAGCCAGTCATTTGCATTACGGAATCATGTGCAGGGTATACAGCATGGAAACCGCAGCAATCGAGTTTACGAGAGAAGTCGATTGGTGTAGCACCGATAGCAGTAATCAAATCAGCTAAAGATGTAGGCATTTGATAATCTTCGAAGCCCATTTCTTCTTGAGGGCGAAGAATATGACAACCATAATATTCAGCTACACGTAAACCAGTTAATGGTTTTACGATTTTTTCTTTCAATTTGTCCAAACCGTAGTCGCGAATCAATACCCATAAGAAATGAGTGATATCAATATTACCGCGGTATTGTTTACCGATTTGAGCTAATTTTTTGTTCACTTCTTCTTTTTCTTTTTCGCTTTTATCTAATTCATTTTTAGCTTCGCGAAGCATTAAAGTACAAGTGTTACATACAGTTAAAAGGTTTAACCCTTTTTCTTCTGCTAAGGCAATATTACGAGCGTTAGTAGCTAAAGCAACTTCAGGGGAGATATCTTGAACGTGGGACGCACCACAGCAAGTCCAACCATCAAGTTCTTCTAATTCGATACCCAATTTTTTAGCTACTGCAACAGTTGCTAAGTAGTCTTCTTTTGCTGCAGCTTCAAGCACACAGCCAGGGAAAAATGCATATTTCATTATTTGTTTACCTCCTCAGCTGCTTTCATAAGGCGACGAACACCGTCGATACCATTTACTGGTTTGTGAGGTACGATGAGTTCAAATGGATTGATTTTGTTGTGTTTCCACAAACGTAATGCATAGAATGCTTGTTTTGCAGAATCAACAACACCATCGGATTTCAAACTCATAGACACTTCGTTTAAGCGACCAGTTTTGTAAAGATCGTCTTTGAAAGCTTGTGCATGACGGAAGCCTTTGTTGTTAGTAAGACCAGCTTTGGACGCTTCTTTACGCAAGTTGGAAATATCTTGAGCAGGTTTTAAATGTTTAGGACAACGGGAGATACAGTTCATACAATGAACGCATTTCCAAAGGCCATTTTCATAAGCTGGTGCAATGTGCGCCATAGGTGCATCATCACGGCTATCTAAAACGAAACGGTTCGCTTTAGTAAATACATATGGCTCTAAGAAGTCGTCTTGTTTTGCAGTCAATTTGTTACATTCAGATGCACAGCAACCGCAAAGGATACATTCTGTACCAGCAACGAATTTTTTGAAATCTGCTGGAGTTTGACGAACGATTTTGTCCCCTTCGTTGAACTCAGCTTTCAAGAAGATCCAAGGTGCCACAGTTTTGAGGCGATCAACTTTTGCTTCCCAATCTACTACTAAGTCACGAATAACGTTGAAGTTACCAATTGGAGCGATAGTCAATTCATCTGTACCATAACGAGCAGTTAATTCGTCAATTTTAGCTTCGCAACCGAGCATTGCTTCGCCGTTTACACGGATGGAGCAAGCGCCACAAACTGCGGAACGACAAGCTGCTACGAATGTTAAAGATGGATCGATTGTATCTTTAATTTTTTGAAGGCCCCAAAGAATTGTACGGTCTGCTTCATAGTCGAATTTGAAAGTCTGTACAAACGCGCGACCTTGTTGGTAACGGTGAATATGATAGGTGATTTGTCTCATCTTAGTACTTCCTTTCTTGTGGTTCGTATTTAGTGAACACTACGTCGCGTTCGGATAACTCATATTCGCCATTAGCGCCCAATTTGATTAAAGAGTGTTTTAAGTATCTTTCATCATTACGCGTAGGGAAATCTTCACGAACGTGAGCACCACGGGATTCGCGGCGGTGTAAAGCGCCCATTGCAATAGCTTTTGCTACTGTCAGCATGGAGCCGATTTCACAATAGTTTACGAATGCCATGTTGTAAGTACGATCAGGGTCACCTACATAGCAAGTTTCGTATTCTTTCGTTAATTTATCAATTTCATTAAGTGCTTCAGTAATACCATCTTCATTACGGAAAATGCCTACTTTATTCCACATTACATTAGCCAATGCATCGCGGATTTCGACTACTGGACGACCGCCTTCGCGAGTCGTTACTTCTGTGAATTTTTCTTCCCAATGTTTAGCTGCTGCAGCGATTTCTGCATCAACATTAGGTTGTTCATTAGCTTCAGCGTAATCAGCAGCACCTGCACCAGATACTTTACCGAATACTACGCCGTCAGCAAGGGAGTTACCACCCAAACGGTTCGCACCGTGGATAGAGATACAAGATGCTTCACCAGAGGAGAACAAACCAGGGATTTCAGTAGCACATGTTCTGAAATCTACTACGTCGATACCACCCATGATGTAGTGACATGTAGGACGAATAGGTACTGGTTCTACCAATGGATCGCAATGTTCGAAGCTCAATGCTAAGTCGCGGATACCATGAAGTTTTTCGATAATAACTTCAGGACCTAAGTGACGAAGGTCAGCTACTACGTATGCATTAAGACCGGAACCGAAACCACGGCCTGCAGCAATTTCATCTTCAATTGCTTTTGCTACAACGTCACGGGATGCCAATTCCATTTTGTTAGGCGCATATTTTTTCATGAAGCGTTCGCCTTCAGCATTAAGAAGATAACCACCTTCACCACGAACCGCTTCAGACATCAAGATACCAGTACGACCAAGACCAGTTGGATGGAATTGGATCATTTCCATATCTTTCAAAGCAGTACCTGCACGGAATGCAACTGCCATGCCGTCGCCAGTGGAAAGGAATGGGTTCGTTGTACGAGTCCAGAATACACGACCAGCACCACCAGTGGAAAGAATCACAGCTTTTGCTTTGATTTGTTCTACTTTGCCGGCTTTCATATTCCATACTACCGCACCGCCAATGCGACCATTTGCATCTTTTACAAGGTCAAGAAGGTACCACTCTTGCAAGAATTTCACGCCTTCTTTCAAACATTGCTCGTAAGTAGTGTGCAAAATAACGTGACCAGTTTTGTCTGCAGAATAGCAAGTACGTGGGTAAGTTTGACCACCGAAATTACGTTGTGCAATTTTATTTTCTTGCGTACGGGAGAATGGAGCACCCATGTGGTCCATTTCAAGTACCCCTTCTGGACAACGAGAACAGAAGAATTCGATAGCATCTTGGTCACCAAGATAGTCAGAACCTTTTACAGTATCGAAAGTATGTGTTTCTACAGTATCTTCTGCTGCTACATTGTTCAAGCATGCATTGACACCACCTTGCGCCATTGCTGTTGCTGAACGGGTTGGAAAAATTTTAGTAATAAGAGCTACACTTAAGCCATTGCGACGACCTACTTCTAAAGCCGCACGCATACCAGCGCCACCGCTACCTACTACTAGAACATCAAACTGTTCCATATTGACCTCCTCATAACTACCTATAAAAAGAAAACTTATTAGACTATCGTCATTCAAGCTCACTCGAAGCTCATAAAAATTTTTGATAACCTAATCATTTTTCCTTAAAGAAAAATCTCAAACACATGCGATTTTTCTATAGCTTTACCTATAATTATAGATGCCAAATTGCCGTCTGTCTAAATCTTATTATGCATAATTAATTTTAATGATTGCAATTGATATTTTTTATCAGTTTCTGTTTTTGCCATTCCATTGCAAACAATAAAATTCATATTTTTTGTAAATTTACTTATCTTTTTGTATAATTCATATTTTTCTTTACCCCTCCCATTTTCAAGATTTTCAAGTAGTAGAATAAAATTATATATGAGCTTAACAGCCCAGTAACCAACTCATCCAGTAAGTCCGATTGTTCTTCAAATTTAAATGGATTTCTTTCCATATTTTTTAATTCCCATATACTTCACTATGAATTAATAGTTGCATTTTATATCAATACCTATCGATATATCGTCTCCTTTATCAAATGATAATTATTTTCAAATATTTTTATAAAAAAAGAAGTTCAATCTTTCAAAATTAACAAAATACCCCTCATCTATGCGTATACGGCAATCTTCGATATAGTTTTTTATGTCTTTTTTATACTTTTTCGGTTTATTTTAAAGATTTTTTCAATTATTTTCATCTCTTTGCAGATATATAGTGATTATTTGTGGTAAAATAGAGTGTAACATATGCTATAAACATGATTTTTATAATTCCGTTATATTAAAAGTAAAATTAAATACACTTAT
Organism: Veillonella agrestimuris; assembly: GCF_943193065.1. Lineage (GTDB taxonomy): Bacteria > Bacillota > Negativicutes > Veillonellales > Veillonellaceae > Veillonella > Veillonella agrestimuris. Next base: position 66,443 of record NZ_CALPCS010000007.1, read on the forward strand.
ATACTCATTAAGTTGTACGATTACGAACCGTACGAGCGTACAAAGCAATCACAGCAAGTAAGGAGATTTTACATATGAAAGTACTATTAGTAGAAGACGAAGAAATGCTGAATGGCATTACGGCAAAATATTTAAGAGCCGAAAACATGACAGTGGACACATGCTTCAATGGCCAACAAACCATTGAGTATGCTAACACATCGAGCTATGATGTGATTGTCATGGATATTATGATGCCTGTCGTAGACGGTTTAACCGCATTAGAGCAAATCCGCAACGAAGGCAATACAACACCAATCCTACTACTGACGGCGAAAGATTCCTTAGATGATAAAGTAACAGGTCTAAATACAGGTGCTGATGACTATTTAGTGAAGCCTTTCGACTTAGAGGAATTGACAGCTCGCATTTATGCATTGGCGCGCCGCAATACGCGCCATGCACAAAACGATATCAAAGTAGGTCCTCTTACAATTAACGTGCCACAACGCACCGTAAAACGCGATGGTGAAACGCTTTCCTTAACAGCGAAAGAATTCGACTTGCTTTATTATTTAGCAAGCAATGAAAACATCGTGTTGTCTCGTCAACAAATTTTAGACCATGTATGGGAATATGACTATGAAAGCTATTCCAACTTAATTGATGTATATATTAAAGAGCTTCGTAAAAAAGTCGATACTGATAAACATGTTAAGTTGATTCAAACCGTTCGCGGAGTAGGATATGTCCTCAGAACAGAAGAATAATTCATCTCATCATGATTTAAATTCCATGTCTGATGCCTTAGCCCATTTGTGGAACCGCATCCCTTTAACTTTTAAAATTATGTTGTGGTACTCCCTGTTTTTGGGAGTACTCATCATTTCTATGTCCGTATTCTATTACAATTACATCAACTCTTCTGATGCAGCAGAAATTAGAAATCGCTTACAGCAACAAACATTAGTCATGTCTACAAACATGCGAAAATTTACGCCTTACCAAGAAGGGACATTTTTTCTCGTCTATACCCAAGATGGCGTAATCCTAAAAGGATATATTCCAGATAGCTTCCCAAACCAATCGAATTTATCGTTAGGACAAGTAAGTGAACTCGAAGCCAATGGTGTCACTTTCTATTACTATGACGTTCCTATTAGCACTGCAGACTACAAAGGTTTCTTACGGGCTATTACGAGCCAAAAAGTAACGGACAAACGGGCCAATACGATTTACGCCCTCGTTCTAGTTAGCGTCATCGCCCTCCTCATATCATCCGTAGGGGGCTACTTATTCGTAAAACAAGGCTTAAAACCTTTACGAAAACTAACGCAAACGGCAAGAATCATCGCTCGCAATAACGACTTGAGCCGACGCATTGAATTGCCAGATATCGCAAAAGACGAAGTCTACGAATTGACGACCACCTTCAACCGCATGTTGTCGGGCTTAGAAAATTCATCGAACCGAGAAAAACAATTTAACTCAGACGTATCACACGAGCTTAGAACGCCTATATCGATCATCCAAGCAGAAAGCGAATACGGCCTAAAATACGCGAAAACACCAGAGGAAATGCGCGAAGGTATGACCCATATCTTTGAACAAGCAAAATTTATGTCTTCCCTCGTGTCTCAATTACTCGATGTAGCTCGATTAGAAAATAGTTACGAATTAGATATTGCACCAGTAGACGTTACATCATTGTTAAATAACATGGTCCATCACTATCGACGCCTCTGTGCCGATAAAAACATAACTATTAAATCATCTATTAGCGATAATCTAACTATATTAGGTCACGAAATCTCACTCCGTCGAGCGGTATCAAACTTGATTGATAATGCCGTTAAATTTACACACTCTACCATTGAGATTACGGCAAAACAAAATAATTTCTATTTAGTTATCGAAATTACAGACGATGGCATTGGCATCGAAGAAGAACATTTAAAACAAATCTTCAACCGTATGTATCAAACGGAACAATCTCGTAACAAAAAATCGAACCATGGCATCGGCTTAGGGCTCTACTTTGTAGACAAAGTTGTACATTTACATCACGGCACAATTGTAGCTAATAGTAAACCTAATGTATTTACGACGTTTACCATTACCTTACCACTACAAGACGTACCAGAACGAGATAGTATAGACTTATTATAAAACGTAAAAGGGACTGCCCCTAGAATGCGATACAGTCGCACTCTAGGGACAGTCCCTTATTTTTATTGTTATATATTAGATTTATACTATTACATAAACATCGCCAACAGAGGAGTATACACATATTCTAAGAAGGTCCACGTCATCAAGCCTGCCACAGCACCAACGATAGCGCCATTAATACGAATCCAACTTAAATCATCTTCTACTTTAGACTCGATAAAGTAAATGAATTTTTCCGTACTAAGACTACCAAGCACTTGGCGAATGACAGTTTCAATAAGGTCATATCCTTGTTCTAATACGTATTGACCAATTCCGTGTAAGGCTTGTTCGATACGCATTCTTAAATCGTCGTCTTTGCCATACACAGTCCATAATTCTAACGCTATATTCAAAAGAATTTGAGCTGGTGTTTCGCCCCTTTCATCGCCGACGATAAGGAGCTCATCGATATATGGGTAAATGTGGTTTTCAATAACCGCTTCCCAATCTTGCTCAACAATCCATCGTTGCCATGCCGCATCAAGGGCTATGCACACTTCTCGATTGTCTTCTATATTGCTAATCGGTTCAATCCATTGGCGTAACCAGGCCGTCCGTTCTGGACTGTTAGGACGCTTCCAGTTTTCTAACATAGCATACGCTTCCTTCACGATGGCTTGGGCTAATTCTTCATAATTTATGACATCTGTAGCTTCCGAGAAGGTAATGAGAAAATCGGAGAGAAAGCTTTTTCTCTTTTTCTTATGCGCTTCTTCTGCTACGACTGCAGTAAGCCACGTCACCATAGCGGGATGATTAATACGGGATTGTACCACATTAAGGACTTGCACCACCATCGGCTCGTACTTATTGTATTTGCACAAATCTAACAACACGTGCTTCAGTACAGGCACGAGGGATTGTTTGCTAAGCAATTCTCGAATTCGCTTCGCCCCCCATTGACCCCATTCAGTGGCATTTTGGGATTGCCACAACAGTTGTAACCCTTGATGGATGACCAATCGTACAGATCGCTGTCCTTCTGGTGAAAGCATAAATTTCTCAATAATTGGCACAAACTCAACTCGCCCCAATAACACGCGACATCGCTGTTTAGTGAGCATTTTCGTTTGTACTAATTGAATGACCCCGTTGATAAGGCGATCTTTATTGCGAGGAATGAGCGCCGTATGATAGGGAAATCCTAATGGCTTTCTAAAGAGGGCAGTCACCGCAAACCAGTCCGCTACGCCTCCGATAAGGGCAGATTGAACAGCCCAATATAGCGGTTGATACCAACTTTCATGGCCGTACACAAATTGGCCCACAAAAACACATACATAAAGGATAGCTGTAATCGCTAAAATCGCGTTGGCCCGCTCTTTCAAGGTCATCCGACGAAAGGTTTTCATCAATGGATTATGAGTAAATCTATTCATACTAATACCCCCTTCACAAGTTCTGTAAGACCATAGAAGAGGCCGCCCAATACGGCACCAACGAGGGAACCATTAATACGAACCATTTGCAAATCATAATACATTTTACCTCGTACAATACGAGTAATCTCTTCTGGTGAGTAGTTAGATAACTCGGAAGCCACCACGCGGTCGATGAGAGGATTTAATTTTTGAAGCCACATAATGGACCGCAGCAAGAAAAATCGTTCAAACGGCGCTTGTTTATCTGGATTTAATAGAACATCTGTACCAAAACGATGCATCCGTTCCATAGCCATATCCATGATGCGCGACCAGTCCACAGTATTGCCGTCAATTAACTTGTCTTCCCACTCTTCTAAGATGGCTTTAATCCATAGGTTTTTATGTTCTTCAATGAATTGTTGCCACTCCCGATTCGTTTCTAAATTGTTAAAAAACTTGATAGCCTGTCCCCACACATAGCGACCTAAAGGGGAATCAAGATCTTCGTTTTCTTTCAGAAATGCCACCGATTTACGTTGTACCATGTCTACCAATCGCTCTGGTGAAAGCCCGTCACCACCAAAGGCGATGGCTAATTCCCGGAAGAAGGAGTCCTTCGTATAGCTTTTTATAATATCTAGCATAACCCGGTACAAATAGGGATATACTTGATTCGATGCAAGGACGCGCTGACAAGTACGGTTAAAATAGAGCCAAAATATAGTGGCTGTTTTTCGATCTAGCATACAACGACCAAAAAGAATCACAAGAGGCGTAGCATTCCAATTAGACACACCATTGTAAATAGCTTTGTTAATTTCCTTCCGCATAGGTTCGATATCCATATGGGATAACACTTCATTACCGAGGCCATGTAACAAGCCCCGAATTTGATTTTGTCCCTTTGCACTCATAGCATATTCAATGATACGCACCATGACACGCTCTTTTTTGACCGCATAATACATTTGCGGCACTCGTAAGAGTTCTTCACTGAGCATAGTCCGTCCCATTTGAATGAGCCGCTCTTTACTACGCGGTAAAATAGCCGTTTTGAAAGGAATCCCTAATGGCTTTGTAAACAACGCCGTCACTGCATACCAGTCAGCAAGACCACCAATCATAGCAGCTCCTGATACATGCATGACGAAGGCCCAAAAAGCATCGTGTCGCTGCGGATATGCAATTAAAAATATAATAGTCATCACTACAAGTAATAGCGTAGCCATTGGTTTTGTTTTTATCATTAATTAGTCCTAATTACTCATCACTTGATTGATCTAAGATATCACTGATTTATGCAGTGTCTGCTATCACCAATGCCAAGAGAATATTATCTATCTAAACGTTAATTGAATTAGTCGATGGTACAATCATCACCATCTTTTTGAGGTTGCCAAATCGGCACATCTTCATAGAGCGCTTTAAAATAGACCGATGGATGCCACAATGGGCCATTAAGATGCATTGGAATCAGCGCTTTGTTGACTTTCACATGACGGAGAAATTCAATAACACCCCATTCTTGGGCGGCTTCTAAGCGGTTGTCCACTGGGAACATCGCTACATCTACAGTGAGACCTGTCAACTCTTTAAATTCACGCCACGCCATTTGTTTCGCCTCTCTATTATTCTCCGCTGTATCGCCGAGCCAGTGCCACCAATTTAAATCGCCTGCATGAAATAGAGATGGCGAATCGAAGACAGACGTATCCGTTTTGACATAGAAGGAGCCGCCTTCATCAGTACTGCCGTACATATGAATGGATACGTCTCCAACTAACGCATCTTGACCAGGACGCAAGTGACGCATTTTCTCACCTTCCCATCAAGGGGTACGTCTTGGTGACAAATATATCGCGTCGTAGGACCATCAAATTCTGTAATAGATGGATTATAATGATCACTATGATTATGGCTCACGAAAAACCATAATTCACGCCCTCTCTTAGCCAATTGCCATACTATATTTTGGGGATCTTTGTAATAATCAAAGACGTAGCAACGCGTGCCATCGTCTACGAGAAACCCACTGTGAGCTAAAAACGTTACATGCAACATATTATCAATACCTCTATATATTTGAGAATTTATATCATCTGTATTCTTAATTATACCATATTTCTTGTCATAGTATTAAATAGAAGCATTGTTGATAATGCATTACACATTATGCTATAATCTCTTCTATTAGAGCTTTATTGTAGCTCTTCTCATTATCAGGTTTAGGAGGTATTAGATAATGAAAAAAGTTTTAGTCATTCTATTAGCGCTATTAAATATCATCATTGGCGCTTATTTATTAGCTAACCCTGTAGAAAATCTGTTAGCCTTTGCTTGGGTAATGTCTATTTTCTTATTGTTTAATGCCATTGCTAACTTCGTACGTTACTTCGCACTCCCTAAAGAATTCCGCAGCGGTTGGTACTTATTAAGCGCCTTCATTAGTGCCTTGTTTGCTTTCTTCTTAGTATCTGGGGGCTTTGCTATTTTACCGCTCGTAATCCCTATTACACTTGGTATTTGGCTCATCATTGACGGCATTCTACTATTTATCAAATCCGGATCCATGCGTACTACGTCTATCGTATTACTTTCTATTTTACTCTTCCTTTTCGGTTTATTCCTCATCATCAATCCACTTGCATTTGGTATCGCTACTATGTATGTAATTGGCGCTGGTTTTATCCTTTCTGGTATTTCTAGCTTATATAATGCATTCAAAGGCTAATAGATAAAATCATATAGTAATGAAATAAAGAAAGAAACATCCGATTTACATAATGTTTGTAAATCGGATGTTTTTACATATGTCTATATAGAATAGATATATATGTTTATACAAGATATTTATATACGTCCCGTTTCTTTCATAAAATCAATATATTTATTACCCCATGATCCTAAGGATATAAGAACTTCTTTAAACTCTCCACCTACTGAGGTCAAACTATATTCTACTTTAGGTGGAATGGTGCCGTACACTTCACGGTGTACTAAGCCATCATCTTCTAATTGTCGCAACGCTCTTGTTAAAGTAGCCTGCGTAATAGGATGTAATCGCCGTTCTAGCTCGCGAAAACGAACCGGTCCTTCTGATAATTCATGCATAATAAGGAGCGCCCATTTACCGCTCAATAACTTTTGACTCGTTGCAAAGGGACACCTGCCCACTAAATCGTGGATATTCACTAACTGTTCTGCCATATCTATATCGCTCCTTTATCTATGATTTTAGTTTGTACAAATGATACCACATATTTTTCATTATGCAAGCATTTTATAGTATCTTTTTTATAGGTACAAATTATTTTAAAAATTTCGAAAAATTTTTAGCCTCTATGTGTCCTATTTCTATCATATTTGATAGTACCTATCTAAAATAATTCTACTATACAAAGTATAGGCACCTATCTATAATAAACTCATCAGGTAACCACGACGTATAGGCCTTCTGAAAACACTAACACAACAGAGCCTATACACTGAACAGGTTACAATTGAGAAAAAAGTTTTACAGAAAGCTATATCGTATGGAAGGCTTTCACGAGGAGGACATGAATCATGAATATTTTACTTATCGGTGCTAATGGTAATGCAGGTCGTCGCATTGTAAATAAAGCTCTTGCAGCAGGTCATCAAGTAACAGGCGTCGTACGCCGCGAAGGTGCTATCGAAGGCATCCCTACTATCGTAAAAGATGCACTAGCTTTAACAAAAGAAGAATTAACACAATTCGATGTTGTAGTTAACGCAACGAGTGCATTTGCTCCAGAAACCTATCATTTACAAACGGACTTAACATTATTATTGGTAAAAGCATTGGCTAATACAAAGACTCGCCTTATCGTTGTAGGCGGTGCTGGCAGCTTGTACGTAGACGAAGATCACACAGTGCAATTATACGATACACCAGAGTTTCCCGAAGAATACCTCGGTCTTGCGAAAGCACAAGGCAATGCTATCGACATTTTACGTCGCTTCTCCACAGTAGATTGGACATTCTTCTCCCCTGCTGCTAAATTCGACGCAGAAGGCCCAGAAACTAGTGACTACACATTAGGTGCAGAAAACTTTATCGTAAATAATAAAGGCCAATCTTACATCTCTTATGACACATATGCATCAATCTTAGTGGATGAAATCAAAAACCACGCTTTTGGTCGCCAACGCTTTACCGCAGTACAAAATGGGTAGTACCCTAACATAACAAAAAGGTGATGAACCATTCTACGGGTTCATCACCTTTTTATTATATTGATTTTCTATTATTAGTTACTTTCAGCAGCAGCGATAGCAGATACTTCTACGATATCTTGTACGGAGCAGCCACGAGAAAGGTCATGGATAGGTTGTGCCAAACCTTGAATCAATGGGCCAATAGCTGTTGCATCAGCAAAACGTTGTACTAATTTATAGCCAATATTTGCCGCTTGAAGATCAGGGAAGATTAAAATATTAGCTTTACCTGCTACGTGAGAGCCAGGAGCCTTACGCTCTGCTACAGAAGGAACGATGGATGCATCTAATTGTAATTCACCATCAAATTTGAAGTCTACATTACGTTCTTTCAAAATGTTAACAGCTTCTACTACTTTGTCTACTTCTGGTGTAGATGCAGAACCTTTAGTAGAGAAAGACAACATAGATACACGAGGATCAGCCATGCCAGCTACTCGGCGAGCTTTTTCAACGGTGGATTCTGCAATATCTGCTAATTGTTCAGATGTTGGGTTAGGCAACACACCGCAGTCAGAGAAAATTAACATGCCCTCATCACCATATTCTTTTTTATCTGTAAACATAATCATGGAAGAGGATACAGTTTTAAGACCTGGTGTTGTACCTACCACTTGTAAGGCAGCACGCAATACATTAGCAGTAGGGCTTGCAGAACCAGCTACCATGCCATGAACAACACCAAGGCGAACAAGCATAGCGCCAAAGAACAATTCATCTTTTTTCATTGTTTCTTCTGCTTTTTCAGGAGTCATGCCTTTTTTAGCACGCAATTCTACAAAAGTATCTACCATTTCTTGGAAACGGTCATAATGATTAGGGTCGATAATTTCAGCCCCTTCTATGGAAGCACCTGCTGCTTTTGCCGCCGCTTCGATATCTGCAGGATTACCCACTAATACAGGTGTGCAGAACCCTTCTTTCAAAATAATTTCAGTTGCAAACAATACACGATCATCATGGTATTCAGGCAACACGATTTTTTTACCTAACGGTTTTACTTGGTCTTTTAAATTTTGAATTAAATCCACGATTTTGCCTCCTTAACACTGCCATTACAGCTTTATCAATAGTCTTATTATAACAAATTCAAAGAATCAATTCTATAGTAAATTAATACGATCCGCGTCGTCCGATACTAATGTTACGGCCTTACAATGCGATGGATAGGCCCAATACCCATTAGGCCCTTCAAAAAATAGAGATAACGGTATATGAAGTCCTTCTGTCATGCGACAGAGCGTAGTAAACCGAGGGTCGATAGTCCCCTTTTCTAGGCCACTAACGTAAGGTTGCATGAATCCTGTAGTACGGGCTAGTTCTTTTTGCGTCAAATTTAAGTGCCTACGCCAAATAAGGAGCAATATTCCTAAATGATCTAACTTCGTTTGCATCAAGTCCATAGTACCTCCTCTAATTACACCAAACAGCCTATCTATAGATTAGTATACGTCGTTTTCTCTATAAGTTGAGTACATTTTGAAGATGTATATGGCTATGGAAAAATCGTCACTGTCTACATCGACAAGCCCTAATATTAACGGCTATGTTATAAGCAAGATTAACGATTTGTAAGGCTTATCCATTGGTATATTACAAAAAGAGATGGTTATAAGCGGAAATAGTCGGAGATAATCAGGGACTCAATGTAGATTTAGTGTCTTATGCCTTCCCACATCTCTCAAAATAGAACCTTACAAGCAAAAATTCCGAGCAACCTTTTGGTTACTCGGAATACAATCAATCGAATATTACCCTTTATGGTCATAGGCGTTCGATAACTTAAGCGCTTTCGCTCCCAAGTAGAGCAGCAATAAGGCAGACAATCCAAATACAAAGGGATAGCCTAGCCAAGTAGATACGACGCTGGCAAATACAGGCCCTACCATAGATCCAAATTGTTGTGCCGTCGTAGTCATACCGAACATGCGCCCTCTAAAGCTAGGGTCCGTATTAATAGTAATGGCTGCACTTAAAGATGGGTTAATACCAACAATGAAACAGCCAATAATAACTTGTAATATGCCGAACCACCATACTCCTAAAGGCATACTTTGAAGTAGCAACACAATACCACTGCCCATCATGCAATAGGAGATAGTTTTAAAATAACCTTTTTTCTCACCTACACGAACCCAAACATTTGTCGTCAAAGCGCCCGCAATACCGCCAATACTAAGTATTGTACCAGATACGATAGCCGCCTCGTCCATAGTGCCTTGCATAGATCCAATATAGAGCGCCAAAATCGGTTGTACCATGAGCATAGCGCATTGCATAAAGAAATAAATCCATAACAATCGCACTAGCACAGGATTATTCTTAACTAGTTTAAAATCATCCCATATCGATGTTCGCCCTGTATCTTCTTTAAGGACTTCTTTTTCATCATCTGTAGGGACTACGTGTTTCACGTGTTTTGACGCCGTTTGATGGTTCGCATTAGCTGGTAAATCTTTCGTATAAGACTTTGTCCGATCCACCCCTTCGGTGATGGTCATTTGTGGTTCTTTCACAAAAATCCATACTGCCAATGTAGCTAAGAACACCGCGGCACCAGCGATAAAAAACACAGGCCGCATGCCAACGAGACTTTCAGTAGCTCCTCCTAGAAAAGGACCTACTACATTGCCCAGGACAAGACCGATTTGGAAAATACCGAGTGCCTGTCCCACTCGTTTCTCCTCTACACTAAGGGATACCATCGTCATAGCCGCCGGATAAAAGCCATTAGCAAACCCTTGAAAGGCTCGGGCAATTAACAACTGCCACTGATCCGTTACAAAAGCAATCATAATATACGATAAAGCGATGGCCACCCCTGCTCGGATAGCCATCATTTTTTTGCCTCGATTATCGGCAATCTTCCCCCAAATAGGAGCCATAATGCCCGCAATGAGGAACGTAATGCCAAAGACAAGCCCCGACCACAGCGCTACTTCATCATGGTTCACACCCAATTCCAATAAATAGATGGGTAAAAATGGAACGATCATGGTGTAGCAAATGGCGAGGACCGTCATACTGATCGTAATGATCCACACATTGCGCATACCGCCGCGACTGTTATCGTCCATAAGGACGCGATTACTATCATCTATAGGTCGACTCATAATGTTTGATCCATTACATCTTGTAGCGACACGCGTTCCATCACATGGCGGAATTCATTTTGTAAATGTTTCCATAGTGGTGCCGTCAAGCAATCATTAAACATTGGACATGGTTCTACATCGTCTTCTAAACAAGATACGAGAGCGATGGAATCTTCGGCAGCATATAAAATTTCATATACATTATATTCCGCAGGACTCTTCACCAGCCGATAACCGCCGTATTTACCCCGTCCACTCTTAACAAGACCTGCTGCAGACAAGCGAGCTACAATACCTTCTAAATATTTATCTGAAAATCCTTGGCGTTCTGCAATTTCACGGATAGGCACATTTTTTTCTGTTCCATGTTCTGCAATATCCGCCAGGATACGCAAGGCGTAACGCCCTTTTGTGGAAATTTTCATCATACACCTTCTACTATAATTTTCAATATATTATTAGTATATCATAAATTCATACAAAAAATGTGATGAAATATGGTACACTAGAAAGTATCCCATGATTGTTTTGTTCTTTTTAATTTCATAGGAGGATTATCTAATGTTAGATAAGTTATTTGCGCTCCGTGAACGTAATACGACGGTAAAAACAGAGATTTTAGCTGGCATTACAACGTTCATCACAATGGCGTACATTCTATTTTTAGCACCAAATATCTTAAGCCTTGCAGGCATGGATAAAGATGCTGTTCTCATTGCTACTGCTTTAGGGGCGGGCCTTGTAACGATTGCTATGGGCCTTTTCGTTAATTATCCTATCGCGTTAGCGCCAGGCGTTGGCCTTCTAGCCTTTTACGCCTTCACCGTTGTACTCGGTATGGGCATCGCTTGGCAAACAGCATTGGGCGCCGTATTTATTTCAGGCCTTGTATTCCTCGTCCTTACATTGACATCGGTGCGGCAAATGATCGTAGAAGGCATTCCGTCCTCTATGAAAGTAGCCATCACCGTTGGCATTGGCTTATTCATTGCTATTATTGGCCTTAAATTATCTGGCCTTATGGCTATTTCCATTAGTTTGTCTCCTAACTCTTTAGGTCAAGTTGTACAAACCCATGGCAATATGGTGCCACCAGCATCCGAAACATTACTAACACTAGGTAATTTGCAAGATGGTAACACATTATTAGCTTTATTTAGCTTAATTTTTACATCTCTTTTGATGGCTCGCAATGTGCAAGGTTCTTTATTGATCGGCGTTATTGTGACTACTATTATTTCCTATATGACAGGCTTATCTACATTGCCTGACAATTTCCAAGTCTTCGCTGTGCCAGATTTTTCTAAAGCAGCGTTCTTTGAACTGGACATTCCTGGCGCCTTACATTTAGGCCTCATTACAATCATTTTCTCCTTCACTTTCGTGGAACTCTTTGACTCCATGGGTACCCTTATCGGTACAGCTACGAAGGCGAATATTGCAAATCCTAAAACAGGATCTTTCCCAGGCCTTGGTAAAGCTATGACCGTAGACGCCCTCGGTGTAAGCGCTGGTGCACTGTTAGGTACATCTACTATTACGGCTTTCATTGAAAGCGCCGCTGGCGTAGGCGCTGGTGGTCGTACAGGCTTAACAGCAGTGACGACAGGAGTATTATTCTTAATCTGTTTATTCGTAGCACCGCTTGTACTATTAGTGCCAACAGCGGCTACCTCTCCTATCCTTATCTTAGTAGGTGCATTAATGCTTGGCGCTATTAAAGAAATCAACTTTGACGATTGGACTGAAGGTTTTCCAGCGTTCTTAGTGATTACATTAATGCCCTTTACTTACAGCATTGCGAATGGTATCTCTGCTGGTTTAATCGCTTACCCACTACTTAAAATCGTAGCGGGTCGACCGAAGGAAGTAAATTGGATTATGTATGTACTCGCTATTCTAGTAGCGATTCGTTATATTTTCTTCTAACCAGAATCGGTTCATTTGTAAACGCTCTAATTAATCCCCGTACAGCTTAGTGTTAGGCTGTACGGGGATTATTATTTTACCCTCCTGATGTTTACGGCAATTATATACATTCATTCACTTGTATCCCCTATTAATTGTCCACTGTAAAAATACATTTGACATTTAGTAATAGATATTATAGAATAAAACATATTTTTTAGCCTAGTAAGACACGAAAAGCTATGGATACCCATAGCTTTTTGTCGTTTCATTGCTAAGCAGTGTTAGTTGTAAGTATTGTTAGAAAAGAGGTTCTACTATGTCGACACATAACCAGTTGAAACGGGGCCTCAAGAACAGACACGTTCAGTTGCTCGCCATCGGCGGTGCCATCGGAACAGGTCTATTCTTGGGCTCTGGCCGAGCCATTCACTTAGCCGGTCCATCCATACTCTTTGCCTATTTAATTACCGGCATTATTTGTTTCTTTATTATGCGAGCTTTAGGGGAATTACTATTATCTAATTTAAATCATCATTCCTTTATCGACTTCGTAGAAGAGTATTTAGGCGATCGAGCAGCCTTTATTACAGGCTGGACATACTGGTTTTGCTGGCTTTCACTAGCCATGGCAGATTTGACAGCAGTAGGCCTTTATATGCAGTACTGGATACCGTGGCTCCCGCAATGGGTGCCAGCCTTGCTAGTCTTAATCGCTTTATTGCTGATGAACTTAACGGCAGTAAAGCATTTCGGCGAAATGGAATTTTGGTTCGCTATGATCAAAGTCGTCGCCATCGTATCTCTCATTATTATCGGCCTTATTATGATTTTCACAGGCTTCACCACCGACGTAGGAGCTGCGGCATTTAGCAATTTATGGAATTACGGAGGATGGTTCCCTAACGGGACTATGGGATTTATCTTATCCTTCCAAATGGTCGTATTTGCTTTCACAGGTATTGAGCTAGTAGGCCTCACAGCAGGAGAAACAGAAAATCCGGAAAAAGTAATTCCTATGGCTATTAATAACATTCCATTGCGCATTATTTTATTCTACATTGGCTCCTTAGCCATTATTATGAGTATTTACCCGTGGACAGCTGTTAACCCAGCAGCCAGTCCATTTGTAGCTATCTTTGCAGCTGTAGGTATTACGGCAGCAGCAGGTATTGTAAACTTCGTTGTTCTCACATCTGCTGCATCGGCTACAAACTCTGGTATTTTTAGTACAGGCCGTATGATTTACGCCCTAGCCAAACGAGGCCATGCACCGCAATCGATGCGCCGCCTTACCCACAGCAGTGTTCCATATCAAGCGATTATCTTCTCTGCTGCGGTACTGCTCATTACAGTAGTTCTAAACTACGTTATGCCAGAAGCCGTGTTCGTTATGATTACATCTATCTCTACATTCTGTTTCATCTTCATTTGGGCCATGATGGTCATTTGCCATATGAAATATAGAAAGCAAAATCCTGAACTAGCTGCACAATCAACATTTAAAATGCCACTATACCCAGTGATGAACTACATCATCCTTGCTTTCTTTGTATTCATTCTCGTTATTTTGGCATTAAACGAAGATACTCGCATTGCTTTATTATTTACACCAATTTGGTTCATCATTTTATGGGCCTTCTACTCCATGTTAAATACAGACGATACAGACGCTTTAAGCGAAGAAATTATCGACATGGCTGGTGTGAAAGAACATTATAAAAAACAACAAGCAGAAGATCACGATAATTATACGATTTAAAAAAAATGCCCTACATACTTCTTATGTAGGGCATTTTAATGTAAAAATTCTATCATTATCCTTTTGTCCAATCTTCAATCTGTAGCTGACTGACTCTCGCAAATTCTCGACTATTATTGGTTACAAGAATTAAGTCATTAGCTCTAGCATGTCCTGCAATTAGCATATCCATAATGCCTATGACAGTTCCAGCAAGTTCTAATTCTGCACGTATTTTTCCATACTCCTCTGCTGCAATACCATTAAAATCAAGAATTTGAATAGATGATAATAACAAAGATAATGCCAGTCTATTTTTATCTTTGTAGGTACTCTTTTCAACACCATGAATTAATTCTGCATACGTTATAGAGGAAATACAAATATCACTAGGTTTATGTTTTCTAAAGGCTTCAATTACTTCCATAGGTTTCTGTTTTATTGCAAAAATACATATATTTGTATCGAGCATATATTTCACAGAGAATCACGCTCCTGTCGATCATTCCCTACTCGCCCATCATTCATAAAATCATCTGTAAACATGGAGAGCCCTGCAATAAATCCTCCCCACTCATCATTTTTAGGAACGAGCATTACAATATTTCCTACTTTATTGATAATCACTTCATCCCCATCAAATCGGAACTCTTTTGGCAATCGTACAGCTTGACTTCGTCCATTTTCAAATAATTTAGCAGTCAACATAAGAAATCACCTCCTTATCATCAGTATATATCAAAGTATATATCACTACAAGAAGATATTAAAATTGATACAGCAGGATCTCATATAAACATAAATAAGACGGCTTAATATAACCGTCTTATTTATGTAACTATTTTATTGTTTCTAATTAATTCTGTCACTAATTACTAAAATCCACATCCACAATGGCAAATTGTGTATAGTCTGGGTATCGTTCTTTCATAGCCGCTTTAATGAGTTCCAATGTACCATATGGATCTTCTTCGTCAAAGTTAAAAATAATGTCATAGTAAATAACTTTTTCTTTAAGTTTTACATAAAAAGCATGGACTTGAACAACATTTGTATATAAGCTCAATACTTGGTCTAAAGCTTGGCGAATGGCAGATACTTCAACGCTAATTTCATTTTCTGCATATATGCCAACGGTCATAGCGATGCCAAATTTTTTATATAAATGAACGGCAATGCCTTTCAAGAGTGGGTGAATTTCACCAGCCGTTAAATGTTCTGGTACAGAAACATGAACAGATCCGACGGTCTCACCAGGGCCATAGCTATTTAAAATTAAATCGTATACACCTCCTACTTGCGGGTGCATAGCGATGGTTTCTTTAATTTCTCGCACTAAATTATCATCCGCCCGAATACCCAACAATTTATTGTACATCTCACGGAGGATTTCAAAGGCCGTTTTCAAAATAAAGAAAGAGATAATAGCCCCCACATAGCCTTGTATATCAATATTTAGAAAATATACGAGGCCTGCGGATACTAACGTAGCAAAGGTAATGACTGCATCAAATAAAGCATCTACACCAGATGCAACGAGCGCATCAGATCTGTATTTTTCACCTTGTGCCTTCGTATAGCGCCCCATGATGACTTTCACAATGATGGCTGCTGCAATGATGACTAGTCCAGGAATATCAAAAACAGATGGTTCAGGGTTGAGAATTTTATCAATTGACTCCTTAAGTGACATGAACCCTGCCGTCAAAATGATGAAAGCAATGGCCATGGTCGTCATATATTCAGTGCGCCCATGACCGAAAGGATGTTCCTTATCAGCCCGTTTCGAAGCTAACTTCGTACCAATAATAGTCAGTACCGATGATAAAACATCTGTTAAATTGTTTACCGCATCAAGGATAATAGCAATGGAATTAGATGCAAAGCCTACAAATATTTTAAAGCCTACCAGCACTGCATTCCCTAATATCCCTTTAACACTAGTCATAGTTATGGCTCGATGACGTTCCACACTACGTTCTTCTAAAATCATAATGCACCTCTTACATAGTCCCTTTATAGATTAATATAGACATCTTAGCATATATTTCCATATCTATGTAGTGATTTTAATGATATAGTTCATAGAATCTATATATAATAAAAATTTCTAATAACTAAACCTCTACAATCATCCGATCCCCTGTGCGTATGTGGTCAAAAACGACCTTTGTTGCACGCAATTGGAATGAATTTTCTGTCATTTGTCCACCGTATAAGCTATCCCCAACGAGAGGATGTCCACAGTGACTGAAAGCAACGCGAATTTGATGTGTTTTGCCAGTCCACAAGCGGATTTCCACTTTTGTACAACCAGAAACACTAGTATTTATCTGTATTTCTAAACCTTGTAACGTCGAGTCGATATCGTCATTTTTATGGCGTCTATAGGTATTACCCACAGCACTTGTAAAGTTATCCACCGACTTATCCACATTATCCACATCTGCACCATCATTGTCCACAAAGTTATCCACAGCTAGTTCCATAGGTGTATCTTCACCGTGCACAATCCCACTCTTTCGCTTATCATTTTTTTTGATAACTCTGTATTCAGTACGCGTCATAACCCCCGACTCGTGTACTTCGTAATGAATACCATCAGCGCTACGACGCATAGGAAGTTCTAATAAGCCTCCTTCTGTCGATAATAAACCGTCTGTACTAGGTATAATTCCTTCTACAATGGCTGTATACCACTTCTCAAAGCGATCATCATCCATCTGTTGCTGGTATAAACTTTGGGCTAACCCACTTTTAGCGATGACGATACAACCTGTTGTATCTCGATCTAAACGATTTAAAAAACGTACTTTTCGTTTAATACCATGTTCTCGAAAATAATGAGCTACACCATTAGCCAACGACACTTGGTTTGGCGAATTTACCGTCACACCTGCTGGTTTATCAAGGATAAGCAAATCATCATCTTCATAGACAATCTGTAGATCCATCGCCACCGGTTCATAGTCAATTTTTTCTTTCGCCATCGCAATCCATACTTCGCTGCCTATAGCAACCTCTGTTTTCGGTGTTGCCTTGTGTCCATCCACATGGATTAATTTCTCATCAAAGAGCTTCACCATCGCTTTACGAGGATACAATGTGTCTAATAGAGCCCCTAATAGCACAGTAGGGGTTTCATATTGAGAAGCTTCTTTTGCATCGCTCTGCACACGTTCTATATGCGCTTCTGTAACAGTCCACACTATATCATCTGGTCTCTGTGTTTTTCGTGCCATTAGAGGCTCCTTTTCTATACATCGTTTACTAACTATCGTTTAATAAATACGTTCCATTAACTCATTATTTAATATATACGTTCCACTAACTGTGGATCTCGAGGCAAGTAGTTAAGGAATGCGCTCGCCTCTGTCCCTTGTCCGCGCTGGGACTCACGAGTATAGGTAATAACTAGTTCTTCTTTTGGCCGCGTAATAGCTACATAGAACAATCGTTTTTCTTCCTCTTCATTGCCTTCTTTTAAGGCCATAAAGCTAGGGAATACACCTTGGTTCATGCCTGCCAAAAAGACGTGGTCAAACTCGCTACCTTTCGATTGATGAACTGTAATAATCGGTATGCGGTTATCGCCTTTCAGCTGTTGCTGTGGTTCCCCTGCAGTTAAAGCAGCCAATTGTAAAATATGGTTCAACCGAGCCAAACCAGTAGTTCCTTGGTATTCCTTATCGAGACTTTCCATAATTCGGTACAATTGGCGAATATATTGAACCTTAGCCATTTCGCCGTGGGATTTATAGTACTCCAGAACACCCATTTGATTCATAATATAGGCTAACAATTGCGTCGGATTTTCCCGATGCATTTTCCCCCGCAAGGTCGCCATTTGCGACGCAATAGTGGTAAAAGCTGCTTTATATTGATTAATGGCAACCATGCGATCCGTCGTAGTAGGAATGATATTTTCTCGCACAGCGTAAATCAACAATTGGGCTGTCGCCAAAATATCATCCATAGCATTATGCGTCGGTTCATGATGAATCGGAAAATGATTAGCTAAAAATCCTAACTTATGATTTTCCAAATTAGGATAGAATCGTCTAAATATATCTAATGTATCATATACAGCCTTACATTGCAGTTCTCCTAAATTATGACGTGCTAATTCATGATTTAAGATGCTAATATCATAATTTACATTATGCCCTACAATAATATGATTATGTGCGAACTCTTTAAAATCTCGAAGTACTGTTGATGGATTTTCTCCGTATGCTTGCAAATATTCATCCGTGAAATGATGAACTAATGCAGAATCCCCTACAGGGCGACCAGGATTAATGAAACGCTCAAAGCTATCAACAACGTTTCCATCTTTGTCGATACGGATTGCTGCCATTTGAATGATTCGATCTTCTGTCGTATCAGTGCCCGTACTTTCTACATCAAACACAATTACATCGCCATCGAGGCCTTCTACTAGTTTTGCATAGGGCTCCGCTTCAAAAATAGGCATATCCATAAAATCCGTCAACTTCAAGCCTACTTTACGGATGCGTGGGCTTTCAATATCCCGAATACGGGCTTCACCAATACCGGCAACGTAACGTTTAATGATTCGCTTCGCACTAACTGAGTCGTTCGGATTCATCAACAATTTAAAATAGGCCATAATATCTTTGATTTCTTGACAGCGGAAAAATTTATACTCGTCAATAATCATAAACTCGCGCCCTTGTTCGGGCCCTTTATCGGCATTATAACGAGCAAATAACTCGCTTAATCGCTGGGCTTTTCGATTATCTCGAACGAGGACCGCAATGGACGCATCACGAGGCAAAGCACAAATGGAATCGTAAATATAGTTAGCCTCTACGTATTCATTACGGCACCCCCTTACAAGGACAGGATTTCCACTGTTCTCTGCGTGCGCCCGTGGCAATTCATGGTACACGGAATTAACGAGCTCAGGGAACATGTTCTGCAACGTTTTAAAAGCGGTCGTAAAGAGGGTTCGATTGGACCGATAGTTCTCATAGAAGATGACTTTCACAGGGTCGAAATCGCGAGCGAAATCGGCCAGTAAACGGAACGGATCTGATCCGCGCCATTCGTAAATGGTCTGGAAATAATCGCCACAGAGCAACACGTAATTGCCTTCCCAAAGCATTTCCATTACTTTGTATTCCAAAACGCCAGTATCTTGCATTTCGTCCACCGCAATATACTTATAGCGACTGCGCCAACGCTCTCGCACTGTTTCATCTTGAAAAAGGCGATGTACACCGCAAATGAGATCCGTAAAGTCTACGCCGTGAACAGATTGCAAGCTTTCATCATAACTGGCAATCCACTGATACCCCACTTGCCAGAAATTGTTGAGAGCCTCCACCAAGGTATGATTGAAATGTTGGAACAATTTCTCTACCGCTTTAGCCTCTTCCTGGCGAAGGCGTTCAATAGTCCGTTTATAATCATCACTGCTGCGATCTGAATAATAACTATAAAGAGATCTGTATTCTTTCACAAGGGCAATGAGATTGGCAAAGTTAATGTCCCGCATTTGGTTCGGTTTAAAAGGCATATAAAGCTCTTTACAATCTT
Organism: Veillonella agrestimuris; assembly: GCF_943193065.1. Taxonomy (GTDB): domain Bacteria; phylum Bacillota; class Negativicutes; order Veillonellales; family Veillonellaceae; genus Veillonella; species Veillonella agrestimuris. The sequence continues at coordinate 86,548 of NZ_CALPCS010000007.1, forward strand.
CTTCATCAAAAATAGTCACATCTGTATAAAGTGATTCGTCTCGTTTACCCTCTTGTTGTAACACGTAAAAACAAAAGCTGTGGAACGTACTAATCTCCACAGCTTTCCCAGCGTTCCCCACCAAAGATTGAATACGCCCTTTCATTTCATTGGCCGCCTTATTAGTAAAGGTCATGCACAAAATTTCATGGGCCTCACTGCGGCCACTATCAATAATATGGGCCACCCGGTGCGCTAATGTATTCGTTTTTCCCGTCCCTGCGGACGCCAACAAGAGGATATTGCGGTCTAATTCATCGATAACGAGCTGTTGTTGACTATTAATAACCATACTATCCTCCTCTTAGATTAGAGCCAGTAATATATAGCGGCTAAGATCATCGGAATTGGGCCAAAGAGAACTGTTAAGGACCAAATACCGAGGCCAATATCCATAGGAATATTGAGAATATTCACACAAATCCAATACGTAGCAAAGCCAGTTACTAAGTTCCAAAAGACTTTTTTCAATGTAAAAAATGTCATTTTGAAAGCTACAATAGCCACTACAATGGCAATGACAGTTGATACGATAGGTGATGCTAATAAGACTTCCATATTATCCCTTCATTTCTTGACGATTCACAACGGCGCCACCTAAGGTGAGTTCATCGGCATATTCAATATCCCCACCAACAGGTACACCTCGTGCAATACGTGTTACTTTAATGCCACTAGGCCCTAATAAACGAGCCAAATAAAGAGCGGTCGCTTCTCCTTCCACATCAGGATCGGTAGCGAGGATGACTTCCTCTACACTGCCATCGCGAAGGCGACTAATGAGCTCTTTTATGCGAATATCTTCTACGCCAATACCTTCTAAGGGAGACAACGCCCCTTCTAAGACGTGATACAACCCCTTATAGTCACCGCTTCGTTCGAGAGCAATAACATCGCGCGACGTTTCTACAACCATGATGGTCGTCTTATCGCGATTTGGATTACTACAAAATTCACAAGGATCTTGGGCGGATAAATTAAAGCAAATAGAACAATGGCGAGTAGCCCCTTTTGCTTCCACAATGGTTTCTACTAAGCGGTCTACCTCTTCTTGAGGCATTTCCACTAAATGATACGCCAAACGTCGTGCCGATTTAGATCCAATCCCCGGTAATCGTCGTAATTGTTCTACGAGCCGTTCTAATGCATTTGTCATTTAGAATAAACCTGGCAAGTTAAGACCACCCGTTACTTTGCCCATTTCTTGCGCTAACAAGTCATCTACTTTTTTACTTGCTTCATTAACAGCAGCCATGATTAAATCTTCTAACATTTCTACATCCTCTGGATCCACGGCAGAAGGATTTAATTTCAATGACTCTAATACTTTTTCACCATTCATCACCACTGTTACAGCGCCACCTCCAACGGAAGCCTCTACAGTGCGTTGTTTTAATTCTTCTTGCATTTTTTGCATATCAGCCTGCATTTTTTGAACTTTTTTCATCATGCCTGCCATATTGCCCATACCTTTATTACCAAACATCGTTGTCTCCTTTATTTACATCATAACTATTCGTTTAACTATATACTTTTATTTTACACTTTATCATGCAAATATACACGCTATAGTGCAATGCTACATCTTATTCTTCGATGACCTCTACAATAATATCGTGGTCTTCTGAAAGCTTCTCTAATGTAGTGGCTAAGAGGGGATTATTTTTCTCCTCTTCACTCAAATTCGCAGGATCCCAAGCGTACTCTCGTTTCACTGTCACCGAATCAATAGGTTCAACAGTAACGATTTCATCGGTTTCATTTGCAGTTATATCATTATGTGCTGCAACATTCCCGCCTCTATCATTGGCATCTGCGTCATTCGACTTTGGGACAGATTCTACCTCTACCGTCATACCGCTATCCATAGGACGGCTTACGACTTCTCCATCGTCAGTAACGACTTCGATGGTACTTAAACTTTCTACTGGAAATTCGTCACTATCATCAAATACATACTCTCCACCGTCCCCCTCATCCAAATCAGGTTGAGGCTTAGCTCCACCAACGCTAGAATCATTGACAGAATCATGAACAGCTTCACTCAATGCAGGGGCGCTCACAGGGCTACCATCAAATCCCGTAATAGGCACGTCCTCTGTTGTGGGTGGTGTAATCCCCCTTGCTGCTAAGGCGGCTAACGCTGCATTCTTAGCAGAAACACGGGCTTCGCTGTCAATGCCCCCACGGACAGTATTGCTGTTATTATCTGTAGGCGCTACAGAACGACCTTCATTGACAGCTGTTGGAGAGTCTTCCAATAAATTCGTCGACTCTGGCGGCGGACCTTCTTGTACCACTGGCTGCGGTGCAGCTTGTTTTGGTGGTACTGCTCGATTATTTTTAGCACCGCTTGCTTGTTTATATTCTTTATAAATAGGCGTCAATGCATCTACGATTTCCACATACACAGGATATCCTAAAGCATATTGGAATGCTAAGGCCACAATATGTCGATTCTCATCTTTCGCTAATAAATTGAGGTGCAACTTATTTTTGAAAGCCATAACAGCTTTCTCTCGATCCACATAAATTAGTTGGCCTTGCCCTAACACGGAGGAATGCATAGATTGATTGCTATCACGCAAATATTTTATCACATTGCCTTGCATGTTTCTATATTCGCCAGCGCTGACCATGGTATCGCTAATCGTTGCCACCTGAGAGATGCCTGACTTCTTCCCTCGACCTCTAGCCGATGAAGTTCTATTTTGCGTCGTTGACGCTTCGCCTCTACTCATAGGGGGCGGTATCATACCTGTTCCACCATTCATCGGTGGTGGCATCATGCCCATGCCACTGTTCATAGGTGGAGGTGTCATACCCACTCCTCTATTCAGAGATGGTGGTGTTATACCTGTAACGCCACTATGCATGGATGTTGTCCCTATAGCCCCCCCATTCATTGGTAGCTGAGCCATATTGGTGTTCATTACAGAAGGTGAGGGAACTGTATACCCACCTGGTGGAAAAGCCCCCATAGCAGGTCCTTGGCTTTCTAATTTCGTCAATCGATTGAGCACTGCTTCTCGTTCTTTGCGCTCTGCCAGTTCCAGTGCATGTAAGCGCTCATCAATATCCGTCTCAACCCTACTAGTGCCGGCAGCCAAAACGAGCAATCCCATTTCAATAATCGTACGCGGATTATCGACTTGTTTCGCATCGTTACTAATGTTCTGCAAACTTTTGATATACTGATTAATCTCTGTAAAATCAATACGCTCTGCTTGAGTTGAAAATTCGTCACGGAACGAATCATATACTTTCAACTCGTCTGCATCTGGCGCCACTTTCGCAATGAGAAGCATGCGCAAATGTTGAATCAAAGCCTCCATAATTTGAGCCCCATCACGACCTTCGCTAAGGGCTTGCTGCAAGCACCGTAACACTTCTGCTCCGTCCCCACTATGGATAGCCTCTAAAAATTGAATAATCCAATCTTTGCTAACAAGACCAATTAACTCTTCTACTACAGCTGGCGTAATATCACCAGTTGCCATGCCAACACATTGGTCTAATATACTCAACGCATCCCGCAAACCACCGTCAGCATGAACGGCAATAAGGCGAGCTGCATTTTCATCTAATACGAAACCTTCTTCATGAGCTACGTATTGCAATCGTTTCGCTATATCGTCAGAAGTAATACGACGGAATGTATACCGCTGACACCGAGAAATAATCGTTACTGGCAATTTTTCAATTTCCGTAGTAGCAAAGATAAACATCACATGATCTGGCGGCTCTTCAATAGTCTTTAATAAAGCATTCCAAGCCTCATTAGTAAGCATATGGGCTTCGTCGATGATGAACACCTTTTTTCGCCCCTCTACAGGCATAAAGCGAACGCTTTCACGGAGAGAACGAATCTCATCAATACCACGATTCGATGCGGCGTCAATTTCGAGCACATCCATAGATTGACCGCTCAAAATCGATTTACACGCAGCACATTCATTACACGGATGGTCTGTGGGACCGTGTTCACAATTGATAGCACGAGCAAAAATCTTAGCCATACTCGTTTTACCAGTGCCGCGAGGACCAGCAAACAAATAGGCATGCGCCACTTTGTCATCTCGAATAGCGCGCATCAACGTATGACTAACCTGATCTTGACCGACCACATCTGTGAAAGTTTGAGGACGGTACTTCCGATACAACGCGATATATGCCATGTGAACACCTCCTTTGCAAATCGCAATATTTACCACGAAAAACTAATAATAATTATTATAACACTAAATGACGATTCATTGCACGGAGGGGAGTTTTTCTTTCCCCTTCCCTTTCTATGTATGAATAAACTATTTATAAACAAAAAGAAGGAAGTTCATCAAATCGACGAGCTTCCTTCTTGTGGTCGAAATAAAAGAATTTTGAAAGTTATATAGAGATTTTAAGTCAATGGTATTAAGCAAGTATCTAGGATATAAAGAGTAGATATATATGTAGCAATTTTAGTGTAGCAGAACACTTCATTATGCCTCATTAACTATATACACAAAAAGCACCCCTAAGGGTGCTATATTTGATACTTACAATACTCGATCACGACAGCCCCCGGGTTCCCCGTGGCACATGAAGGTTACCGCTTAGTGCTGCTACCTCTCAGTCCTGACACGATTCACAGGCCTCCATTGCACAGGCCCGAGGACTGCCATGATCCAATATTGCAATACTCATATTATACATGAAAAAGCCTCTACAGTCAAAGCTGCAGAGGCTTTCATAAAAGTCATCACACGTTTATATGTTGTTAATTAGCATATTTTTCTTTAAATGCTGCTAACTGTGCATCTTCCAATGACAATCCGTCATTCATGAATCGCTCAATAGCATTGTGCATATCTTCATAAGCTACAGGCACAACTTTTGTAAATCGGTGAGTAAAATTATTCCAGTTCTCAAGGATATGACGACCTTTAGGAGAGTTGGTATGCAATACGTGTTGCTCTACTAGTTCTTTAATGCGTTTCAAATCATCATCGTTGGCGCTACGCAATTCTACAAGACCAGCATTGACATATCGTTCATCGCAATCGAGGATATATGCATAACCACCGGACATACCAGCCCCAAAGTTACGACCGATTCTGCCTAATACAAGCACTTCACCACCAGTCATATATTCACAGCCGTGATCGCCAACACCTTCTACAACGGCAGTAATACCGCTATTACGAACGGCAAAACGCTCACCTGCAACGCCGTTAATATAAGACTTACCGGAGGTAGCTCCATAGAACGCCACATTACCAATAAGGATATTTTCGTCCGCCTCAAAAATAGATTGACGCGGTGGATATACGGTAATCGTACCACCAGACAAACCTTTACCGAGGTAATCATTAGCATCCCCTTCTAGTTCAAGGGTCATACCTTTAGGGATGAAAGCACCAAAAGACTGTCCGGCAGAACCTTCAAAATTGAGTTTAATCGTATTCTCTGGAAGGCCGCTTTCACCATATTTACGAGTTACTTCAGACCCTACTAAAGTGCCTACCACACGGTTAATATTCGTAATGGCTAATTTTGCACGAATCGGTTTTTGCTCTTCAATGGCAGGACGACACATGCGAAGCAATTTAGACATATCCAATGTACGTTCTAATTCATGATCTTGGTCATGTTCATGCATATGGCCTACCGACGCATCTACATATGGATGGAATAGCACTCGTTTTAAGTCGACGCGAGATAATTTAAAATTATCGTCTTGTGATTTTTGTCGTACTAAATCAATACGACCTACTAATTCGCGAACAGAACGAATACCTAAACGAGCCATAATTTCACGCAACTCACGAGCAATGAAAAGCATCAGATTTTCTACATATTCTGGTTTGCCAGCGAAACGAGCACGCAATGCTTCATCTTGTGTAGCCACACCGTAAGGGCATGTATTTAAATGACATACACGAGCCATTTTACAGCCTACCGCCACGAGCGGTAATGTACCAAATCCAAATAACTCAGCCCCTAGCATAGCCGCAATAGCTACATCAAAACCAGTCATCAATTTAGAATCTACCTCTAATTGAACGCGATCACGTAAGCGATTGAGCATCAATGTTTGGTGTGTTTCGGACAAACCTAATTCCCATGGTACACCAGCATGTCTTACAGATGTACGACCAGCGGCACCAGTACCACCATCATAACCAGAAATTAAGATATTATCTGCTTTCGCTTTTACTACGCCAGCAGCAATGGTTCCTACGCCAGCTTCGGAAGTCAATTTAACAGAAATGCGAGCGTCTTTATTAACGCATTTTAAATCGTAAATAAGCTCCGCCAAATCTTCGATAGAATAAATATCGTGATGTGGTGGTGGCGATACAAGTTCTACACCAGGCGTAGAATGACGAGCTTTTGCGATGTCTGGATACACTTTTTTACCTGGCAATTGTCCACCTTCACCAGGTTTAGCACCTTGCGCGCATTTAATTTGCAGCTCTTTTGCATTCACGAGATAATTTGCTGTCACCCCAAAACGACCAGATGCGATTTGCTTAACCTCTGAATTCATGCTATCCCCATTAGGCAATGGCGTAAAGCGCGCCACGTCTTCGCCCCCTTCACCGGAGTTCGACGTAGTGCCTAAGCGATTCATAGCAATGGCAATCGTCTCATGCGCTTCTTTACTGATAGCCCCATAGCTCATAGCGCCCGCTTTGAATCGTTTAACAATGGACATTTCATCTTCTACTTCTTCAATAGGAATGCCACCGCCAACAGGATAATTCAATTCCATCAACGAACGCAATGTAACATGATAATCATTGCGGATGGCTTTAGAATATTCTTTGTATTTTGCGTAATCCCCTGTAATCAAGGACTCTTGCAAGAGATCAATGGTTTTTGGATTAAATAGATGCTCTTCCCCATCTTTAACAGGACCATACCAGCCGCCTGGTTCAAGAACTGTTTCATCACTGTTGAAAGCTCGATTAAATCTCGCCAATGCTTCTTGTGCAACGCCACCTAAACCGATACCGCCGATACGTGTAGGCGTATTAACAAAGAATTTATTAATGAAGTTCGTATTTAATCCTAAGGCTTCAAAGATTTGTGCACCATGGTAAGAACGGACTGTAGAAATGCCCATTTTAGACATAACTTTCATAATGCCGCTCACGGACGCCTTAATGTAATTTTCTTCTGCTGTTTCTAAGGAAATATCACCTAAGCGTTTCCGTTCATGTAAATCTTTCACGGTTTCTAATGCTAAATATGGGTTAATAGCAGTTACACCATAACCGATCAATGTACAGAAATGATGTACTTCTCTCGGCTCACCGGACTCGAGAATTAAACCGATTTCTGTGCGCAATACTTTGCGAATCAAATGGTTATGCACTGCTGCTACTGCCAGTAAAGCAGGGATAGGAGCATGGTTCTCATCCACACCGCGGTCAGATAAAATCAATACATTTTGTTCTGTACGAGCTGCTTCTTCCGCCTTTTCGCAAAGCTCCTCCAAGGCATCGCGCAAACCTTCAGGACCCTTTGTTGGGTCGAATAAAATCGGCAATGTTACTGATTTCATACGACGACAATCGAGCGCTTTAATAGAGGCTAATTCTTGATTCGTCAAAATCGGCGTCCGCATAGACAAGGCATAAGTACCCGCCTTATTTGGCTCTGTTAAATTACCGGAATTACCGAGCATCACACGAGTGGATGTAACCATTTCTTCTCGAATGGAATCAATAGGCGGATTCGTCACTTGTGCAAACATTTGCTTAAAGTAGTTATATAATAATTGCGGTTTATCCGACAAAATCGCTAGTGGCGCATCGGCACCCATAGCGCCCACAGGGTCTTTGCCATCTTTCGCCATGGGGATAATCATACGTACTAAGTCTTCTTGGGTATACCCAAAGGCTTGTTGTTCCTTAAATAGATCCTCAATAGTAGGAATCATGCTTTCATCGGCTTGTGTAATTTCGGACAAGTGAATAACGTGTTCTTTCACCCATTCAGAATATGGCAACTCAGTAGCAACTCGTTGTTTAATTTCTTCGTCAGAAATGATGCGACCTTCTTCTGTGTCGATGAGTAACATTTTACCTGGTTCCAAACGACCTTTGGCACGAATATGCTCAGCCACCTCATCCACGACACCTACTTCGGAAGCCATAATCACGCGATCATCCGTTGTTACATAGTAACGAGCAGGGCGCAAGCCATTGCGATCGAGCACACCACCGATAACAGTACCATCAGTAAAGCCCATAGCAGCAGGACCATCCCACGGTTCCATCATAAAGCTGTTGAACTCATAAAAATCATGTTTCTCTTGGCTCATCAATGGATTTCGTTCCCAAGGCTCCGGAATCATCATCATAATGGCATGTGGTAAAGAACGACCTGTCATATGCAAAAATTCCAAGGTATTATCAAACATTGCCGAGTCAGAACCGCTGTCATCAACAACAGGGAATACCTTTTTAATATCTGGGAACAATGGCGATTCCGCTTTCCCTTCTCGAGCATTAATCCAATTCACATTGCCTCGAATAGTATTAATTTCACCATTGTGCACGAGGAAACGGTTCGGATGAGCTCTCGCCCAGCTTGGGAATGTATTTGTACTAAAACGAGAATGCACCATGGCTAAGGCAGATGTGAAATCAAGATCGCTTAAATCAAGATAGAAATCGCGTAACTGCCCTGGCGTTAACATCCCTTTATAAACAATCGTTTTAGACGATAAGGAAGCAATATAGAAATCACTAGATAATTCTTTACTTAACGGAATAATCCGCTTTTCTGCTACCTTGCGAATGATATATAATTTTCGCTCAAATTCTCTATTATTTGTTACATCAGGACCTTTACCGATGAGAATTTGAATCATCCACGGACGAATGGCGGCCGCTTCTTTACCAACTTTTGTACCATCTACTGGCACTTCACGCCAACCGAGAACAACTTGGCCTTCTTCGCGAACAACGTCTTCAAAAATACGCTTTTGCTCATTGCGAAGCGTTTCATACTTGTGCGCAAAGATCATACCTACGCCATATTCACCAGCAGGCGGCAAATGAATGCCTAACACTTCGCATTCCCGTTTGAAAAACTCATGAGGAATTTGCACCAAAATACCAGCACCATCACCAGTATCTTTATCGGCACCAGCGCCACCACGGTGCTCTAAGCGCTCTAAAATACGCAAACCATCGTCAATAATATCATGTGACTTACGACCTTTAATATTTACCACAAAACCCATGCCACACGCATCTTTTTCAAACTGGCTACTATACATGCCATTTGCTTCTAACACAGCTTGCTCTAAGTGCTGCTGTTCAATAAGGCTATCCATTCTCTCCATATATATGCTCCTTCTCATATCACTTGATATTCCACAATTAGCCCATCTATGAGTACCATTTGTGAAAGTAACCTACCACAATACTTTCTATGAAAGTAAATAGCCCATACCTTCTATGAAAGTAGACCATATCAATCCTACAGATATTTAAATTCTATAGAATATTTTGTCTATACAGAGTATACCAAAGTCCATCGTAAAAAGATAATATAAAAACCGCAATTAATTATGATATAGACTCATAGATAATTGCGGTTTTTGCATTTATGTTTTTTGTATACACCATAACAGTTCAAAATTCTTCCAATATGCTGACAGCCTAACGGCCTGCATAAAGTCAGAATTTTGATTCTGTTATAGCTTTGGAATACTCTATGTACGGCTAAGTGTACCCAGCACTTAAAAGGCTAAATATTCTAACCAATTGTTTTTGGCTATAGACACTTTATAAAAGCTTTCATCGCCATAGAGATAAATATAGATTATATACTGCTCACTTTCATATGTGCGATAATTCCAATATTTCCGTTGCAATGTCCACTCACCTTGCACTGGAACAATGGTTGAAATATCTGAGTGCTGTTCATCTCTTACTATATTAATGGCAACTGCTTTTGATATTAAATTTCGGCGAACTGAATCATAGGGCATTCCCTCTATATGATAGCGATCATGAGGAAAATACTCTTGTAATGCCTGTGTCAATTCAATCCTATCCTTTTGAATCAAATCCTGTCCCCAAAACTTATAACTAGTACCTATAATAGCCCAGAGTATGATAATAGATAAAAAACTCCACCAAAGAATACTATATAGTTTTTTTATATATGACCAAATTATGGATTTCATCTACTACCTCTTAAACCTCACAACCTTTATTTCACATCAAAACTATCCTTCTATAAGCAAGTGAATTAGGTAAATTTCTGACTTTTACAGAATAATCGTCATTCTAAAATTTGTCTTTCATGTTTTTTCATATCTCTTTCAGTATATCATATCTCATGTATCAGTATAAGATAACCCGCATCTACATACAAAAAAGACTACCACATTCAGAGATCTCTCTCTAATATGGTAGTCCTTTCAAACTATGCAATATATAACATGTTAATTAACACATGCCGATTATCTTACGCAAAAATCTCCGCCAACAAAGCGTCATCAATGATAGTGCCTACATAGAAGTCGCTGAAAATGCCGAATCGTGCGCTGGCTTCTTCAAAGCGCATATCGTAAACGATTTTTTTGAATTGAATGTCGTCATTACTGAAGATGGTAATGCCCCATTCCCAATCGTCTAAGCCGACGCCGCCAGTGGTGTATTCAGATAATACTTCTAAATATGGGCGGCCAGTCATGCCGTGTGCACGCATAAAGGCACCGCGTTCTTCTTGAGATAACATAAACCAGTTATCTTGTGCTTCTCGTTTTTTGCTCATATTATAGAAGCAAATGTATTTGTCTTTTGGTACTGTTGGATATAATTTTGCTTCTACTTCTGGCGTATCTAATTTTGCTTTTACATAAGCACTTACTTCTGTCACTGATGTGTAAGAGTAAGTTTGTACTAGTACAGATGCAATAGCTAGACGACGGAATTTACGTTCCCATTGTGCCAACGCTTCTAAGGATGGCGCTAAAATCCATAAGAGCAAGTCACCTTTATAGCCATTCACATCATAGAACGCATAGCTGCCTTCTTTTGCTTGATGCATGGCTTCTAATTCTGCTAAGTATGCTTTTAACTCGTTACGTGCTGCTTCTTTTTCAGCATCGCTAAAACAGTTCCATGCACTAAAGTCCATGGAGAATACCATATGTTGGCTATGCCAGCCTTCTACTGTAGGAATTGCTTTTCCCATTATCATCACTCCTTATCAAAGTATGTAATATATAACTAGTATGTAACATGTATAAACTATAAATGTATAACTATTAGTGTTCAACTAGTTGATTTACTAGTTCTTTAGCTTGTTTTACACCATCAGGAATACCGATGCCATCAAAAGGCGTTCCGATGAGATAGAGATTTGGGTAATGCTCCTTAACATGAGCATTAACCATATTGACTGCAGCACGATGACCTACATTATATTGCGGCATGCTGCGCACAAGGCGATTCATTTTCACCCATTCCGGTTCAGCCGAGAAGTTCATAATCCTTTGGATTTCTCTCACGGCTAGCTGCGCCAATTCTTCATCTTTATATCGTTCTATCGCATCATTACCAGGTTTACCAATAAATACGCGCAATACGATTGTATCATCGCCCGTCGTTTGTGGCCATTTTTGATTCAATATGGTACACGCCGTCAACGGTGTATCAGTATGACGAGTAATTAAGAGGCCTGAACCGTTTAATTCACCGTCAAAATCTTCTTTTTTAAAAGCCATAATGGCAATAGCACAACTAGATTGTTCCATGTTACGCACCGCATCAAATACCTCATCATGGCGGAACCATTGACGGTACGAAGCGGGCGGTGTAGCAATGATGAGGGCATCTGTATAAACGCTTGTTTCATCAGCACCCAGCGCTAGTATATAACCATCGCCTTGACGATTAATATTGCTCACTTCTGTATGTGTCGTTATGGTTACATTGCTAGGCATTTGCTCAACGATAGCCTGAATAACGCTTTCAAGGCCGCCCGTCAATTGCCGGAACATGCCCGATTGCGAAGCTGTGCCTTTTGCTGCATTGTGTTGCGGTGCTGGTGGTTGCTTATGTGTTAAAGGATTGCCTTGTTGTGTAGGCAAGGACTTTTCTTTTTCATCAAAGTCCTTATCTTTCATCGTATCTTTACCAGCTCTCGGTACGTCACCAACGTGAGCTTCACCTTGAGCGGCTTTCGATACATTTGCTTTTTTATGTCCCATTTTAGCAGCCATCATGCCTTTCACCATATTCCCATATTTTTGTTCTACTTGAATAAAATGAGGAAAGGTGGATAAGAGGCTAATTTTATAAATGTCACCGCCGTAAATACCAGCTAATAAAGGTTCAATGAGTTTATCCATCATTTCTTGGCCTAAATGGTATTTAAAGAAATGACCAATGGACACGTCTCCATCTTTATCTAAAGGGTATGGTTTTTTAAAAAAGTCTAACCCGGCGCGCAATTTACCCGTCCAAGAAATAAGGGATGCTTTCACAAAGGGCATCATTTCTGTCGGAACACCCATAATGGATCCTCCAGGAATAGGATGCGTTGTACCTCGATCGTATACATAAGCCTGACCTGTCGCATTGGATACTAAGGTATGGCCTAACCCGAGGTCTACTACGAGGTCCGTCATTTCTGTTTTACGCCCCAAATAAGAGTCCGGACCTAATTCGACGACAAAGTCACCTACTCGTTCTGTTTGAATTTTACCGCCTAGGCGAGAGCTTTGTTCATAAACCTGTATGTGCCAGTCTGGTTTGGCGTGACCTAAATAGTACGCTGCAGTAAGACCTGTGAGGCCACCGCCTACAATTGTTATGTTCACTTCTTAATCCTTTCCATAATGGCACTGGCCATAGCTTCTATAAATAAGGAATTATCATTAGGCATCATAACCCGCCCATATATGGCATTTCCAGCCTCAACGAGATGGCGACAGGCCACATCATTATCGTGCAATATCTCTACGTGGTCACTGACAAATCCAAAAGGAATGAAAACAATGCGTTTTGCTCCTTCTTTGAGAACCTCTTCGATAGCAGTTTCGATGGATGGTCCTAACCAACCAGGACGAGGAGGCGCACTTTGAAATGCTACTCTATAGTTTGCCATACCACTGCGCTGAGCAATGAAAGTAGCTGCCCTTTCGATATTGTCTTTATAATCGCCTGCCGTCTCTTCTGGCACGCTGTGAGCAGAAAAAATGAAATGCGTATCCTTTGTACTATATGGGATATCTTCATGACTATCGCTAGGTTGCCATTGACTATCTTCCGTATTCGTAATATATGCATCGATAGCTTTCATCCAATAATAGGCAAAGGACGGTTGTAACCACCAAGACTGGATAAACTCTACTTGTAAACTAGGGTACTCGTCAGTGATGACCTGCAATTTACGTTCGTAATCGCCTGTACCTGCTGATGAATAGAAAGGAGTCGTCACAATAGCGACGATACGCGAATAACCGTCTTTCACCATACGTGCTACGGTTTCTTTCATACTAAAAGAACTCGTTTCGGAAGGTACATGCAAATAGCTTACATAAACAGGAATATCTTGTTCCCATTTATCTTGTAACTGTTCTTGCAGCACCCGACCTTGTCGTAAAGCCATGTCTTGCAAAGCTTGATTGTTCCATTGTCCAATGGACGTATACCGTTCTGCTAGCATAGCTAGTTCCGCATCACTTGGCGCATGGCCGCGGCGAATGCTGGTCACATAAGGGCCTAAGTCTTCTACCGAACTAGGGGTACCAAAAGAAAGTAATAAAATTGCTGTATTATTCATCTTCTACTACTTGTTCCCCCATAGTTGACGGCTCTTTTCATGTATATAATGAGTCAACCACTTTAATTTCTCTGGATCTGCTTCAGGAAATACACCATGGCCTAAGTTAAATACGTGCTTGCCATGTTGTACCCCTTCTTCTAAGATGCGGTCCACCTCTTGGGCAATTACTGATGTATCTGCCAATAAATAAGCTGGATCTAAATTACCTTGTACCGTTTGGGTAATGCCATTCGTTTTTGCGTCCCCAATGGAACTACGCCAATCAAGGGCTACTACATCTAATGGCAGTTGCGCCCAAGTCGACACGAGATGGCTCGTACCAACCCCATTCATAGCCAGCGGTAAGCTTGGGAATCGCTCTTTTACAGTACTAATGATGCGTTCCATGTGAGGGAAAATATATTGCTTATATTGCTCCTCATTGACCGCACCTACCCAAGAATCGAAAATCTGCAACGCATTAGCACCTGCTTCAGCTTGCATAGATAGATAGTCAATGGACATAGTAGCTAATTTTTCCATCAATGTATGCCATACATCGCTTTGACCGACCATGAGGCCCCGCGTTTTATTGTAGTTTTTTGTCGGTCCCCCTTCTACTAAATAGGACGCAATAGTAAAAGGAGCTCCACAAAAACCTATGAGCGGCACATCTAATACTTCTGTAGTCAAAAGAGAAATCGTTTTAGCAATGTAGTCTACTTTGGATGGATCAAATGGTTGTAATCGTTCTACATCTTCGATTCTCGCTATAGGTGTTTCAAAGACAGGCCCTATGCCAGGCTTAATATCTACATTGATGCCGATAGCAACCATAGGACTCATAATATCTTTATAGAGAATCGCCGCATCAACACCATATTCTTTGACCGGTAGCTCTGTAACTTGCGCACAAAGCTCTGGAATTTTCGTAATTTCAAATAATGTGTATTTCTCCTTAATTTTGCGATACGCCGCCTGACTGCGGCCAGCTTGCCGCATATACCACACAGGCGTTACGCCAGGATTCTTACCCTGAATCATATCTAAATAAGCTGTATTCATTGTTCCCCCTTTCTACAGACTTATATATGTATCGTTATAATCGTTCTAACTTATGTCGCTCAATGCCATCGATGGCGCCTGCCATGTTGTACACTTGTTGCTGACATGTAAATATCCATATTTGTTGTTCTTCACCGAGCTCAGCTAAGAGCTGTAATGCGCTTTGCTGACGATCTTCATCAAAACGTACGAGAATATCGTCTAAAATGATAGGCAATGCATCAACTTGATAGGAAAAGACCTTAGCTAATGCTAATCGTAGTGCAAGATATACTTGGTCCCCTAACCCACTAGACCAATAGGATACCTCTAATCGTTTTCCGTTCTTATCTAACAACGCTAAGCCTGCTTCCAATCCCCACATATCCAGCGTGTAAGTACCATTAGTGAGGCGTTCGATATAGTTTGATGCAAGAGTCAACATTTTAGGTTGCGACTCTTCTTCATAAGATTGTTGTGCTCCATCCATGCAATGGGCGATGACAACTTGTGTTGCCCAATCTTCTAAAGCAGATTCTAATTCTCGTTCTAATTCACTTCGCTCCTGCAAGGCTTCTCGTTGAGCCCCATCAGAACCAAGGGCGCGCATAGCTTCCACAATTTGTCCGCGTTTTTCATATACGTTGGCTAAGGACTCTTGTAGTTTCGCAATTTCGCCATCGCTATGAGCCTCTTCTTCTAACCAATGCTCTTTATTACCTTCCCGCAGACGTCGATAAAATAAGTCTTTATTTTCCCCTGCTGGCGTCAACAAATCGAGCTGTACTTGGCTTTGTTTATAAATCATTTTCCATTGCTTATACTGATTTTCATCAATGAGGCGTTGACGGTACTCATTCGCACCTTCAATTCCCGTCTTTTCGAGCAATGCTTTTTGTTCTAAGAGAAGAGCTTTTTCTTTGCGATGCCAATTGTCATATTCCAAGCGGTAGGCTTTGCGCTGCGATTCTTTCTGTTCCCACCGAATCATTTGCTGCTGAAAATTCTTATACTGGTTGTATATGCGTTTCAACTCTGTCGGTGTCACCGATGTGTCTATTCCTAGATTATACCATAAAGTAGATGCTTGTTCCTCAATTAAATTCAGGGCCTCTTCATGTTCTGTTAAGCGCTTTTCATAGCCTTCAATAACGCGCAATTGCTCATGGTATTGGTCATACTCTTGCTTCATGCTAAAGAAATCATCGTCACTCAAGCTTTTTACAGCCCCTTGTGGCAACCACGCTTGCCATTCTGCTAAGGCCATATCATAATTGGCTTGCAAAATCTTACCTTCTTCGCGGTATGACTGGGCCCTAGCAGAGGCCTCGAAATCGAGGGATGCGCTATCACCCGATTGGGCTTCTCGTTCCAACTGTGAAAGTAATTGTTCATGGCGTTTTTCCAAGCGTTCTAATTCGCGCAATTTGCTATCGTCGACACTGGCCTGATGGCGCAAGCGCCAAGCGTACCAGAACAAAATAACGCCCAATACGAGCAACACAGTGCCAATAAGGGTGTACTGAGGTGCTTCGAACACGACGATCCCCACTAATGCCATAACAGCCCCTACAACGGCACCTAAACCGCCGATGCGTTGCAACCACACAGGGAGACTCGACGTCGCACCTCGATCATGGAGGGAAAGACGGAGCGCTTCCATATCGGTTACAACAGTATTGATTTCCTCTTCTAGCCATGCTCGGAAGGTTGTACCCTCTGCAGTTGTTGTAGCCCCTGTTATAGACTCCTCAGTTGTTCCATTTTCTCCTGTAACGACTGCTAAAACATCTGATTCACTAGCAGCTATGTTAGAAACTCCTAGCTCAGTCCATGGAGCTCTATCAGCATGAACAGATTGTTCTGGATTTCGTTCCTCCCAATAGTACAACTGTTCTTTAGCAGATCTCAATCGTTTCGACAAGCGTTCCCCTTCGAACCAGTTGATATCATCCTCGAGTTCGCCTTCTGTGTGCCACGCCGAATGCAAAGAACGCGAAAAAGCCAATTGGTCTTTCACTTTGTTGATATACGATGCCCCTTCATCGCATTCGCGGCGCAATTGTTCCCACTTAGCACTTTGTTGCACTAAGTCTTCTACATCTTGACCATACAAAGCAAAAGGCCCTTGTGGATCAAAATTGCCAGGCTTCAAAGCATCTTCTTTATCGGTCCACAACTGCATATGATGCTGTGCTTCTTTCAAACCTTCGTCGATGCGCATGAAAGCTTCTTTGTCAATCGATTCATCAGGCATAAAACGGTGCATATGTTGCTTCGCTTCTTCGCTCCGCCCATACGTATCCCAAGCGCGCAATACCATGTCGATGCCTTCTCGGTAGTCTTGCCACTCTCGGATTTGATGCTGAATTTCTGCTTCTGTTTGTTCCGAATTGCGATAAGCCTGCTGCAATTCCACGTATTGTGCTTCCTGTTTCGATAGATCTGCTAGGCGCTGTTTATTTTCTGCCAACTGTTCTAAGAGAACATTGATCCGTTTCTTGCCGGACGTAGAAGCCACTAGCAAATCTGTAATGTTCTTTTCTACGCCTTTCACGGCGCTTCCTAATTGCTCTCCCCCTTCGGCACCGAAGAATCGAGCTCGTACATCTACTTCTTGAAGGATATCAAGGCCTTGCAAATCCTCTAAGGTTACGGCAAAGATGCGATTATAGGTCTTTTTATCGAGCCCATGCCACCACACTTGGCTTGGTTCTTCTTGCATAGACGGCTCGCCATAAGTATAGAAATCGAGTTGCTTTTGGTGGCGCCCTAAATAGTAGACTTTGCCATCTTTTTCAAGATCTGCAGAGCCTTCAAAATAACCGTACTTTTTATGTTTACCCCCAAATAGGAGCGTCCGCAAGCCTTCTAACAAAGATGTTTTACCGCTTTCATTAGGTCCATAAATAAGTTGCACTCCACTAGGAGCGGCAGAAAATTGCCAGTTACGGTAAGGCCCAAATGAATCGATTTTAATGTTCTGTATCTTCATTGTTCGCCCCCATCAACATCGTAACGCCTTCAATTTCGCTGCGTTCCATGACGCGCTGCAATAGTTCTGGTGAAAGCAATTCTGCATACGCCCCTAAGCGCTTCGCTTCTGGCCGATCTAACAGAATTTGTTTCACACTAGCCACATCTGTAATTGTTCTATCGTAGGCGCGCAAATAGTCCCCTACCATATCATTCAGCATGCGCCGTTCCCCTAGGTTCACAGACGGTCTCGTACGATCCATCAATTTATAAGGCATGACGAAACCAGTTTTACTCACTTCTTCTCGTTGACTGTCTTTGAGCCAATGTTGGCGAACCCCTTCATCCATTGCTAATGTGTGCATCGGGCCGGCCCCTACGAGTTGGACGGATAAGAGGATGGGCTTTTTATATTGCTTATGTAAAGACGCCTTTTTGATGCGCAATAATTCCATCAATTCCGACTCTTGTTGCACGCCGGAAATATCTAGTTTAATCTCTTCAAAGCGAAGAGCTGCGGTATCGATAAACGCCAAATCACAGTGACCATTATGAGATACTTTCACTAAGTAACATCCTTTTGGCCCCGTCTCTTTACGGTGCAAGCCTTGCGGATTGCCGGGATAGACCACCATCGGGTCGCTATGGAGAATTTGCGATTTATGAATATGCCCTAAAGCCCAATAATCCATAGCACCTTGCACTAAATCGGAGAGACTACAAGGACCTACGACATCGTGCGCCTCGCTATTCTTACTAGATCCTACAGTGCCATGCATGACGGCAATAGAAAACTCATCTCTCTCAAGTGCTTTATATTGGGTGGCAAAATTCATATATTCATTGCCATGACCACAGCTAATGCCGTAAATTCCGCCAATTTCTACATTGTTCACCATCAAGGGAAATCGCTGTACTTGGGTGTCCGAAAATATATGCACATTGTTAGGCATAGTGAGCTGGGCGCGCCAGCTTTCAGCAGGGTCGTGATTCCCTTGCACCATGTACACTGGAATGTGCGCCTCCGCCAATCGCTGCATAGCCCCTACAAAACGAACTTGAGCCTCTAAATTATGATCCTCACTATTATAAATATCGCCACTAATGATGAAAGCTTGCACTGATTCATTGATGGCAGTATCGATGATTCGCTCAAAAGCTACATATGTAGCGTCTGCTACGGTCCGTTCCACAGCGGAACTCATAGTCCGAGCATATTTGAAAGGAGCCCCTAAATGAAGGTCTCCACAATGTATAAAACGAAAAGGCTGCATTATGTCTCCTTTCGTACCATAAAATTCCAATACTTAATTATACTATAAATCGATATATATATTCCATTTGTTAACCTGATTACCATTTAGGTTGACATTCTGCAAACACAAAGTCTATAATAAAATTGTCAATTATATATTTTCTACTAGTTTACAATCCGCAAAAATCACTTGTACTAATTACAATTGATGGAAATTGCTTGTATTCCTTTACAATCTACTAGAACTATTTGTATCAGTTTACAATCTATGAAAACTACGAGGAACCGATGATGAGCGCTTATGAAACGATCTTAGCCATAGGACAACGCGTCTTAGATGGTCATGAAATTACAAAAGAAGAAGCTATTCAGTTAATTCACACTCCTGACGAAGACACCATGTTTTTGTTAGCCATGGCGGATAAGATTAAACAGCGCTTTAGTGAAAATGAAGTCGACCTGTGCGCTATCATCAATGCTCGTTCTGGAAAATGTCCAGAAAACTGTAAGTTCTGTGCCCAATCGGCACATCACGATACAGGTGTCGAAGAATATCCTTTTATGGATGAGGACTCTATCGTGGCGGCAGCACGAAAAGCAAAAGAGGCGGGCGCTATTCGCTTTTCCATCGTAACAAGTGGCCGAAACACGTCAAATCCTAATGAATTCGAACAGATCTTACAGGTTCTAACGCGGATTCGCGAAGAAGTAGGCGTTGAAATTTGCTGTTCCTTGGGACTTCTCACTTACGAACAAGCGCTCCGCCTGAAAGAAGTAGGAGTAACGCGGTACCATTCAAATATTGAAACGGCTCCAAGCCACTTCCCATCCATTTGTTCCACCCATTCTTACGAAGATAAAATGAGCACCATCGAAAATGCCCAAAAGGCAGGTATTCGCGTTTGCTCTGGCGGCATATTGGGCCTCAACGAAACGTTAGAACAACGAGTGGAAATGGCCTTTGAATTAAAACGCCTCCATGTTGACTCTGTACCGCTCAATATTTTAAATCCCATTCCTGGCACGCCTTTTGAAAACAACGAAGCCTTACATCCATTAGATATTTTGCGAACTTTTGCAGTCTTCCGATTTATTCTCCCTACAGCGCTCATTCGTACTGCTGGCGGCCGAGAAGTGAACTTGCGAGATTTACAAGCTTACGCCTTATCTGGTGGCTTGAACGGCATCATGGTAGGTGGCTACCTCACCACAGGAGGTCGCTCTCCACTAGACGACTTGCAAATGATTGACGACTTAGCCCTCAAACGGGCTGCTTTATAACGGCTGTAGCCTATTTAGGTTTACATATAATTTACACATATAAATAAGAAACGACCTATCTAGATCCTCCTAGATAGGTCGCGTCTTGTTCAAACGGAATAAATCATCATAAAACTGCGTATATTTATAACGCTCTGGTTACCTTCGATGAAAAGATAATGAAAATCAACTACCTCTGGATAATAATTATTAATAAACACCATTTATCAGAATATATCTTTGTTGATAGATTTTTACATTTTCTTACATAAAAATCTCATTTTCATTATTTATTCAGATAAATGGATATTATTTATCGAATATTTTCACTTTAATTTCACATTTTATGCATATAATAAGTTCATCAAATGATGAGTATTGGTAACATTCCCTGATTACCAAATGCATTTATCTCCCGACAAGTTGTATCAACCCCAAAATGTATAGCTTGTTTAAATGCATTGCTCATTTGATGTTAATACTAACACTCCCCTTACATGAAAAAAGGACTCCTATGGAGTCCTTTTTTCGGGCTCTCTGTCAAATGTTGGGGTGCTTATCCCTAATCATTTGTTTGGCACCAATCACTTATGTGGTTGGTGCCATTT
>NZ_CALPCS010000008.1 GCF_943193065.1 Veillonella agrestimuris
GCACCAACCACATAAGTGATTGGTGCCAAACAAATGATTAGGGATAAGCACCCCAACATTTGACAGAGAGCCTAAAAGCATGTCTATATGTGGTCAAATTTTCTTATCAGCAACTTTGAGTTATGAATTTATAAACTATATTCTCCCTTATTCCATTTTCCAGAATATTGTATGCTTCCATCATCTTTATACAATATTCCTTCTCCATTTCTAGCTTCAGACTCTAACTGAATCATCATTTTCATAAAATCCGCTTCATTCTTAGAATATAGACCATAAATCTTATTTTTTTCGAAGCTATAAGCGCTAAGAATGTATTCTCCAGAATATTTTATTTGCCCATTTGGATAGTAAAAAGTACCAATGTAAAGCTTATCTGTTCCCAAAGACTTATATATAGGTGTTAATTCCCATATCTTCTTGTCATTTTTATCATAAAATTTTAATAGAGAAGTTTCTATTTCATCAGAAGTTTCTATTTCATCTTTAATCTTACGATTTTCTTTTTCATAAATTAAATAAACCTTTTTTTTCTTATTATCTAATCCATATATTGATTCCCTACTACTCACAAAATTCTTAATTGATACCAATAAAATATTAGGACCATTAATGCTTTTTTCAGCAGGAGCATAAAGGTTTTCATAACTGAAGGTTTGAAGATTTAAATTACCATCTACATTAATCTGATTAAATTCTGCCTCACCTATAGTAATATGACGATTCTCAATATTAGAATCCTTGGATACATCAATTACAGTTAAATTATATAGTCCAGAATTATTTGGATTCATATTTACAAAAACTTCTCTCAAACCAGAACTATTATTTTCAAGAAAATAATTATAAGGTAATCCATTTCTAAAGTTAGCAACCATATAAATATCCTTTTCTGTATAAGTAGAGTTCTTAGACTTTTTATAAATTATACCTTTACCATCAGGCTTATGATTTTTCATTTCACCCACATATAAATAAGTAGCCTTATTTTTATCAGGCGTTTCCTGATAACCTAAGTGTTCATTTTGAACTATATAAATAACATTTGTATCTGTTACACCTTGATTAATTAAATTCTTAAATTCATCTCGAATTTTAAGATCCGCAATAGAATTTAAATCTTTTACGTTATTTAATAGATTAAAAAATCTATCACTTGCAGTAACCGTTTTTTGCTCTATTTTTTGATTATCTTTAGTAGACTCTTTATTCTCCTCATCATTCCCACACCCACCTAAACTGAATGAACTAAGAATTAATATAAATATAATACTCAGTAATTTATAAGTTTTTGACATTATAAAACTCCTTTTATATTCCTATTACAAAGAAATAACCAGCGTAATCAACATTTTTCAAAACAAACTATTTGCGCATCACCCTACGTCTGCATGCTTTTAATATCATAACAACATACTTCATCCCTTAACTAGTTTTAAATATTTCTATTCCATTATCTTTAGTAATTATATTTATCACTACTACTTGTTTTAGCATATTATTCTCTACTAATAACTAATAAGCTTCCTACGAAACCTTATTTATTGAGTTTTCTCTGTCAATAAGTTTATCAGTCTACTTAGTAGAACTATAAAATGAATTCTGTCAACCTATTAATAAAAAAACTGATGATGTTAAGTCGCATTCAGCTAAAACTTTTAATCATAATTTACTTCCAGTAGATCTGTACAAATTGTTATTAAAACACCGATTCAAAACTCTCCTTGGACGTCTTGAGAGTATATGCAAACTTTTTTTCTCACTACTCTCACTAATTTGTACATCCCCATAAATTATTTTTCCTATTTAACATAGCCTATCTAAATTTTATAGTTTAATCTCTATAGGTTTTTCTCAAATTTTCCATTCTCATGTTCCCGTGAGGAACGATACCGTTACCATCAAGAACTTTAAATGGGATAGAACCTAATAGTGGCTTTATCCGAGTATCAATCCACTCAGAAACAATTCTTAATCCATTAAATTTTATAGAATATGGATAATCAGGCAGAAGCACATCCTCCTCCGCTTGAATTTTAATAAAAATATTTTCTATTTTAGATATTCTAGACTCTAACTCTTTTACAGATACTAAAATAGCTGGTTGATTTTTAGAATTCGCTTTACTCATTTTCCACCCCCTAATACTTAAATTGCAATATTAAATGAATTATCTCTAAATCCATAATAAAATCTTTATTTTGAATTCTAGAAATGGATACTATGAATGTATCTTAAAATACAGTTTGGTGATCTTACCATGTGTATCCCATATAATCGAAATGTTGAATTTACAACTTATACATGCCTGCTTATCATCCTGAAATACTGATTTAATCGAAAAATGTATGGTTGGCACTACGAGCATCAAACGGTAGGTAACATAACTAAGATTTTACAAATTCTCTAGGGATATTTAAATCAGAATCTATACGACCAATCTTATCAAAAGATTGCATAAACATTTTAAATGCTATAATAAACGCAACGAGCAATTTTCTTATGAAGATTCACTAGATCGATTTACCTATGCCTTTATTAGCGAATATAATGCGACGCAATCAGAGCGTAAACATAGAGTTTTGAAAACTCTGCCACGAAACTTAGTCAAGTTTTTTAACTAACTGATAATCTAAAGGGTTTACACAAACTTTTTAATATGCCTCTCAAAAAAATAATGCAAAGAAATAAATCACTAATGCTGGAAGAAATCCAATCAAAAAATACGAATGACACAAAAATTCAAATAGCTCTCTTTTGTTTCTCAATAGGTTGATTAGAATCGGTCTCTACTTGTGTTTCCTCTGTAAAATCTCAATATTAGAAAACTGTTATACATCCTATCTACTTTACTCACTCACATTAACTATAAGATGCTATAAACTACATCAATCTTCATAGTAACTGTTTGACTGATCACAAATAGTAATTAATTTAGAAAATCCTCAGTTTAATCTTATAGTTTAAAATAGGCATTAATTTATTAAGTTTAATAAAAATCCTGCTAAGAAAAAAGTTATGACCGCCCACGTTACAAAAAAAGACATACAGCCATTCTTAGCTGCATCAAACCCATTCCGACCAAAGAAAACAGATTCAGAATGTATAGTCTTCGAAATAAAAAATCCAAGAATAACGGAAATAATAAATATAATTATATCCATGACGTCTCTCCTATATCATAACTTGATTTTGTTTATATGTATTATCTTTCCACAGGCCTATATATTCAACTGATTGCCCCTCTTTATAAGAGGGACCTTGACATTTTCTATATGACTTAATATCTACCTTTATTAAAAATCCATCTCTACAAAGATTTACACTGAATATAAGCATCTCTACTCTCATTATTATTTATAATATGTCGAACAAAATCTTAATCTCTGTAGTGATTAATAGATAGAGTATTTGTATCATGACTTAATGCAAAATCTAAAACGAGCTAAGAAAATGGCTATAAAAAATTCATCTGAAATACTAAGTTCGTTACCAATTACTTCTTATTTACGAAATTGCTTATTTATCATTAAAAATAAGTGATACCAATCTATTATTTCACTTAATTGATAAAAGATACATACAAAAGATTTGCTTGCATGAATTAAATCTAAATATACTTTGCACTTAAATCATCAAGTTTTATTCCTAAATAATACCAATAGTTAAATCAGGTATTGATAAATAAACGTTAATATTTAATTAGATTTAATCCTAATTAACTTTACATCAGAAGACTTAGAGCCCAAAGTACCTTCAAAATTAAATATCCATTTTAACGGTATTCTATTTATTACATTATATTCAAACCAAGAAAAATACAGTGGACCAAAATTAGTATTTAATCGTCTGTTTTCTTCATCCCAACTGGCTTTACCACTAGGAATAAGCATGCCATTTGTTAATTCAGGATCTTTTAAAGAAATAGAATAGAGATTCCCCTCAGAATGATCAACTAAAAGACGCGTGTTATTTGTAATTCCAGCAACACCATTCACCCCCATAAATTTATATTCACCATCAATCGAAACTTTAGCTGGCTCACTACCACAACCAACTAGTAAAACCATCATAGTCAAAACAATTAATATTATCTTAGTAATATTTTTCATACTTATGCACATCCTTTATAAAACTAAACTTTATCTAAAACATTACTATTAATCACTATCGAGAAAATGTAGAAATCCCCCTTCTAATCCTTCTATAAAAAAGAATAAAACAAATAAGAAATTAAGAAATCTCCAAAAAGTCCATATCAATCACCTCATAAAATAAATAGATATAATAAATCGAGATTAAATTCACTTAAAATTGCATCAATTATTTTTTATATCACCTTAATCTCATCTAGTCTAATTTTATATCGAATCCCCCCCCGTCAACATTTGTCCGCATTCAATATACAAAATATATTATAATAAGAAATCTAGATTTTTATTAAAACACACTTTCATATTTCAAAATTATAACCAATTCTTTTTTTGTTACTACCGAATCATATTCATCCGTTTAATCAGCAATTTTATCACTACCTAATCTAAAGATAAAACTAAAAGCCACTCAATTTAAAAGTTCTTATCTAGACTAAATAATCTATTTAGTCTAAAACTCTTAATTGAGCGGCTTTCACCATATCCTATTAAATTATAAAATCATACGATTAAAAATAATTACATCGACCCCGTACTACCAATACCACCAGTTCTCACACCTGTAGCATCATCATCGTTAGTAATGAGGTATTTAGAGAATATCCCTTGCGCTATGCGTTCCCCTTTTTCAATGGACATAGGTTCTGATCCATAGTTTAAAAGGGCAATCATAATGTGGCCTTCATTATCTTCATTGTTATAGTAGTCGCTGTCGATAATGCCTGTACTATTCACAAGGGCTAAGCGACGTTTAATAGCCATACTGGAACGAATGTGAATGGCAAGGTATTCATCGTATGCCATGAAAGCTTTCAAACCGGTAGCAATCAGTTTTGTTTCGCCTGGCATTAATGTTACAGCCTCAGCAGATTCAATATCATAGCCTGCACTTTCCGTCGTTTTCCGAGTCGGTAAGTGAATGTCTTGTCCTTCAAAAGCACTCACGACTTCAAATCCGCGAATATCCATAAAGCACCTCTATTATTTTAAACAATCTTTACGAGATAAATTGACACGGCCTTGTTTATCAATTTCAATAACTTTAACCATAATCTCATCACCTACGCTCACTACATCTTCTACATTTTCTACGCGTTCTTTAGCGAGCTTAGAAATATGTACTAAACCTTCTTTACCAGGCAATACTTCAACGAAAGCACCAAACGCCATAAGACGAGTGACTTTGCCCATGTATACTTCCCCTACTTCTACTTCTTTAGTGAGGTTTTCAATAATCTCTTGCGCTTTACGAGCCCCTTCTTGGTCTACCGACGCAATAAATACAGTACCATCATCTTCGATGTCAATTTTAGCACCTGTTTCTTCGATAATACTACGAATAACTTTACCACCAGTACCAATAACGTCTCTGATTTTTTCAGGATCAATTTTTATAGTAGTAATACGTGGTGCATATGGGGACATTTCTTGACGTGGTTCAGCAATCGTATCTAACATGATGTTCATAATATGCATACGGCCTTTATGGGCTTGTTGTAATGCTTCGTCTAAAATTTCACGAGACAAGCCAGAAATTTTAATATCCATTTGGATCGCTGTTACGCCTTTAGCAGTACCAGCAACTTTAAAGTCCATATCACCAAGAGCATCTTCCATACCTTGAATATCTGTCAGGATTGTATAATTGTCATCTTTTGTAATAAGACCCATTGCAATACCTGCTACTGGTGCTTTAATAGGTACACCAGCATCCATAAGAGATAATGTAGAGCCACATACAGACGCCATAGAACTAGAACCATTTGATTCTAATACTTCAGATACTAAACGCAATGCATATGGGAATTCTTCTTCACTAGGAATAACTGGCACTAAAGCGCGCTCTGCCAAAGCACCATGACCGATTTCACGACGACCAGGACCACGAGAAGAACGAGTTTCCCCAACGGAGAACGATGGGAAATTATAGTGGTGAATATAGCGTTTTTCTGTTTCTACACCTAGTCCATCGATAGTTTGTTTCTCTGACAATGGAGCCATTGTAGCCACGTTGAGTACTTGTGTTTGGCCGCGAGTAAACAAACCAGAACCATGCGTACGAGGCAATACGCCTGTACGGCAAGAAATAGGACGCACTTCATCTAATTGACGACCGTCTGGACGGATTTTCTCTACAGAAATCATGTGGCGCACAATGTCTTTTGTCATGCTGTCAAAGGCTTTATTTACATCAGACATGTTGTCTGGATAAATATCTTCAAAATGAGCCACTACATCTGCTCGCACTTCACTTTCTTGAGCGTCACGTTGTTGTTTATCTGCACAACGAACAGCAGCATTCAATTTATCATGTCCATAAGCATAAACAGCTTCTTTGATTTCTGCAGGAATATCTTTGCTTTCAAAAATGCGTTTTTCTTTACCAACTTTAGCTTTAATCTCTTCTTGGAAAGCTACTAATTTTTTAATTTCCTCATGAGCTGCCATGATAACTTCTAAAATAATATCTTCTGGTACTTCTTCAGCACCACCTTCAACCATGAGGATAGCATCTTTTGTACCTGCAACTACAATATTAAGATCAGATTCTTCCAATTGAGCAACTGTAGGGTTAACGATAAAAGCACCATTCACACGACCCATCCGAACGCCTGCAATAGGGCCATTCCAAGGCACATCAGAAATCGTCAATGCTACAGAGGCACCAATCATACCGCATACAGCAGGATCACAATCTTGTTCTACGGACATAACAGTAGCCACAACATGTACTTCGTTGCGCACACCTTTATCAAATAATGGACGAATAGGACGGTCAATTAAGCGACTATTCAAAATAGCAGACTCTGGTGGACGCGCTTCACGTTTGATGAAGCCCCCTGGTAAACGACCTACAGCATACATTTTTTCTTCGTAGTCCACTGTAAGCGGGAAGAAATCAATATCCTTCGCTTCTTTAGAACCTGTAGCAGTTACGAGTACGCGCGTATCACCGTACCCAACCATAACAGCACCACCCGCTTGTTTTGCTAGTTCCCCTGTTTCAATCGTAAGAGTACGACCAGCTAAATCCATTTGGAATTGTTCCATTCCTATTCCTCCTATATATCTCTTCTTTATATTAGTCTCATCTATTATATATCATAGGCTTAAATTATTCCATTGAAATATAAAAGAGGATAGAAAATTGCTTTTCTATCCTCTACTAATTTATCTATCTTAACTTTTGAAGCTCTTCTATATCAATCCCCATCATATTAAGAATTGCTTCAAATGAAACAGAATAAAAACTTTTTTCATACTTATTAAATAATGCTTGTAATCTTGTATAAAAAGCTTGAAATACTTCATATTTCTAAGGATTTTTAACTGCTGTCTATAAGTTTTATATTCTTTCATAGCAATCTCTCAAAAAAAATGGCCAGGACGCCGTACGCTATCCTGACCTAATCCTATATACATTATAGTATCAATTATACGAAATATTGTCAAATATCATATAAAAAAAGCCGCCCCATAGGGCGGCCCAATATTTGATATATTGTCTTATTTACGAAGACCAAGACGTTCGATAAGAGAACGGTAACGTTCGATATCTTTACGACGAAGGTAGTCAAGCATGTTACGGCGTTGACCAACCAATTTCAACAAACCACGACGAGAATGATGATCTTTTTTATGCTCTTTCAAGTGATCTGTTAAGTATTGGATGCGGCTTGTTAAAATCGCAACTTGTACTTCTGGAGAACCAGTATCACCTTCATGAGTAGCGTACTCTTTAATAACTGCTAATTTAGCTTCTGTAGTTAACATTATTGTTACCTCCTAAAAAATAAATCCCGTTAAGCTTAAGTATACGTTGGAGAGTCGAATACTTCGCTTACGATATGTCTAATGACCTCATTCAGTATACCATTGTTTACAAAAAATGTAAATTCTGATCTTTTTCTTCTTGACGTAAAAGTGCAATACTATATTTCATACTGTCAATAAAAGAGTCTTTATCAATTATACATTGTAATATTTATAATTCTTCCGCTTTAAATATCATATAGCCTTCATAGAAATAACTATAATCAATACCTTTTATATATACTTCTCTATCATTAACTTTATCAGTCAAGGCTTGTTTCAGCACATGTTTAATTTCAATGTCCTTAATAGGACTTCGCTCCATGGCTTGTAAATAATCTTCCTTATCGACAGAACTCCAATCAATAACTTTAGATAATTCTTTTTTCAAAATCAAATTAAGCCATATTCTAGTACTACGACCATTTCCTTCTCTGAAAGGATGCACTATATTCATTTCCACATATTTTTCAACAATTTCATCAAATGTAGATTGCGGCATCGCCTCAACATGTTCAATAGCAGATTGCAAATACATAACTGGAGCAAAACGAAAATTTCCCTTTGAAATATTAACAGTTCTTACCTGCCTAGCAAATTCATAAATTTCATTAAATAAATACTTATGAATAGCTGAAAGCATAGCAAAACTACCCGCTGTATAGGAGTCTAAATATTTATTTTCAAATAATTTGACAGCCTTCTTTTTACTGATTTGTTCTTCTAAGCGTGCCAATTCTGTAGAGTCTGTAATATTAAATTTATTATTTAATACCATATCTCTCCCTTTCTAACTGCAGGGCTCCATACAGTTATTCACCCAATATAATGACCCTATGTATATTATATCTCAAAATATCATATATAAAAATAAGAGGGCTTAGCCCTCTCATCTTCATATTGTATTACTTTGCTCCCAACACCATACGGTCACTCAAAGCATTTTCGTCAGCTACTTCAAATTTTTGTAATAGATCTTGTACAGTTAATTGTTTTTTCTCTTCTCCTCGTACATCATAGATAATGCGGCCTGCATCCATCATGATGAGACGATTACCAAAGCGCAAAGCATCACGCATGTTATGAGTAATCATAAGAGTTGTCAAATTATGTTCAGCTACGAGTTTATCCGTAAGCTGTAATACATTTTCCGCTGTTTTAGGATCTAACGCAGCTGTATGTTCATCTAACAACAAGACTTCTGGACGAAGCATAGTGGCCATTAACAAGGTAATAGATTGGCGTTGTCCACCAGATAACAAACCCATACGAGCTGATAAACGATCTTCGAGACCCAATCCTAATAATGCTAAACGTTCTTTAAAAAATTCTTTTTCGCTATCTTTGAACGCCCATGATAAACCTAAACTTTTACCTCGGCGCATAGCGAGAATCAAATTTTCTTCGATTTGCATATTACCAGCTGTGCCAACCATCGGATCTTGGAATACACGGCCAATATATTTAGCCCGTTTATATTCGGGCATTTTAGTTACATCTGCATCACCGATAAAAATTTGTCCTTCATCAACTGGAAATACACCAGCAATAGAGTTTAACAACGTACTTTTACCAGCTCCATTACCACCAATAACAGTACAGAAGTCACCAGGTTCTAATTTTAAATCAATACCTTGTAAAGCTGTTTTTTCATTAATGGTGCCTTTAAAGAAGGTTTTCACCATATGTTTAATTTCTAACATAGTGCTCCTCCTATCGTGCTAACCATTTTGCTTTCAACGTTGGCAAGGACAATGCAATGGCAACGAGGATAGCAGTAAATAATTTCAAATCATTTGGCGGCATGCCCATATAAAGAACAGCAGCAATAACGATACGATATACAATAGAACCTAATACTACGGCGATAAGACTGCGAACAAAGGATTTTGTACCAAATACAACTTCGCCAATAATAACAGAAGCTAAACCGATAACGATAGTACCAATCCCCATGCCTACATCAGCAAAACCTTGAGCTTGACCAATAAGCGCCCCAGATATAGCTACAAAGCCATTGGAAATCAATAAGCCAAGAACGATCATATTATCTGTATTTACACCTTGCGCGCGAATCATTTGAGGATTTACCCCTGTTGCACGCAAAGCCGTACCAATTTCAGTACCGAAGAACCAAAACAAAATGATGCAAATCGCAATAGCCACAATAATACCAATAATAGCGGCAGACCACATATTTGGTGTTCCCAATAAAGAACCGAGCATACTATACACTGTATCCATACGGAGAAGAGAAATATTTGCTTTCCCCATAATATGAAGGTTTACAGAGTATAACGCAATCATCGTTAAAATACCAGCTAATAATGCAGGAATTTTAAGTTTTGTATGTACCCAACCAGTAACAGCACCTGCTACCATACCACCGATACCGGCAATAACAATAGATAAAATTGGGGACATTCCACTAGTAATTAATATTGCTGAAATAGCTGCCCCCATGGGAAAGGATCCTTCCACTGTTAAGTCAGCTACATCAAGGACGCGGAAGGTGATGAATACACCTACCGCTAACAAAGACCACAATAGGCCCTGTGTAATGGTGCCTACCACTAAATCCAACATTAGTTTCTCCTATTTTTTCATATCTTGACGAAGTGCTTCTGGGATAGTAATACCCATTCGATTAGCACGTTCTTCGTTTACAGTTAATTTGATATCTTTTTGCATTTCCACTGGAAGCTCGGAAATCTTTGCTTCACCAGATAAAATTTTAGCTGCCATCAAACCTGTTTGATAGCCCAATTGATAATAATCAACAGAGTAAGTTGCTACCCCACCAGTCATAGTCATCCCTTCATCAGCAGCGAAAACAGGAATGTTAGCGCTATCAGTAATTTGTGCTAAATTAGCCATAGCAGAAGCTAATACATTATCTGTTGGTGTGTAAATAGCTTGTACATCTTGATTTACAAGATTGCTAGCAGCTTGTTGAATATCATTGACATTAGATACAGTCGCTTCTACTACAGTAATGCCTTTCGTAGCCGCGTAAGCTTTCATTTTCTCTACTTGTAATTGGGAGTTAATTTCTGAAGATGTATATAATGCGCCAATGCGTTTTACATTAGGTATTAAAGCCATAATCAAATCGACTTCTCGCTCTACTGGTGTCATATCAGATGTACCAGATACATTACCGCCTGGACGATCATTAGATTGAACGAGCTTGGCTGTTTCATAATCAGTAATAGCTGTTCCTAAAATAGGAATATCATGTGTTGCATTAGCCAATGTTTGTGCAGCTGGTGTTGCAATGGCTAACATTAAATCTTTTTTATCGGACACAAAGCGTTGTGCAATGCTATTTAAATTTGATTGATCCGCTTGGGCATTTTGATAGTCGATTTTAATGTTTTCGCCATCTTTAAATCCTTTAGATGCCAAACCATCAATAAAACCTTTATTAGCCGCATCGAGTGAAGGATGCTCTACTAATTGAATAATGCCTACCTTTTTTTGATTATCTGATGCTGTATTGCCACAACCAACCATGAAAGCTGTCATAGATACTGCGGCTAATGCTAATGCTATGCCTTTTTTCCAGTTCATCGGTGTTCCTTTCTTACTTGTATTACATATCAGTATGCTCGAATCCTATTATATCAGTAATGGTATTGCCTACTGATTCACATTACATCATAGTCACTTTATCCATCATATCTTGAGGTAATGTAATACCTAGTTTCTCTAACTTCTCTTTATTCACTACAAGTTTGAATTCTTTCTGCATTTCTACAGGCATGTCTTCGATTTTAGCTTCCCCACGCAAAATTTTTGCCGCCATTAAACCTGTCTGATAACCGAGTTGTCCGTAGTCAACAGATAAAGACATCATAGCGCCACCTTTCACTTGGTTGTCTTCACCACCAAACACAGGGATATTAGCGCTATCAGTGACGCTGACTAAATTAGAAATAGCAGAAGCTACTACATTATCTGTTGGTACGTACACTGCTTGTACACCATCAGCTACGAGACTTTGTGCTGCTTGTTGAATATCGTTAACGTTAGATACTGTCACTTCTTTAACAGTAATGCCTTTAGTAGCAGCATAGGCTTTCATTTTTTCTACTTGTAACTGAGAATTCACTTCACTAGAACTATAAATGGTACCAATAGTTTTTACTTCTGGCAACACTTGTAGAATTAAATCTACTTGTTGTTCTACAGGATTCATATCGGATGTACCAGATACATTACCACCTGGATGTTCATTAGATTTAACCAGTTTTGCTGATTCATAGTCTGTAACAGCAGTGGCTAAAATAGGAATTTCATGTGTTGCATTAGCCATCGTTTGCGCTGCTGGCGTAGCGATAGCTAAAATTAAATTTTTACGATCCGATACGAATCGTTGCGCAATACTATTTAAATTCGATTGATCGGCTTGAGCATTTTGTTGGTCAAAGCCAATTTTATCAGCTAAACCTTCTTCTTGGAGAGCTTTAATAAAACCTTGGTTAGCTGCGTCTAAAGCGGGATGCTCAACGAGCTGAACAATACCTACTTTATATTCACCGCTATTAGATGTATCAGATGTACCACAACCTGCTAAACCTAATAAAGCGAAACAAGTCAATGCCAGGGTCATTCCTTTTCTAAAATTCATGGGGAAACTCCTTCCTTTGGCGTGAAATTAGATAATATCTCTATTATATACCAGATTATAGGCTACTTCAATGTAGCTAGCATGTCTTCTGTTAAATCATTAGCAGCCAGGATATACTCTTTTAATGCATCTCTTTGTAAAGCTACTTTCATAACTGGTACTTCAAAGGGATCTAGATTAACTGACATCAAGACTTCACCGTTAATATGATAGCCTACGATAGATTCCCCTTCTGCAGGGTCTAACGTTTCTCGTTTCACTGTTACGCAATACGGTTTCATCACTGCTTCTGCAGCGACAGCAACAGTTTCGCGGTCCTTCATATAATCGGAAGCCATCGCTTCAGGAATATCAAAAATATCAACTCTTACCGTTTTAACTTCAGATGCTTCCTCTTTAGCCACTGCAATAGCGTCAGCTAATATTGTTTCCATAGTATCACTCCTAAGTACACGTATATGTTGTAGCCTTTACAGTTATAGTGTTTAAATCGTTTCGTCGTCAGCTGTTAAAAAGGCTACATAACAACGTTTAGTTTCGTAAATATCAGCTTTAGACGTTACTTCCCATGGGGCATGCATACTAAGAACAGCAACACCACAGTCGATGACATTCATACCATAAAGAGCCATAATATAGGCGATAGTGCCACCTCCACCGAGATCTACGCGACCCAATTCAGCTGTTTGATACGTTACATCATTAGCTTCCATGACACGACGAATAAAGCCCATATATTCTGCATTGGCATCATTGGAACCAGATTTACCACGAGAACCAGTAAATTTATTAAAAACTACCCCCATGCCAAGGAAAGAGGCATTTTTCTTTTCATAGGCAGATGCGTAAAGTGGATCGTATCCAGCACTTACATCAGAAGATAACATGCGAGAGTTTTCTAATGTGCGGCGCACACTAACAGAATTAGGTTTACCCATCAATGTAAGAATTTCTGCTACAGCATTTTCAAAGAATCGAGATTGCATACCGGTAGCACCAACAGAACCGATTTCTTCTTTATCTACTAATAAGCAACAAGTAGTACGTTTTACAGTATCTACTTCAAGCATTGCTACTAACGATGTATAGGAGCATACGCGATCATCTTGACCATAAGCAATAATCATAGACCTGTCAAAGCCCATATCGCGAGCTTTACCAGCTGGTACGATTTCTAATTCTGCAGACAATAAGTCTTTTTCTACAAAGCCATATTGTTTTTCCAATAATTCATTGATGAATTTAGAAACCCCTTCTTTTTCTTCGCCTTTTTTAGGTTGGCTGCCAATTAAGAGGTCTAACGATTCCCCCTCAATAACATTGGCTGCTTTTTTCTGCATTTGTTCTTGCCCTAAGTGTGGCAATAAATCAGTAATGCAGAATACAGGATCATTTTCATTATCCCCAATATTGACTTCAATACGAGTACCATCTGTCTTAACTACAACCCCATGAATAGCTAAAGGCATAGCAACCCATTGGTATTTTTTGATACCGCCATAATAATGCGTATCCCAGAATAAAAGATTGCTATCTTCATATTGAGGATTTTGTTTTACGTCAATGCGAGGCGCATCGATATGTGCCCCAAGAATATTCATACCCAATTCGATATCGTCAGTGCCGATATTGAAGAGAGCAATTGATTTATCCATATGAGTATAGTAAATTTTATCTCCCGCTTTGATAGGCGTATTGGATTTAATTATATCTCGTAAATCAACATACCCTTTTGCTTCTGCTGCGGCTACCGATTGAACGACGCATTCTCGTTCAGTCTTACCATTATCTAAAAATTCGCGATAGCTATCACCCAGCGCGAATACCTCTTGTAATGTATTTTCATCATATTTATGCCATGCATATGTTCTTTCCATATTATTAACCTTTCTTTTGTTCTAATTGTAGTCTACGCCGTTCTTGATACCGACGTTCTTTCTCTCGGTTCAAAGCTGATTTTTCTGTATATAGCTTAATAATTTCATCGGTACTATGACTCAATACTTTTGTTAAATAAAAGCGTGATTCTCCAGATGAATTAGTGTATTTCCCTACTTTTAATTGAATGGCAAACTCTCCATGTTTAGGACAAATGCCAATAGATAAATAATAATCCCCTTGCATGCGTTCCGGATTAGTTGATTCTAATCGATGTTGACAATATGGGCAAAAAGAAATACGCCCTTTTCGATCATAAACGATACGCTTCTTCTCTAGGAAATTCTCATACATAAAAAATATGAGTCCTGGTGGATATAAAAATGGATTAGGCGCTTCTTTTCTCACTACATCGTAATGCATAAGGGCACGATTTAAATCTATTTTTTGACATACATGAGCTGTAAAAATAGCATCATGTAATGCATTGTGAGCAGATAATTTATCATTTGTAACGCCTAAGTCTTTTACAGCACTAGCTAAGGAAAATTGTTTTACAATACCATGTCGCTCGTAACTGTACAGGACTTGGATATCTGCCCACTGATGATAATCAACGGATTTCATCGTATGTAGCAAGAGATTCTCTCGCAACATCAAAATATCGTCAACGCCCCACGAGAGGAGCATATAGTCATCGCCACACCATAATTTAAAATTGTTATACGCTAATACAAAAGGCACGCCCATATTTAATTCATTTTGTGTAATACCAGTCAATTTCTTTACATGTTTGTGCATAGATGTAAGAAATTTAGGCTTTATATAAACCGTAAAAGTATCAACAATATCTAATTGTTCGTTGAGCTTAACTGCTCCAATTTGGATAATCTCCCCTCTAATGGGCATCTTTGTTCGTTTCATAAAACTGATGTCATTACTATAAGGTTGATTCCACTCTAAATCAAACACAATATAATTCATAGGTTCTTCCTATTCTGTGAGAGCCTACTCGATAATCATTTGCTTTGCAATAAAGTTTGCGCAGCCTCAATAACTTGTTCTGTGGTAATAACAGAAATACCTTTATATGTACCTTCTCGAATAACCTTTTTCATGCTTTTACCAATCTCATAGCGATCCATAGATTCTAAGACAATTGTTTTAGCTTTATATGGGCCATAGAAAAATGGATTGGATGGACCATAGAGGGCCACAATTGGGACACCCTGGCTAATAGCTACATGCATAGGTCCCGAGTCATTAGTAATCAATAAATCGCACCATTTCATGGCAGCGGCTAATTCACCAATAGAAAACTCCCCAGTTCCTACAATGGGTTTAGTTTCCATAAGATTAACTACAGATTGGACCATATCCCTATCCATAGGGCCACCGAAAAAGATTGTTTTGTACCCTTTTCGGCCAAAATAATCGGCTACCGCAGCAAAACGTTCTGGAGGCCATCTTTTTTCTGGTACTGCACTACCAATATTAAAGCCTATTAAAATATCATTAGGTTTAATATGGTGGGATTCATAAAAACGAGCAGCCTTATCTTTCCAAGCTTGGCTCGTTTCAATATATAAACCATGATTTGATATATCTGTTACACCTAATTGTTCCAGTACATTGATATACATATCGGCAGCATGGCGAGTCTTTCGATCCAAGCGAGTATAGTGAGTCATAAACAGACGAAATAAGAAATGACTCATTCCCACCGTTTCTTTCCCTTTAATTTGCCACGCTAAATAAGATGTTCTTTCATTGGGATGTAAATTAATCACTATATCTGGTTGACCGTTAGCATTAATTTCCGCAGCTATTTCTTTTAACCCATTAATACTATTATGTCGACCTTTTTTATCAACCGTAATAAGTTCATCAATATAAGGACTATAGGCCAAAACATCTTCTAATTTTTCATCAATGACGTATGTAATATGACTATGAGGTGCTGCTTTTCTTAATACTTCAAGAAAAGGCGTCGTCAACACTACGTCGCCTAGGTGCATAAGAAAGGTTACGACAATGCGTTTATAATCTAGTTCCATTACGTATCCTTTCTCACAATATCAGTATATACATCCCACACCGTATCAACAGGAATTTGTGCCATACAGTGAGGGTCATCAATCAATGGTTGTTCTGGTGTTGCTTTAGATGTAGGGGAAATGATGATATGTACATGACTGCCCCCATAAGGGCCTGTTCGTTCAGGAGAAGTTGTACCAAACATAGCAATCAACGGCTTTTTCAAAGCATTAGCTATATGCAACGGTCCTGTATCAGCACTAATAAAGAGCTGACAATGGCGAATCAATTCAATTAACTCTGGCATCGATGTAGTGCCTACTAAGTTAATGAGATTATCATGTTTCACATATTGTTCCAGGAATTCTCCTTTATCGTCATCATCAGGAGCACCAGCGATGACCACTTTTTTCCCGCTTTCACAAAGGCGAATGCAGAGTTCCCCAAAATTGACTAAAGGCCATTCCTTTACGACCCAGCGCGCACCAGGGACGACGACGATATAGTCGTCATGGACACCGCGCTCAGCTAAGCGTTGCCGGATAGATTGTTCTGCTTCACTATAGATTGGCATAGGAAATTCGACACCATCTACTTCACCGCCCAATACACGCACCGTATCTAAGTAACGCTCAATGACGTGATCAAATTGATGGTCGCCAACGAGAGGGGTATTGACTAAATTACTACCTTCTCGCAACTCCCAATACCCATATTTCTCAGGTGCCCCCGACAAAGCAGAAACAACAGCGCTTTTAGCAATGGATTGTAAATCTAAGGTCATATCAAAATGACGAGCTTTCAAATCTTTACGAAGGTTCCACAAGTATGATGGTGATGTTAACTGTTTTTTGTCGATAATAATGATATCATCAACCCACGGTTTGCCTGGCAATAAATCGGCAAATTGCTTGTGAATAGCCCATGTAATATGGGCATGAGGCAAATTTTTGCGCAATGCATATAAAGTTGGCAAACTGTGAATTACATCACCAAGGGAACTCATTTTAATAATGAGTATATTCTTGTAATCCTTCATAATCCTCCCTCATATCAACGACCATTATAATTCATAAATCCTATCCGCTGTCCCCTAATTAGTTCAAGATTATTTTCATAAACGATAATAAATCGGTGCCAGTAAACAAATAACCCTTTACACCTGCTGCTTCTGCCGACTCTACATCGCGCACATTATCGCCAATTAAAAAGCTTTCACTAGGATCTACATTGTACTCTTTAATAGCCTGTAATAACATGCCTGGTTTCGGTTTACGACAATCGCAGTCTACAGCGTAACGTTCTACAGTGCCATCTTTGTGATGAGGACAATAATAAAAGCGCAAAATCGGAGCCCCTGCTTTATCTAGTTCATTTCCCATATAGTCATGTAAGATTTGAACATCTGACTCTTTATAATAGCCCCGTGCTACACCGCTTTGGTTGGTCACTACGATGAGATCATAACCAGCGTCATAAGCCAATTTCAAAGCTTCTTTTGCACCGTCTACCCACTGTAGATCTTCGATTTTATAGAGATAAGATACATCTTTATTGATGACCCCATCTCGATCTAAAAATAATACTTTACGCATAGCTTCCTTTCCTAGTAGGACCCAGCCTAGACGCAGTCGTCATTAGCGCAAGTAACCTTCGTTATTTTCTAATAATTCACAATATTCTTTAACAGCTTCAGACAATTCTGTAAAGCCTTTATCGTAGCCAGCAGCCATCAATTTTGTCGTATCTGCTTCAGTAAAGCTTTGGTATTTACCTTTTAATACCTCTGGGAATGGAATATATTCAATACGACCTTTTCCGTTGTAGTCGATAACAGCTTGCATAAATTCGTTAAAGCTATGCGCATTGCCTGTACCACAGTTGAATACACCGGAAATCTCTGGGTGCTCCCAAAAGAAAAAGTTCACATTCACTACGTCTTTTACATAAATAAAATCGCGTGTATGACCACCATTTTCATAACCATCTGTGCCTTCAAACAAGTTGATGACACCTGTTTCTTGGTTTTTGTAGAACATTTGACGTACTAAAGATGCCATTTTGTCTTTATGCGCTTCATTAGGGCCAAATACATTAAAGTAACGCAAGCCTACCACTTGTGCCGTATATTCACCTTCAAATTTACGTACATACCGATCGAACAACAATTTAGAGTACGCATATGGATTTAATGCTTCTTCTGCTTCTGGCTTTTCTACGAAGCCATTGGTTCCATTACCATAAGTAGAGGCAGATGACGCATAAATAAATGGAATCGCTCTATCTTGACAGTAATGGAATAAATTTTTAGACCCTTCGTAGTTGTTTTTCATCATAAAACGACCATTATATTCCATGGTATCCGCGCAAGCACCTTGATGGAATACAACATCAATAGGCCCAATATTAAAAGTTCCCTCCGCAATAGCCGAATCAAAATCTTCACAGTCCATATAATCTAAAAAATCTAAATTCTGAATGTTTCGAATTTTACGACCATCCGTTAAATCATCTACGATAAGAATATCATTGCGACCACGTTCATTTAATGCTTTGACGATATTACTACCGATAAAACCGGCACCACCTGTTACAATAATCATAGTTTACCTTCCTTAGCCATAGTAGCAATTTTCTTAACAATATCAGATGTAGAATAGCCGTCTTTGAAAGACAATACTTCTACATCATCGACGGATTCTCGACCGACGATATCTTCTTTTTTATAATCTCCACCTTTAACAAGAATATTAGGTTGTAAATAAGCTAATAATTCTGCTGGTGTATCTTCTCCAAAGAGTACAACCCCATCAATACAGCCTAATGCGCTCAAAAGAGCTGCCCGATCTTCTTCACCTATGATTGGTCGAGTTTCGCCTTTTAAGCGCTTTACCGATTCATCGGAATTTAAACCAATGATTAAGTGTTGTCCCAATTGTGCCGCTTCTTGTAAATACGTAATATGTCCACGGTGTAAAATATCGAAACAGCCATTCGTAAATACTACCGTTTCATCCTTCGATTTCCACTGGTCGATGAGAGCCTTCATCTCTTCTTTTGTATATAACGGTTTCATATGACCTCTTTGTTGTAAAGATTGCCACAAGTCTATCAATTCAGATCGGTGAATTGGATATGTACCGACTTTCGAAACGACAATACCAGCAGCACCATTAGCGATATGCAATGCTAAACGCATAGACAAACCGCTTGCTAAGCAAGCAATCATCATAGATACGACCGTATCGCCTGCACCACTGACATCAAAGACATCTTGTTGGGTAGCTGGATTATGCCAAGTTCGGCCATCTTTAGCCACTACTGTAATACCTTTTGCAGAACGAGTGGCAATGACATATTCTAACTCGACATTAGCTAATACTTTTCCTGCTGCTTTGATTACAGCTTCGTCGGTATTATCTAGCGCATAGCCTACAGACTCGCCTAATTCTTTTACATTTGGTGTAATGCAAGTAGCTCCATTATATTTAGACCAGTCCGCCCCTTTCGGATCAACGATGGTCTGAATATTATATTCTTTCGCAATGGCAAAGACTTTGGCTAATACACTCGGTGTACATACGCCTTTGCCGTAGTCAGAAATGACAATACCTTGCAAGCCATCTTCACAGAGAGCTTTCAGCCATTCTACTAGGCGACATTCCTCCTCTTCGGTTACATCCGATATAGTTTCAAAATCAAGGCGCATCATTTGTTGACGGTCGCCGAGGATGCGCATCTTAGTAATGGTAGAACGATGATCACCATAAATCATGCCAGACGTGTCGATGCCATCTGCAGCAAGTAACTCTTTCAAGACTTGCCCGTGCACATCATTACCAGCAATGCCTCCTAGATATACATGGCAATCTAAATTGGCTAGGTTAGACGCTACATTGCCAGCACCGCCGAGCACTTCTTTTATAGAAGATACTCTATTTACAGGCACTGGCGCTTCTGGGGAAATACGACTGACATCGCCAAATACATAGCGATCCACCATGACATCGCCAATAACGGCAATTTTTAAATTTGGCAATGAATTACGCAAAAACTCATTGATTGTATGTGTAATCATAGTTCCCCTTTCTGTTTATTTTGTAATTCTTTATAATTCTCTTTTATCATCTACTAATAGTTCTTAGATAGCGCTCTCTAAATAGGATAGCTCTCTCTAAATAGATTTGCTTTCACTAAGTCGATGTTAATAATCCTCTTCGATAAGTTCACAAATAATGTGACCTATGAGGATATGCATTTCTTGAATACGAGCTGTCACATTGCTAGGTACAGCAAAGGTAATATCACATAATTCACCTAGTTTGCCGCCCCCTTCTCCAGTGAAAGCGATAGTATGCATCCCCACAGAACGTGCCGTTTCTACAGCTTTTACTACGTTTTTGGAATTTCCCGATGTAGAAATGCCAATCAATACATCACCAGAACGGCCTAATCCTTCTACTTGACGAGAGAAAATAGAGTCAAAATCATAATCATTAGCTACGGCTGTCAAAATTGATGTATCTGTAGTCAATGCAATAGACGCCAAAGAGCGGCGCTCTTTTTTATAACGCCCTACTAATTCAGCTGCCAAATGTTGAGAATCTGCTGCAGAGCCTCCATTACCACAAAATAAAATCTTATTTCCATTCGCTAAGGCTACTTTGCATCGCTCTGCAATTTCTTCGATTATATCCATGCGTTCCATCGTCTTGCCAAACACATCAAGATGGTCTGAAAAACGTTCTGCAATAATTGGATTTATTTCTGCCATGATTCTATCTCCTGTATAAGGAGGTCAGCATCTCTCCTACTACATGCCCCTTATATTATGCTTAATGATTAGTCTTCTTTTACTTCTTTTGATTCAGACTTTTCTTTTTTACGTTTATTATCTAACTTCTTTAAAGATTTTAATTCTTCCATAAAACTATCAATATTATCAAACTTACGATATACAGAAGCAAAACGAACGTACGCAACTTGGTCGATATCTTTTAATTGCTGCAATACAAGTTCACCAATGCGATCTGTAGTTACTTCTTGGCTTACTTCGTTGCGAATCTCTCGTTCTACATCATTTACAACTTGTTCCATAATGGACATTGGCACTGTCCGTTTATCGCAAGACCGTAACAAACCATTTAATAATTTCCCTCGGTCAAATAACTCGCGGCGCCCATTTTTCTTAGCCACCATTAATGGTACTTCTTCAACCACTTCATAAGTAGTAAAACGTCGTCCACAGCTAATACATTCACGACGACGACGAATACTATTCCCCTCATCGGTTGTTCTAGAGTCTGTTACCTTCGTATCAGTGTGTTGGCAATAAGGACATCTCATACAGTATATGCCTCCTTTAGTATTATATATGTAAATTTACGCGCAAAAATCCCATTTTCTTATACTCTATATAGTACCACGAAAGGCAATAAAACACAAAATATACAAGCAAAAGCGAGCCGTTTTATAACGACTCGCTTTATATTAATTATTTGATATTAACTGTTTGGAGCATTTTCAATGCGAAGCAAGCAGTCACCAGATTCGATAGCACTACCATCGCGAACAAGAATTTCTTCTACAATACCATCCATCGGAGCAGTAATAGTAGTTTCCATTTTCATCGCTTCTGTTACTACCAATGGTTCCCCTTTCGATACAGATTGACCAAGTTTTACCAGCACTTTCACGACGGAACCAGATAAGGTAGCGCCGATTTCTCCTGGAATCATTTCATCTGCTTTACGACGAACAACGCCAGTTGTTTTGGCATGTTTATCATGAACTTTAAGGGAACGAGGTTGACCATTGAACTCAAAGAGGATTGTTCTATTACCGTCTTCGTCTGGTTCAGAGTAACCATTCAATTTAATGATCAATGTTTTACCTTTTTCAATAGTAACTTGGATTTCTTCATTCCGATTCATGCCGAAAAAGAATGTTGGTGTATCCAGTACAGATACATCTCCAAAGTCTTTTGTGAACTTAATGTAATCTTGGAATACTTTTGGATATAAGCAGTACGCAATTACATCTTCGTCTGTACCTGTTGCGCCCATAGCGATAACATCATTACGAACAGCTTCAAAATCAACAGGCTCTAAAGCTTCCCCTGGGCGACCTACGATTGGGCTAGCCCCTTTCAAGATAATCTTTTGCAATTTTTCAGGGAATCCTTGGTATGGAGTACCAAGTCGGCCTTCAAAGAATTCCACTACAGATTGAGGGAAGTCGAGAGTATC
Organism: Veillonella agrestimuris; assembly: GCF_943193065.1. Classification (GTDB taxonomy): domain Bacteria; phylum Bacillota; class Negativicutes; order Veillonellales; family Veillonellaceae; genus Veillonella; species Veillonella agrestimuris. The sequence goes on from NZ_CALPCS010000008.1 coordinate 22,764, forward strand.
GCCCTTGTCGTAAATATCTTGTTCCGTTAAGTTATTTTGCACCATGTACAATGTCATATCCCCTACAACTTTAGAAGATGGCGTTACTTTAATAATATCACCGAACATCATATTCACTTCGTGGTATACTTTTTTGATTTCGCCCCAACGCTCGCCTAGACCTACCATCTTAGCTTGTTGTTGTAAATTAGTATATTGGCCACCTGGCATTTCGTGTTGATATACTTCTGTATTCGGATATTTTTCCCCCTTATCAACACCTTCGTAGTAAGGACGAATACTGCCAAAATAATGAGACATCTCTTCCATGTAATCAATGTTCAACGTTGGTTGCCGATCGTGACCAGACAATGCATAGTACATGGAGTTCATACTTGGTTGGCTAGTACCGTTAGCAAAAGCAGAGTATGCTAAGTCGATAATATCAACGCCAGCATCAACAGCGCGACCATAGGAGTAAATAGAGTTGCCAGAACCTTCATGCGTATGCAAGTGAATTGGCACAGTAACAGCGTCTTTCAAAGCAGATACAAGATTGTACGCCGCTTGCGGTTTCAACAAACCTGCCATATCTTTAATACAAATGAAGTTAGCCCCTGCCTTTTCCAATTCTTTGGCCATATTGACGTAGTATCCAAGATTGTATTTAGGACGTGCATCATCGAGAATATCACCAGTGTAGCACAACGCAACTTCAGCGATTTTATTTTCATTGCGTACTTCGTCGATAGCTACTTTCATGTTGTCTAAACTATTCAAACTATCGAATACGCGGAATACATCGATACCATTTTTACTAGCCAATTGAATAAATTTGCGTACAACGTTATCAGGATATGATGTGTAACCTACTGCATTGGCACCGCGCAATAACATTTGCAACAATGTGTTTGGCACTTCTTGACGGAACATGCGCAGCCGCTCCCACGGATCTTCATTTAAGAAGCGGTAGGATACGTCAAATGTAGCACCACCCCAACATTCTAATGAGAATAAATTAGGAACACCTTTAGCGGCGTGCCCAGCTACGCGAGCCATATCAATAGTACGAACGCGAGTAGCAAATAAGGATTGATGCGCATCACGCCATGTCGTATCGGTAAAAAATACTTTCTTTTGGTCAGACACCCATTTACTAAATCCTTCAGGACCTAATTCATCAAATTTTTGTTTTGTCCCTACCATCGGCTCTACATCGAGAGTCTTAGGCATTTGAATAGGTTCGAAATTCGGCACCTCTTGATGACCTGCCCCGGCATAGCCATTAATCGTTGTATCCGCAATATAACGAAGCAATCTCGTACCACGATCTCGTTCCTGTTTGATTTCAAACAATTCTGGATGATCTTCAATAAAATTAACTGTATAGCTACCACGTTGAAATTCTGGATGTTCCAACACATTAATTAAAAAATGAATATTCGTTTTCACGCCACGAATACGGAATTCTTTTAAAGCCCGAATCATTTTGCGAATTGTATCTTCGTTATTAGCGCTATATGTAGTAGCTTTCACAAGTAAAGAATCATAATATGGCGTAACGATAGCACCTGTAAAGGCATTACCAGAATCTAGGCGAATACCAAACCCACCAGAACTTCTATAAGCTAAAATTTTACCCGTATCAGGCATAAAATTATTTTTTGGATCTTCCGTAGTAATACGACATTGAATAGCAGTCCCCTTACAAGGAATATCTGCTTGATTAGGAATGCCTACTTCTGGACTGTGCAAATCATATCCTTCAGCGATACGAATTTGTGTATGCACGATGTCAATATCTGTAATCATTTCTGTTACAGTATGCTCTACTTGGATACGAGGGTTAACTTCAATAAAATAGAAACTTCCATCAGCTGTTACTAAGAATTCTACTGTACCCGCATTCAGATATCCTACATTTTTCATAAGTTTAACAGCTGCATCGCAAATAGCTTGGCGCGTTTCTAGGGGCAACGCAAACGCAGGTGCCATTTCCACAACTTTTTGGTGACGTCGTTGTACAGAACAATCACGTTCATATAAATGGATTACATTGCCATGTTCATCACCGAGGATTTGAACCTCAATATGTTTTGGTTCAACGATGAGTTTTTCTACGTATACATCATCATCTCCAAATGCTGCTTTTGCCTCAGATTTTGCACGGTCATAAGCGTCACGAAGGTCTTCCATTTTGTAAACTTCACGCATACCGCGACCGCCTCCACCATTAACGGCTTTAATCATTAATGGGAAACCGTATGTGTTAGCAAATTCTTCTAATTGAGCATAATCTCTAAGAGCCCCATCGGAACCAGGAATCATAGGAATATCTGCCAATTTAGCTTGTTCACGAGCATTAACTTTGTCCCCGAACATATGTAAGTGTTCAATGCGAGGACCGATGAAAATAATACCTTCTTCAGCACAACGGCGAGCAAACTCTTCATTTTCAGACAAAAAACCATACCCAGGATGGATGGCATCGATATCGTGTTCTTTAGCAATACGAATAATGTCTTCAATATCTAAATAGGCATCAACAGGCTTTTTACCTTCCCCTACTAAATAAGCTTCATCTGCTTGATTACGGTGTAAGGATAAAGTGTCTTCTTTCGAATAAATAGCAACTGTTTTAATACCCATTTCATTACATGCGCGGAATACACGAATAGCGATTTCGCCACGATTAGCTACTAAAACGGATTTAATTTGTTTCATGGTGCCTCCTATAGAGTACTATATTGTATAACTTCTTATACCGTATTGTATTTCATTATTCCTTTCTATGATGAGTATCTATCTAAAAGAATCCCCTTATCATACATTTAATTAAAAATTTTAATTTCACATTAAAATTTTTAATTAATAGAAACAATGAAAATATACTTATATTATACAGAGATTTTCTATGTATTAAAAGAAATTTTTCTAGCTTTCACCTAAAAAATATTTCATCAGTTGATTCAATTGTCCTTGGTCATGAGCCCCCATCGTTTCAACCGCAGAATGCATTGCTAATAAAGGTAATCCAATATCCATAGTCCGCATAGGAAGCATAGCAGACGAAATCGATCCCACCGTAGATCCACCAGGACTATCGGAACGATTTACGAAGATTTGATAAGTTGCGCCAGCTTCTTCACAAAGCCCTTTTACAATGGCAAAGGCTTTTGCATCCCCTGCATAAGATTGGCTAGCTGCTAATTTTAGCGTAACACCTCCATTTAAGGTAGGCAGATTTGTAATATCGTATTTCTCTACATAATTAGGATGTAGTCCGTGCGCTACATCGGCAGAAATCATAAAGCCTTTTGCTACGTCTACAGCTAAGTCTTCTTCTGACAATCCTAAACTGCGGTATACACGGTCTAATAAATTTGGCAATAACATACCCGCTCCGCCTTGTTTTGTGCGACTACCTACTTCTTCATTATCAAAAAGAATAGCACAGCGAATGCCTTCGGCATCTTTTATTTTCGCTTCTACAATCCCTTCCAGAACACCAAAACAAGATGTTAAATTATCAAGTCGTGGGCTTACTATAAAATCAGCTTGAGCACCTACTTCAACACCCTCTACAACTGGATATAAGCCAATTTCAAAAGACAAAATTTCGGATGCCTCACAATTGACTTCCGACGCTAATAAAGCAATCCATTCATCATAGTCTGACTGTTCCTCTTTTTCTAACTGTTCCCTCGTATGATTAACAGATTTACTATTTTTGCCATCCATCATCAACAAGGGAAGCATTTCTTTTTGTTTATTTAAAGGAACTCCTTCATTGACAGAACGATTCATATGAATAGCCAAATTAGGAATAATCGCTATTGGTCGTTTCGTATCCACTAACACAGACTCTACATCATAAGGCGTATCTCCTTTTAATACAACTGTACCAGCTGCTGCCAATGGTCGATCAAGCCATGTATTTTGAATGAGCCCTCCATACATCTCTACATTGAGTTTTGTATAGCCTTGCACCCTCGTAATGGGATTTGGCTTAACCCGTATAGAAGGGAAATCAGTATGAGCCGATGCAATGCGAAGAGAATGGCGATAATCGTGTCCAATATGGAAAGCAAACAATGTTGTACCATACACATTGACTACATAATCGCCTGCTTTCAAATTCCACGGTTCTTCCATAGACAGTTCTGTAAAGCCTTGATCCACTAATAATTGTAAGCTCGTATCTACCGTATGATACGGTGATGTACAAGATTGTATATATCGTAATAAACGAGAGTTATCTAAATTCATAAATTCCTCCTAATCCATAAACAGACATATGTCATACTGTTAAGAGACATAATCTATGGTTTCAATAAGAGATATTTCAATATATTTTTATTTTACCATATACGCTTTCTTCTAGTGCTGCCAATGTATATTCAATTTTAACCAACTCCTAAATAAGAGTAATAAGGGGCAAACAAAAAAGCTGTGCACCTATGTACACAGCTTTTTATTATTCTGGTAAAGATACGTGTTCCAGATTTGTTTTTTCAATAGATTCAATATCACCAGCATCGCAAAGGTTTGCAATGGTTGGGTCAATTGGAAGTCGACTTAACAATAATAATCCATATTTTTCAAGAATTTCTTCAATGTGACTTTCACCAAAGATTTTGTAATCTTTGCCATTATCTGGGCAGTGGAAATAGGAATAGTTTTCTACTACACCGATGATAGGCACTTGCATTAAATCAGCCATTTTCACAGCTTTTTCAACAATCATAGACACCAAATCTTGTGGAGATGTAACGACAATGATGCCATCTAATTTTAAGGATTGATACACAGTAATTGCTACATCACCTGTTCCTGGTGGCATATCTACAAATAAATAGTCAATGTCTTTCCAAATCACATCACTATAAAATTGTTTAACCACATTACCAAGAATAGGACCACGCCATAATACTGGATCCGTATCATTTTCCAACAAAAGGTTTACAGACATAACGTCGATGCCACCTTTAGAAGTAACAGGATACATACCTACTTCGTCAGCGTAAGCCTTTTCTTTAATACCAAACATTTTAGGAATAGATGGACCGGTAATATCTGCATCTAAAATACCTACTTTATAACCTTTACGAGCCATGGTTAAGGCCATCAAACTAGTAACGGAGGATTTACCTACTCCACCTTTACCAGATACAACACCGATAACATGTTTAACGGAACTTAACTCATGTAAAGGAGCTGTTAAGTCTTGAGGTTGTTGTGCTTGTGCTGCACCGCCACAACCTTGAGATTGAGATGGGCATCCGCCGCAATCGCTACTACTACCGCAACCCATAATAAACACCTGCTTTCTTTTGGGACTTGCCCTCTATATAAATGAAATAATTTCTATGTTGTAAATATATTCTGTGAAAGCCTAGCTATCACGTATATCTACGATTCTATTGTAGCAGTTATATCCATTTTTATCAATATACTTACTACCTTTAACATTCGTTACTACCAATAAAGGTTCTTCATAAGCCTTAGAATCGTTTAATCGGGAGAAGCTCTATTTATTCACCGCAAAACTCTTTCGTCAATGCACAAAGGATATCCATACCTGTCTTGATTTCATCAATGGTCGGCACCGTATAACTCAATCGGAAAGAATGACCTTCACCTACTCCATCAGCGGCGAATGCTCCACATTTAATAATGCCTACATTACGCTCCATAGCAGCTTCAAAAAATGCTTCTACATCGACTGATTCTGGTACAGTCATCCACGCAAACATACCACCTGTCGGTTCTGTTAAGTGCACTTTAGAGCTCCCTTTTTCTCTAAATACACTCAACATAGCATCACATTTTTCTTTATATACGGCCCGTACATTGTCTAAATGTGCGTCATAATCAATGGTATCTAATACGTGAGCCACAACCTTTTGTGTCACTAACGGCATTTGACCTGCTGTATTATTTTTTAACGCTTGTATAGCCGTGATGACATCTTCAGGACCTAATAAAAAACCGACCCGCAGACCAGCGGACAAGGTTTTAGAATAAGATCCAGCATAAAGTACTCGGTTTTCATGATCAAAGGATTTAAAGCTAGGTATGCTTTCACCAGAAAAACGAATTTCACCATATGGATCGTCTTCGTAAATAAATAAATCGTATTTAGACGCAATATCATAAATGGCTTTCCGTCGCTCTAAGGACATAGTAATGCCTGTAGGGTTTTGGAAATTAGGAATTAAATAAATATATTTGCCTTTGCCAGACTGCGCCGCTTTTTCCAATGCTTCTGGAATCATACCATCTGCATCTGTTTTAATTCCTACTGCTTTACCGCCCATATTGCGAACAGAGTTGATAGCACTAGTGAAAGTATAATCATCCATATATACTTCATCGCCTGGTTCCAACACAGTGATAGGTACTAATCCTAATAATTGGCCTGCACCGTTAGAAATAATTAAACCTTGCCCATCAAGATTCATATGATGTACCTTTTCTAATCGCTGTAAGGTCAATTCTGCCAGACGGCTATCACCTTGCATAGGACCATATTGCAATAAGCTCATAGGATTGTCGTGAACGACTTTGTCAAAAGCCTCTTCAATGATCTGTACAGGAATCGCTTCTGGTGCAGGATTTCCTATACCAAAGCTAATAAAACCTGGCACGCCTACACCGCGTTCAAAAACTTCACGAATAAAATTGGGACCTTTTAAGGTCACTCGTTCAGGAAGAGAAAAACTCATAATAACACCTTTCTATAACACGATTTTCATACTGTCTTACTCTTTACTTTCATTAGATTTGGCCTGTTGCTTAGCCATATACCGCTGATAAGCTTTCCACAATAGGAAATAGACAATAGCAGCAGCCACTACGATAATACCTAATCGGGATATATTTTCTTGGTAATTCACAATATCTGTACCGATAGCTACTTCCAAAGCTGTGGACGGAAATTTACCAATTAAATTGGCCAAAATATAGTCTCGCGGCTTAATTTTACTTATAGCCCCTAAGGCAGTAATAACACCAGATGGGAAATACGGCAACGATCTAGCGAACAACATGACTATAAATCCATTATTGCCTGAAAAATCATCTACTTTCATGAGCATGGTGCTCTTTGAAATCAGTTTATGCGCTGCATCACGTAGAAAATAGCGCATAATATAAAAGCTAATGACAACCCCAATCGTCTCAGCGAGCCACGAAATAATGATGCCCGGCCACAAACCAAAGACTAGACCATTAGCAGTAGAAATAAAGATGGATGGTAAAAATCCTACAGCATTAACAAAAATATCAAGGACCATACTAACGACCATAGCCATAGGACCAAAACTTTGGATGTAGGTGGAAATTTCTTCCATACTCCCCGACGTAGCTAAGCGCCACATGGTAGGATAAAATGTAGGATCCACTACATGAATGACAATGAGGGCGATAATAAATAAAACACTAGCAATTAACTGTACTAGCCTCTCGCCGGAGAACATATTGTTTTTATTCTTCATAAAGACCTTTCAACATACATGAATTCCATTAATAATCGAGAATATATAATACATTTTGATAGATGTATAAGAAAACTATATTTATTATATCACTAGTCTATAGAATATGTTATGGAAAAGATATATTTTACTCTTTCTTCTCTTTACTATACGTTACCACTTATATACAATAAACTTACAGATTCTATAAAAAGAAAGAAGGTATACTATGATCGAAGTTGGTCAATCTAGTACTGCTACAGTGGTAGTGAATGAAAGTAATATAGCTAAAACAATGAAATCCGGAGCTTTAGAAGTCTTCGCGACTCCTGCTATGTGCGCCCTTATGGAAGAAGCTGCACAGGTAGCCGTGCAACCGCATCTCAACGAAGGCGAAGGGACGGTAGGTATCTCTCTATCCATTTCTCATGAGGCCCCATCTCCAGTAGGCACAACTATTACAGCGACGGCCACTGTCGTAGCTGTAGAAGGACGAAAAATATCCTTTATCGTAGAAGCAAACGATAGTATTGGACTTATCGGTAAAGGCACACACGATCGCTTTGTTATCAATACTAATTCCTTTATGGAAAAAATTGCATCTCGAGCTAACAATCATTAATAATTAACCTTTATCGCTAACAGGCAAGAAAGCTATAAAAAGAGGTTACACTAAATGAGTAATACTACATTTAGTGTAACCTCTTTCTTTGCTATTATTTACTATTCAATTAGCAAATCGTCACTACCCAACCTTCAGGTGCTTCAATTTCACCGTGTTGAATGCCAAGTAATGTATCGTATAATTTTTTTGTGACTGGACCCATATCATCCATGCCAGCTGGTACATTAATAGTGCCATTTGGCGTGTCAATTTGCCCAACTGGAGAGATAACAGCTGCTGTACCACAAAGACCAATTTCAGCAAAATCTTTTAATTCATCAATGTGAACTGGTCGATTTTCTACTTTCATACCAAGATAATGTTCTGCTACATACATCAAGGAACGACGAGTAATAGACGGTAAAATGCTATCTGATTTAGGCGTTACTAATGTACTACCATCTTTTGTGATAAAAATAAAGTTAGCACCACCTGTTTCTTCTACATAAGTACGAGTAGCCGCATCAAGGTACATATTTTCAGCATAACCATTATTGTGTGCATCTTGAATAGCATATAAGCTCATAGCATAGTTAAGGCCTGCTTTAATATGACCTGTACCATGAGGAGCAGCCCGATCAAAATCAGTAACACGAATGGTAAGCGGTTTAACGCCACCTTTAAAATACGGTCCTACTGGTGTTGTAAATACGCGGAACTGGTATTCATCAGCTGGTTTTACACCGATAACAGAATTTGTTCCCATCATGTAAGGACGAATATATAAGCTAGCACCATGACCATAAGGTGGCACGAAGTCTTTATTCGCTTTTACTACTTCTTTAATGGCTTCTACGAAGCGCTCTACTGGTAATGTAGGCATAACAAGACGTTCTGCAGAAGCGTTTAATCGCTCTGCATTGAGGTCTGGACGGAAACATACAATGCGACCATCTTTTGTGTAATAGGCTTTCAACCCTTCAAAAATAGTTTGAGCATATTGGAATACACCAGCACACTCATTTAGTACCACATTAGCGTCAGTGATTAAGCCACCTTCATCCCATTTGCCATCTTTATAGTTTGTTACGTAACGGTACTCGGTTTCCATATAACCGAAACCGAGATTACTCCAATCGATTTGTTTGCTCATAGTACTGACCTCCATACTTTCCATATAGATAATCTTAACACTATGGATAGGTAATTTCAACACATTCTATAGAAAGATTATCCTCGCGATTTGCACTGTTTTCATGCAATCTAAAATACAAATACATATGATTCATATAACGCTTTCATTATGAGTCGTTTATGATGCTTTACCAATATGGCGTACTAATTGCATCTTCCTATTAAAAAATCCTCTATATCCTAAATACGTAGAAATAAAAGAAGCTAAGGATGTTGTGGATATAGACATAAAAGTAACCATAATTTGGTATTTTACGGCTTCAATAGGATCCATACCAGCTAAGATAAGACCGGTCATCATGCCTGGTAAGGATACGATACCTAATGTTTTAGCAGAATCTAAGTTAGGCTGCATCCCTGTTTTTACGACGTCTCTTAAGATGGATAAAGAAGATTGTTGAATCGTCGCGCCTAAGGCCAATTTGATTTCTACTTCTTCTCGGCGATTTTCAAAATTAGCTAATAGTTGACGGTAACAAAGACCGATAGCCACCATCGCTCCACTGATGACCATGCCCCCAATAGGAATCATTTGATATGGAGTGAAACTCAATATACCAGAAGCTACTAAAATAGTTAAGGTCACGGTAGCTCCTACACCGATGGCTACACAAGAAATAGGGAATGCATTAGGAATACCGTTTCCTCTCTTCGCTGCATTATAAGAGGCATTAAAAAGCATGACTAACAATATGATAACAGTAAAAATAGGGCTTTCATAACTAAATAAATAGTTCAATACATAGCCCATTATAATGAGCTGTACCGTCGCTCGAAGGGAACTGATGATAATATCCTTTTCTACCTTTAACTGTTGATGATAGGATACATATAAACTAATAAGCACTAAGGAAGATGCTAATATTAATGACGTAAATGATATAGCATGAAATTGACTGCCCATTATAACACCTCCTCATTAACAATGCGTCCTGCTTCGATGGTGATACGACGATTTACATAGCGACGACTTTGTTCTTCGTTGTGAGTAATAGCTAAAATCGTCTTATCCTGTTCTTTGTGCATATGTTGCAATACAGATTCTACAATTAATGTATTGTTTGCATCTAACGCCGATGTTACTTCATCGAGCAGTATAACATCAGGGTCGTTAATTAATGACCGAATCAAGCAAAGACGTTGTTTCTCCCCACCAGATAAATCGACATTCAATTTATCTATGTAGGAATGAGGCATTTGAAACAAATCGAGCAATTCATGAACTCGATCCCAGTCAACTCGTTTACCATGAATCTGAAAGGGAAATTCTACATTATCTCGCACAGTACGGCCAAATAAGTAAGGTTGTTGAAAGCAATAGCTCACCTTTCTTCGATATAAACTTGGCTTATAATCATCAATAGATTGAGCACCTACAAAAATATCCCCTGATGTAGGACTAATAAGACCACTGAGAAGTTTTAGAAACGTACTTTTACCACTTCCCGAATGACCTACAATAGAAACGCATTCTCCTTGTTCTATATCTAAATTAATCCCCTTTAATACTTCATTAGAACCATCGGTAAATACGACGTCCTTACAAGATATGTATAACATAGTTTACCTCTCTATATACTATACAACTACGACTACACTTGTAGACCTATTGACTTATGTGTGCTTACCCTCTAAGTTCAGCAAATACTCTTTTCTATCCATTCCTCCAGCATAACCAGTGAGTTCACCATTCTTACCGACTACACGGTGACAAGGAATAATAATGCTAATCGGATTATGTCCTACTGCTCCTCCTACTGCTTGGGATGACATACGTTTTTTTCCTTCACGATGAGCAATTTGTTCGGCAATAGCACCATACGTAGTGGTTTCACCATAAGGAATAGCTTGCAATATAGACCACACCTGTTTTCTGAAAACAGTTCCTTCTAAATCCATCGGTGGATATATAAGCGGTTGTACACCGTTAAAATATTGATCAAGCCACATCACCGTCACTTCAAAAGGACCGGTTAATTTTTCTATATGTGTACTGTCACTATAGGAAGGTGCGTACGTTTCATCAACAAAAAACAAATCTGTTAAATACGTTAAGGTTCCTAACATAACCATAGTCCCTAATGGCGATTCATAGGTATACTGGTAATTCATTGCCATTCCTCCATTCATATTACGTATTATACAATATCTATGTCCCCATATATAGCCTACTATAATAGACATACAGAAAAGGTCACTACTAATATATCTCTTAGTAGTAACCTTTTCTAATATCCCTTACTGTCTCACAAACGATTGTCCACCTTGGTTGACTAACAAATCGCCTTCCAAGATTTCTGTACGACTATTTTGTACATAACTTTTAATTTGTCCCATAGCAAATCGGTACCCTGGACTAGTTACATGTTTTTTATATGCCGCCTCATCACTATAGATTTGAAACACATACCAATGATTCCGATTATTCGTATCTCGCAAAATATAACCAGCTTTATAGCCTTCATCATCGCGGATAGCACGGCTAATATCAAGTTCATATTGTTTCTTTACATCATCTACCATATCTTTCATTACTGTAAAGTCTGTTAAAGTTACGACAGCCGCCCCATCGTTAATAATTTCTAAAGGACTCGCTTTCTCCATCAAGATGATTGGTTGTACATCGTATATTTTACGATTCGTCAATTTAGAACCTACTTCACTGAGGTATTTCTTGAAGTGTTCCGATTTTCGATGTGTATCTAATGCTTCCGTATCTTTGTAGACTTCTAACACATAAGCAGTACTCGTATCACCTTTCACATGGGCTGCATTCATAGACAATGTATTTGGTTCTTGTGCCATAGAAGAAGTAAAATTTTCTACGCCTACAGAGTTGAATGGTCCTTGTAATTCTTCTGGTACTTGGAATCGATATAAGCCAACTACAGGTGCATTGTCTATTTCTGGTTCTTTATTAAATAAACCAGCCGCCGACACAGAAGTTACACCTAATACGCCTATGACTGCTAAGAGAGCAATTCGTTTTAATATTCTTTGTTTCATATGTTACACCTATATATACTCTTTACTATTATTCATCAATCCATAGAGGGTACTTTATTCTATGTACAGTAGTATATCATATTATATCTCTATATACTCTACCGTCGTACCATAGTCTTCAATGATGTGAACCAAGTCTTTCCCTTGTAACCATACTGTAGCATCGTTTTCATTGGGATGAATGCCAATTCGATTTGTCTTATAATCCACATCAATATAATAATGCACTCTATAATCCTCATCATGAAGTAAACAAAATGGTGATACATGACCTGGTTTAATCTTCAATATGTGCCATAACTCTTCTTCTGAAGCAAAGGATATTTTCTTCAAATTGTGGTCTTTTCGAAATTGCTTTAAATCGACGCGCTTTGATCCGCGCACAATAATGAGATAATAATGCTCCCGCTTATGATCGCGAATAAACAAATTTTTTGCATCCCACTCTGGATACGGTAATTCTACATTAGGCTTATCATCCATACTGAACAAAGGTGCATGATCTGTCACTTCAAAATCAATGCCCTTAGTTTCTAATAAATAATATACATCGTTTTTACTTAACATCTATACTCCTATCGGATATATCTAACTTCTATCTTATACTACAAAACGGATATATCGAAATATATCCGTTTTTATCATATCTATTTATATACTATTTGTACAGTATGTTTAGTTATCCCTTTCTATAACAGCTTTATTAGCTAGTTATACCTTGCGCTCCAATAACAGTACAGTAATCATTTCACGAATTTTCCAATCTAACATATCACGGAAAAAATACTACCGAAATCAAAAACATTTAAATTATCTTATAAATGTATTGGGATTTCATATTACATGTCTTTATCCTTTTATACTATAATGTCAATCATTACCAATACATTACTTACTAAACTATCTATATAAATTAAATCTTATTGAATTGATGCACCAAGTGCTTTTGCTTCAGCTGTCTTTCTTGCACCAAGAATTTCTCCTAAATTAATCCAACCTAAATTTCTTTCATACGTTTCATACCATCTACTTGCCTGACTATAATCAGAGCCACCAGCCGTCATAAGAAGTACACTCTTACGAGAAAATGCACCATATCCAAGATACTTCAAAGCTGCATAAAGCCTATCTGCAACTATTTTTAATGTACCAGTAATAGTCCAAAAGTATACTGGAGAGGCGAATACAACTACATCTGCCATCATAAATTCTGAATAAATTTGTTTCATATCATCATTTTGTACACATAGATTATTATCTTTCGTACCTCTAGTGCATCCATTACAACCAAGACATCCATGAATTATCATATCTTGAAGGTAGAATTCAACAACTTCATTTCCTGCAGCTCTTGCCCCTTCTACAAAAGAATTAATAAGAGCAGATGTATTTCCATTTTTCCTTGCTGATCCATTTAATATCATAATTTTTGCCATATTGAACCTCCATAGTAAATACTATTTAAATCCATACTATAGATTATATAGATTATATAGATTTTACTAATATCACTTTTAAAGTATCATCAAAAATTTATATTTCAACCTTAATTAATTTAGAATCATAAAATAAAGGCAGTAACAGTTATCATTTCACGGGTTTTAAATCAAGTGTATCGTGTGAAAAGATATCACCAAAATCAGATGTGATAAATTGATTCACGTACTTCAAGCGGTATTACACCAGCGGCTAAAGCCTCTTCATATGATTGCGAATGGCGCTTTCATTATAATCTGTAATAGATACAACTAACGTAACAATAGCTCTTTCTTGCGGAGTAATTTGAGTTTGTTTATACACATCACCATAAATATACTTCTTAACAATATCTGCATGTTCTGGATCAGTATCACTTAAAGGAAACGCTCTATTTCCATGTAAAGCTTTATGGTTCTTATTCGCTTCTTCTGCTCGATTATAGCTCGATTATAGCTAGCTAATGTAGATGCATCAGCTATCCCTGAACCAGTCATCATAATACATAAGCCTCCTAAAACAATTAATCTTTTACATATTTGATAACCTTCATAGGACTTACCTGTCTTACATAGAATAACAATGTAAGATAATTGTCTTGCAATACATCAATCTGATAATTGTTTATAGAAATCATCTGACACTTCTTCTAACCATTCATTTGAGATATTTTCACCAGGTATTTCAATAGCAATATGTGAAAACCAGCTATCCTTTTTTGCCCCATGCCAGTGTTTAATACCAGCAGGAATAACAACGACACTACCTTCTTTTAGTGCTTGTGGTTCTTTATCATCAGCTTGATACCAGCCTTCTCCGGCAGTGCAGATTAATATCTGACCGCCTCCCTTATCAGCATGATGAATATGCCAATTATTACGACAACCAGGTTCAAAGGTCACATTAAAAATAGGAAATTCTCCCTTTTGAAAATCAGTTAAAGGATTTAAAAAACTATCTCCTATAAAATATTGAGCAAAGTCCGAGTTATAACTTCCCATTCCAAATACATTGGTCACTTCAAAAGCGTCTTTATTTTGATATTTCATACTTTTCCTCATTTCTATTTTCTTATAATGCGTAGACTCAATGACTAGATTCTCCATAATTCTTACAACGATTATAAATCATGACAATATTCGCTTTTTAATTGCAAGAACAGTATAATAAATATCTAATTACAAATACAATTCCCAAATACTATATTATGGTGAGTATGCCACAGATTTATAAAAATGGTAATTTATTTGAAAAAACTATGTAAAGGAGTGTTTATTATGGAGAGAAAAAAAGACTTAAGAGTGTTAAAAACAAAAACTATCATTCAAAATACCTTTAAAGAAATGATATTAGAAATGAATGCATCTTCCATAAAAGTTAAAGCGCTTACTGAACGAGCTATGATTAATCGAAAAACATTTTATCTACATTACAATTGCCTTGAAAATCTTTATGAAGAAATTCTATCCGACCTTTTTAAAGACTATTCAAATGCCATTAATACATTACCTGATAATCCCCCTTTCACAGAAGTTAATCGTGTGTTTTTTGAGTTTATGGCAAAGCAAAAACCATATATGGAAAAAATTGTTTGTGATCCAAGTTATCGTGAATTTTCTGATAACTTTTTTACATCTATGCTACTCCATAATCGTAAAAGATATAATCCTTATAAATCCTTCACAAAAGAAGAACAAAATATTATAAATACATTTCTATCCATTGGTTCTGTAAATCTTTATCGTAAATGGATTGAAGATAAAAAAAGAATTCCCCTAGAAGATTTAATTAATCTTTCAGGAAAACTCTTTCATAGTGGTATTTCTTCAATTTTATAGTTGTAAATATGTCCTAATCTTTTGAGTATGACTCGTCTCTAAGCACATTAGATATGTAACCAATATATACTTTTACATTACATCAAAGCAGTCATAGCTGTTACAATACCAAAAACGATACCAGGTGCATTAGCTGCTGCTAATGGAAGATCTCGTTCTTTTTTGAATAAACCATAATAAACCCATAAACTGCAGTTAATAGCTGCTACTAGGGGTTGAATGAAATTTCCCTTTTGACCAGCTAAATTATCCATAATCTGTGGAATATAAGATACATACATCATGACAGACATAAATGTAGCAATCCATCCTAATATTTTCATTTGTTTTTCAGTCATAAAATCTTCCTTTCATAATATATCTTACATATAAAAACAAAGAGTGTCCCTGCTTACAGTGGCACTCTTTGTTTTCGTTATTGTAATATAGCATTATTGACTTGTCAACAAATAATGATTCTTTTTATAATTTACTACATTTGTGAGCCATACGTTAAGATAATCCAAAAGCATCATCATATTTCATGATACCATCTATCAATTTTGCTTCATTAGAAAAGCATAATGCCATAAAATAAGCATCCTCAATTTCAAAAGGCGGCTTAATAACATATATGCTAGCTGTAGTATATCCAGCACGCTCATAATAAGAAGGATCTCCCAGTACTACGGAATATGTATACCCTAATATCTTAGCAATCTTATGTCCTTCTTTCATAAGCAAAGTACCAATACCTTGACCTTGATATGCTGGTAGCACAGAAAGTGGCGCTAACGCCAATACTTCAACGTCACCAACAAAAGCCTTTGTAAAAAGAATATGTCCTACAATCGTATCATCCTTTACAGCTACAAGCGATAGTTCAGGAATGAAAGAGTCACTATTCCGCAAATTAACAACTAAATCTTGTTCATTCCCGTCTGCATGCTCTGCCGTTTGGAAAGCGTGTTGTATTAAATGATACACTGATTCATAGTCTTTTGATTCTTCTTGTCTTATTATCATAATTTATTTATTCGCTCCTTGTAAGTAAAGCCACTGCCTCCGCCGTAGGCTGTTTCCAATCGTATTTCGCTTCGCTCTTACTCTTGGACATCCCTGACATGGGCAGTGCTAATTACTTACTGCGTCGCTCCGCTCCTTGTAAGTAAAGCCACTGCCTCAACATGGGCGGTCATGGGGAACATGTCTACGGGTTGGACTTCTTGTAGTTCATAGCCGAGGTTTTGCAAGATGGCTATGTCTCGTGCCATGGTCGCCGGGTTACAAGATACATAAACCATGCGCTGTGGTTCCATAGCGGCAGCAGAGGTGAGTACTTCTTCTTTGCAGCCTGCTCGAATGGGATCAAATACGATAACGTCTGGTCGAACACCTCGTTCATAGAGGTGTGGCATCTCAACGGCTGCATCACCAACGATAAATTCGGTATTATCATATCCATTTCTCTTCGCATTTTCACGAGCATTGATAATGGCTGGCTCGACGATTTCAATACCAATAACATGTTCTGCTTTGTGAGCTAAAAATAATGAAATTGTACCAGTTCCACAATAGGCATCAATCACTGTTTCATTACCTTTCAAGTCAGCATAAGCCAAAGCTTGGTCATAGAGAACTGTCGTTTGCTCTGGATTGACTTGGAAGAAGGAATGAGGAGATAAAGAAAATTCCAAATCTTTAATATGATCAGTAATGGTTCCTTTCCCATAGAGTACTCGGTTAGTAGGTCCTAAAATCACATTGGTTTTCTTAGGATTGCTATTATGAACGATAGTCTCTACTTCAGGGATGGCTTCTTTGATGCGCTGTGCCCAAATTGCTTCTTCTGGCAAATAGTCTGTAGTCGTTACAATAATCACCATCCATCCAGATTGACCAATCCGACCGATAATATGGCGTAATACGCCCGTCCCCAATTGTTCATTATAGGGTTCAATTCCTAATTCATTGGCAATTTCAGAAGCTACTTGAGCAATGCGATTATTTCCTTCATCTTGAATGTAGCAATTCGTCCCCTCCACAATATGATGAGAACCCATGGCGTAAAATCCCATTTTTATATGATTTGGTATGCCTCCAACAGGCATTTGCATCTTATTGCGATAACTCCAAGGATTATCTGGACCTATAGTGGGTTTAACTAAATCAGGATTCAAATGACCAATTCGTTGAATTACATCTTTTATTTTCTGTGTTTTCAACGCCAATTGTCCTTCATAAGTAGTATGTTGTAACTGACAACCTCCACAGATACCATACAATTCGCACCGTGGCTCCGTTCTCTGTGGCGAAGCTTTCACAACAGATTTGAGTATACCTGTAGCATATGTTTTCTTTACTATAGTAATTTCTACTTCTACTTCTTCTTCTGGCAAAGCAAAGGGAACAAATACAGTAAAATCTTCGATTTTTCCAACCCCTTCACCACTACTGCCCATACCGTGGATCGAAATGGTCACTATATCACCGACCTGCACAGGTGCGTTAGCTATGGCTTTCGCTTTTTTTGAAAGCCCATTACCATTTTGATTCTGTGTGCGTTTCTTACTATTTTGTAATCCTTTATCAACTCGTTGTGTAGACTGTCGTTTATTCATGATTAGATGTCTTTCTTGCCCATTTAATAATTCCCGCTATAGCAAGGACAAATATAACGGCACCGATTTTAATAGCTAATTGATACCCATCTATATATGGCAATAGCAATGGATCTTCTACGATCATTTCGCCTCCTACCCAACCCAGGAGAGCGCCACCTGCCCATAGGATAATCGGATATTTGTTAATAATACGGGCGAATAAAGTAGAACAGAATATGATGATTGGCACTGTAATAAGGAGGCCGAAAATAATCAGTTCTAAATGACCTTGTGCAGCACCTACAACGCCAATAACATTGTCTATACTCATCATCGCATCTGCAATAATAATTGTACCTACAGCACCCATTAAAGAATCTTTCGCATCTACATGCGCTTCTTCTTCGCCGCCTTTCATTAATTGAATGGCAATCCATAAAAGAACTAAACCACCAATTAAATGAAGAGCAGGAATGATGGATAACGCTTCTACTAAAATAGTGGCAAATAATAAACGCATCCCGATGGCCCCAGCAGTGCCCCACAAAATAGCTTTCTTTTGTAAATGAGGTGCTAATTTGCCTGCTGCCATACCGATAACAACAGCATTGTCGCCGGCTAATAATATATCAATTAAAATAATCTTTCCTATAGTCAGCCAAGTAGCTACTTCTAAAAACTCCATTGATAAATCCCCTCTATTGAATATATGTTACTAAAACTATTATCTAACTATACCATATTTTGCCTATCATTTCACGATGTCTCCTATTACTAGACTCTCACATCCTATGAAAGATCTATAGAATGGATCATAATCGCTATCATTCACTCTTCCCAATGAACAAAAGCTCTTCCTCATAAGAAGGAAGAGCTTTCAGAGAATGTATTATTTTTTCATTTTATTTACTGCTAACGCAGCCCCTACGACAAGGACAACGGCAGCGATTTTAATAGCTAATGCATAAGGTGCTACGTAATCCGCAATGATTGGATCTACCAAACTCATAGCGGTCCCTACCCAAGCAAGAATACCGCCCCCTACATAGAGGATGATAGGGTAACGATCGATGATTTTTACAAATAATGTACTACCATAAATGATGATTGGCACAGTAATAAGCATACCAATGGCCACTAACATCATATTACCATTAGCAGCGCCTACGACGCCTAGCACATTATCGATACCCATAATACCATCGGCAATGACGATAGTCGTAATAGCCGCACGAAGATTATCTTTAGCTTCGATATTGTGTTCACTATCATCATTGGCAATTAATTTATAGCCAATCCATAATAATAGAATACCTCCTACCAAGCGGAGGGCTGGAATATTATTAATGGCCTCGATAAATAAGAATGCCATAACAAGTCGCAAACCAATGGCCCCGGCAGTGCCCCAAAAAATCGCTTTCTTTTGCAAATGAGGAGGCAAATTACGTGCCGCCATACCGATAACAATTGCATTATCACCGGCTAATAAAATGTCGATGACGATAATTTGAAACATCGCCAACATACCTTGAATGGATAAAATGTCCAATGTAATCCTCCTATAACGAAAATATTCAATATTCTCATTATATCAAGATATCCTATTATTGTGCAATAGATTTCATTACATAGCATCCATTTCTGCACGAATGCGCGTCAAAGCATCAACAGTACGTACACCTGGTGTAATTTCAGATAATTTAACGCGAATAAATCGATTATTCACTACTGCACTAACATTAGCCAAAGCAGGATTCGATTTTAATCGTTCTACTTTCGCATCAAAATCGTCCGTGTTACGGAAGCTATTACCATAGTCACAAATGATAATGTAATCAGGATTTGCATCTACCACAGATTCCCAAGAGGCCTTTGCCCATGTACGATCCACATCAGTATCAGCCATGACATTGTGAATACCAACTAAATCTAATACATTCGTAGTATATCCTTTAAATACGGTAAAAGGTTGCTCATCTTCAGAATCGAAAATAAATACCCGTTTTACCTCTTTTCCTTTTGCTTCATCCATCACAGGTTGTAACTTAGCTTTTTCATCATTCACCCATTGTTGTGCTCGTTCTTCAATGTGAAATATTTTACCAAACATCAACATATCATCAAATAAAGTATCTAGCGTAGCATCCCGCTTGGTCATAGATGCAGGAATAAAAATATTCACATCCTGGCTCACTAATTGAGCTGCTGGTATAGCACGCTTTGTAAAGCTATCAGCCCATCCAGTAGTAAAATCTGGTTTAGCGGCCATAAATGTTTCATAGGATGGCCATTTTTCAGCTAGTACTGGAACTTTGTCATAAGCGTTTTGCAATGGTTCATAAATAGGCTCTTCTTTAAAGGCCGTTCCTACCATGCGATCTTCAAGGCCTAATGCTAACATCATTTCTGCAGTAGCCTGTGACATAGATACAGCCCGCTTTGGTGCCTCTTTCATAGTGAAAGTATAATCTTTACCATCTAGCTCAGCCGTCCACGTTACACCATCAGCACCACTTTGCTTCGTATCTGTGCCACATCCAGCAAGACTAAATAAAGCCAATGTAGAGGCTACCACACCAAATATTTTCATTCTTCTTGAAAGTTGTAACATACTCGTCTCCTTCTGTTAGTACATAATATTTGTGATACAGTATATATAAAAATATATAGAATAAATATATGGAATAAATTGTAATATAAATTAACACATCACAATTTATATCCTTAATAGGTTACAATAAAACCTTGTTCTGTCTGGCCTACTTCCATGGGGACACTAAAAACTTCACTTAATCGTTCCGACGTACAAACTTCTTCTACCGTTCCCGTATAAGCAATTTGGCTATCTTTCATAGCTACTATATAATCGCAATAACGACCAGCCAAAATAAGATCGTGTAACGTAAGGATAACGGTACCATTATATACTTTTAATTGCTCCATTAATCCTAATTTATACTGTATATCTAAGTGATTCGTTGGTTCATCTAAAAAGATATACTCTGTCTCTTGCGCAAAAGCCCTGCCGATGAGTGTCCGTTGCAATTCACCACCCGATAACTGGTGTATGGCACGATGTCCTAAATCATCAATACCTAAACGAGACATAACAGACGCTACTACGGTATCGTCATCATCACTTCGTTCTGTGTGACGATAAGGATAGCGCCCCATACGAACCACTTGGCCTACTGTCAATAGACCTTCTATATCGCCTCCGTGTTGTGCCACAATAGCCATCAACTGTGCCCGCTGTTTTCGGCTAATCGTATCATTATCTATACCATCAATATAAATAGAACCATTGCTTTTCATATCTCCATACACATGGCGAAGCAACGTCGTTTTACCACTTCCATTAGGTCCGATAATACCAATAGTAGTTCCTGTTTGCCACGTATCAGTAATATGGTGCAATAGATTTTTACCCTCTACGGTATATGTTAGATTTCGTATATCTATCATGATGTACCTTCAGTAAATGCTTTACGAATTAAATAAATAAAAATAGGTGCCCCTACAAGGGAAGTAATGACACCAATAGGCATCTCTTCTGGGCGAATCACAACACGGCTTACCATATCTGCCAATTGCAAACCTATGCCGCCTAATAAAAAAGAGTAGGTTAATAACTTCTTATGTAATGGACCAACTAAGATACGGCAAATATGAGGAATGATAAGACCTACAAAGCCAATAACCCCTACATATGAGACGACTACTCCCATCACAAGTGATGCGATAAAGACTAAAGCAAATTGAAATCGTTCAATGGACAATCCCAACTGTGTCGCACTTCTTCGTCCTAATAACATAATGTCTAAATGAGGACTATTCCATAACCCCACCACTAGAGCTAGTAAAGAAACAATCATAATATAAGGAACAGAAACCCACTGTATGCCAGAAAATGTACCTACTAACCAAAACATGGCAGACCGTACTTGTGCTTCATTGGTAGCACTATAAATAATAGCTAATGTAAGAGCCGAGAAAAAAGCACTCACCCCCATACCGATAAGGACTAATCTCACAGGATGAGGATTCCATCCTACCAGCCATAAGACTAAAAACATCGCCACCATACTTCCTATAAAAGCACTTACGATGACATTAGCACTGCCAAATACCCCTAGTAAGCCCCATACGATAGCGGCAGCAGCGCCGACACCAGCACCAGATGAAACACCTAAAATATAAGGCTCTGCCAATGCATTTCTAGTCAACGTTTGCATATATACGCCTACCATAGCTAATGCACTTCCTACAAAAGCAACGCCTATAGACCTTGGCAAACGGATAGACCACAAAATCTGCTCCGACCCAGTAAATTGCCACTGACCTGTTAATACATGTGCTATAAATTCAGAGACTTTCTCTATTGGTATTGATACAGCGCCCACTACAAGAGATAAGGCAATACTAACAATATATAAAATAATTAAAAAGATGATTGTATTCACCGTATATCTCCTGTACTATAGAAGTAAGATTATGTGCAATCAAACGTATCCATCATCATAGTGATGATCTTATATTCTTTCATATAATACTATATTTTGTAGTACCTGCCTATACCATACAGGGTACCCCTATATTGCTATACTTAGATAGTACCTAGCGAATCGTCCTTGTATATGTTACAATAATACGTCTAATTAGGAGGTTCCTATGTATCAAACGTATTCTATATTGCAAAAACTATGGCTTTTCACCAAGCTATTTACGCCTATGTGCATTACACAATTTTCCCTCATTGGAGGAACTTTTATAGCCATATTTCTAACGGGCCAATACAGTACTATCGATTTAGCCGGCGTTGCAACAGGTTATAATTTATGGATGTTATTCTTTATTTTTGCTCAAGGCACATTGCTCGGAATTACACCAATTATTTCTCAGCTCTTAGGAGCTAAGCGACCAGACCATATTCCTGAAATTATTTACCAAGGATTATATATTGGTACCGGTCTCGCAGCAACTATGCTAATCATTGGCATCTTAGGAGTAAGGCCCCTCTTAATCACCCTGGAATTAGATCCTGCCGCTATAGAGATATGTATTAATTATTTGAAAGCCTTCGCCCTCGGTTTATTCCCTCTCTTATGGGTGAATACACTAAGAAATACAGTGGATTCTCACGGATTGACTCATTATTCTATGGCCATTGTAGGGACTAGCTTTTCCATTAATGTTTTGCTAAATTACGTATTAATTTTCGGCCGCTGGGGCTTCCCTGAATTAGGCGGTGTAGGTGCCGGGTTTGGTATTGCTACAGCCTCTTGGGTAAATTGCATCTTATTTAGTACAGTCATTCTATTACACCCTAAATTGAAAGGGTATCGTATATTTAGGAAATGGTTCTCTCCTAGCTGGCATTACATTCGTGAACAATTACAAGTAGGTATTCCTATTGGCTTCTCCATATTCTTTGAAGCCAGCATTTTCAGTATTGCCGGTTTATTAATGGTTCACTTCGGCTCTGCTGTCGTAGCAGCCCACCAATCGGTCATTTCCTTTACCAATGTCTTCTATTGCTTGCCACTTAGCATTTCCATGGCTACCACAATTGCGGTAGGCTATGAATTAGGGGCTAAGCGATTTAACGAAGCCATTCACTACTCTTATATTTCTCGCATCCTAGCCATTGTTATTTCCATTGTAATCTGTAGTTTTACGTTTACTCATATGGAAAGCATTTCTGCCCTCTTTACCAACGACATAGAGGTGTATCATTTGATTTATAGCTTCCTTGGATATGGTGTATTCTTCGCTGCTATCGATGCCATAGGCACTCCATTACAAGGCATGCTAAGGGGCTACAAAGATGTAAGAGCTATCTTCTATATTTCATTGATTTCTTACTGGGGAGTCTGCTTTCCAACAGCCTATATTTTAGCTAAACATTCCGATTATGGTCCATTCGGTGTTTGGATTGGACTTCTTGCTAGCGTTACCGTAGCAGGTATATTATTTACAGCCCGAGCTTGGTATATCCAACACTACAGACCGAAATATAGATAAAAAAACTCCGCATCATGGATGCGGAGTTTTTTGTTTCTATCCTATAGATGGCAATCAAACCTGCCAATTCATCGAATCAGTTAACTAAATAGTCTTATGTTAGGAATTAATTAGGTCTTGTTTTTCCACCTTTGACATGCGGAAGAAATTATACAGCGTTTCTGCTGTTTTGTAATTCATGGAATCCACTTCTGCCAATTCTTCAATAGAGGCTTTTTTCATGGCTTCTAAACTATTGAAATGATTCCATAAAGCTTTTCGTCGTTTAGGTCCAATGCCTTCAATATGATCCAAAATAGATTCTAAATTTCGTTTTCCTCTCAATTTACGATGATATGTGATAGCAAAACGATGAGCTTCGTCACGAATTTGTTGCAATAGTTGTAATTCTGGTGAATGATGAGACAAAATAATACTTTCCGATTGACCTTCTACGAATACTTCTTCAATACGCTTGGCTAAAGAAATAACAGGTACATCTGTAACACCTACACTTCGTATCAATGGCAATGCTGCATTGAGCTGTCCTTTACCTCCATCGATGATAATAAGATCTGGCATAGGCCATTCTGTTTCTTTCCCATAACGACGTTCCATAATTTCTGCCATAGATTTAAAATCATCAGGCTTTCCTTGCGTCGTTTTAAGTTTAAAGCGACGATATTCCTTCTTCGCTGGCTTACCACCTTCAAAGACAACCATAGACGCCACCGTTTCAGAACCTTGCGTATGAGAAATATCGAAACATTCCATGCGCTCTGGCAGTCTTGGTAAATCCAAAACTTCTGCTAATTTCTTAACAGCTCCACCAGTTTTATCTAATTGATGTTGCCATTGACGTCGCCGTTCTTCTAAGAAGGCCGCTGCATTTTCGTGAGCCATCTTAATCATATCTTTCTTATAGCCTCGTTGTGGCACTACAATATCGACTTGCTGACCTTTCAAAGTAGATAGCCATTCTCCGAAGAGTACTTGCTCATCACTTTCCAACGGTAAGAGTAGTTCTTTAGGAATAAAACTAGTGCCGCAATAATACTGTTTAATAAATTCAGTCATAATCACTTCTTCCGTATCGCCTTCATTTTGGACAAAATAGTTTTCTCTCCCTAACAATCGGCCATTGCGGATAAAGAGAAGTTGGACACAGGCTAGTTGACCGTCTACGGCAATACCTAATACATCGAGGTCCCCTCGTTGCGTTACCATCCGTTGTTTTTCTTGTAACTTCTCAATATGTTTTAATTGATCCCGGTATCGAACAGCATCTTCAAACCGCAATTCTTCGGAAGCCAATTCCATTTTCTCTTTTAGTTCTTTTAACAATGGAATAGGCTTTCCTTCAAAAAGCTGTATAATATCATCTACATATTTACCATATGCTTCTTTTGAAACTTTGTTAAAGCACGGCGCTTCACAATAATGCATATGGTATTGCAAACAAGGTCGTTCTACTTTCATCGATTTACAAGTGCGAAGCGGATAGTATTGACGCAACAATTTCAACACTACATGAACTGCTGTTACATCTGTAAAAGGACCAAAATATTTCGCCCCATCCCGCTCTAGTCGACGCGTCATATATACCCTTGGATACTCTTCTTGAACAGATACTTTTACATAAGGATATGTTTTATCATCGCGAAGACGAATATTATATTTCGGATGATGTTCTTTAATCAATGTATTTTCTAAGATGAGCGCTTCCATTTCTGTTTTTGTTTGGATTGTCTCTACATCGACGGCACGTTTCATCATAGCTGCTACTTTAGGTGCTCGATTGGCATCTTGCCGCACATAGGAGCGAACGCGATTACGCAAGTTCACTGCTTTGCCTACATAAATGATACGATTATATTGATCTCGCCATAAATATACACCTGGTGTAGTAGGCAAATGACTTACTTTTTCTAATAATTCTTCACTAGCCATAGATCCTCCTTTCTCTTATTTTTATATCGACTCTAACTATAAGTCTTTTTGCAATGTCCCATTACGTTCTTTGCAGCTACTCTTGACTCTACCTATGGTGTAAGCCTTATTTCTTAACCTTTTGACTCTTTTTCATAAACGTACGCGTTTGTTCTAATACAGGGCCAAGGAATTTACCAGTATAACTGTCACTAACCGTAGCAATATGTTCTGGAGTCCCTGTAGCTACGATAGTGCCACCACGGCTCCCCCCTTCAGGACCAAGATCGATTACATGGTCTGCGGTCTTAATCACATCTAAGTTATGTTCAATAACGACAACTGTATCGCCACCTTCAACGAGTTGTTGCAATACATTAAGAAGTTTTCGAATGTCCTCAGCATGAAGGCCTGTCGTCGGTTCGTCTAGAATGTATAATGTTTTCCCTGTACTACGACGAGCCAACTCTGTAGCTAATTTTACACGTTGTGCTTCACCACCAGACAATGTAGTAGCTGCTTGTCCAAGACGAATATAACCGAGTCCGACTTCTTGTAAGGTTACCATTTTTTTATGAATCTTTGGAATGGCACTAAAGAATTCTACTGCATCGTCTACCGTCATATCTAATACATCGGCAATGGATTTGCCTTTATATTTAACTTCCAAGGTTTCTCGATTATATCTCGCCCCTTTACATACTTCACACGGCACATATACATCTGGTAAGAAATGCATTTCAATTTTAATAATACCATCGCCGCGACACGCTTCACAACGACCGCCTTTTACGTTGAAACTAAAGCGACCTTGTTTATAGCCTCTCATTTTCGCTTCCGGTGTTTGACTATATAATTCCCGAATGCCATCAAATACGCCCGTATACGTAGCGGGATTAGAACGCGGCGTGCGGCCAATGGGACTTTGATCGATATTGATAATTTTATCTACATATTCAATACCTTTAATGTCTTTGTGGGCCCCTACTTTATGATAAGAACGATATAACTGATTCGCCAATCCTTTATAGAGGATTTCATTAATCAAAGTAGATTTGCCAGACCCACTCACACCGGTTACCACAGTAAATAAGCCAATTGGGAATTTAACATTCACGTTTTGCAAGTTATTTTCCTTCGCACCACGCACTTCGATATACGCTTTACCTGGCTTACGTCGTTCTTCTGGAAGAGTGATAAATTTCGCACCACTTAAATATTGACCTGTAATAGACTCTTTTACTTTCATTACCTCTTCTACTGGGCCAGCAGCGATAATTTGTCCCCCATGCTCACCGGCGCCAGGACCGATATCTACTAAGTAATCGGAAGCGCGCATCGTATCTTCATCATGTTCTACGACGAGCAATGTATTACCTAAATCACGAAGGCCTTTCAAAGTCTCAATAAGGCGATCATTATCTCGTTGGTGTAGACCGATGGACGGTTCATCGAGAATATATAGTACGCCTACCAAACCAGAACCGATTTGTGTAGCCAAGCGAATACGCTGTGCTTCACCACCTGACAATGTACCGGCACTGCGACTCATAGTAAGGTAATCGAGGCCTACGTTATTAAGGAAACCTAAACGAGCATTGATTTCCTTCAAAATTTCCGCCCCAATCACTTGTTCTCGGTCTGTAAGAGGTAATGTATCAAAAAATTCAAAAGCATCTTTAATATTGAGCTCTGTGACTTCATGAATATTTTTGTCCCCCACCGTAATGGCTAACACTTCTGGTTTTAAGCGAGCCCCTTTACAGGTCGTACATGGCTTGATGGACATAAATTTTTCAAATTCTTCGCGCATCGAATCTGTAGTGGCTTCACTGTGACGACGTCTCACCATAGGCAAAATACCTTCGTATTCAGTAAAAAATTCTTTCACTTCACCTCGCATATTTTCATAGGTGAAAGCCACTTTATCAGTGGTACCATACATGACTTTTTTCTGCAATGCTTTTGGCAAGTCATTATAGGAATTCTCCAAAGAATATCCATTAGCCACCAATAACCCTTCTAGTTGACGCATAAACCATGCATTAGGATTAGAGCTCAACGCTTGTACTCCACCGTCAGCAAAAGAAATACTTCCATCTGGTATCACTCGCTCTTCATCTACTTCCATAGTAGAGCCAATGCCTAAACAAGATGGGCAGGCACCGTAAGGACTGTTGAAAGAAAACATACGTGGCTCGATTTTAGGCAGTGAAATATGACAATCAGGGCAAGCAAAATGTTGACTATACATATGCTCGGGACCATCTACTTCTTGAACCATAACAATACCTTCGCCCCATTTACCAGCCGTTTCCATAGAGTCTGCTAAACGAGACTCTATACCTTCTTTTACTATTAAACGGTCTACAACGATATCAATGGAATGCTTTTTATTTTTTTCTAAATTAATATCTTCATCTAACGTACGCACCATTCCATCAACTCGAACGCGAACGAAGCCTTCTTTGCGAAGTTGTTCAAATACGGATTTATGCTCTCCTTTTTTTCCTTGCACCATAGGAGCTAATATTAAAATGCGAGTCCCTTCTTTAAAGTTCAGCACATCATCAGTCATTTGCTGAATCGTTTGTTGTGTTATCGGTTTGCCACATTCTGGACAATGGGCATGACCTACGCGGGCAAATAAAAGCCGTAAGTAATCATAAATTTCTGTTACAGTTCCCACTGTAGAACGAGGATTTTTACTTGTCGTCTTTTGGTCAATAGAAATAGCTGGTGACAAACCTTCAATATAATCTACATCAGGTTTATCCATCTGCCCTAAAAATTGTCTTGCATAAGCCGACAACGATTCTACATAACGACGTTGACCTTCTGCATAAATCGTATCAAATGCTAATGATGATTTACCAGATCCACTTAAGCCTGTTAAGACAATAAATTTATCGCGTGGCAAGGCAATATCAATATTTTTAAGATTATGTTGTCGAGCCCCTTTTACGATAAGTTGATCTTTCATACTATCCTTTCTATATAAAACGATGACACCCTAAGGCATCATCGCTTCTTTAATTTACTATCTTTCGCAGCATGCATATCGGACCATTGTTGACGTAGTTGTCCCAATTGATCTCTCAAAGATGCAGCTTTTTCAAATTCTAATTGCTTTGCAGCCATTTTCATTTGGCGATTAAGTTCTTCAATTTGATTATATAATTCTTCTGGCGTCAGCTCTGCTACTTTTGATGTAACGGTTTCAGCTAACTCATATGGCTCATGGCCATGATCCATCGTATCAGCCTTCGTCCGTTTCGATTTCCGTGTTGCTACTTCTAATTCATCATCAAATTTAGTTAATTCAATGAGCTCTTTCACCTCTTTAGATACGGATTGCGGCGTAATATTATGTTCTCTATTATACGCTTCTTGTACAGCTCGACGGCGATCTGTTTCATCAATAGCTCGTTGCATAGAACCAGTAACTCGGTCCGCATACATAATAACGTGACCATTTACATTACGAGCAGCACGACCAATGGTTTGAATCATAGCCGTATCGGAGCGCAAGAAACCTTCCTTATCGGCATCTAAAATGGCCACTAAGGAAACTTCTGGCATATCTAAGCCTTCTCGCAATAAGTTAATCCCTACAAGAACATCAAAGACGCCAGCCCGTAAGTCCCGTATAATCTCAGCCCGCTCAATAGTCACAATATCAGAATGTAAATAGCGCACACGTACCCCCATTTCTTTGAGGAATTCCGTCAAATCTTCTGCCATTTTCTTCGTCAATGTCGTCACTAGAACCCGTTCATTTTGGGCAGCTCTCTTATTAATCTCTCCTAAAAGATCATCCATTTGTCCCTTAATAGGACGGATTTCGATAGTTGGATCTAACAGACCAGTAGGGCGAATAATTTGTTCTGCAATATTCGTTTCTACTTCCATTTCATATGGTCCCGGCGTAGCCGATACATAGACAATTTGATTAATTCGCTCTACAAATTCATCAAACTGTAGTGGTCTATTATCTAATGCAGATGGCAAACGAAACCCATATTCAATGAGAGACTCTTTGCGAGCTCTATCACCATTATACATAGCTCGAATCTGCGGTATCGTCACATGAGACTCATCGATCATAATGAGGAAATCATCGGGGAAGTAGTCAATCAATGTAAACGGTGCTTCTCCAGCTTTTCGTTCCGACATATGGCGCGAGTAATTCTCGATGCCCGAACAATAGCCCATTTCTTGCATCATTTCAATATCGTATCGAGTCCGTTGTTCTAAACGTTGCGCTTCTAATAAACGGTCTTTACTTTTCAGCAAAGCTAGTTGCTCTTCTAATTCCGCTTCGATTCGTTCCACCGCAACTTGCATTTTCTCTTTTGTCGTTACATAGTGAGATGCAGGGTATACGGCCACGTGTTTCCGTTCTGCAATAACTTCGCCTGTGAGAGAATCTACTTCCACTAGTCGATCGATTTCATCACCAAAGAGCTCGACCCGAACGACTCTTTCACTATACGCAGCAGGAAAAATCTCTATCGTATCCCCTTGTACGCGGAACGTACCACGGGTGAAATTCATATCGTTTCGAGTATATTGAATATCTACTAGTTTAGATAAAATCTCATCTCTCGATTTCGTTTGACCTAAACGGAGTGACAATACTAAGTCAGAATAATCTTCTGGGTCACCTAAGCCGTAAATACAACTGACAGAGGCAACGATGATTACATCACGACGTTCGAAGAGACTCATAGTCGCACTATGGCGAAGTTTATCGATTTCATCATTAATTGACGCATCTTTTTCTATATACGTATCGCTAGAGGCAATATAGGCTTCTGGCTGATAATAATCGTAATAAGAAACGAAATATTCTACTGCATTATTAGGGAAGAAACTTTTAAACTCGCTAGCCAACTGAGCCGCTAAGGTTTTATTATGGGCAATGACCAGCGTCGGTTTCTGTACTGCTTCGATCACTTTAGCCATAGTAAAGGTTTTCCCTGTGCCGGTAGCACCTAATAATACTTGCGCCCATTCACCATCTTCAATCCCCTTTACAAGGGAATCAATAGCCTTTGGTTGATCCCCAGTAGGCCCAAAAGGAGCCTCTACTTTGAAAGGCGTTCCTTCTTCTGGATTATAATGTATGTGTTTCATAATTAATCATCCTGCTCTTTACGTATGGAGCGCAATTCTTCTTCACTCAAGCGACGTCCTACATTTTCACCTTGATTAAAAGTATCTTCCCCTTCCAACACTTCGATTAACATCGCTATAGAAAAGCGATCTAAAGTAGGTGTCGTTTTTTGAATTTCATCGGCCACAGACCATTCAGCTTCTGTATAACCATTTATACGCGCTGAAATTTCTTCCCAGTTAGACAACAATAAGCGAGTAATAGGACGATATAATTCAATACCAAAGTATTCAATCAAATCTACTACTTTGTTCATATTCTCCAAACTAACATGATATTCATTTACTTTATTTTCTGATTCTACATATTGAAGTAAGAATTCACGGTTGTATTTATTGCTCACCTTGAATCAATCCTTTATCAAATAATGCATTGGCAAAATCTTTTGCATTAAATGGGCGTAAGTCATCCATGCCTTCACCAACGCCAATCCAACGAACAGGTACACCTAGTTCTTCTTTAATAGAAATAACGACGCCACCTTTAGCAGTGCCATCTAATTTTGTCACTACAATTCCATTTACAGGAACGGCTTGACCAAATAATTTAGCTTGGCTCACTGCATTTTGACCTGTAGTGCCATCGAGAACAAGCAACGTTTGATGCGGCGCTCCTTCTACGTGATTATTGGCTACACGGCCCATTTTTTTAAGCTCTTCCATAAGGTTGACTTTTGTATGCAAACGACCTGCCGTATCTACAATGACAATGTCTGCATTGCGAGCTTTCGCCGCTTCCATAGCATCATATACGACAGCTGCTGGGTCGGCACCTTCTTGGTGTTTTACAATCGGTACACCTACCCGTTCTGCCCAAATCGTCAATTGATCGGCAGCAGCAGCACGGAACGTATCACCAGCAGCAATAATTACTTTTTTACCTTCTTTTGTATAGTAGTTAGCTAATTTGGCGATAGTCGTCGTTTTACCAACCCCATTAACACCTACTACGAGAACCACTTCTGGGTGATGCAATGTAAGTTCTTCTTCTTGGTCTTCTAAAATTTCAGTAATACGAGACTCCATAAAAGGCATAACATCTCCAGTATTGTTGATAATGCCTTCCGTAACGCCACGACGAATTTCTTTCATCAAATATTCCGTCGTTTTAGGTCCCAAATCACTCGTCAACATGACTGCTTCCAAATCATCTAAAAATTCATCGTCAATTTCAGCATAACCAATAACGATGTGTTCAATATTTTTTACAAAAGACTTTCTCGTTTTTTCTAAACCATCTTTTATTCTATCAAAGAATCCAAAAGCCATTATGCTAGATCCTCCTTCACATCTTCAAAAGATACTGTCAATAATCGAGATACGCCTCGTTCTACCATCGTCACGCCTTGTAATACTTCAGCCGCTTCCATCGTTTTTTTACGATGAGATACGACGATAAATTGCGTTTCTTTATTGACACGATTTAAATAGGAACTAAATCGTTCTACATTAGCTTCATCTAAGGCTGCATCTACTTCGTCAAGTACGCAGAATGGAGCCGGACGATAATCCAAGAATGAGAACAATAAGGCAATAACTGTTAAGGCTCGTTCACCACCGGATAAGAGTGTCAATTGTTGACGTTTTTTCCCTGGCGGTTGAATATAGAAGTCGATACCACCTGTTAAAATATTATCCGGATCGGTGAGAACAATTTGAGCTGTACCACCGCCAAACAATTGACTAAAGACTTCTTGGAATCGATTACCCACCACTTCTAGGACATCATATAACTGGGTACTCATAGCCTTATCCATTTCTACGATAACGGCCTGTAATTGTTCCTTCGCCTTTTCTAAATCTTCTAATTGAGACCCCATAAAGTCATAACGACCTTTTGTTTCCTCATATTCTTCCACTGCATTTGGATTGATTGGTCCCAACTCAGCAATTTCAGCCATTAAACGAGCTTGCTCCATTTTCCAATCGTTCACAGAACCAGTCAAATCAATTTGTTGCGCATCTTCTAAGGAATAACCAATAGTATGCAAGTCCTCCACAGCTCGTTCACAATCCATGCGATATTTCGTTAGCTTCCCTTCCCCTTCAACTAAGCGGGTTTGCACTAATTTATAACGCTGATTCAACCGTCCTTGTTCTTCTAAAATGGACTCAATTTCTTGACGAGCACCAGCTGTTGATTGATAGGCTTCATCTCGGAGGGCACGAATTTTCTCCGCCTCTTCTTGAATGGCAGCCAATCCCTTTTGACCCACTTCTATAACCTCTGGCAATGTAGTTTCCAATCGCTCTCGACTCGCTACTAACAATGCTTGCAACGGTTCTAATCGCTCCAATAAGGTCTGGCGATTTTGTTCCCGCTGTTCTTGTTGAGTCTGTCGTTCTTTCAAGGTTCCTTGTAAACGTTCACAGAGCAACCGAGAGGCAGTAAATAATTCATAAGCCTCTTGTTGTTTAGCTTGCAATGTACTCAATCGGCTCATCATAGACGATTGATCTCCAGAAGATTGAACACCCTCCTGCAGAGCTTGTAACTGTTCTTCATTAGACATTAAGGCTTGCTGTTCTTGATGTAATTCTACATCAATCGTCACGAGTCGTTCTTCATTGTCCCCTTTAACAGTCATTTTACGATGTAATTCATTATTGATATTTTGAATCTTCGTTTCGCTAGCAAGGAATAATAAGTTGGTATGTTGATACCCTTCCTCGAGAATAACTCGCTCTTTTTGAATCCCTTCTAAACGCAATTCTTCATCTTTAATAGTCCGCTCTAATTTAGCAGTCCGCTCTTCTACAGTGGCTAATTCTTGCTCCAAACGATTTGATTCTTCTCGACGACTTAAAATAGAGCTACTTTTGCGCTTACTCGTACCGCCTGTTAAAGAACCACCCGGTTGGAATTGTTCCCCCGTTAAGGTAACGATGCGCAATGATTGATTATATTTTTTTTGTAATCCAATGGCTTGCTCCATAGTTTCTACTACTAAGGTACGACCTAACAAATATTGGAAGATATGGTTATAATCACTAGCAAAAGTAATACAATCCACAGCGCGCCCTATAACGCCAGCCTCTGAAATAGCTGGGGTGTCATAAGGTCGCCCTTTTACCGATTCTAATGGTAAAAATGTAACGCGCCCACCGCGGATCGATTTTAAATATTCAACCCCTTCAGAAGCAGCTTTTGCCGTAGTCGTTACAACATGGTTTACACTACCTCCAAGGGCTGTTTCAATGGCTACTGTAAAACGATCGTCTACACTAAACAAATCTCCTACAGCCCCTTTAATGGCATCACGCCAAGGGCCTTTGCCATTAAGTATATTTTTAGTGCCTTCTAAATAACCTTCATGCTGTTCCGCCCATTGTGATAAGAGCTCTAAACGGCCTTGTGCCTTTTGTGTATCACTAGCAAGGCGATGCAATTCTTTACGAGCCTCTCGTAAGGACTGCATCGCATCTCGTTCATCCACCCCTAACTGAGTCCGTTTGGTACCTAATTCATTAAATTCTTTAGCAATCGTTTCATGCTCCTGTTGAGCTGTACTTAACTGAGCTTCTACATCCTTTATTTCTTGTAAAAGCTCTGCTATTTTATGATTTACATCTACTTTTCGGCTTTCTAAATTGCGAGTATTCAATTTTGCCGTTTCAATAGATGTAATCAAGTCTAATTGCTTAGCTTGCAAAGATTGACGATCATGTTCTAAGGACTCCCAATTAGCTTGTTCTTCTGCTAATGCGTTCACCGCCATTTCGTAATTAGCTTCTAAGGTTTTGAACTTCTCTTCTTCCTCTTCTAATTGGCGACGTTCATCACCAATGAGGCGTTCCAAAATTTGAAGCTGTTGTTCTTCCCCTTTTTGAGTGGCCTCTAATTCACTGATACGCAACTCTGTATCATTCACTTCACGTTGTGTCGTTTTCAATTGCTCTTCTAACAATGTCAATTGTCCACGAGCTCGTTCTTCCTCTCGTTGCTTCTCTGTAAATTCAGCTTCCCATGATTTCAATTGATCCTGTTCTTTTTCGTTAGCCCCTTGCAACGTATGGCGACGGGCATCCAACGTCGACAATGCAGTCTGTAATTCAACTTCTTCGTCTCTCAAGGCAATTGTATCATTTTCAGCACGAGTCAATAGTCGATCAGCAGTCTTATAATTGTGAAAGCCTAAAGCCCCATCATATTCCCGTTTGATACGGCTCAATTCCATATATTGCTGCGTCGTTTCAGCTTTTTCTTTCAAAGGCCCCAATTGATCTTCAATAGTCGCCATAATATCGCGAACACGCTCCATGTTGCGATCTGTACTAGCAATACGGCGCAATGCATCTTCTTTATTAATCTTAAAGCGAGAAATACCAGCTACATCCTCAAAAATGAGACGACGCTCTTCTGGTTTACTATTCAAAATGGCATCGATACGATTCTGCCCAATGATAGCCATCGAATCTCGACCTAAGCCTGTATCGGCAAGAAGTAAATGGATATCTTTTAAACGGCAAGACCGCTTATTGATGAGAAATTCGCTTTCTCCCGTCCGGTAAATGCGACGAGTAATGGCTACTTCTTGCATATCAACATCAAATTGCCTATCCGAATTATCAAAGACGAGGGTTACTTCCGCAGCGCTCATAGGCTTTCTTTTCTCTGTACCGGAAAAAATAATATCTTCCGCCCGTTGGCCCCTTAAATTGCGTACAT
The DNA here is from genome assembly GCF_943193065.1 of Veillonella agrestimuris. Lineage (GTDB taxonomy): Bacteria > Bacillota > Negativicutes > Veillonellales > Veillonellaceae > Veillonella > Veillonella agrestimuris. The sequence goes on from NZ_CALPCS010000008.1 coordinate 58,700, forward strand.
TGGATTCCCCTAAAACCCATTTCATCGCATCTGTAATATTGCTTTTACCACTCCCGTTAGGTCCAATAACGGCAGTCATCCCTGGGGAGAATTTTACGATGGTCTTATCCGCAAAGGATTTAAATCCTTTTAATTCTAGCCGCAGTAATTGCATGACTGCCTCCTTTCTTGCAAAACCTGAAAATATCACATCTCTTATTATAACATATATTGTATGCTATCAATGATGCATATAGGCCAATTATTATCATTGTTTTCACGCCATATAAAAGTCACATCTTTATAACGATCATCAAAATATTTAACATTACAATTTTTCAAGCCTCGCACCTTCGATGTCATATGCCGAGGATATTCAATCACTATAGGTTGAATATAGTGATTACCGTACTTATGCAATATCTTCTTATCGTCATACCAACTATCTAGATGATTCTGGAAACAAGATTCAATACGCTGTCTCCATTGTTCATTCATGACAAGTTCTCCCATAGCTGGTTCATAAGGGCCGGCCAATAAACTATCACCACAATCAAGTTCATCTGTACTCTGTAAGCCCGTACGTATCACTTTAATATGATGGTCTTCAAACCATGTTTTTAAAAATGCACAGTAAGCAATACTTTCTTGTACAGATAAAGGCTTATATACACCTGATCTATATTGTTGAGCTAATTCCGTATGTTCAATCACTAATACGGGATAAATTCGTACAAAATCAGGTTGTAATTTAGCTATTTCTATAGCCGTTTCTAATATAGTATACCAAGAGTCACCTAATAAACCAGGTAAAATCTGCAATCCTACAGTCATAGAGTGTTTTCTAAGCTGTTTCACAGCACGTCGAACATCATCACTGGTATGACCTCGCCTAGCCTTGTGGAGCACCACATCGTTCATAGACTGTACGCCTAGCTCTACAGTAGATACACCATAATCTTTCAATCGTTCTAACGCATCATCTCCCACAGCATCTGGCCTCGTAGAACAACGTATTCCATCGATTACACCTCTTTGCAAGGCTTCATAAGCGGGCTGCAATAATTGCTCCTGTAAAGGAATAGAAATAGCGGAAAAAGAACCGCCATAGAAACAGACTTCCCAATATTTTTCTTTATCTTTCTGTGCAGTATACTCTTCTATAGTCTTAGCAATATAGCCTGATGTTAAATAATCTATACTTATTCGTTCTGTAATACGGGTCTGATTACAAAATGTACAGACATGAGGGCACCCTATATGAGGTATAAAAAAGGGAATCATACCGTATTTCATTATTTAACTCCTTTCTTGTTGCTATATTCAAAAGCCATACCTATATAAAAAGCGCCTTTCGGCGCTTTTTATTGAACAGCCATCAATGTTTCTAATGTTAATTGAGCTGCATGTTGTTCTGCAATTTTTTTACTTTTACCAAATCCAGATTCATATTCCACACCATCAATAGAAACAGACATGTGAAATGTTTTAGCGTGATCTGGGCCAGACTCGCTGATTAACTGATATACGATATGTTTATCCCCATCACGCTGTACAAATTCTTGTAATAATGTCTTATAATCTTTGCCGCGCTTCCCTTCTAATGCTTGTTTGATATAGATACGCAAGTGAGTTAATACAAAGTCTTTAACTGTTGCAAAATCAGTAGCAATATAAAGCGCACCAATTAATGATTCAAAAGTATCAGCGAGAATCGAAGTTCTATCGTAACCACCAGAAGCCCGTTCACCATGGCCTAATAGCAAGTAATCACCTAAATGTAATGTTCTACTAGCCGAAGCTAATGCATCTTCGCAAACAGTAGCGGCCTTAATCTTCGTCAAATTGCCTTCGGACATATCTGGATATTTCATAAATAGATATTCCCCAATGATTAAGTCTAACACGGCATCGCCGAGAAATTCTAAGCGCTGGTTATGATGAATAGCTTGCGATTTATGTTCATTCGCATAAGAAGTATGGGTGAAAGCACAATCCAATATAGCAATATCTATAGCAGGTATAGATAAACGACTAACAAGCTCATGAAGAGAATCTTCACGAGCTTGTGTCATTGTATGGTTCTTATGCGCTGTATACTGCTTCATTAGTCTTCATAACGGCGTACGCAAAGTGTACCGTTATGACCACCAAAACCGAAGGAGTTAGAAAGTGCACAGTTAACTTGTAAGTCACGAGCACCTTCACGAACGTAATCAAGATCTAAACCTTCGTCAGGATTATCACAGTTAATTGTTGGATGGACTTTACCAGTGTCAATAGCCATTGCCATAACAATTGTTTCGATAGCACCAGCAGCACCCAATAAATGGCCCGTCATAGATTTTGTAGAATTTACAGCGATATTTTTTGCATGGTCGCCGAATAACTCTTTAATAGCCAATGTTTCGTTTTTATCGTTTAAGCCAGTAGATGTACCATGTGCATTGATATAGTTTACATCCTTAGGATCAATACCTGCATCTTTAATAGCTAATTCCATACATTTACGAGCTTGTACGCCGCCTGGTGCTGGAGCTGTAATATGGTATGCGTCCCCGTTTGTACCGTAACCTACGACTTCAGCGTAAATATGAGCACCACGTTTTTTAGCGTGTTCTAATTCTTCAAGAACTACGATACCAGCGCCTTCCCCCATAACGAAGCCATCACGATCTCTATCGAATGGACGAGATGCTTTTGTTGGCTCATCATTACGAGTAGACATAGCTTTCATAGCTGCGAAACCAGCTACTGCAGCTGGAGAAACAGCTGCTTCAGTACCACCAGCAAACATAATATCTGCATCGCCACGTTGGATGATACGGAATGCGTCCCCAATAGCATTTGTACCAGAAGTACAAGCTGTTACATCTGTAATAACAGGGCCTTTTAAGCCAAGGCGAATTGATACGCGGGCAGAAGTCATATTTGCAATCATCATAGGTACCGCAAATGGACTTACACGGCCAGGACCTTTTTCAAATAAAGTTTCATATACTTCATGGATAGAATCAATACCGCCAATACCAGTACCTACGACAGTACCACAACGGTCTAAGTCTTCTTCATCAAGTGCTAATTTAGCATCATCTGCAGCAAGTACTGCAGCGCCAATAGCAAATTCTACGGAACGGTCCATACGGCGAGCTTCTTTCTTGTCTACACCGTATAACGTAATGTCAAAATCTTTTACTTCCCCTGCAATGCGTGTTGCATAATCAGATGCATCAAAGCGAGTAATAGGACCAATACCAGATTGACCTGCTAATAACGCATTGTAGAAGTTTTCTTTACCGATACCAACTGGAGTAATAGCTCCTAAACCAGTAATTACCACACGTTTTTCCAATTATTCCACCTCGTATAGGCTTAATGCCCCTTAAATTAATCAATCTCTGCTACTTGTTGTTTAAGTTGTGCAAAAATATCTTTGACTGGCATAATCTTATCGACTTTTCTCATATTATTGCCAGAGAATACTAACCCAGTTTCTACATCCCCTTGTTGAGCTCTAGAAAGAGCGCGGATAATACAGAATTTATGGGAACAATGTTTCAAACAGTTATCACACACTGTAGGTGGTGGCACAGTACCATCAAGAACAGACTCAGCAAATTTATTTTTAATTGCTTGGCCTGGAAGCCCTACTGGACTTTGAATCAATACGATGTCTTCTGGCTTTGTAGCTCGAACATACATCTTTTTCAATTCATCTGATGCATTACATTCATCGGATGCAGCAAAACGGCTACCCATTTGAACGCCACTAGCACCTAGTTTTAACATATCTACAATATCTTTGCCATCAAGAACACCACCAGCACCAATAACTGGAATGTTTTTCACAGCTGCTACGACTTCTGGTACAATCTCTCGGGCAGAACGATTTGTTCCCAAGTGACCACCAGCTTCGCTACCTTCTACAATAATCGCAGCGGCACCTAAACTTTCAGAAATGCGCGCTAATTTTGCAGACGATACAATAGGCACAATCGGTGTACCCGATTCTTTACCCATAGCAAACATATCTCTTGAGAAGCCGGCACCAGCTACTACAAGATCAATGCCTTCTTCGATGGCTGTTTTAACGAGACCTGCAAATTGCGTAGCCGCTACCATCGCATTTATACCAATAATCCCCGTAGGTGATAATTTTCTAGCTAATTGTATTTCATATCGTAATTCATCAAAAGGCAACCCAGATGCCGCAATAAGGCCGATACCACCTTCATTTGCAACGGCTGCTGCCAACCGAGCTGTCGACAATCTAATCGCCATACCACCTTGGATAATAGGTACTTTGGCCACTAGATTCCCAATGCGAAGTTCAGGGAGCTTCACTATCAAATCCTCCTGTAAACAAAACCGGTCGGGAGACCACTCGGTCTCCCTCACGGCTGAATTGTCAGCTTTACAGCTTATTGAGCAGAATCAATATATTCTACTGTATCCTTAACGGTTTTGATTTTTTCTGCAACATCGTCAGGGATTTCAACATTGAATTCTTCTTCGAATGCCATGATCAATTCAACGATATCTAAGGAGTCAGCACCTAAGTCGTCGATGAATGTAGAATCAATGGTAACTTCAGCTTCATCAACGCCTAATTGTTCCACAACGATTGCTTTTACTTTATCGAAAGTATTCATTAGTGGTTCACCTCCTTTCAAGTGGATTTTATATATAGTCTAATTTTGTAATTACATTACCATGCCGCCATCGACATTGATAACTTGGCCTGTAATGTAATTAGCAAAATCACTAGCAAGGAATGCAGTAACAGATGCTACTTCTTCTGCTTCAGCCATGCGGCCTAACGGAATTTGTTTAACCATTTCTTCTTTTACTTTTTCTGGTAATACATCTGTCATTTCTGTATTGATGAAACCTGGTGCTATTGCATTAACAGTAATACCGCGGCTTGCTAATTCTTTTGCACAAGATTTAGTGAAGCCAATCACACCAGCTTTAGAAGCAGCGTAGTTAGTTTGGCCTGCATTACCCATAACACCTACTACAGATGTCATGTTAATAATACGACCATAACGCTGTTTCATCATAATTTTGGAGACTGCTTTTGTTACCAAATACACCCCTTTAAGGTTAATATCGATAACATCATCAAAGTCTTCATCTTTCATACGCATTAACAAACCATCGCGAGTAATGCCCGCATTATTAATGAGAATATCGATTTTACCGAATGTTTTATGTGCTTCTTCTACCATAGCTGCTACTTCTTCAGCATTAGCTACATTAGCTTTAACTTTGATAGCTTTGCGACCTAATGCTTCAATAGCATCTACCGTTTCTTGAGCTGCTGCTTCACTACCGCTGTAATTGACAACAACATTAGCACCGGATTTCGCTAAGGAAATCGCTACAGCTCGACCAATACCACGAGAAGCACCAGTAACGATGGCAACTTTATCTCCTAAATGCATTTTATCGAACCCCCTTTAAAAATTCAAGCGTTTTCTCTAATGATGGAATGTCCTCCACATTAGCCAATTCCATATCTTTATTGATTTTCTTTGTGAACCCTGTCAATACTTTACCAGGCCCTACTTCTACAAAGTTAGTAGCGCCGAAAGCAATCATTTCAGCTACGCAATCTTCCCATAACACTGGGCTAGCTGCTTGAATTACGAGGGATTCTTTAATATCATTACCATTTGTGATAATCTTACCAGTTACGTTTGCTACTACTGGGATTTGTGCATCATTTACTTGGATTTTATCTAATTCTTCTTTCAAACGAGCTGCTGCCGGTTCCATTAAACGACTGTGGAATGGTGCACTTACAGGCAACATAACAGCACGTTTAGCACCAGCTTCTTTCATTTTTTCTGCTGCCACTTCTACTGCTTCTGTTTCACCAGCAATAACAATTTGGCCTGGGCAGTTAAAGTTAACAGCTTGTACAGATCCTACAGTATCGTTCACAGCTTGGCAAATTTCAACAACTTGTTCTCTAGGTAAAGCCAAAATAGCCGCCATAGCACCTTTTCCCAAAGGAACAGCTTCTTGCATATATTGACCACGTTTATGAACTACATATACAGCATCTTTAAACTCAAGAACGCCTGCTGCTACGAGAGCACTATATTCACCTAAGCTATGACCACCAACGATATCAGGTGTAAAGCCTTGTTCTTTTAATACTTCATAGCATGCTACAGAAGCTGTCAAAATAGCTGGTTGTGTATTAGCAGTTTTAACAAGCTCTGTGTCAGGACCTTCAAAACATAATTTCGTAATAGAATAACCTAATGCTTCATCTGCTTCTTCAAAACGTTGTTTAACGATAGGGTATGCATTGTACAAATCTTGTAACATCCCTACTTTTTGAGAACCTTGGCCAGGAAATACAAATGCTGTTTTCATGGGGTTGCCTCCTTATTTACCAATGTTTTGTAAATTTGCAATCACTGTTTCTGTTTCAGCCATAATATCAGTGATGATCGCTTGGCAAGATTTAATATCATGTAACATACCAGAAATTTGGCCGATCATAACAGAGCCCTCTTTCACATCACCGTCAATAGCAGCTTTGCGAAGTGTACCTGCACCGAGGTTTTCTAACTCTTCTTTAGAACCGCCATTGAATTCAAGAGTTTTATATTTATGTGCTAATTGATTATCAATAATACGTACTGGGTGACCAGTAGTTAAACCAGTCATTACAGTAGCACGATCTTTAGCTTTCAATACAGCATTTTTATAATTTTCGTGAGCGATACACTCTTCAGATAATACGAAGCGCGTACCCATTTGTACTGCTTTGGCTCCTAATGCGAAAGCTGCTGCTACGCCACGGCCATCAGCAATACCACCAGCAGCAATAACTGGTACATCTACAGCATCTACTACTTGTGGTAACAAAGCCATAGTCGTAATATCCCCAACGTGGCCTCCAGACTCAGTGCCTTCCGCGATGATCGCATCAATACCACCTCGAAGCAGACGTTTTGCTAACAATACAGAGGCAACTACAGGAATAACTTTTGTACCGATTTCTTTTAGTGCTGGAATATATACCCCTGGGTTACCAGCACCAGTCGTAATAACAGGAACACGTTCTTCTACAACAACTTCCATAACTTCTTTCACAAATGGAGACATGAGCATAATATTACAACCAAATGGTTTGCTTGTACGCTCTTTTAACTTATGAATTTCGTTGCGGAAAATATCTGGTGGCATATGACCTGCACCAATGATGCCAAGGCCGCCAGCTTCAGAAACAGCTGCTGCTAATTCAGCGGTGCCTAACCAAGCCATACCACCTTGTAAGATTGGATATTCAATCTGCAACAAATCACAAATATCAGTCTTAATCATCTTGATGTGTCCTCCTTAATACCACTTTAAGACGAGGCTTGCCCACGTGAGGCCAGCGCCAAAGCCTGCAAAGGCAATATTATCACCGCGTTTAAAACGCCCCTCCCGATATGCTTCGTCTAAAGCAATCGCTACGGATGCGGCAGATGTATTACCATACTTATGTAAATTAACAAATACTTTTTCCATCGGCAAATGCAAGCGTTTCGCTGCAGAATCGATAATTCGAATGTTTGCTTGATGAGGGATAAAGAAATCGAGTTCACCTAACTCCATATTTGCTCGCTCAAGAGATTTCAACACAGTACGTCCCATCGTTTTTACAGCAAATTTATATACTTCAGGGCCATCCATATGGATAAAAGTCAAACCTTCTTCAACACGTTGATCATTAGCTACCACTGCAGTACCGCCAGCAGGAATACATAGAGCAGGCCCCCCAGTGCCATCAGCACCCATGTCTACCCCTTTAATGCCATATCCTTCTGGCACTTCGGATACGACAGCAGCACCTGCGCCATCACCGAAAAGAATGCATGTACTACGGTCTTCCCAATTGACACGGCGAGATAAAATTTCTGCACCTACAACGAGGACATTTTTATAAATACCAGAACTAATGTAACTAGCAGCCGTAATTAAGCCATATACAAAACCGGAGCAAGCCGCCTGCAAATCATAAGCCGCCGCATTAGTAGCTCCTAGATTAGCTTGCAATACACATGCTGCCGAAGGGATAATCATATCTGGTGTCAATGTAGCGAAAATAATCATATCAATATCTTCAGCTTTTAATTTCGCCATTTGCAACGCTTTCTTCGCCGCTTCTGTAGCCATATAGGATGTATTCATTCCTTCTGGCGCAACGCGTCTTTCTTCAATTCCTGTACGCTCTCTGATCCAGGCATCACTAGTATCAACCATTTTTTCAAGATCAAAGTTCGTAATTACATTATCAGGAAGGAAGCTGCCTGTCCCAATAATACCGACAGGCTTACTCATCATAGTCATATTTCAAAGCTCCTTCAATTTCCATTGTTTGTTGAATATGCTCAATAATTTTGCGTTCTACTAAATCACCGGCAATAGTAATAGCCGTTTTAATTTCTTTTGCTTTAGAGCTGCCATGGGAAATCATAAAGACCCCATTAACACCTAACAGTGGAGCCCCACCATTTTCAGTGTGATCTAATTTTTTAGCAATCGGCTTTAATGCTGGTTTGACTAGCATAGCCCCGATTTTTGCTAATAAGCCGCCACTCATAATGCTATTTTTAGTCAACTGCGTCAAGCCTGTTACTAAGCCTTCCGCAAATTTCAACACTACATTACCTACAAAGCCATCGCACACTACAACGTCTACCGTGCCTTTTGGAATATCTCGTCCTTCTACATTACCTTTAAAATTAATAGTTTTCATTTTTTCTAATATAGGATACGTAGCTAGAACCACATCGTTCCCTTTTGTGGCTTCCTCACCAATATTTAACAATCCAACTGTAGGATTTTCTTTTCCTAGTAAAAGCTTTGCATATTCGGAACCCATCAATGCACCTTGAACCAGGTGTTTCGGTTTACTATTTGAATTAGCTCCTGAATCAAGCATAACAGTAATGCCATTAACAGTTGGCATCGGTGTAGCAATAACAGGACGATCAACACCTTTAATGCGACCTAAGCCAAACAATGCAGATGCTACAGCCGCACCAGTGCTCCCCGGCGCAATAACAGCTTCACAAGTTTTATTTCTCACTAAGGATGTAGCAACTACAACGGAAGCGTCTTTTTTCTTCCGCAATGCCTGTCCTGGATGTTCATCCATGCCGATAACTTCACTAGCGTGATACACAGTAAGGCGTGGATTATTTTCCTCGTTGTTATCTTTTAAAATATTATAAATTTGCTCTGAATCGCCTACGAGAACAACTTCAATATGTTTATTTTCTCGCACTGCAGCTATGGATCCTAGAACGGTTTCCAACGGAGCAAAGTCGCCACCCATGGCGTCTACTGCAATTTTCATCTATTACAACCTACCTTCTACGGATTCCATAATAAATTTAGCTCTAAATACTTCTTGTATTTTATCGCGAATAATCACCCATATAAAAACCTTGTCACCCCGACGGCGAACAATCTCTGCCTTTGCTACTAAATTAGTGCCAGCACTTACAGGTGTTTTATATTTTATATTACCTACCTCTGTAGAACATACGGTAGTACCCATCACTAATTTTGCTAACGAATTAGCCTGTGCATATAAATACTGAGGTTCTACAAAACCAAAGCGATCTTCCATATCAGGTGTAGTATGTAACATCGATAACGCTTGTTTACCTTCTGTTACATCAATTAACTCCCCTACGATTTCATGAAGGATAGTCTCCCCCTGCTCCTCATGCGCGTGGCCAGTAGCCATAGCACGAATGCGCTCTCGCAATTCAGGGATACCTAATTCCAAACGATCTAATCGGATAGTAGGTACGCTAACGCCGAAGTGAGCAGCCAATTCTTCATCCGTAAGAAAAGGCGTAGTATTCAGTTTTTCTGTTAACTGTTTCTGTCTTTCTTGCTTCTTCAAACGAGCCATACAATCATCCTTTTATGACCTAGTATTAATATTACATCCTAAGTATATAAAATAATGAAGATAATAGCAAGACTTTTCGTATATATTGTGTTATTTTTTATAAAGGTTTAACAAAAAATACTATATTTGCAATTAGTGAAATAAATAAACATTAAAGTACACATGAAAAAAACACCTACACATTCAGTGTAGGTGTTTTACGCTCAATTAAGCCTTAGCTACTACTTGTTCACCTTTATAGTGACCACATGTAGGGCAAACACGATGAGGCATCATAGGTTCGTGGCATTGTGGGCATGCTACATAACCAGGAGCTTCCAATTTCCAGTTAGCACGACGACGGTCGCGACGGCATTTAGATAATCTACGCTTAGGTACTGCCATTATCTGCACCTCCTTAAACAATCATTAGGACAATCTATCATCTTTCTCATCAAGCAAAGCACGTAACTCTGCAAATCGAGGATCCACTACAAAGGATTCACAAGAACAAGGTGAAACATTTAAATTTGCTCCGCAATGAACGCACAATCCTTTGCAATCATCCTGACATAACACTTGAGAGGGTTCATTGATGATTAATGTATCCCTAATTAGTTCTGTTAGATCAATTTCCTCTCCATCGAAAGGAGTTACATCATCACCGACTGTACGAGAATCACTGTAGATCTCTTCAAAAAGAACTTCATGATTATGTTCTGTTGGTTGTAAACAACGGGAACAATCATAATCGCCTTTTGACGTTACACGTCCTGTGACAATATAGTTTTGACCATCAAACCAAAACTCACCATTAATGGTTATATCATGACGGCTCCAAGGAAAAGCAACTACGTCACTACCAAGTGCATCACTTGATATCGTATAGCTATAAGGAAACTTAATTCCTATATGTTCTTTTGCTTGCTCTACTTGCAGTTTCATAATCTTACCTCGACTTATAATATTATAAACATCGCTAGTGCCTTTGTCAAATAAAAAAGACTACCTCAAGAGCCCTTAAGATAGCCTTTTTAATATATCAATTACATTTTTTCGAATTGATCTTTGCCTACACCGCAAAGTGGGCAAACATAATCAGCTGGTTGATCTTCGAATTTAACGCCTTCTACAGCTTCGTCATAAACCCAACCGCATACTACGCATACGTATTTTTCCATTTGTATATCCTCCTTCACTTGAGATTTTAATAAAGTTATATTCATATCGTATTAGATACTCTATCTGTAATGTAGTATATCAAAGACATCGAAACTTTTCAATACTCATTTTCTATTTTTGCATATTTTTTTCATACCTAAAATAGATAGTGATTATGCGTATTTTTCCCAGTTTATTATATTGAAATATATTATCATTTAGATTTTTATGATATACTAATAATGCTAAGTAGATGACTTATAAGTCTCTTTGAGCTATGAGCAGAGTATTTGAGTCAACCATTGACTCTTAGAACTTATTAGATAAAACTCTATTTATATATTATGATAATTGTATAGGAGGACACATGAGAACTGCTTTAACAGAATTACTAAATATTGAATATCCTATTATCCAAGGTGCTATGGCTTGGGTATCTGAATCTAATCTCGTAGCAGCTGTTGCTAATGCTGGTGCTACTGGCGTTATTGCATTAGGCGGTCGCGATGTTGAATGGGCACGCAACGAAATTCGCGCCTGTAAAGAATTGACGGATAAACCGTTTGGTGTAAACCTTATGCTCATGGCAGACAATAAAGATGAATTATTAACAGTTATCATCGAAGAAAAACCAGCCTTTGTTACATTAGGTGCAGGCAACCCAGTGCCTTACATTAAACCACTTCAAGAAGCTGGTATTAAGGTCATTCCTGTTGTACCATCTTTAAAATTAGCCAAACGCATTGAAGAAGCTGGCGCTGACGCAATTATTATTGAAGGTATGGAAGCTGGTGGCCATATCGGTTCTCAAACAACAATGGCTTTGATGGAAAATATTTTGCCCGAAATTAACATCCCCGTTATCGTTGCTGGTGGTATCGTCGATGGTCGTGGCCTTGCTGCTGCATTGATTATGGGTGCACAAGGAGCACAAATGGGCTCTCGTTTCATCTTAGCGGAAGAGTGTAAAGCTCATCCAAATATGAAAAATGCCATTATTAAAGCTACTGACACTGATTCTGTAGTAACAGGTCTCCTTTCCGGTCACGGCGGTGTTCGCAGTCTTCGTAACGAATTCACAGATCGTTACATTGCTGCTGAAACAGATGGCAAAACGACGCCAGAAGAGCGAAGCCAAATGGCGAAAGGCACTAATAAATTAGCTGCTGTTGATGGTGACGTAGTAAACGGCGCTGTACAAGTGGGACAAGGGTTAAATCGTCTCACTAAAATCGAACCAGCTCGTTTCATCATCCAAGAAGTAACGCATGAAGCGATTATGGAAATCCGCAAAGCAAAACGTCTCATCGATTTAATTTAAAACTATGTGCATACTCATATTGTCCACTTCACGATAGTATGGACAATATAGAGCATTCGCCCATTTTATAGAAATTCCCCTTTTTCATAGAAATTTCTCCCTTTAAGAAGAAAGATGTAAGGTGCTATTATGTTACCATTCCACGGAAAATATCCTAAACTTGATCCTAAATCTTGCGTTATGCCTGGCGCAGAGTTAGCTGGTGACGTAGAATTAAAAGAATACGCTTCTATTTGGCAAAATTGTGCGCTTCGCGGCGACGTGAATAAAATCGTCGTAGGTCGCTATTCCAATGTGCAAGACAACTCCGTCCTTCACGTAGATGATGATAAAGCTTGTATCATTGGCGACTTTGTAACAATTGGTCACGGTGCTATCGTTCACGCTTCCACTATCGAAGATAATGTCCTCGTTGGCATGGGTGCTATCGTACTCAGCGGTTGCCATATCGGTTCTGGTTCCATCATCGCAGCCGGTGCTTTGTTGAAAGAAAATACGGTCATCCCTCCTAACTCATTAGTTGTAGGTATGCCAGCACGCATTGTGCGCACTGACGAAACGCAAATCGAACGAATCCATAATCAAGCATTAAAATATAAACATTTGTGGACTATTGAATATGGCATGTTACCAGATGCTGGTGGCGAACAATACGACAAAAATAGCAAAATCGTATAGTCTCTATTCTCCCTATTCTATTAATACTTATAAGAACCAACAGTACTCTCTATAGCTATAATAAGAGAACAGAAACAATAACAACTCATAGTTAGATAAAAGAATAACAAGATATAACAAAGGAGCTGTAGTAGCATGCAAATGTATCGCATGCTACTACAGCTCCTTTTATTACTTCGTTAGTTTCCATTAATATATATACTATCTTATACGGCTATAGAGAAAATCTAGCTTTCACAATTTGTTGTACAATGAGAGCTGATCCCATAGCCAACGTAATAGGGAATAACATTTCTACAGAAAAGCGAGATAATTCTAACATAAATACGCATGATGTAATAGGCATTTTCTGTGCTAATCCTAAGAATATAACTGCTCCTAAAAAAGCGGCAAAACCTAATGATACAGGGCTCACCATGATACTCCAGAGAGCGGCAAAAGCAAGGGATAATGTACTACCTAACATCATAGACGGCGTAATGCGTCCCCCATAAGCACCCGCTACGAGTGCGAGCAAGACAGCAATCCATTTAGCCCCCATCAATCCCAATGCATAGTCCCAAGTGACGGAATCTGTAAAGGTTACTTGATTCCCTGCTTTACCATTTCCCAGTATTTCTGGAAAATACATAGCCATAGCCCCAATGATAGTAAAAGCAATAATAGATATGACCATCATCTTAGGACTTTTTCTATCAAATTTTGGCAACATGGATTGAGTCTTATCGAATAATACTACACCAATAGCGATAACAGCGCCTAACACGATGGCAAATTCTTGATAGCTACCATATAAAGGCGGTTGAGCCATCGTATACTGGATTGTATCCCCTACTCCAGCTTGTCGTACAACGAGAGTAGCTAAACCACAGGATAACAGTGCAGCCCCCATGGATCGAACATTCCAAGTAACAATGAGGGTCTCCAATATAAAAATAGTTGCCGATAAGGGTGAATTATAGACCGCAGCTAAACCAGCCCCTGCTGCACAAGCGATGATAAGGGCTTTATCTTCGGATTTCATATCGACGTGGCGAAGTAATCCTGTCATAATGCCGGCACTGGCTTCTCGTGGCGCTACTTCTCGACCTAATGGAGAGCCCATACCAACTGTGATAATTTGCAAAGTAGCATGCAAAAATGTCGTAAGTGGTGGCATTTCTTTCGTTGTATCTTGGATGGCTTTCTTAATATCAACTAATGGTTCCCCATAACGATGAATTAAGACCCACCCAATACCGCCTACTAGGCCACACAAAGCTAATGCCATCACTCTATATTCTGGAGATACGCGGGCAACGGCTTGCCCAAAGCTAAGATGATCACTATCGCTGTAATGATACATAAAATGTTGAATATAATGCAATAAATGAGTATAAAAGGCGCCTATTAATCCAGCTACAACACCAACTACAATGATGAGTCCTAATAGGCGTTTATCAAACATAGAATTCATAAATTACTCCATTGCTAATACGACAGTATTTGATGTTAACGATGCTTTCACATCAATAATACGTTGATTAGAAGAGCCGCGAAAACGTAAGCTAGGGTCTTTTAATGCATCCACAAAACGGCCATCCACTAAAATATCAACCCTTTCTAATAAGGATCGTCTCTGACTGTCGGTGATGATATCCTCCCATAAGTAACCAGAATAAGCCCATATCTTCTTCTCTGGTGCCGCTTGTCGTACAGCTTCGACTACAGGCAATAAACCATCTACATTTTGAAATGGTTCCCCCCCCAATAAGGTAAGTCCCGCACAGTTAATGTTTGACACGTAAGACACAACGAGTTCTGTTTCTGCCTCTGTCCATTCTTTCCCAGCGTTGAAATCTTGGTATTCTTCATTAAAGCAATTATAACATCCATGAGTACATCCTGTAACAAATATAGATGTGCGAATGCCCTCACCATTAGCTATATCGTATTGTCTAATCTGACCGTATCTCATATACAACCTCAAATCTAATTTTTTCTATCTTTTCTATACATAGTAAAAGCTGTGCTTCTAGCACAGCTTTTACTCTCTATGTCATTTTACATTATCTATTCACAAGACTGGCGACTGTAAAAAATCATCGCTAGAATATACCTAAGACGTCTCACTAAATATGCATAACCCGATCTTTAATTTCCTTAGTTCGGCCTTCATTCCAGAAGTTTTCCCCTAAGTAGCCACAAGTACGACGAATCACAGTTAATTTATCGCGATTTGTATTGTGGCAGCGAGGACATTCCCATTCATTGTGGTCATTGACTTTGATTTCGCCGTCAAAACCACATTCATGACAGTAATCGGATTTAGTATTGAATTCCGCATAGGAAATATGATCGTAAATATACTGAATCATAGTCAAAATAGCCGGAATATTATTTGTCATATTAGGAATTTCTGCATAGGAAATACAACCGCCTGTAGATTTCTTTTGGAATTCAGATTCGAAGGCAAATTTATCGAATACGTTAATTTCTTCTCGTACATTTACGTGGTAACTATTTGTATAATAGCCTTTATCAGTAATGTCTTCAATCAAACCAAAACGAGCTCGATCTAAAGAAGAAAAACGATTGGTTAAGCTTTCAGCTGGCGTACCATATAAACCGAAGCCAATATCGTGTTTTTCGCGCCACTCAGTGATAGCTTGATTTAAGCGATCCATAATTTTCATAGCAAATATGCGGCCTGCATCACCAGTATTAGACTCACCAGTAATAAGACGAGTTGCTTCGTACACACCAATATAACCTAAAGAAATCGTAGCGTATCCGCCAGTTAAGAAAGACCCGATTTTTTCGCCTTTTTTCAAACGCGCAATAGCACCATGTTGCCAATGAATAGGAGATACATCACTAATAACGTCTTTCAACAAATTGTAACGCAATAACAATGCTTTTTCTGCCAACTCTAACCGTTTATCGAGAATTTCAAAGAATTTATCTTCATCGCCACGCGCTAAAATACCGATTTGTGGCAAGTTAAGGCTTACAACGCCCATATTAAAACGGCCATCAAATTGATAATTACCATCACTATTTTTCCAAGGCGACAAGAAAGAACGGCACCCCATAGGACTAAATACATTGCCTTCATAATTTTCTTTCATTTTCTTTGCAGAAATATAGTCTGGATACATCCGTTTCGCCGTACATTGAGCAGCCAATTCTGTTAAGTAGTAATATTCGCTATCCGGCATAACATTATGTTCATCAAGAACATAAATCAATTTGGGGAAAGCTGGTGTAATATATACGTCGGCTTCATTTTTTACACCTTTAATACGTTGACGTAAAATTTCTTCTGTAATCAACGCCGCTTCTTTAGCGTACTCATAATCAGGACTAAAGTACATAAACAACGTAACAAACGGAGATTGACCATTAGTAGTCATCAATGTATTAATTTGGTATTGAATCGTTTGGATCCCGTCTTTTACTTCTTTTCGAGTTCGTTTCCAAGCGATTTCGCGAGCCTTCTCCATATTTGGTTCCATACCGTAGATTTCGATTTGTTCTTCAATAACATTGTTCAAAATCTTTTCGTATGATTTGCGAACGAAAGGCGCCAAAATACGATCGATACCGTTAATACTCTGACCGCCGTATTGACCAGACGCTACTTGCGCAATGATTTGCGTCGTTACCGTACATGCTACTTGGAAGGATTTTGGCGTATCAATTTTTTTGCCATTAATCACGGTGCCATTAGTCAACATATCTTCTAAGTTGATTAAGCAGCAGTTGAACATTGGTTGAATGATATAGTCCATATCATGGAAATGGATGGCTCCGCTATCATGAGCCTCTAAAATATCTGTAGGGATCAATTTACGGCGCGCAATATCTTTAGATACTTCACCAGCAATCAAATCACGTTGTGTTGACACAATAGCGGCATCTTTATTAGAGTTTTCATCTAATACACTAATGTTACTGCGGTCTAATAAACCAATAACATCTTCGTCAGTCGTATTTTGACGACGTTTGAAAGCTTGAACTGCTTTATAACCTTCATAGGCGCGAGCTGTTGCAGGGTTATGGTATTCAATTAATTTATAATACACTTGGTCTTCAATGGCATAAATAGTCATATCCTTTTGAAGTTTCAACGCGTATTCTTCAATTTCATTGGCAATGCGCTGTGCCAACCCTTCTTCAAAAAGGCCAGTCGAACTATGTTCTGCTTTCTCAATAGCTATAGCAATTTTTTGTTTATCAAAAGGTACTTTTGTACCGTCTCGTTTGATGACCTGTAACATTGTGATGCCCCCATTATATTAACCACAATACGTCCATTAACATAAATAAAGGTATGGACCCCCATACATGTATATAATACTAACACTAGTAATATCTAGTCGTTATACCGCTTACTTAGTATACTATATCTTGTATTTTATTTCAACATAAAATACTAGATAATGTGAATTTTTATATTTTATAAAAAAGCCGATAGAGACTAGATTTCACTAGTATCTCTATCGGCTTTAATCTATATTATGTAGTTATATCACTATGAACTATAATCCATTTAGATGATTTTCATCGTTACCTATCATGGCTAGACAGATTCTATTACATCAAGCTGGAAAACGAACTATGCTTCGCTTACAGCTTCAGATAAGTCTTCCCACTGTTCATATAATGCTTGCAACGACGCATTAGTTGCTTCCATTTGAGTCGACAAAGCTGTCATTTCTTCTACATCACTTTGCACTGCTGGATTGGCCAATTGCATTTCATACATTTTCATAGTCGCTTCTAAGCGGGCAATTTCTATTTCCACCTCACTCAGTTGTTTTTCTACCATATATAGATTAGTTTTCTTTTTCCCGTCCTCTTTCATATCTGCACTGTCCGAATGGTTATGACTCGATACAGTCATTTCTTTTACAGCCATTTCTGTGCCATTATTAGCAAGGGCCGCTAAATCTTCTTTTTCTTTTAGCTTTTCTTTATAATACGAATAATTTCCTAAATATTCTGTCAGCCCTTTATGTTCTAATACCAATGTCCGTGTCGATACTTGATCTAAGAAATAACGGTCATGAGAAATGATAAAACTCGTACCATTAAAAGTTCGTAATGCTTGTTCTACAATTTCTCGCGTCGGTATATCTAAATGGTTCGTAGGTTCGTCGAGGATAAGGAAGTTATTACCTTGTAAAAATAATTTTAACAACGCTAGCCGCGCTCGCTCGCCACCCGATAAATCACCTACTAACTTAAATACATCATCACCTCTGAAGAGGAATGCACCCAATACGTTCCGAGCTTTTTCATCGGAAAAGTTAAAATCGTTTTTAATTTCATCGATCACTTGCCAATGGTTATGTAGCTCTTCATGTTCTTGCGAGAAATACCCCACTTGCACGCGATTCCCGATATCGATATAACCATCAATAGGGAACAATTCCCCTACAATAGCTTTCACAAGCGTCGATTTACCGGCTCCATTAGGCCCAATAAGAGCTACCGATTCACCGCGGCGTACCACGGTCGATACAGTATCGATTATTGGGTTGTCCTTCGCATAGCCAATACTGACATGGTCTAGAACGAGCACTTTATCGGCACTCATAGCCGCATCAGGGAAGGTAAAACGCAATGTGTCTCTCGATTCTGGTGCTTCTAATCGTTCTAATCGATTTAATTGGGACTGTCTACCTCGCGCCATTTTCGACTTGATACCAGCTCTGTATTTATCAATATATTCTTCGGTTTTCCGAATATGTTCTTGTTGCTTTTCATAAGCTGCTAAGTCAGCCTTGTAACGCTCATCTCGTTGTACTACATAACGGCTGTAATTACCGCGATATGTAGTAGCCTTATGATGGTCTAACTCTACCACGCCAGTGACGATACGATCTAAAAAGTACCGATCATGGCTTACGATGAGAATGCCTCCTCGATAGGCTGATAAATACCCTTCTAACCATTCAAGCATATCCATATCTAAATGGTTCGTTGGTTCGTCGAGGAATAGAAAGTCTGGACTGCGCACTAACGCTTTTGCTAAATTAATACGCGTTTTCTGTCCACCAGAAAATTCACTAGCCTTTTTATGCAAGTCTTCATCAGTAAAGCCCAACCCATAGACGATACGCTTCGTCTTTTGTTCATAATCATACCCACCAAGCCACTCTAATCGATTTTGTAAATAATCAAGTCGCTGTAAATCGATATCAGTCGCTTCATGAGTCTCCAAATAGCTTGTTAATTCTTGTAACTTATCTTCTAAGGCATGTACATCGGCCCAAGCTTTTTCAATTTCAACAGCTAAACTATCATCTCCTAAGTTTACATCTTGTTGCAAATAACCAATACTCGCAACAGGAGACATAATCACTTGACCTTCATCTAATTCTTCGTAGCCAAGAATGCATTTGAGTAGTGTCGATTTTCCAGCTCCATTAGGACCAACTAAGGCAATGCGATCACCTTCTTTAATTTCAAAGGACACATTGGAAAACACTTGGCGCACCCCAAATGATTTTCCAAGGCCTATCATTCGAATGCGTTCCATTCGTTACCTCCTGTGTATCATTGTAAATTCTATTATACCACAGTGGTTTTCACTAAAATGACCATTTCTACAGTATCCTTTGTTTTACGGCTATGTCTAAATAATTTGCCCAATAACGGTATATCTCCTAATAGAGGAATCTTTTCTACTTGCTTTTGATTGCGATTATCCATGAGCCCCCCAATGACCAGTGTCTCTCCTGGTTCCATGCGAACCCTCGTACTAGCTTGGCGGGTCGTAATTTTATAAGCCTTTAATTCAGATACCAATATGGGGGAACTGACTTCTGCTCGTATAGTCGCATCGATAGTCCCCTCTTTAGTAATGACCGGCGTATAGTCTAATCGTATACCTACATCTTCGTAACGGACAGAGCTTTTTCGTTCCCCATCATTGAGCACTTCTTCCACAATAGGGATTCGTTCACCAATTAAAATATGCGCCTTTTCCCCATTCAAAGCCATAATAGAAGGTGTCGCAATGACAGCGGCCCGCCCAGACCGTTCCATAGCAGACAATTCGGGTTTCACAAAAAATCGATAGGCCTCTCCTTCAGGCGTCTTTCCAAAAGTAATAGCGCCATAGGAATGAGTCGAATCAGGACCATGACCAGTGAGGCTCAACCAAGACCATTTTAATCCACTTTCTTTTATATACGATTGTTCGATGGCCATCACCGTTGCTTCTAATCGCACTTGTGGGGCTTTCCGATCTAAAGCCTCTAAAATTCGTTGCGCCCCTACGAGTTCATGATTGGTGGAGTTCAAAATAATTTGATTCGTATCCTTGTGAATCGAGATTTTATCATTCGGTATAGATGTTTTCAACGCATCCACCACGGTCTGTGCAGAAATCATAGCAGGCTCTATAATCGATACATGGCGACCGTCCGTTTCTTTACCATCATTAGAAATAATCAATATATTATTGCGTTCCACTATATCGAAATGATACATTCGACTCAACTCTTGGAGCACCACTTCCGGCGTCGTTCCCTGTATTGTTCCCGTCACAGATCCTCGAAGGGTCTCAAGCCCCATAATATTTAAATTATAACTTTTCCCTATAGTGCGCACCAAATCTTGTAAAGCCACATTCTTAACGGTCATTTCAATGGGCGCTTTAGTCAATTCTTTAGGTTCTTCCCCAACTGCAACCAAGGGCATCCACAAAGAGATACATAGCATTATATAGATAGCAATTCGCCTACGTCTAAACATAATTCTTGCCCTCCTCTATTCACAGTAACACATCTTTTATTAATAGCTATAATACTGAAAGTCTTCCACATTTCGCCTACAGTCATTGCCCTCGATTCAGAACCAATAGAAATCACGGCGTATGGTACGTCACCTACAACAATGCCATCCACTGAAGCCTTTACCTCTATAGAAGGACTCTTTCTCTCTTCTACTGGGACCTTTTCTATTTGATTATTTTCTTTATTAATACTAGATTCATCATTTTTGACCTTATTGCTAAAGTTTTTATTTGAACCTTTTTGCTTATTAGATGATTCCTCCTTTCCGTCTTTACTACTGGCGTGAATCTTTTCTTCATCTGTTAACTCGTCATTAGCAGTGTTCTCCGACTTCGACGCCCCTATATCAACAATCAATACTTCTCGCCAAGGCATACTCCTCATAGAATAACTAACATCATATATGATTTTCCCTTCTTTCTGATCTGTCTCCTTAGCATCTTCACTGTCAACAAAGTTATGTCTGGCATCACTAGGCAAATGCCGCTGTTCTTCGTTGTCTTTACTGAATGCCCCCCATACCAAAGCACTAATCATAATGATAGTTAATATAGAAAGGCCTTTCTTATAGCGCTTACCATATACTATAAGTGTTTCATACCATTCTATAATTTGTCTTTTATAATCCTCCATATATCGTCCTCTCCTCATCTAGACTGATGCACATCTATCTTTAGTATGCAATAGGTGAGAACATAAAAAAAAGACACTAATAGTCACCCAGTGACTATTAGTGTCATATTCATTATTAATGTATATCTTTTTTATTGCCAAACCCGTTTGGATGTTCTTCATGCCATTTCCAAGCATCGCCAATAATTTGGCTCAACTCGCTGTGTGTTGGATTCCATCCTAATACATCTTTAATGGCTTCCGAAGAAGCAATCAATGTACTGGGATCTCCGGCCCGACGTTCACCATATACAACAGGAATATCGATGCCTGTAACAGTTTTAGCAGTTTCTATAATTTCTTTTACAGAAAAACCATTACCGCTACCTAAGTTAAACACTCGTGATTCGCCGCCCTTGATCAAGTAATTCATAGCTAATACATGGGCTTCTGCCAAATCAGATACATGAATATAATCTCGAATACATGTACCATCTGGTGTATTGTAATCAGTACCGAACACGGTAATATGAGGACGCTTACCCATCGCGGCTTCTAAGACTAATGGAATTAAATGTGTTTCCGGTGTATGATCTTCACCGATAAGACCACTTTCATCAGCACCAGCCGCATTAAAGTAACGAAGCGCTACATAAGTAGAACCATAAATAGAACTATAATCTGACAACATCTCTTCAATTATCAATTTTGTACGACCATATACATTAGTTGGCGTAAGAGGGGATGTTTCTTTGATAGGCACTTCTTTTGGCTCTCCATAAACAGCAGCTGTACTGGAGAATACGAAATGATTGACCCCTGCTTTGCGGGCGGATTCAATCAATTTATAGGAGCCAACTACATTATTTTCATAATAGATGCTCGGATTCATCATAGACTCGCCCACTTGTGAATGAGCAGCAAAGTGCATAACCCCTTTAATATTATATCGTTGTAATATGTTTACAACTTCAGGACTAGCAATATCCATTTCGATAGTTGTAATACCATCAGGAATAGACTCTCTATGACCGCGAGAAAAATTATCTAAAATAATAGGCGTAAAGCCAGCTTTCAATAAAGCACGAACTGTATGGCTACCAATATATCCGGCACCACCAGACACTAAAATATTCATCTTTAACCTCTTTTAACTCTACCTATGAAGGAAACTACAGCTAATCTTGTTTTGCAGCAGCCAATTTTGGACCAATAAGACGTTTATACACTTCTACACCTGGTTGGTCAAAAGCATCCACGCCAGCCAAGATAGATTCAAAGTAGATAGCCCAACAATGCATAAACATGATTTCTCCTAAATGGAAAGCATTGAGCTTTGGCACTGTTATAGTCATATTAAAGCGATTATCGCTAGATAATGCTTCTCTGTTTGCATCAAGAGCTACATTTAAAATATCGCAAATGTGAATATCTCCAATGGCTGCCAACGGTTTGTACTCACTGTAAGAGTTCGGCACAACTAAAGAAGAATTCCACTCTTTCACTTTAATAAATTGTACGACTTTATTAAGGCGTCCTTCTTGATGCTCTTGCACTTGTGCATGCATATCCATCGTTCCTACTGCGGCTACTGGCGTTCTACCATAAGGCAAGCAAGTATTACTCATTTTGCCTAAAGATTCTGACAATAACTGAACATACCAGTCCGATAAGGATCGCAAGGAATCACCATAAGGCATAAAAACTTCAATAATACGGCCATATCGTTCAGAGGCTATATATTTTAATAATGCATTTAACAACCCCGGATTTTGATACACATCTTCTTCTTGGCACGCTTTATCCATAGACGCAGCCCCCGCTAAGAAGCCTTCAATATCAAAGCCAACGAGCGCAGCTGTAACAAATCCTACTTCTGTAAATACAGAGAAACGACCACCTACTCCATAAGGCACGGAGAAGGTCATCCAGCTCTTTTCTTTCGCAATATTTCGCAAAATTGTAGGACGTCCTTCATCTGTCGTATCTGTTACAACAGCAACTTCATAATTAATAGATAAGTCTTGTAATGCTTTTTCTAAAATCATAAAGTTTGCCATAGGTTCAATGGTAGAACCAGATTTTGAAGTCACGACTAATAGCACTTTGTAGTCATCGCCTTTTTCTTTTGCTTGCGATGATAACGTTCGAATTAAGCCATCTAAATAAGGTCCATCTACATTAAAACCAGCAAAATAAAAACGTGGATACCCATTACGTTCTTCATCAGTGTAATCATTCCAAAAAGGACCACATTGCACATCAAAAATAACTTTACTGCCCAAATAAGAGCCACCAATGCCAATGGATACGACTGTATCGATATGTTCTCGTCCATATTGGCGCAACGTATTAAGACGGTCCATCATTTCCGGCGTATTAATATTGTTGTCCCCGATATAGGGTAATTGAAAAAATAAAATTGGTTCTGGTAAACCATCTTTTGATACATGGCCTTCTTCAAAGCCTGTAGATCGCAATATATGTGTATGTTGCCATACATTTTGTATAGCTCTGTCAAAATTTTGTATATCTTTAGCTTGAATACAGCTTTCATTATACATATTCGAATAATCAAGTTCGAATCCCGAATCTAACCGTAACATCAATGATCTCCTTTATTGACGTTATATGCATAATCATAATAATAAAATTATATCATATTTAACTCTATAGATACATGATTACTAAATATAGAGCCATCCATATCCATAACCAAGGGCAAACACAGTCCATACTAATGCTATAGGAACAAGAATTCTAAACTTCCATTTTCTTGTTTTATGATGCCAAATTGCCATCCCTACTAGTGCACCAAAGCCACCAAAAGCAAACGCTAAGGCTATCAAAGAAAACTCCGAAATCCGACTATAGCCTTTCATGGCGCACAGTTTATCATAGCCATATACAAAACATACAACTACATTCCACAACCCCATAATACCCAAATAGTATACTTCACTCATAATTCCTTATATTCCCCGTTATTATATGGTTTCAAAATATTGAAAGGTTCGTTTAAGTCCTTCTTCTAAACCGACCTGTGACTCAAAGCCAAATGATACCTTTGCCTTTTCATTACTAAGTCTAGAATGACGAATATCACCGATCCGATGTGGACCATGATTTACAGTGATCTCCACATTGCTGATGTTTCTAAAGTGACGTATCAATTCATTAATAGAGATTTGGGTATTAGTAGAGATATTAAAAACCCCCGTCAATTCTCTATGATCCATGATCGCTACGTTAGCAGCGACGATATCATCAACGTAGATAAAATCTCTCGTCTGCTCACCATCGCCAAATACATTCAGTACTTTTCCCTCTTTAATAGCTTTATTAAAGATGCTAATCACACCACCTTCGCCACCATCACCTTGACGAGGCCCATATACATTAGCATATCTAAAGCATACTGTTTTTAAACCAAAAGCTTGCTCATAAATGCGCAAATAGCCTTCGGTAGTCAATTTCGTTAAACCATAAAAGGAAGTTGGCACACCACTCATAGTTTCTGTTAAAGGCAAAGTTTCTAAATCGCCATATACAGCCGCTGTAGAAGGCATTACAAATTGCTCTACCCCTACTGCTCTCGATGCATCCAATACATTGATAAGGCCTAACAAATTAACATCGCAATCATACCGAGGGTCTTCCATCGATACAGGAACCATCGTTTGGGCCGCTTCATGAAATACGACTTGTGGTTTAAAATCTTCAAATACAGATAATATTGCTTTATCACGAATATCCATTTCTAAAAATTGCGCTTCTTTATTGATAAATTCACGCATTCCTGTACTTAAGTTATCAATAACTAGTACAGTATGGCCTAATGCAATTAATCGATCTACTAAATGAGAGCCAATAAAACCCGCTCCCCCGGTTACACATATACGCATAGAATCTCCTCTGTGTATGTTATCTCTTCTTCGCCAACCAGTTTAACTTAACTCAGCACCGACTTTCGCCAATCGATCAGCTACCTCATTATAAGTATCACCTGTATGGGCAGCTACTTTATGAAATGACACATCTACTGTAGCGGCTATGCTTTCATAAAATTCCGCATATTCTTTAGTGACGACATTATTGCGCTTCCATTTCTTGGTAGCCCACATTTCAATGCCTACATAATCATAATATAAAGAACACTTCTTTATATTATGCTCAACAGCATAGTTCATAACATACATAGCGCCTAATAATTCGCCGGATACATTCCAAAAATCGGTATACTTTTTATCCCTAGTAGAGAATGAAAAAGTCATTTTTTCGCCATTCAAAAACATAATACCACCAGATCCGACAATGCCCTTCGCTTTATTAAAACTTCCGTCAATATAAGCGATGAGGTGGTCTCGCTCAGAATTTAAATTAGTGTCTTTCAGACCTTGTGATTCTTCAAAATACTCTGCCAACGAAAGGCCTCTATCATCTATGAAAGCTTCTGCTTCTGCTTTAGTAGGAAAGGATTTATAAATAGCTCCACTAAAACCCTTAACTTGGCTTTCACAATCTGCCCAAGTTCGATATATACCAGGCTTGCGACCTATTTTTACGGCATAAAATTTATTAGCCATAGTCCCTCCTAATGATCCATCGTGAGAGGTACAAATGTGGCATGTACTACAGATTGCAAATCTTGCGGATTGACACGCATTTGCATACCTCGTAAACCAGCACTTACATAGACTGCCTCTTGTGATTCCATAGTGGCATCAAAATAAGTAGGGAACAATTTCTTCATACCTACTGGGGAACAACCGCCACGCATATAGCCTGTAATGCTTAATAATTCTTTAACAGCCACCAGTTCCACTGATTTATTACCACTAACGCGGGCTGCTTGTTTCATATCTAATTCTTCAGCTACAGGAATACAAAATACGACATAGCCCGTCTTATCACCTTTACCAACTAATGTCTTAAATACTTCATGCGGTTCTAAATCTAATTCTTCCACAACATGAATACCTTGTCCTCGTTCTTCTGTCCATTCATATTCATTAATCGTATACACCACATGATGTGTATCTAATATGCGCAAGGCATTTGTTTTCTTATGCTTTTCTTTTGCCATTTGTTACCCACTATATATCCCTACTATTTATATCTGCTCTTAGTATACAGCGTAAAGTTTACAAAATACTTACTATCTATTTACAAATCCATCATATCAGTAGATAGCAATTTATTTATTAATAATCTTGTTGATATTTTTTAATTCGATGCGCAACATACCATCTTCGTTTTGCTTAATCTCTATAAACTCTCGATTTTTCATATACTCTACAGGAAATGAAATTTCAATGCCTGTATCTGTTTTTATTTTATGGTGCTCTCCCACTTTAGTGGCAAATTCTCGATTTACTGGCAAAGGCCGCATCATATCTTGTTCTACTAATTCTTTTTTAGCTGCTTCTTGTTGTATAGGATTCGCTTTAAATACTTCTTCCACAATGCGCAATGGATTGACTGTATCTGACACTTCCGCATTTTTAGCAATCATGGACTTAGCTTGCGTCATTTCTTCAACACCATCCGACTCATGAGCCTTAGCTACTTTATCGATAATAGACTTTACTTTTTTTACCGTGTCTCTCGAAGACTGCTCTGTTACAAGCTGTAATACTTTATCAGCTAAAATATAAGATACTTCTCCGTCAAATTCTCCCTTCGGTTCAAAAAGTTTTACAGAAAAGTCTTTCATATTGATGGCTACGAAAGATCGCAGCTTTTGAGAAGGCATCGGCAACACGGCTTTATGAGGAATCAATTCTGTCGTCAAAGAACCATCATCTTCGCTAAATAATTGATGAGTAAAAGCATGATGTGCTTGACATAGCAATATACAGAGATAGTCAGTTTCCATATGAGCTTCACAAATAATCGTGTCAATTACCATACCATCAGTAGCCTGCTTCATATAGTCAAAGGCTCTTTCTCCAATGTCCTTCGCTAAAGATACAAAAGAGGTATTTCCTAGCTGATACGCTTCAATGCGTTGCCGCATGGGATTTCCCACTTGCAGTAAGCCCGTTCTTGCACTAGGATCTCGGAATGCTTTCACTACATGGGCACCAATATATTCTTGTATATGTTCATCTCCTACATTGAGCTCATGTTCTGAATACACCGCCAAAGATGATGTAAAATCAAAAATCTCTAATGCTGCTTTATTGATCTGCATAGTGCCTCCCTATAAAATCATTACTTTTTATTATACCATTTTTTCAATGTTTCTTTATCTATTTTAGAGGAATCTGTTAGTGGTAATGATTCTACTAAGAAAATCATTTTAGGTTGCTCTATATTGGGAATGCATTTTCGAATCTCTATATCTATATCTTGTTTTGTAACATTCCCTTTAGGAATGATGAAAGCTACAATTTCTTCACCTCGCATATCATCGGTGACGCCAATAATGGACACTTCATCGATAGTGGACAAAGCTTGTAGTTTTAATTCTACCGCGGCAATACCAATCTTATAACCGCCTCGATTGATTACATCACCACTACGCCCTTCGAAGATAATATAACTATCCTCCCAATAGCCTTTATCGCCTACTGTAGCAGGCATTGTAAGGCCACATACGGCATAATCAGTAGACACATAAATCGAATCATTTAGAATGTCCACGTCTACAGAGTTAAACGGTTTCCCCACCGTATTAGGATGAGCTAGCCATTCTTCGTCTGTACAGTAGGAAATGTAATTTAATTCCGACGCGCCATAATATAGAATAAATGTCATAGAAGGACACATATGTTTTAATTCTTTCAACAATGATTCATCCACGGCTTGAGAACCAGCTATAATATAGCGAATAGAGGGCAACGACTGTTTGTAAAAACGCAACAATAATCGTAACTTAGTAGGTAATAAATAGATGTGAGAACAACCATGCTCTACCATCGCAAGGAGCCAACGTTTCGGTTGCATCTTATGGCTCGTCACAATTGTGCCACCTGCCCATAGCACAGCGAGCATCATATTTGTATTGCCAGTAAAGCTAAAGCTGCCATGCATAAATATAGTCGTCTCATCAGTAATGGAAAACACATCATTTTGTTCATCAAAAAAATAAACCCACGACGATTCAGTCCGCCATAACGGTTTTGGCATGCCTGTCGTCCCCGATGTAAGTACCCCAAAATGAGCTTCTTCATCAATCGTTATAGATTCTAAAAGAAAATCAACTCCTTCTTTATAGGTCGCATCCATTTGTCTATGACTTACAATAGGCCTAGCCCCTACAGAAAGAGCTTTCACCCATACTATGAGTTGATCCCATACTGACTCCGCATCAATAAAAGTGACCACTCCTTGTTGATTCCTAATGGCCCGCACATGAGGATTGGTTTCTAGTGATACCCTTTCTATTGCATTCCATAGGTCACTATATGTATATATCGTATTATCAATAATATATGCCTCTTTATTAGGCATAGTTACTGCGTGTTGTCTAAATCGTTCAAGGATAAGACTTGTCATAATTACCTCTTATAGTCTCTCTATGATCATTGCCGTACCAGTGCCACCAGCACCAGCAATAGCACAAAGACCGTATGTTCCATTGCGTGCCTCTAAAGCAGCCATACAATGAAGGACTAACATAGCACCAGAGCAGCCATAAGGATGTCCATAGGCTAAGGCACCACCTAAGATATTATATCGTTCTGTATAGCCTGGATAATGACGACCAAACAAAACAGAAATGACCGCAAATGCTTCATTCCATTCAAATACATCTATATCACTAGCCTCTAGATGAGCACATTCTAGTATATGTTCTGTACTACGCCAAGCCCCTTCTGGACTATATAATGGATCTCCTGCCCAAGGCAATATAGCCTTGATTCTGAAAGGCCCTTCTTTCTGACTAAGTGTAATGAAAGCTGCTCCATCATGGGTCAAACAAGCATTACCTGCTGTTGTTAACGATTGCGGCCCCAGTAAAGGCTTCATACGTCCTAATAATTTTGCGCTCATATTAGGACGTATTGATTCATCAACGCATACATGACCATCCACTTCCATAGGTACTATATAATTAGTTAGTAATCCCTGCTCACGAGCCAATACAGCTTGCTTATGGCTTCTCAAAATATAAGGGGTCAGTTCCTCAGCTGTAACGTCATGTTGTATCATCGTCCGTTCTGCTCCTTCAAGCATAGCCAATGGTGTATGTTCATAGGGAGAAAATTGTGCCACCATATAGTCTCCACTACGATCGTCTCCGTCTGCATATTGTCGTACAGGTTGAAGCGATGCACTTTCAATACCACCGGCTATGACAGTCTGCATGAGCCCACTTTTAATATGAGCATAGGCCATCTCTACAGCCATCAATGCCGACGCACATTGCATATCTACCGTTACGGCGGGCACCGAAGGAGGCAATTCACTATAAAGTCCTAATAACCGACCTAAATTGCCACCTGTACCAACAGCATTGCCGCAAAAGAGCCCATCTATAGGCATATTATTTTGTAATTTTAATAATTCATTAATTATTGATGCCCCTAATAACTCAGGTCGCATCGTTTTAAATTGACCATTCTTTACACCTATAGGTGTTCGTAATCCACCATGAATATAAACAGCCATTGTTATACTCCTATAAGAAAAGAGGTATTCTAACGAATACCTCCTTTCATTAAAATTTCAATTTCGTCGCCAACCAAGAACCGATTAAACATTTAATAATATCCCCAGGAATATATGGCAACATAACCATCCAAATGGCTTTATCAAAAGCTGTATTGGTAACTATCATAAATCCAGCTACGCCGAAAAGATAAACAATAGGGATAGTAATCACGATAGATCGCCATGAGTAGGATAAGAAAGAACGATTAGATCCTTTCCAATAGCTTAACAAAGTATAGGCTACTGGCCAAGAGAAAATAAAGCCACCTGTAGGTCCTAATAATTTTCCAAGTCCTGCTGTTCCACCTACATACACAGGTAGTCCAATAGCACCTAAGAATACATAAACCATGAACACAATAAATGTCTCTTTAGGCGGTAGCAAGAAAGCCGTTAATACGGCTACTAATGTAAGCGCCGTTACCATAGCAGGACTAAAAGGCACAGGAAAAGATATCCACGCCGATACGCATAATAAAGCCGTTAGTAACGCCATTTTTGTCAATTTTCTTGCTTCCATAATTATACCTCATCATTCTATTAAACTACTGAAATTGGGCCGTAAAAAGTAATGCGCCTCCACCATAGGCTTGTAAGGATTGATTCCATGTATTATATACTAATTGAATTTGATCTTCTGCAATAGTGGCACTATGAAATACTACTAATAAGCCGCGCTTATTCGCTTTAGCCCCATATTGCTTCCATAATGTTTCTACAATTAATAATCCTGGCACCACATATGGTGGCTCTTGATGAATCGGATTATTATCCCCTACCGCATTGATAAAATCTAAAATCGCCTCTTTATGAAAAGAAAGCAGATCTCCTTCTACATTCTGAAACGGTACCTCTCGTACCACTAGAGATCTACGTAAAGGACGAAGTAACACGACGAGTTTACCAGTTGTATTAGTCACACAAACTCTAATATAGCGCTTTCTATACAGTGCTATATCCATATCACTATCACCTCTATTATCAGCATAGTAATGGACTTCTTGTATTAAACTATAGGCTGGTAAACCTTCATTATTTTGGGTTAACTGAGCAAATAAAGTTCTCATCTGCCCTCCCTTACTCATCAATAATTATTTACATATTTGATTATAATCAACCTTAAATTATTAGTCAACGTTTTTAGATTTATACGTTTACAATTCTACAAACAAAATAAAGACAGCACCATTTAGGGTCCAAAATGGTGCTGTCTTTATATAAACCTTTAGCTACACTTATAATGATAATTCTTTTAAATAAGCTTTAAAATCTGCTCCCAATTCTTCATTGCGGAGTGCATATTCTACAGTAGCTTTTAAATAGCCCAATTTATCGCCTGTATCATAGCGAATACCATCGTAAGCTAAAGCATATGTATCTGTTTTAGAAGCAGCTAACGCATCTGTTAATTGCACTTCATTGCCTTTACCTGGTTTCGTATTTTCTAAAATTTCGAAAATATCTGGCGTCAAAATATAACGCCCAAGTACAGCTAAGTTAGATGGTGCATCTTCTACATTAGGTTTTTCTACCAAACCATTAACGCGATATAAATTATCTGCTAACGCCTCACCTGACACGATGCCGTAAGAACTCACTTTATCGTCAGGAACAAATTGAGCTCCTAAAATAATACCTGGATGAGCTTCATAACAATCCATTAATTGTTGCAAGCAAGGCCTTTCTGGATTATATACAATATCATCACCTAACAACACAGCGAATGGTTCATCACCGATAAAAGCTTTAGCACATAGCACTGCATCGCCTAAACCACGTGGTGCTTTTTGTCGAATAAAGTGAACCTTAATATCTGCTAAATCTTTTACCATAGCAAGCTGCTTATTTTTACCTTGCATTTGTAATAATGCTTCTAATTCAACACTGCTATCAAAATGATCTTCTATAGCCCGCTTATTACGGCCTGTGATGATTAGAATTTCTTCAATGCCAGACTGAATCGCTTCTTTCACAATATATTGAATAGCTGGTGTATCAACGATAGGTAACATTTCTTTAGGCTGTGCTTTTGTAGCAGGCAAAAAACGAGTACCAAAACCAGCAGCGGGAATAACAGCTTTTCTAATTCGTTTCATAAGAGACCTCTCACTAAAAATCTTTACCTACAATTGATACCTTCCAAGAATTATTTTTACTATGACCTTTATATGTTAAGTACAAATCAAAGGAGTGTAAGTCTCGGTGCCAAGTATAACTAATATTATCAATATCACCAGAGTCCATATCTCGTTTTACACTAACGGAGAAATCATCAAGGCGGGTTAATTTAATAGTTCCCCCAAAAACGAGTTCTTTTGGAATTTCTGTAGTATCAAAATGATATGGGGAATTATTATAATTAATATTTCGTTGATTATAATTAATCCACCCTGTTAATCGTGGACTAATTTTAGTACCGAAGCGAACGCCCCAATATGGCATGCTCCGAATAACATTATTATAGCCGTAATAATCTCGTTGATAACCACCTAGGAAACGTAAGCTAGCACCATCCCATAACTTAATCGGTGTATGAGATACTTCACCATAATACTGTTTATGAGAACCTTTTACATCGCCCTCTTTCCAATACCCCATATTGCCACCACCACGAATCGTGAAAGGACTATCACCAATGTGATAAGTATGAGAATCGATACGGAACTCAATGGTTTTTTCGACCCAGACTGTTTCATTTTGGTATTCACTCGATTCTTTAGCATAGCCTAAAGACGCAGTCCCCCATGGCAAGAAATATCGATAACCGAACTTAGGTTTAAAACCTGCCTTTGTGTACCAACGGTAATCAATATAAGCTTCGCCGCTTTTTCCCATTGGAATATCTGTACTACCATGCAACCCCAATCCATCATCACTATTATATGTAGGTGTAGGGATTAAAGAGAAAATGCTGACACGTCCTTTTTTATCACCTCGAAGCGATTTAGTATAGGATGGCAACGAGAGAACTTTGAAGTTTTTAATATAGAAACTTGGTTTCTTAATAACAACTTTGTCCCCTGGATATACTTTGATATCTTCCCCTTCTATACGGTAGTCTGGTGTATGCTTAAATGCCATCGCATGTTTCGTCGTAAACATACCGCGTTCAATATGGCCTTCGGCTCCATCATAATTTATTTTCTCACCTTTAATATAATAAGGATCAGACCAACCTTGTGTAATACCGCCATCTAAATGCCCATCGCTACTACGATATGTCATAACATCACCAGTAAGATCTTTTGTCCGACCATCATCTTCCAAAAAGCGGTACGGACCGTTAGCAGTACGATATTCAGTGGTATTCGTATTACCTTCGATGCGATTAGCTAATAATTTTTGATTGCCCCGTACAACAACTACAGCTCCTTCTGCATAGACATCACCAGTAGAACCAGTGTAAGCCATCTTATCCGCATCTATGCGAGTAGGCAATTGTTCATTAGGATTTGTTGTATCCCCTTTACCACGACGAACAACACGAATATTGCTACGTTCAGGTGTGCTAGATGGAGTCGATAATTCCCCTGGATAGGTTTCACCAAAACTGTCTAATTCGTCTTGATATACAATTGGTTCTGATGCAGCCAAGACCGGCTGAGTTAGGCACAATAAGGTTACCATTACTAGCCATTGTACTCTGTGTTTCCTCATGGTTACTATTAACTCCTATATTAGCTACGTTTTACTACAACAATTGGTTGAGATACATTTTCCGCTGTGTCATCAGATTCTTCTAACACTTCTTCAGCTTCTTCATTTACATCTGTCGCATCTTCTACTACTGCTTCATCAACAGGTTCTTCATATGTTTCTTCTACATATTCTTCTCCATCATCTGTACTAGCTACAGTCACAGCATCAGCTAATTCATAATCTCTATGGGCTAATCCATCACCACCGATAACTAAACCTTGAATTGATACGGAATCTTCTGGTTGGATATAGACGATAGATCCTTCTGGATAGTCGATATTTTTACCTTTAATAAAAGCCCCTCCTACGAGCCCAACAGGACCAAGAAGTACTGCACCAGCTACGGAAGCGCCAGCGGCTTTCATTTCATTTTTTGTTTTATCTTTTGCTTCTTCCCCTTGAACACCGACAAATACAGTGCCATCAATAGCAGGAATAGAATCAAAAACAATTTCTAATTTACCATTGCGGCCGAAGGAACGCGCTTTTTTAATTTCTGTAATCGTACCAGTCCCTACTGTACCAGCAGGAACGAGCAATACATTACCGTCCATGATATTTTCATCAACAGTGAAGCTAATTGTGTCGCCTGCTTGATTTGTTTTGGAAGATACTGATTCATTTAAGATAACTTTAAATACTTGATTAGCTGCTAATGTGCCAACTTGATTTGTCAAAGCTACATTACTACCATACACCTTCGTTTTTAAGCTAGTAATACGTTGATTCAAAGGACCTTTAGCAATACGTCCATTGACGCTGCGCTCCATTTTTTCAACGCGGTCAATTAAGGAACCGCTATTAATGCTGTTTTGGTATGTATATTCTAAGGCATCCATTTCTTCACGTAGAGAAATATTCGTTCCGCTACCTTCTAAAGAATCATATAAAGAATCAACGCGAGTGCTTAATGTTTGGCTGCTACCGCTGAAACCATTACCATATACAGTTTCATCTAATTGATTAATACGGTCTAACACAGCCCCTTCTTGGGCTTCACCATATACAGTTTGCTCTAAAATTTGTGTTTTTTCCAATACTGTACCTGGTGCTGCAAAAACAGTACCACTAATTAAGGATGCCATTACAAGTGTAAGTATTTGCTTCTTCATAAAATCCTCCACGATCTAGCCTTTTCAGGCATATACGTTAAACAGCACAATAAGCACGGGCCTTAGACCGTGCTTATCTCCTGTTCCATTCATTTAAAACAGAACAGTGTCCATTAAATTTTCAAGTCAATGATGGCAGATACACCAACACCTTGTACACGAGATGCACCTACAGGATTTGTGCTATCTACAGGCACTAATCCTTTTACGCGGACCATACCATTGAAGCTACCTTCAATTTGAGCTACCGCTTTAACATCTTCAATGCTAGATGCAGGACCTGTTACTTGTGCAGCCCCAATATAGCCTTTTGTACCGATACTAACGATAGGTACTACTTTTGTAGTATACTCTGTACTTAAATTATTTTGTTTTAATAATTTATTCAAAAATGAGTCAATTTGTGGGCCAAATTTATTAATTAAAACGCCAACACCGCCAATTTTAGCAGCGCCTCCTAAAATACTGCTCAAGCCACCTGCTTCAGCTACTAATACGCCACCAAGGCTTGTTGTAGCTAAAGAAATACCTAAAACAGCTGCAATAATTTTCTTTTTCATAATAGCCTCCTAAATAGATAGTTATATTTTAACAAATTCTATGCATAGTTTCTAGTAAAACTATAAATACATTGCCTATAACTATAAAACAATACGAGCTCATTATTAATTTTACAAAATTTAATTTTAATATTCAACCCTAAATTAAAGAATCCTATTAACAAATGCGTGGCACTTGATCTTCCCCTAAGGCATCGATTAAGCGCATACCACCGATGGACGTTTGCATACCTACTTTACCAATATTCTTATCTAAAGTATGTCCAATCAATGTAGCTTCTTTTCCTTCCGGGAAGGAGCGAAGCACATGTAGTACTTGCTCTGTCACACTAGGGTCTACAACAAAAAGAACTTTCCCTTCATTGGCTAAATACAATGGGTCATAACCTAATATGTCACACACGGACTGCACCTCATCATGAACAATTAGTTTTGACTGTTCAATTTTTACGCCTACCTGACATTGTGTAGCAATTTCATGGAGTACAGTCCCCAATCCACCGCGTGTAGGATCTCGCATCAAAGCTACACCATCACCAACCTCGGAAAGAACGGCTTGAACCATATGATTCAAAGGGGCGCAATCAGACTGGATCATTGGTGAAAGTTCCAATCCAAAGCGTTGCCCCATAACAGCAATAGAATGATCTCCAATCGATCCAGATATAATAATATCCATATTAGCTTTCACACGACTAGGAGCAATGTGAATCCTTTCTGGTATCATACCTACACCAGCAGTATTGATATAGATTTTATCTACTTCCCCTTGTTTCACCACTTTTGTATCGCCAGTCACAATCTGTACATTGGCAGCTTTTGCCATATTTCCCATAGTTTTTAGAATCTCCTCTAATTCATCAAAAGGGAATCCTTCCTCGAGAATTAAACTGCAACTTAAATATTGTGGAATAGCTCCATTCATAGCTAAATCATTAACAGTACCACAGACAGCAAGTTTCCCAATATTACCACCAGGAAAAAACTGAGGCTGCACTACATAAGAATCAGTAGAAAAAGCCATGCGCCCATTAGTGACAGGAAATTGAGCTCCATCATGAAGGGTAGCTAATAAATCATTGTGGAAATATTTCAAAATAAAGCGCTCTGTTAATTCATGGCTAAATCGGCCACCATTACCATGCACTAATCGTACTCGGTCCATTTATTCCTCCCAGGACAAACCACCACTGGCATAACCATATTTGTACCAAGCAGAACAAGTACCTTCAACAGACACCATACAAGCCCCTATAGCATGGTCTGGGGTACAAACTTTACCAAATAAAGGACATTCATTTGGTTTGATTAGACCTTGTAAGACTTTGCCACATTGACACCCTTTTGGATCTAAAGAAGGTTTTTCTAATGTAATAGGAATCATTTTTTCTACATCTAATTGTTCGTATTCACTGCGTAATGCGAGGCCAGAATTCTCGATAAGGCCAATCCCCCGCCACATGTCATCACATAACGTATAGACTTCATTCATCAACGCTACTGCCACTTGATTGCCTTCTTTCATAACTACAGAATGATACGTATTGCCTACTTCTAAATGACCGCTTCTCCGTTGTTCAAGAATATTCAAAACTGCTGATAACACTTCTAACCCATCAAAGCCAGCAATAC
Organism: Veillonella agrestimuris; assembly: GCF_943193065.1. GTDB lineage: Bacteria > Bacillota > Negativicutes > Veillonellales > Veillonellaceae > Veillonella > Veillonella agrestimuris. The sequence goes on from NZ_CALPCS010000008.1 coordinate 95,821, forward strand.
AAGATGGCACCTTATATTCGGTTGGCAAAAAAGCATATGGCTTTTCACCAATGATAACACTTACATGTCCAGGCAAAATAAATCCGTCAATTTGACCAGCTTGGCGATCCAATAACGCTCTAAGGGCCGGTGGTACCAATTTATGAGACACTAAAAAGAATACATTTTTCAATCCCATCGTCGCTACTGTTTTAACAGTAGCAGCAATAGTGGCAATGGTCGTTTCAAAACCAATGGCTAGAAAAATAATCTTTTTATGTGGATACTCTTTACTAAGTGTTACAACCTCTAATGGCGTATAAATGACATGAATATGGGCGCCTTGAGTGCGTGCTTCTGCTAAACTACTATAACTACCAGGAACCTTTAGCATATCTCCAAAAGTAGCAATAATAACATCATCTCGTTCAGCATAGGCCAAGGCTTTATCCATATAGGTTTGATCAGTTACACATACAGGACAACCAGGACCACTAACAAGTTCTATTCCTTCTGGTAGTAGTTGTCGCAATCCTTCCCTAAAAATCGATACCGTATGGGTACCACAGACCTCCATAAGGCGTACTGTTTCACCTGGTTTATGTATCTCTCGAATCCGTTGCAATAACGCATCAGCTGTGTGCTGCTTTTCCTGCAAAGTAAGCTTCTTCAAGTTCTTCCAACTCCCGGAAGGCATCCATAGTAGCCTTCGCTTCTTCTTCATCTATAATTTGAACGGCAAATCCTGCATGCACAAGTAACCAATCGCCTACTTTTGCATCAGGTACGAGAAGTAAACTGCAGTCTCGCGTTGCCCCTGTTAATTCAATGGTGCCAATCGTTTCATTAATAGAAATCAATTGAGCTGGTACAGCTAAGCACATAATAACTCCTTTGTAACCTTTTTTATTTTAATAATTATTATTTATTTTATCATATCATAAAGTTTTTGATGACCAATCCACAATTGACCTAACGATACCCCCCCATCATTGCAAGGAACCTGTTGGTTAATATATAAGTTTCGGCCTCCCCAATAGCGATAGAGATCTTGAAGAAGGAATCGGTTTTGGAATACCCCTCCACCGAAAGCTATATCTTCAACAGCATAGCGTCTACATAAACTCTCACCTACTTCAATGAGTGCTTTACGCAACGTTCTATGAAAGGCGACCGCTAATAATTGAGGGCTTTCACCACGACTATAAGCATCCATCAATTGATGAAGAACAGGAATGAAATCGACTATAGCCCCATCATAAGCATAGTCAAAATAAAGTTCCTTATTCGCAGAATCTATATCATATTGATGCGCCGCTGTTTCTAACGCAATAGCAAGATGTGCATCGTAACTATGCACATTTCCTAACCCCAACAAACACGCTACAACATCAAACAGCCGTCCTACACTAGAGGTCATAACCATAGGAAAATCAGATTGCAACGCTTTATCTAAAATAGGCCACTCTTTAGGAAGCGTTGTTAACCACCGCTCATAAACTGGAGGCAGGTCATTACCGAAATAATTACGCACATACCATAAAGCTTGACGCCATGGTTCTAAGACTGCTTTTTCACCACCCGGTAACGGAGCATAGTGAAAATGACTAATCCGTTGGTAATCCCCTTTATGGCACAGCAAAAATTCTCCGCCCCAAATCGTTCCATCGTCACCATATCCGGTTCCATCTAAACAAATACCTAATACAGGATGGCATAAATTATATTCAGCCATAACCGACCCCACATGACTATGGTGGTGCTGTACTTCTATACAGGGCACATGGTAGTGAGCACTTAATGTTTTACCATAGGTAGAGGAAAAAAATTGCGGATGCTTATCTACCACAATAGCTTCTGGTTGTATATGGAATAATGTGTTTATGTGATCGATAGTCCATTCTAATGTAGTATGTGTGGATGCACTTTCAAGATCACCAATATGAGGTCCTACAATCATATTCTGACCTTTATTGATAGCAAAAGTGTTCTTCAAATCGCTCCCCATCGCTAATATAGGGCGTTCTGTAATGGAATCACTATACAATGGTTCTGGCACATAGCCACGACTTCGGCGCAATAATAATTCCTTATCTACCACGACGGAAACAATAGAGTCATCAATAGGTGCTACGATACGTCGATTATGGATTAGGAAATAGTCAGCAATGTCGCTTAATTCTTCTAAAGCTTGGTAATCATCAAAAATAACGGAATCACCACTGCGATTGCCACTTGTCATAACCCAAAGGGCATCTTGAGGCACTAATACATGATGAATCGGTGCATAAGGAAGCATTAGCCCCAACAAATGATGATTAGGCGCTACAACATCGCTAAGCTTTAAACTTGGATCGACTAACTTTTCTAACAATACAATAGGCCGACATGGTTGCGTAAGGCTACGTATTTCTTCTTCTCTAAGGGAAGCAACTTGCTGAACTACCGCCAAAGAGCCTGCCATAAGAGCAAAAGGTTTTTCTTTACGCCCTTTCCGCTCCCGCAAAGTGAGTACAGCCTCATCATCTAACGCATTACACACTAAATGATAGCCACCAACCCCTTTGACAGCTACAATGGCCCCCTCTGCAATGTATTGTCTCGTCGTTTTAAATACATCATCACAAAGAATAGATCGTCCCTTATTATCAACCAATGTATAGTGAGGACCACAATCGTTGCATGCATTCGGTTCTGCATGGTACCTGCGATTTGTAACCTCCCTATATTCTTTAGAACAAGATTCACACATAGGGAATTCACTCATGGTTGTTCTCATCCGATCATAGGGCATACTTTCAATAATGGAATAACGAGGACCACAATTAGTACAATTCGTGAAAGCATAGTCATGACGGCGCCCTAGTTCTCCCATTTCTCGAAGACAATCATCACAAGGAGCCGTATCAGCACTAATAAATGTTTCTATATCTCCTTCTTTTGGAGAAGGTAAAATCGAAAAGCTCTTCTCCTCTTGTATTGGCAACAGATCGATTTGTCTGTGCGTAATACGGCATAACCGAGGTTTCTCTCTATCGATGCGTTCCACAAATCGTTCTAAATGTTCTATGCCCCCTTGTACCTGAGCATACACACCAAGTCCATCATTATAGACAAAGCCTGTAAGTTCTAGTTCATGGGCTAATAAAGAAAGAAGGGGTCGAAACCCGACCCCTTGCACAACACCTGTAAATCGGATTCCCCATCGTTCAATAGTTTGTGTTGTATTCACGCTAATGTCCATAGTGGCTCCTATTACATCTCCTCCGCCTATGACATCTCTATAGGACATCGTATACGGTTCATTTAATTACTTATCCCAAAGCTACCGGGATACTACCATCAATGCCAGCTTGCTCTAATTCAGCTTGGATCATAATGGCACATTCAATACGTTTCTTTTGTAAACGGCAGCCAAATTCATAAGGCGTTTCTAAATCGCCGCCAAGGGTAATATTATTGGCATGACATCCGCCAGAACAGAAAAATTTAGCCCAACATTCAGCGCATGTTTGTTTAGAGAATACGTGCGTATTTCTGAATTCTGTAGGAATCTCTGTATTTTGTAATCCGTCATATACATTACCAAGAATGAAATCTTCTTTTCCTACAAATTGGTGACACGGATAAATATCACCATTTGGAACGATAGCCATATATTCATGACCAGCACCACAACCGCGCAAACGTTTTGCCATGCATGGACCACGATACAAATCCATGCGGAAGTGGAAGAAGTTAAATTTCTCTCCCCATCCTTCTTTTTGGCGCTCCAAATAGATATCTGCTAATTTTTCATATTCTTTTTCTAATATTGGCCAATCTTCTTCACGAAGAACATAGTCGCCCTCTTCCCCTACTACAGGTTCCATAGACAAATGTTCAAAGCCTAAATCAGACATAGCCATTACATCTTTTGTGAAATCGAGGTTTTTATGGGTATATGTGCCTCGTACATAATATTCTAATCCATGACGTTGTTTAACAGCATTGATGAGATTTTTAGCAATATATTTATAGGACTCTGCGCCACTACCAGCAACAGGACGCATCGCATTGTGTACATCTTCACGACCATCTAAGGAGAGCACTAAACTCATTTTATGTTCGTTTACATAGTCGATTTTATCTTGCGTCAATAACATACCATTAGTAGTCAACGTAAGTTTAAAGATCTTATTATATTTCTCTTGGATTGACTCAATATATTCTACAGTCTGTTTTACAACATCCCAATTCAACAATGGTTCACCACCAAAGAAGTCAATTTCACAATGTTGACGAGGACCACTCATTTCTATGAGAAAATCAACGGCCCGCTTTGCCACATCAAAGCTCATCAATTCTCGTTTTACACCGCCGTAATCACCTTGGCTAGCAAAACAATATTTACAAGCCAAATTGCAATCGTGCGCAATATTTAAGCACAATGCTTTTACAATAGGCTTCTCTTCCACAACAAGTTTAAACTCTCTACTCATAGGAGCAAATAATTGCTCTGCCTCGATGAGTTCATCTAACTCATCCATAATTTCATTTAATTCATTTGCTTCTTCAGTAGCATCTAGTGCAGCATGGACAGCCTCGCGATTTGTGCCGTCATATATATCTAATACTTTATCAATAAGTTCATCAATAATATGAATAATACCACTATTTACATCTAAACAGTAATATGTATCTTTCATCCGAAACTTATGGATCATCGGTTTTAACTCTAACATGGTACCTCCAAATTATGTATCTATGAAAGTTCCCACTATATAGAATTATATAGAACTTTCTAAATAATTGTACCACAAAACACTGTACAAAACGATATTTCCAACGTGAAAGTTGCACAAAAAAGCACCCTGTTAGGTAATCCTAATGCAGGGTGCTTTTTTATGGTTCTATAATAAATGTTGGGGTGTCACCATCAAGGTGGCACAACCAACATTATTTTTTTGCAAAAAAA